>NZ_JARVSB010000005.1:0-164757 GCF_030209365.1 Plantibacter sp. ME-Dv--P-095
TGGTACCGGTGGTGGGACTCGAACCCACACGTCTTTCGACAAAGCATGTTGAGTGCACCCGGCTGGGAATCGCCGCATTTGTGGTACCGGTGGTGGGACTCGAACCCACACGTCTTTCGACAAAGCATTTTGAGTGCTCCGCGTCTGCCATTCCGCCACACCGGCGCGTCCGCCGCACGGCGAACAGCAACCTGCATCAGAGTACCGTAGGATTTGAGGGTGACCGAGCAAGAGACCCCTCCCGTAGCCCCGCGGCGCGTCGTCGTCGCTGAGGACGAATCCCTCATCCGCCTCGACATCGTCGAGATCCTCCGCGACAACGGTTTCGAGGTCGTCGGCGAGGCCGGCGACGGCGAGACCGCCGTCGCGCTCGCGACGGAGCTCCGTCCGGACCTCGTGATCATGGATGTGAAGATGCCCCAGCTCGACGGCATCTCCGCCGCCGAGCGCATCGGCAAGGCGCACATCGCACCGGTGGTGCTCCTCACCGCGTTCAGCCAGAAGGAACTGGTCGAGCGGGCGAGCGAGGCCGGTGCCCTGGCGTACGTCGTGAAGCCGTTCACCCCGAACGACCTCCTGCCCGCGATCGAGATCGCCCTCTCGCGGTACCAGCAGATCATCACCCTCGAGGCCGAGGTCGCCGACATGGTCGAGCGCTTCGAGACCCGGAAGCTCGTCGACCGGGCGAAGGGCCTGCTCAACGAGAAGATGGGCCTTACGGAGCCCGAGGCGTTCCGCTGGATCCAGAAGGCCTCCATGGACCGCCGTCTCACCATGCACGATGTGGCGCAGGCGATCATCGAGCAGCTGAGCGCCAAGAAGTAGCCCGCTCCCACCTCGTCGCAAGAGCGGCCCGCCCGTCGGGGGCGGGCCGCTCTGCGTTGTCCGGGGTGGCGCGTCAGGTGCCCGGTGCGTCCTTGATGAGGTTCGTGATGCGGATCGTCGAACAGCGTCGACCCTGCTCGTCGCTGACCGCGATCTCGTGGACGGTGAGCGACCGCCCGAGGTGGATGGGGGTGCAGACACCGGTCACGATCCCCTCGGTGGCCGAACGGGTGTGCGTGGCGTTGATGTCGATGCCGACGGCGAGCTTGCCGGGGCCGGCGAAGAGGTTGGCGGCCATCGACCCGAGGGATTCACCGAGGACGACGTAGGCGCCTCCGTGCAGCAGCATCGCGGGTTGCGTGTTGCCCTCGACCGGCATGGTCGCGACGGACCGTTGGACCGTGAACTCCGTGAACTCGATCCCCATCTTGGCGGCGAGTGCGCCGCTGCCTCTCGTCCTCAGGAACTCGAGGGCTTGGTCGGTCTCGTTCGTCATGTCCACCTTCGGATCGGTCCTGAGCCGTGTCGGCACCGGCTTGTAGGCTGGGCGCGTGTCGGAATCAGAAAAGCCTACCCTCCTCGTCGTCGACGGCCACTCGCTCGCCTTCCGGGCGTTCTACGCCCTGCCGGTCGACAGCTTCCAAACCCGCGACGGCCAGCACACGAACGCCATTCACGGCTTCATCTCCATGCTGATCAGCCTGCTGAAGAACGAGAACCCGAGCCATATCGCCGTGGCCTTCGACATCTCCCGCCGCTCGTTCCGGACCCGTGAGTACCCCGAGTACAAGGGGACGCGCGGCGAGACCCCGCCCGAGTTCAAGGGTCAGGTGCCGCTGTTGGAGGAGGCGCTCAAGGCGATGAACATCACCACGATCAGCAAAGAGGACTACGAGGCCGACGACATCCTCGCCACCCTCGCCAAGCAGGGTGGCGAGGAGGGCTTCCGCGTCCTCGTCGTCTCGGGCGACCGCGACACCATCCAGTTGGTGACCGACGACGTGACGCTGCTCTACCCGTCCAGCCAGGGCGTCTCGGCGCTGACGCGCTACGACGGCGCCAAGGTGTTCGAGCGCTACGGCATCCGTCCCGAGCAGTATCCGGAGATCGCCGCGCTGGTGGGCGAGACGAGCGACAACCTCCCCGGCATCCCGAAGGTGGGCGAGAAGACGGCCGTCAAATGGCTCAACCAGTTCGGCTCGCTGGAGCAGATCCTGGAACGCGCGGACGAGATCACCGGCAAGGTGGGGGAGAGCCTCCGCGAACACAAGGAGAACGCCGTCCGCAACCGGCGCTTGAACCGGCTCCTCACCGACGTCGAACTGCCGGTCGGCCCGAAGGACCTCGAGCGACGTCCGATCGACGCCGACGCCGTGGCCGCCGTGTTCGGTCGACTGGAGTTCCGCACGCTCCTCGACCGGGTGCTGAAGCTCGACGGTCTCGAGGCGAACACCGACGTGTCGGCATCGCACGCGGCCGGCGTGGTGATGCCGCCACGGAAGGAACTGCTCGACGAAGAACTCGAGGCGTGGCTCGCCCGCGCCGTGGCAGCCCACCCGGGCGGCATCGGACTCCACCTCGACCTGGACGGCGACCTGCCGGTCGCCGCTGGTCTGGCCACCCCCACGGAGATCGTGTCTCTCGCCTGGCGTCCCGGTGAGGCCGATTACGCGCCGCTCGAAGCCTGGCTCGCGAGCGACGCCCCGAAGATCATGCACGATGCGAAACCGCAGGTGAAGGCCGTCACACGCGCCGGCCTCAAGCTCGACGGGCTGGCGTACGACACGGCGGTCGCCGGCTGGCTCCTCCGCCCGAGCGGCGGCGACAAGAACCTCGGCGACCTCACCGCACGGTACCTCGACGAGACGATGCCTGTGGCGGACCCGAACCAACTGGTCCCTGAGACCGACCCGGTCGGTGTCGGGGGGACGGCCTGGTACGCGTTCCGCGTCGCAGAGGCCACCCGCGCCGCCCTCGACCCGGGGTCGCTCGGCGTCCTGCTCGACATGGAGCTGCCGGTCCTGCAGGTGCTGGCGCACATGGAACTCACCGGGGTGACCGTCGACCACGGCATCCTGAGCGGTCTGTCCGAGCAGCTCGGGAACCGGTCAGCGGAACTGGCGAGCAACGCCTACGCCGAGATCGGTCGCGAGGTCAATCTCGGTTCACCCAAGCAGCTCCAGGAGGTGCTGTTCGACCAACTGGCCATGCCCAAGACCCGGGCCAACAAGACCGGGTTCTCCACCGACGCCGGTGCACTCGCCGACCTCCAGGAGAAGAGCCCGCACCCGTTCCTCGGCCTGCTCCTCGAACACCGCGACGCGACGAAGCTCCGTCAGATCGTGGAGACGCTCGACAAAGCGATCACCGACGACGGTCGCATCCACACCACCTACGTCCAGATAGGGACGAGCACGGGCCGGATCTCCTCGACCGACCCGAACCTCCAGAACATCCCGGTGCGCACCGAGGAGGGACGACGGATCCGCGCGGCCTTCCAGGCCGGGACCGGGTACGAGACCCTGCTCACGGCCGACTACTCGCAGATCGAGATGCGGATCATGGCCCACCTCTCCGGCGATGCCGGCCTCATCGAGGCGTTCAAGTCCGGCGAGGACCTCCACCGCTTCGTGGGTGCACGCATCTTCAGCGTGGCCGCGGAAGACGTCACGCCCGCCATGCGCAACAAGGTGAAGGCCATGTCGTACGGCCTCGCCTACGGGCTCAGCGCCTTCGGCCTCTCGAAGCAGCTCCGGATCTCCAGCGCCGAGGCGAAGCAGCTGATGGTCGACTACTTCGAGCGGTTCGGCGCGGTGCGCGACTATCTGCGGAACGTCGTCGAGCAGGCGAAGCTCGACGGGTACACCGAGACCATCTTCGGTCGTCGTCGGCTGTTCCCCGAGCTCGCGAGCCCGAACCGGCTCGTGCGCGAGAACGCCGAACGGCAGGCGCTGAACGCTCCGATCCAGGGTTCCGCAGCGGACATCATGAAGCGCGCCATGATCGGCATCGAGTCGGACCTCCGGTCGCAGGCGCTCCGCTCCCAGATGATGCTGCAGGTGCATGACGAATTGATCTTCGAGGTCGCCGAGGGGGAGTGGGACGCCCTCGAGGCGATCGTCCGGAAGCAGATGGCGGGTGCCGCCGAGCTGTCGGTGCCGCTCGACGTCCAGATCGGACACGGCCACGATTGGGACTCGGCCGCGCACTGACGCTCCGGCGGATCCACGAGCCGCGCACCCGGGGCGCGGACTAGGCTCGTCGGCATGTCTCACGAAGAACCTCGCCAGAGCACACCGATCGACGCCATCGCCGAAAGCTGGGTGGAGACGCTCGTCCAGCTGCGGCCCGAGGTGGGCACCTACATCGGCCGAACCGATGTCGGCGGGCGCTACAGCGACACCTCGCCGGCCGGGCACGAGGCCTATGTCGAGGCCGCGGCCCGCACGCT
The DNA here is from genome assembly GCF_030209365.1 of Plantibacter sp. ME-Dv--P-095. Taxonomy (NCBI): domain Bacteria; kingdom Bacillati; phylum Actinomycetota; class Actinomycetes; order Micrococcales; family Microbacteriaceae; genus Plantibacter; species Plantibacter sp. ME-Dv--P-095. The sequence continues at coordinate 4,277 of NZ_JARVSB010000005.1, forward strand.
GAGCGCCCTCCGCTCGGCCACTGCCGTCGACGCCGTCGACCGCGTCACCCAGACCGACCTCACCGCGGAGCTCGAACTCGACCTCGCCTCCTCCGAAGCCGGCCTGCAGTACCGGGATCTGAACGTGATCGCGTCGCCGTCACAGGAGCTCCGCGACGTCTTCGACCTCATGCCGACGGCCACCGTGGACGACTGGAGCACGATTGGCACCCGTCTGGGTGCGTTGCCCGAAGCGGTCGACGGATACATCGAGACGCTTCGCGAGGGGATCGCGAAGGGCATCACCCCCGCACGACGCCAGGTGAAGGAGGTCTACGAGCAGGTGCTCCGCACCGGCGCCGACGACGGCTTCTTCATCGGCTTCGCGGCGGAAGCCGGTCCGGAGGACGGCCAGCTCCCAGCGTCGCTCGCCGGAGAGCTGTCGACCGGAGCCGGCGCGGCCGCCGTCGCCTACAACCGCCTCGCCGACTTCCTCGCCCATGAACTGATGCCCGCCGCGACCGAGGAGGACGCGATCGGCCGCGAGCTGTACGCCCTGCAGTCCCGACGGTTCCTCGGAGCGACGGTCGATCTCGACGAGAGCTACGAGTGGGGGATCGAGGAGCTGGCCCGCATGGTCTCCGAGCAGGAGTCGATCGCGAACGAGATCCTCCCCGGAGCCTCGGTGGAGGAGGCGGTCGCCTTCCTCGAGCAGGATCCCGCGCGCAAACTGCACGGCACGGAGGCGCTGCAGCGCTGGATGCAGGAGACGAGCGATCGCGCGGTCGACGAGCTCGGCCGCAGCCAGTTCGACATCCCCCAGGAGATCCGCGCGCTCGAGTGCATGATCGCTCCCACACAGGAGGGCGGGATCTACTACACGGGCCCGACCGACGACTTCTCCCGTCCCGGCCGCATGTGGTGGTCGGTCCCCGTCGGCGTCACCGAGTTCGACACCTGGCGCGAGCTGACGACGGTCTACCACGAGGGCGTTCCCGGGCACCACCTGCAGATCGGGCAGGCGGTGGTCAACCGCAATACCCTCAACCTCTGGCGCCGGCAGCTCGCCGGCACCTCCGGACACGCCGAGGGTTGGGCGCTGTACGCGGAGCGGTTGATGGAGCAGCTCGGGTACCTCGACGACCCGGCCGATCGCCTGGGCATGCTCGACGGTCAGCGGATGCGTGCGGCTCGGGTCGTCCTCGACATCGGCGTGCACCTCGGCAAGCGGCTCCCCGACGGGAGCGGCACCTGGACCGCCGAGTACGCGTTCGACTTCATGGGCCGGAACGTGAACATGTCTCCGGAGTTCGTCCGCTTCGAGGTGAACCGCTACCTCGGCTGGCCCGGGCAGGCGCCGTCCTACAAGATCGGGCAGCGCATCTGGGAGCAGCTCCGCGATGACGCGGCCCGCCGAGCCGGTGACGCCTTCGACATCAAGGACTTCCACCGTCGGGCGCTCGACCTCGGGGGCGTCGGGCTCGACACCCTGCGGTCGGCGATGCTCGAATGACGTCCGAGCGGATCGTGGTCGCCGGAGCGTCCGGGTTCATCGGGCGTCGGCTGGTCGAGTCCTTCCGGGCCGACGGCGCAACGGTCTCCGTCATCGGTCGCGGTGCGGCCGACGCCCGTTGGGGTGATCGAGCGGGCATCGCCCGACTGGTCGACGGCGCGGACCTCCTGGTCAACCTGGCGGGGAAGAGCGTGAACTGCCGGTACACCGCTTCGAACCGTGCCGCGATCCTCCGGTCACGCGTCGACACGACGACGGAGCTGTCGCGAGCGGTCCGCGAAGCGGCCTCGCCTCCTCCGCTGTGGATCAACGCGTCGACGGCGACCATCTACCGTGACGCGGACGATCGCGCCATGACGGAAGTCGACGGCGAGATCGGATCGGGCTTTTCCGTAGACGTCGCCACGGCATGGGAGCGGGCACTGTTCGCCGACGATCTGCCGGCCACACGACGGGTCGCTCTCCGGATCGCCATCGTCCTCGGCGACGGAGGGGCGCTCACACCGTTGCTGTGGTTGGCGCGCCTCGGCCTCGGGGGACCGCAGCTCGACGGTCGCTGGCCCCGTTCGCGATCGCGTCGGGCCGCCGGAACGGGTCATCGGTTCACGACGCCCCATGGTCGGCAACGGTTCAGTTGGATCCACCTGGACGACGTCATCGGCATCGTCCGGTTCCTCCGCGACCACCCGGAGCTCTCAGGCGCCGTCAACGTGACCTCGCCGAGCCCTACGGACAACCGCGGCTTCATGCGGACCCTGCGGCACGTGCTCGGGACGCCGATCGGCCTTCCCGCACCCCGCTGGCTCCTGGAGATCGGGATGTTCCTCCTCCGCACGGAGAGCGAGCTCGTCCTGAAGAGTCGCTGGGCGCTCCCGGAACGGTTGCTGCAAGCGGGCTACCGCTTCGAGCACCCGACCCTGGATCCGGCGCTCCGGGAGATCGTCTCGGCACGCGGCTTGCCCACAGGTCCTCGATCCCGCTAAACTGGACTGTCACAATTGTGACGTCCTATCCGCCTGCCCGTCTCGCAGAGCGATCCCGGTCCTCGGATCGGTTCACACAACAGCATCGCCCCGATCAACGTCCGTGGTCATCCACGGGTCCGGAGCAGTGCGCGAGCCGCGGCCTGAATCATTGTCCACCTGGAGCAATTACTACATGACAAGCGCAACGACCGCCCCCAAGCAGGTCGCAATCAACGACATCGGATCTGCTGAGGACTTCCTCGCAGCGGTCGAAAAGACTCTGAAGTTCTTCAACGACGGCGACCTCATCGAGGGCACCGTGGTGAAGATCGACCGCGACGAGGTCCTCCTCGACGTCGGCTACAAGACCGAGGGCGTCATCCCCTCGCGTGAACTCTCCATCAAGCACGACGTCGACCCCTCCGAGGTCGTCAACGTCGGCGACACGATCGAGGCTCTCGTTCTCCAGAAGGAGGACAAGGAAGGCCGTCTGATCCTGTCGAAGAAGCGCGCGCAGTACGAGCGTGCTTGGGGCGACGTGGAGAAGATCAAGGAATCCGACGGCGTCGTCACCGGTTCGGTCATCGAGGTCGTCAAGGGTGGCCTCATCGTCGACATCGGCCTCCGTGGCTTCCTCCCGGCTTCGCTCATCGAGCTGCGCCGCGTCCGCGATCTCACGCCGTACCTCGGCCAGGAGATCGAGGCGAAGATCCTCGAGCTCGACAAGAACCGCAACAACGTGGTCCTGTCGCGCCGTGCGCTCCTCGAGCAGACGCAGTCCGAGAGCCGCACCACCTTCCTCAACAACCTCCAGAAGGGACAGGTCCGCAAGGGCGTCGTCTCCTCGATCGTCAACTTCGGCGCGTTCGTCGACCTCGGCGGCGTCGATGGTCTCGTCCACGTCTCCGAGCTCAGCTGGAAGCACATCGAGCACGCCAGCGAGGTCGTCGAGGTCGGTCAGGAAGTCACCGTCGAGATCCTCGAGGTCGACCTGGACCGCGAGCGCGTCTCGCTGTCGCTCAAGGCGACCCAGGAGGACCCGTGGCAGGTCTTCGCCCGCACCCACGCCATCGGCCAGGTTGCTCCGGGTAAGGTCACCAAGCTGGTTCCGTTCGGTGCGTTCGTCCGCGTCGCAGACGGCATCGAGGGCCTCGTGCACATCTCGGAGCTGTCCGGCAAGCACGTCGAGCTCGCCGAGCAGGTCGTGTCGGTCGGCGAAGAGGTCTTCGTCAAGGTCATCGACATCGACCTCGAGCGTCGCCGCATCTCGCTGAGCCTCAAGCAGGCCAACGAGGGTGTCGACCCCGAGGGCACCGAGTTCGACCCGGCCCTCTACGGCATGCTCACGGAGTACGACGAGCTCGGGAACTACAAGTACCCCGAGGGCTTCGACGCCGAGACGCAGGAGTGGAAGGAAGGCTTCGACGCCGAGCGCGAGAAGTGGGAGCAGGACTACGCTGCCGCCCAGGCTCGCTGGGAAGCGCACAAGAAGCAGGTTGCGGCTGCAGCCGTCGAAGAGGCCAACCAGGCCTCCTCGTCGACCGCTTCCTCGTCGGCCGGTTCCTCGTTCTCGAGCGACTCCGCCGGTGGTGGAACGCTCGCCGACGACGAGTCCCTCGCGGCACTCCGCGAGAAGCTCTCGAGCAACTAGTCACCTCAGCACCGACTTCGGTCGGTGTCCAGCAGGGGGTCGCCTTCGGGCGGCCCCCTGCTGCGTTGTGTGCGGCGTCACGCCCGGAACCCCGATGGCACCACGGGTACGCTGGCAGGCATGTACCTCATCGGCCTCACCGGCGGCATCGCCTCGGGCAAATCGACCATCGCGACCCGGCTCGCCGAGCACGGAGCCGTCGTCATCGACGCGGATGTGCTCTCCCGTGAGGTCGTCGAGCCAGGCACTCCTGGGCTGGCGGCCATCGCGGCGCGGTTCGGTGCAGACGTGATCGGTCCCGACGGCACGCTCGACCGTCCGGCTCTCGGCGCGATCGTCTTCTCCGACGAGCAGGCCAGAGCCGATCTCAACGCGATCGTCCACCCCGAGGTCAAGCGTCGGTCACAGGCCAGGATCGCCGAGGCGTCGAGCGATCCGGCGGCGATCGTCGTCTACGACGTCCCCCTGCTCGTGGAGACCGGCCGTGCCGACGAGTTCGACCTGGTGGTCGTCGCTTCGGCACCCGAATCGGTGCGTGCCGATCGACTGGTCGAACTGCGCGGGCTCGACCGGGGTGAGGCTGAACGTCGGATCGCCTCGCAGGCGACAGAGGCGCAACGCACGGCCGTCGCCGACGTCGTGATCGACACGGCGGGCACCCTCGCGCACACCGTCGACCAGGTCGACGCGGTGTGGCGCCGTGCACTGTCGAACGGTGCGCCGGACGAAGCTCATCGCGACGCCGACGTCTGAGCCGGTCGCTCGCTCCGCTGTGGGCGAAGCGGGGGAGTGCTGTCGGTGGTCCTCCGTAGACTCGGAGTATGGAACCAACACGCGCCGTCCGCCCCTTCGAGGTGATCAGCGAGTACGAGCCGAGCGGCGACCAGCCCGCCGCCATCGAGCAGCTGTCCGGGCGTATCAACGCCGGCGAGACCGACGTCGTGCTCCTCGGCGCGACCGGTACCGGCAAGTCGGCGACCACCGCGTGGCTCATCGAGGCGGTCCAACGCCCTACCCTCGTCCTCGCGCACAACAAGACACTCGCAGCGCAGCTCGCGAACGAGTTCCGAGAACTCATGCCGAACAACGCGGTCGAGTACTTCGTCTCCTACTACGACTACTACCAGCCGGAGGCCTATGTCCCGCAGACCGACACCTTCATCGAGAAGGACTCGTCGATCAACGCCGAGGTCGAGCGGTTGCGCCACTCGACGACGAACTCGCTGCTCAGCCGTCGAGACGTCATCGTGGTCTCGACCGTCTCGTGCATCTACGGTCTCGGGGCAGCGGAGGAGTACCTGGAGGCGATGGCGGCCCTGCAGGTCGGCCAGAACATCGGGCGCGACCGGCTCATCCGCAAGTTCGTCGGCATGCAGTACAACCGCAACGACGTCGACTTCTCGCGCGGCAACTTCCGTGTACGCGGCGACACCATCGAGATCATCCCGGTTTACGAGGAGCTGGCGATCCGCATCGAGTTCTTCGGCGACGAGATCGAGGCGCTCTACGCCCTGCATCCGCTGACCGGCGATGTCGTCAAGAAGCTCGACGCGGTGTCCGTCTTCCCGGCCTCGCACTACGCGGCCAGCCCGCAGACGATCCAGCGCGCGATCGGCACCATCCAGGAGGAGCTCGCCGAGCGGTTGCAGTCCCTGGAGCGTGAGGGCAAGCTGCTGGAAGCCCAGCGGCTGCGCATGCGGACGACCTTCGACCTCGAGATGATGCAGCAGATCGGGTTCTGCTCGGGGATCGAGAACTACTCCCGCCACATCGACGGCCGCTCGGCCGGCGAGGCCCCGAACTGCCTCCTCGACTACTTCCCCGACGACTTCCTCACGGTCATCGACGAGTCGCACGTCACGGTGCCACAGATCGGCGCGATGTTCGAGGGCGACGCCTCGCGCAAGCGGACGCTCGTCGAGCACGGGTTCCGACTCCCGAGCGCGATGGACAACCGGCCTCTCCGCTGGGACGAGTTCAAGAACCGGGTCGGCCAGACGGTCTACCTCTCGGCCACGCCCGGCAAGTACGAGATGGGCATCGCCGACGGCATCGTCGAGCAGATCATCCGCCCGACCGGTCTCGTCGACCCGGCCATCATCGTCAAGCCGTCCAACGGCCAGATCGACGACCTGCTCGAGGAGATCCGCGTCCGCGCCGAGCGCGACGAACGCGTCCTCGTCACCACGCTCACGAAGAAGATGGCCGAAGAGCTCACCGACTTCCTCACCGAGGCGGGCGTCCGCGTCAGGTATCTGCACTCCGACGTCGACACGCTGCGGCGCGTCGAGCTGCTGAGCGAACTCCGTCAGGGCGTCTACGACGTCCTCATCGGCATCAACCTCCTGCGCGAGGGACTCGACCTCCCCGAGGTCTCGCTCGTGGCCATCCTCGACGCCGACAAGGAGGGCTTCCTGCGGTCATCGACCTCGCTCATCCAGACCATCGGTCGCGCCGCGCGCAACGTGTCCGGCGAGGTCCACATGTACGCCGACGTCCTGACCGACTCGATGAAGCGCGCGATCGAGGAGACCGATCGCCGCCGTGAGAAGCAGGTGGCGTACAACGAGGAACGCGGCATCGATCCGCAGCCACTGCGCAAGCGGATCGCCGACATCACGGAGGCACTCGCGCGCGAGGGTGCCGACACCGCGGCACTCCTGGCGGGACGCGACAACGGCAAGAAGAAGAGCCCGACGCCGAACCTCAGACGCGAGGGCATCGCCGCCGAGGGCGCGAACGATCTCGAGTCGATCATCGCCGACCTCAACGCGCAGATGCTCGCCGCCGCGGCGGAACTCAAGTTCGAGCTGGCCGGCCGGCTCCGCGACGAGGTCTCCGAATTGAAGCAGGAATTGCGGCAGATGGCGAAGGCCGGACACATCTAGCCGGAGGCTTCGCTGAGAGCGCAGTACCACAGACACCGCTCGGGAGTCCGGTGTCGGTGGTGCTGCGTAGACTCGAAGGGTGTCAATTGCCAAGGTAGATCACCACTCAACGCTCAGTGTCCGCGGTGCCCGCGTGCACAACCTCCAGAACGTGGACCTCGAGATCCCGCGCGACTCGCTGGTCGTCTTCACCGGCCTGTCGGGCTCCGGGAAGTCCTCCCTCGCCTTCGACACGATCTTCGCCGAAGGGCAGCGACGATACGTCGAGTCGCTGTCGGCGTACGCACGGCAGTTCCTTGGTCAGGTCGACCGCCCGGACGTCGACTTCATCGAGGGTCTGAGCCCCGCGGTCTCCATCGACCAGAAGTCGACCAACCGCAACCCGCGATCGACCGTCGGAACGATCACCGAGGTCTACGACTACATGCGTCTGCTGTGGGCGCGCATCGGTGTCCCGCACTGCCCCGTCTGTGGCGAGGTCATCCAGCGCCAGACGGTGCAGCAGATCGCCGACCAGCTGATGGAGCTCGAAGAGCGTCGCCGGTACCAGATCGTCGCCCCGGTGGTCAGCCAGAAGAAGGGGGAGTTCGTCGACCTCTTCAAGGAGCTCTCGGCGAAGGGCTTCGCCCGCGCGATCGTCGACGGTGAAGCGATCCAGCTCGCCGAGCCCCCGACCTTGAAGAAGCAGGTCAAGCACGACATCGCCGTCGTCGTCGACCGCCTCGTGGCCGGCCCCGAGATCCTCGGTCGCCTCACCGACTCGCTCGAGACCGCCCTCCAGCTCACCGACGGCCTCGTCACCATCAACTTCGTCGACGAAGAGGGCGACGACGCATGGCGGACGTTCTCCGAGAAGCTGTCCTGCCCGAACAACCACCCGCTGCAGCTGACGGAGATCGAGCCACGGACGTTCTCCTTCAACGCACCGTTCGGTGCGTGCCCCGAGTGCTCCGGCCTCGGCACGCGCATGTCCGTCGACGCCGAACTCCTCCTCGGCGACGAGGAGCTCAGCATCAACGAGGGCGTCATCGTCCCGTGGACCACGCAGGGCAAGGGGCTGTACCAGTACTACGAGAAGCTGCTCGACGGTCTCGCCCGCGACCTCGACTTCTCGCTCGACACCCCGTGGCGCGACCTGCCGGCATCCGTCCAGGAGGCGGTGCTCCGCGGCGACAACTTCAAGGTCAAGGTGAAGTGGAAGAACCGCTTCGGACGCGAGATGAGCTACTCGTCGGGCTTCGAGGGTGTCATCCCGTACATCGAGCGCCAGTACCTGCAGGCCGACACCGACAGCCAGCGTGTGCGCTGGTCCGAGTACCTCCGAGAGGTCCCGTGCCAGGTGTGCGGCGGACGCCGCCTGAAGCCCGAGGTCCTGTCGGTCCTCATCCACGAGCACAGCATCGCCGAGGTCGCCGAGCTGAGCCTGTCTGACGCCCGGGCCTTCATGGACCGTCTCGAACTGAGCGACCGCGAGGCCCACATCGCCGCGCAGGTCCTCCGCGAGATCAAGGTGCGGCTCGACTTCCTCATCCAGGTCGGTCTCAACTACCTCGACCTCGCCCGCACCGCGGGCTCGCTGTCCGGTGGTGAGGCACAGCGCATCCGCCTCGCGACGCAGATCGGTTCCGGCCTGACCGGTGTCCTCTACGTCCTCGACGAACCGAGCATCGGCCTGCACCAGCGCGACAACCGCCGCCTCATCGAGACCCTCGTGGCCCTGCGGGACCTCGGCAACACGCTGATCGTCGTCGAGCACGACGAGGACACCATCCGCACCGCGGACTGGATCGTCGACATCGGCCCGGGCGCCGGGGTCAACGGCGGCAAGGTCGTGCACTCCGGTTCCTACGAGGCGCTCGAAGCGAACACCGAGTCACTGACCGGCGACTACCTGTCCGGTCGGAAGGCCATCGAGATCCCGGCCAAGCGCCGGCCGATCGACACGAAGCGCCAGATCCAGGTGATCGGAGCGCAGGCGAACAACCTGAAGAAGGTCAGCGCCGACTTCCCACTCGGTGTCCTGACGGCCGTCACCGGCGTGAGCGGATCCGGTAAGTCCTCCCTCGTCAACGACGTCCTGTACCGCGTCCTCGCGAACAAGTTGAACGGTGCACGTAAGTTGCCCGGCAAGCACACCCGCGTCACGGGTCTCGAGCACCTCGACAAGGTCATCCACGTCGACCAGGCCCCCATCGGGCGCACGCCGCGGTCGAACCCGGCCACCTACACGGGCGTGTTCGACAAGATCAGGAACCTCTTCGCCGAGACCCAGGAGGCGAAGGTCCGTGGGTACCTGGCCGGGCGGTTCAGCTTCAACGTCAAGGGCGGCCGGTGCGAGGCGTGCTCGGGCGACGGCACGATCAAGATCGAGATGAACTTCCTGCCCGACGTCTACGTCGCCTGTGAAGTGTGCGGGGGAGCGCGGTACAACCGCGACACCCTGACCATCCACTACAAGGGCAAGAACATCGCCGAGGTGCTCGACATGCCGATCGCCGAGGCGGCGGAGTTCTTCGAGCCCATCTCCTCCATCCACCGGTTCCTCAAGACGCTCGTCGAGGTCGGACTGGGTTACGTCCGCCTCGGTCAGAGCGCCACGACGCTGTCGGGTGGCGAGGCCCAGCGGGTCAAGCTGGCGACGGAGTTGCAGCGCCGGAGCAACGGCCGGAGCGTCTACGTGCTGGACGAGCCGACGACCGGCCTCCACTTCGAGGACGTCCGGAAGCTGCTCCTCGTGCTCAACGGCCTGGTCGACAAGGGCAACACGGTCATCGTGATCGAGCACAACCTCGACGTCATCAAGTCGTCGGACTGGCTCATCGACATGGGTCCTGAGGGCGGGGCCGGCGGCGGGACGGTCCTCGCCACCGGCACCCCTGAGCACCTGGCGACGGTCCCCGGCAGCCACACGGGCTTCTTCCTGAACGAACTGTTCGAGGCAGAGGCCGGCGGCAGCCGCAAGGCGGGCTGACGTGGCGGCTGCCCGCGGGGGGAGCGGCCTGGCGTACCGGCCGAAGGCAGGGGAGATCCCCACCCTGCCCGGCGTCTACCGCTTCAGTGACGACTCGGGGAGGGTGCTCTACGTCGGCAAGGCGATGAACCTCCGCGCGAGGTTGAGCAACTACTTCGCACCGCTGCACACGCTGCACGAGCGCACCCGGCGGATGGTCACGACCGCGACGGGCGTGACCTGGACGACGGTCGGAAGCGACGTCGAGGCGTTGCAGTTGGAGTACACCTGGATCAAGGAGTACGACCCGCCCTTCAACGTCAAATTCCGCGACGACAAGTCGTACCCGTACCTCGCGGTGACCCTCGGCGACGAGGCACCGCGCGTCATGGTGACCCGCAACACCCGGATCCCCGGAGCCAAGTACTTCGGTCCGTACCCCAAGATCTGGGCCGTCCACGACACCGTCGACCTCATGATCAAGGTCTTCCCGATCCGCACCTGCTCGGACTCGGCCTACAAGCGCGCCATGGCGTCGGGGAAGCCGTGCTTCCCCGGTCAGATCGGACGCTGCGGCGGGCCATGCTCCGGGAAGGTGTCCATCCAGGAACACCGCGCCATCGTCGACGACTTCGTCTCGTTCATGGTGGGGAACGACCGCCGGTTCACGACGCGGATCACGGCCGACATGAAGGCCGCGGCGGCGCGCCAGGACTACGAGTCCGCAGCGGTGTACCGGGATCAGCTCCAGGCGCTCGACCAGGTACTCGCGAAGAGCGCCGTGGTGCTCCGCGACGCCGTCGACGCCGACCTCTTCGGCATCGACCACGACGAGCTCGCGGCGTCCGTCCAGCAGTTCATCGTGCGCGGCGGACGCATCCGCGGTGTCCGTTCCTGGACCGTCGACAAGGAACTCGACATGTCGACGGCGGAACTCGTCGACAGCGTCGTCCAGCGGGTGTACGCCGCCGCGAACGGGCCCGATGTCCCGCGCGAGGTCCTCGTTCCCGAGTTGCCCGACGACGCTGCCAGCCTCGAGGATTGGCTCGCCGAGCGCCGCGGTTCCAAGGTCGCCGTGCGGGTCGCCCAGCGTGGCGAGAAGGCGACGCTCATGGAGACCGCCGTCGTCAACGCCAAACAGGCCCTGATGCTCTACAAGACCCGTCGCAGCTCCGACTTCGTGGCCAGGACCCAGGCACTCGAGGACATCCGGGACGCCCTCGGCATGACCGAGGCGCCGCTGCGGATCGAGTGCTTCGACGTCTCGCACCTGAGCGGTACCAACATCGTCGCGTCCATGGTGGTGTTCGAGGACGGACTCTCCCGGAAGGACGAATACCGTCGCTTCGGTGTCGCCGAGTCCACCGACGACACCGACTCGATCTACCAGGTCGTGTCGCGTCGCCTCGCCCACCTCACGTCGAGCGAACCGGTCGAGACGGTCGACGAGACGACCGGGGAGCGCAAGCGGCGCAAGTTCACCTATCCGCCGCAGTTGCTCATCGTCGACGGCGGGCAACCGCAGGTCGCGGCCGCCGCTCGCGCGCTCGAGGAGTCGGGTCTGACCGGGATCACCCTGTGCGGGCTGGCGAAGCGACTGGAGGAGATCTGGCTCCCGGACGACCCGTACCCGGTGATCCTGCCGCGGGGGAGCGAGTCGCTGTTCCTCCTCCAGCGGGTGCGCGACGAGGCGCACCGGTTCGCCATCAGCTTCCAGCGCCAGAAGCGCAAGCGCGACATCTCCACCGTCCTCGGTGAGATCCCGGGGCTCGGCCCTGCGAAGGTGCGTGAGCTCCTGCGCCACTTCGGCTCCGTCGCACGGCTGAAGACCGCGACACCGGCGGAGATCGAGGAGGTGAAGGGCATCGGCGGCAAACTGGCGGCGACCGTGTACGAGGCCCTGGCCTCGGGTTCCACGGGGCCCTCGGCCGGCCCCAGGAATGGGTAGGCTGGGACTTCAAACCTTCGAGGAAAGCGTGTCGATGACCCCGGGCCAGCCGCAGCATCAGCAGGAAGTGCTCATCGTCACCGGGATGTCCGGCGCCGGCCGCTCCACGGTCGCGAACGCTCTCGAAGATCTCGGCTGGTACGTCGTCGACAACCTGCCGCCACAGATGCTCCGGCCTCTGGTGGACCTCGCCGAGCGCGCGGGTTCTCGCCTGCCGCGGATCGCGGCGGTCGTGGACGTCCGCGGGCGCGACTTCTTCAGCGAGCTGCAGGAGATCGTCCCGGCGCTCCGAGGCGGCACGCATCTCCGCATGATCTTCCTCGAGGCGACCGATGCGGCACTCGTGCGCCGGTTCGAAGCCGTCCGCCGCCCGCACCCGCTGCAGGGCGAGGGGACGATCCTGGACGGCATCGTCGCCGAGCGGCACCGCCTGAGCGAGATCCGGGAGTCGAGCGACGTCATCATCGACACGAGCGACCTCAACATCCATCAACTCGCCACCACCACCCGCGAGCTCTTCGCCGGCGCGGAGACGCCCGGCGTGCAGGTGACCGTGTTGAGCTTCGGCTTCAAGTACGGGCTCCCGCCCGACGCGGATCTCGTCGCCGACATGCGGTTCCTCCCGAACCCGTTCTGGGTTCCCGAGCTCCGTGCGTTGAGCGGCCAGGACGCCGAGGTCAGCGAGTACGTCCTCTCCCAGCCGGGTGCGTCGGAGTTCCTCGAGAGCTATGCGCAAGCCCTTGAGCCGGTGCTGGCCGGCTACCAACGCGAGAACAAGCGGCACGTCACCATCGCCGTCGGATGCACCGGCGGTAAGCACCGTTCGGTCGCCGTCGCGCTCGAACTCGCCGACCGGCTGCGCAGCCAGTCCGGCGTCGCCGTGCACGTCCGGCATCGGGACCTCGGGCGCGAATGACGCCCATCGGGCCGGGCGCATCCGCGTCCGAGCCCATGCGATCCGGGTGCACCACGCCCCCGGATCGAGAACATGCAGGATCGCCGCCGCACTCCGACGGCGCGATCACGACAGATAGGAACCACCGTGGCCCTCACCGCCGACGTCAAGAACGAACTGGCGCTCGTCCGCGAGACCCGCAACTCGGTCCGTGCGGCCGAACTCGCCTCGCTCCTCCGCTTCTCCGGCGGACTGCACACGATCTCCGGACGGGTGGCCATCGAGGCGGAACTCGACAGCCCGACCCTCGCGCAACGCGTGCGGCGTGACATCGGCGAACTGTACGGGATCCGCAGCGAGATCCTCGTGCAGAACCCCGGCAGCTCCGGTAAGCCGACCCTCTTTGTGGTGCGGGTCATCGAGGGGGGCGAGACCCTGGCGCGCCAGACAGGACTCCTGGACGCCCGCCGTCGCGCGGTGCGTGGGCTCCCCAACCGACTGACCACCGGCTCGCGCGATGAGCTCTCCGCCGTCTGGCGCGGTGCGTTCCTCGCGACGGGTTCGCTCACGGATCCGGGCCGCTCCGCCTCGCTCGACGTCGTGTGCCCGGGGAACGAGTCGGCCATGGCCCTCGTCGGCGCGGCGGGTCGGATCGGCGTCCCGGCGAAGGCCAGGGAGGTCCGTGGCATCCACCGGGTCGTGATCCGTGAGGGCGACGCGATCAGCGGCATGCTCTCGCTCATGGGCGCCACCGGCACCGTCACGTCCTGGGAGGAGATGCGTCAACGCAAGGAGGTCCGCGCGACCGCGAACCGCCTGGTCAACTTCGACGATGCCAACCTCCGTCGTTCCGCACAGGCCGCCGTCGCCGCGTGCGCGCGGGTCGAGCGAGCGCTCGAGATCCTCGGTGACGAGGTCCCCGAGCACCTGCAGTACGCCGGTGCGCTCCGCCTCGACCACCGCGAGGCCAGCCTGGACGAGCTGGGGCACTTCGCGGATCCGCCCATGACCAAGGACGCCATCGCGGGCCGCATCCGTCGGCTGCTCGCCATGGCCGACAAGCACGCGAGCGATCTCGGCATCCCCGGCACCGACGCCAACCTCCCGGCGGACTACGAGGACTGATCCCGCCTGTCGCTCGACGCCGACGACGTATCGTCGCGGTTCGTCATCCTGGGAACAAGCCCCGTCTCGCCGTGGTTGCCGCTCGCTAGACTGGGCCGTGACGCTCAGAGCCGTGTGCAGACAGCGCACGGGACAACACGAGGAGATCACACAGAACATGGCTGTTTACTCACTGCCCGAATTGCCGTACGACTACACCGCGCTCGAGCCGCACATCAGTGCGACCATCACGGAGCTCCACCACGACAAGCACCACGCCACCTACGTGGCCGGTGCGAACACGGCCCTCGAGAAGCTCGAAGAGGCGCGCGACGCCAACGACTTCACGAACGTCAACAAGCTGGAGAAGGACCTCGCGTTCAACCTCGGCGGCCACGTCAACCACACCATCTGGTGGAACAACCTCTCCCCGGACGGCGGCGACAAGCCGACGGGTGAGCTCGAGTCGGCGGTCGACGAGTACTTCGGCAGCTTCGACAAGTTCCAGGCCCACTTCACCGCGGCCGCGCTCGGCGTCCAGGGCTCCGGTTGGGCTGCGCTCACCTGGGACACCCTCGGTCAGCGCATCAACATCCAGCAGTTCTTCGACCAGCAGGGCAACTTCCCGGCCGGCACCGTCCCGCTGCTGCTGCTCGACGTGTGGGAGCACGCGTACTACCTGGACTACAAGAACGTCCGCGCCGACTACGTGAAGGCGTTCTGGAACATCGTCAACTGGGCAGACGTCCAGGCACGCTTCGAGGTCGCGCGCAAGCAGACCAACGGCCTGCTGGTACTGTCGTAGTAGACCGGTCCGTCCCGGTCCCTGGGGCCGGGACGGACCACTTCCTCCTCAGTCGAGGAGGCGCTCACTCCGAGCAGACCGTACAATCGCGCCGTCTGGCGCCTCAGTATCAGGAGTCATCTGTGTCCGTCAAGATCGGCATCAACGGCTTCGGCCGCATCGGCCGCAACTTCTTCCGCGCCGCCCTCGCCAAGGGCAGCGACCTCGAGATCGTCGCAGTCAACGACCTCACCGACAACAAGGCGCTCGCCCACCTCCTGAAGTACGACTCCATCACGGGTCGTCTGGACGCCACGGTCGAGCTCGACGGCGACAAGATCATCGTCAACGGCAAGCCCATCATCGTCCTCGCCGAGCGCGACCCCGCCGACCTCCCCTGGGGCGAGCTGGGTGTCGACATCGTCATCGAGTCGACCGGCCGCTTCACGAAGTCCGACGACGCGCGCAAGCACATCACCGCCGGCGCCAAGAAGGTCCTCGTCTCCGCTCCCGCCACCGGTAGCGACGTCGCGACCATCGTCCTCGGCGTGAACGAGGGCACCTACGACGCCGCGACGCACGACATCATCTCCAACGCGTCCTGCACCACGAACTGCCTCGCGCCGCTCGCCAAGGTGCTGCTCGACAACTTCGGCATCGAGCGTGGCCTCATGACCACGGTCCACGCCTACACCGCCGACCAGAATTTGCAGGACGGCCCGCACAGCGACCTCCGTCGTGCACGCGCTGCGGCCGTCAACATCATCCCGACGTCGACCGGTGCAGCCAAGGCACTCGGCCTCGTCATCCCGGAGCTCGTCGGCAAGCTCGACGGGTACGCCCTGCGCGTTCCGGTCCCGACCGGTTCCATCACCGACCTCACGGTCGAGCTGACCAACCCGGCCACGGTCGAGGAGATCAACGCGGCCTACAAGACCGCCGCAGAGGGTCCGCTCAAGGGCATCCTCAAGTACACCGAGGACCCGATCGTCTCGAGCGACATCGTGACCGACCCGCACTCCTCGATCTTCGACGCCGGCCTCACCAAGGTCATCGGCACGCAGGTCAAGGTCGCCTCCTGGTACGACAACGAGTGGGGTTACTCCAACCGCCTCGTCGACCTCACCGAGTACGTCGCGGACCGCCTCTAACCACCGGCGGTCTGACCACCTCCTCACCAGAGCAGCCAGACACCGCATGGTCCGAACGGGCGTCCTGAACCAGCTTCAGGGCGCCCGTTCGGCTTCCTCGGCGGCCGTCGGCTCAGTGCAAGAAAGACCTTCTCCATGACCCTTCGCACCCTCGACTCGCTCGGAGCCCTCGGCGGCCGTCGTGCTGTCGTCCGCCTCGACCTGAACGTCCCGCTCAAGGACGGCGTCATCACCGACGACGGACGCATCCGCGCGGCGCTCCCCACCCTGAACGCGCTCATCAACCAGGGCGCTCGCGTCGTCATCGTCTCGCACCTCGGACGCCCCGACGGATCGCCGGACGCGAAGTACAGCCTCGCCCCCGTCGCTCAGCGCCTGTCGGAACTCCTCGGCAAGCCGGTGACCTTCGCTGCCGACACCGTCGGAAGCGCCGCGAGCGATGCCGTCGCCGCCCAGACCGACGGCGACGTCGTGCTGCTCGAGAACCTGCGGTTCAACTCGGCCGAGACCAGCAAGGACGCCGGTGAGCGTGAGGCGTTCGCCGCGAAGCTCGCCGCATTCGGCGATGTGGTCGTCTCAGACGGCTTCGGCGTCGTGCACCGCAAGCAGGCGAGCGTGTACGAACTCGCGAAGCTCCTCCCGAGCGCAGCGGGTCTGCTCATCTCCACCGAACTCGAAGTCCTCGATCGCCTGACCGAGACCCCCGAGCGGCCGTACACGGTCGTCCTCGGCGGCTCGAAGGTGTCCGACAAGCTGGGCGTCATCGGCCACCTGCTCCCTCGCGTCGACTCCTTGCTCATCGGCGGCGGCATGCTCTTCACCTTCCTGGCGGCACAGGGGCACTCGGTCGGATCGAGCCTGCTCGAGGCCGACCAGATCGACACGGTCCGCGGCTACCTCGCGAAGGCGGAGGAACTCGGCGTCACCATCGTGCTGCCGACGGACGTCGTCGTCGCGGCCGGGTTCAGCGCCGACGCCGAGCACGTCGTCCGCCCGGCTGACCGCATCGAGGACACCCCGTTCGGCGCGAAGGGTCTGGGACTCGACATCGGACCCGACACCGCCAAGGCGTTCGCCGAGATCGTGGCCGGATCGAAGACGGTGTTCTGGAACGGTCCGATGGGCGTGTTCGAGCTGGCCCCCTTCGCCGCCGGCACTCGCGCGGTCGCGGAAGCACTCACCCGCACGGACGGCCTCAGCGTCGTCGGTGGCGGTGACTCGGCCGCAGCGGTCCGCGCGCTCGGCTTCGATGATGACCAGTTCGGTCACATCTCAACTGGTGGCGGCGCAAGCCTCGAGTTCCTCGAGGGCAAGCGTCTGCCTGGACTGGAGGTCCTCGGATGGCAGCAGTAACCCCCGGGCGCACGCGTGTGCCCCTCATCGCCGGCAACTGGAAGCTCAACCTGGATCACCTCCAGGCCATCGCCCTCGTCCAGAAGCTCGACTGGACGCTGAAGGACGGCAAGCACGACTATGCCGACGCCGAGGTGGCGATCTTCCCCCCGTTCACCGACCTCCGCTCCGTCCAGACGATCGTCGCAGCCGACAAGCTCAAGCTCGCGTACGGTGCTCAGGACCTCTCCCAGCACGACTCGGGCGCCTACACCGGCGAGATCTCCGGCGCGTTCCTCGCGAAGCTCGATTGCGCGTACGTCCTCGTCGGCCACTCCGAACGTCGGACGCTCCACAACGAGACCGACGAGGTCGTCCAGGCCAAGACGGCTGCCGCCGTGCGACACGGTCTCGTCCCCGTCATCTGCATCGGTGAGACGGCCGAAGACCTCGAACAGCACGGCCCATCCGCGGTCCCCGTCGCGCAGCTCCGCGCGGCGATCGACGGACTCGGTCGCGACGCCGACATCGTCGTGGCGTACGAGCCGGTCTGGGCCATCGGGTCCGGACAGGCGGCGACGCCCGACCAGGCGCAGCAGGTCGCGGCAGCACTGCGCAGCACGCTCGCTGAGGTCCTCGGAGACGAGGCCGCACAGCGCACGCGCATCCTGTACGGCGGCTCCGTGAAGGCGTCGAACATCGCCGGTTTCATGCGCGAGCCCGACGTCGACGGCGCGCTCGTCGGCGGCGCGAGTCTGCTCGCGGAGGAGTTCGCCGGTATCGCCCGGTTCTCGCAGCACGTCGGTCTGTGACGGGCTCCGACACCTGACACGCCAGGACGGCTCGGTCCGCGGCACCAGCCGCGGGCCGAGCCGTGTCTGTTTCATCGTCGAGGTATACTGGACGGCGGTTCAGCCCCTCTGAACGCGAATGCGAAAGGTCTCACGTGGAGATTCTCCAGGTCATCCTGCAGGTGCTGCTCGGCATCACCAGCCTCCTGCTCACCTTCCTGATCCTGCTGCACAAGGGCCGCGGCGGCGGACTCTCCGACATGTTCGGCGGCGGGTCCTCCAGCAACCTCGGCTCCTCCGGCGTCGCTGAACGCAACCTGAACCGCTTCACCGTCATCCTCGGCCTCACCTGGGGCGCCTGCATCGTCGTGATCGGGCTGCTGACGAAGTTCGCCGCCGCCTAGTCGGCCGCGACGCCCGCCAGCGGGCCGCACTCCACCACACATCCGACCGCTCTCGACAGCACGAGAAAGAGAACACACCATGGCATCAGGCGGAAGCGCAATCAGGGGATCACGCGTCGGCGCTGGTCCCATGGGCGAACAGGACCACGGCTACCACGCGGACCGCATCGCCATCTCCTACTGGGACGCCCTCGGCAACGAGACGATCCGTCACTTCGCGGCGAACGTCCCGGACGAGGAGATCCCGGAGACGATCGACTGCCCGACCTCCGGCCTCCCCGCCGGACGAGACAAGGCGAACCCGCCCGAGGTCGCGAAGCTGGAGCCCTACAAGACCCACCTCGCGTACGTGAAGGAGCGTCGCACCGAGGCCGAGGCCGAGGAGTTGCTCGAAGAAGCGCTGCAGCAGCTTCGTGCACGCCGCGGCACCGTGTCGAAGTAGCGTCGACCACCAGGACCACGAAGAAAGGCCGTTCCCCGAGGGGAACGGCCTTTCTTCGTGGTCCTGTCGACGCGCCCGCTGTGCTGTCTAGTACTCCGGCAGGATCAACGAGTCGGGGACCTCGGCGGCGGCCTCCTGGTCGACGAAGAAGACCGTCCGTTTCCGACCCTTTGCCCCGGCGGCAGGAACCTCGTTGTAGCTCGCGCCGGCGAGGGCGAGCCCCAAGGCGGAGGCCTTGTCGGTCCCGGCGAGGACGAGCCAGACCCGGACAGACGAGTTGATCGCCGGACGCGTGAGGCTCAACCGCTCGGCCGGCGGCTTGGGGGAGTTCCGGACCGGGACGACCGAGGTGTCCGTCACCGAGACCTCCGCACGTTCCGGGAAGAGCGATGCGATGTGGCCGTCGGGGCCGACCCCGAGGAAGGTGATGTCGAACCGGGGATGGGATTCTCCGGGCTTCGCGAACCGACGGAGCTCGTCCGCGTACCGGACCGCGGCCGTGTCGAGGTCGATCCCGTCCTCCGGCGCCGGGTAGCCGTGCACGTGCTCAGCGACGAGAGCGCGCTCGGGGAGAGCCAGCAGGCTGTCGAGGAGCGCCTCCCGAGCCTGCAGTTCGTTCCGATCGGCATCGTCGCGCGCGACCCACCGTTCGTCTCCCCACCAGAGGTGTACCCGGGACCAGTCGACCCGGTCGCGATCCTTCGACACGGCGACCGCGGCGAGCGTGCCGGTCCCGACCGTTCCGCCGGTGAGGACCACGTGCACGGTGTCCTGAGACTCCAGGAGTTCGCGGGTCCGGGACAGGAACCGTTTGGCGACCGAGGTCGTCAGTTGGTCGCGGTCCTGATAGACGAGGACGCGTCGCTCGGTCGGCATCAGCTCGTCCGAGCGCGCAGCGTGACCGGCTCGCCGAGTCCGGGGAGGCCGACGGTGATGACCTGGCCGTACAGCACGTCCGGGTCGAGCGTCCGGAGCTCCTCTGCGAGGCAGTCGCGCAGACTGCGACGGGGGAGGGACAGGTCGTGCGTCGGCTGACCGGGCTGGATGAGCGTCGCGATGTCGGGCACGGGGCGCTCGAGGACGACGTTGCCGGAGGCGCGCGTCAGTCGGACCCCGTGGATGCCGCTGGAGCCGTGGGCCATGCTGAGCTCGTGGGTGACGTCGACCTGCAGCTGGAGCTGCAGCCACGCTGCCAGGAGTTCGGTCGACGGCGAGTCGGAGGCACCGGACACCTCGATGGCCGTGACCGGCTCGTACGGAGGCTGGTCCAACACGGCTGCGAGCTGCGCGCGCCACAGGGTGAGGCGGGTCCAGGCGAAGTCGGTGTCGCCCGGGGCATAGTTGGCCGCACGGCCGCGCAGGGCGGCGTGGGTGTCCGCCGCCGCGGACGCGTCGGTGATGCGACGCTGGGCGATGCGGCCGATCGGGGAGGTCGAGACGCGCTCCGGCGCCTCACCCGGCCACCAGGCCACGACGGGGGCATCGGGCAGCAGCAGACCGGTGACGAGGCTCTCCTCGTTCTCGGCCACCGCACCGTAGGCGCGGAGGATGACGACCTCGCTCGCGCCGGCGTCGCCGCCGACGCGGATCTGGGCGTCGAGCCGGTCTCCGATCGAGGAGTCGTTGTCGTCGTGCTCCGTGGAGAGGACGATGACGCGCATCGGGTGCTCGCGCGAGGCCTCGTTCGCGGCCTCGATGGCCTCCTCCTCCGCGCCGAGGCGCGTGGAGATGACCAGGGTGAGCACGCGACCGAGGGCGACCGCGCCGCCATCCTCGCGGATGGTGACGAGCGCCTTCGACAGCTTGCTGGTGGTGGTGTCTGGCAGGTCTACGATCATGGTCGTCTCCAGGTGCGTCCGTCGCGGGTCATGAGGTCATCGGCGGAGGACGGCCCCCAGGTGCCGGGAGCGTACTGCTCGAGCGGCTGGTCCTGTGCCGCCCAGTACTCCTCGATGGGGTCGAGGATCTTCCAGGAGAGCTCGACCTCCTCGTGACGGGGGAAGAGCGGGGGGTCGCCCAGGAGGACGTCGAGGATGAGTCGTTCGTACGCTTCGGGGCTCGCCTCGGTGAAGGCGTGTCCGTACCCGAAGTCCATGGTCACGTCGCGGACCTGGGTTCCGGCCCCTGGAACCTTCGAGCCGAAACGGATCGTGACACCCTCGTCGGGCTGGACCCGGATGACGAGCGCGTTCTGCCCGAGCGCCGAGGTCTGGCTCTCGGCGAACAGGTACTGCGGAGCGCGCTTGAACACGACGGCGATCTCCGTGACACGACGCCCGAGGCGCTTGCCTGCACGGAGGTAGAACGGCACGCCGGCCCATCGTCGTGTGTTGATGTCGAGACGCATGGCCGCGTAGGTCTCCGTCGTCGAGGCGGGGTTCATCCCGTCCTCGTCGAGGAAGCCGAGCACATGCTCACCGCCCTGCCAGCCACCGGCGTACTGCCCGCGGGCGGTCGCCGCGCCGAGGTCGTCCGGCAGGCGGACGGCCGCGAGGACCTTCTCCTTCTCCGCACGGAGATCCGAGGCGTTGAAGGAGATGGGCTCCTCCATGGCCGTGAGCGCGAGCAGCTGCAGCAGGTGGTTCTGGATGACGTCGCGCGCCGCGCCGATGCCGTCGTAGTACCCGGCACGACCCCCGACGCCGATGTCCTCGGCCATGGTGATCTGGACGTGGTCGACGTAGTTGGCGTTCCAGATGGGCTCGTAGAGCTGGTTGGCGAACCGGAGCGCCAGGATGTTCTGGACGGTCTCCTTGCCGAGGTAGTGGTCGATCCGGAAGATCGAGTCCGACGGGAACACGGACTGCACGATGTCGTTCAGCTCGCGAGCCGTCTTCAGGTCACTCCCGAAGGGCTTCTCGATGACGACACGACGCCACTGCCCGTCCGCGGGCTCCGCGAGGCCGGATCGACGCAACTGCTCGGTCACCTGGGGGAAGGCCTTCGGGGGGATCGACAGGTAGAACGCGTGGTTGCCCATCGTTCCGCGATCCGCGTCCAGCTCCTCGATGGTGGCCTTCAGCTTCTCGAAGGCCGCGTCGTCCCCGAACTCGCCGGGGACGAAGCGGATGCCCTGCGCGAGCTGATTCCAGACGTCCTCACGGAACTCCGTGCGGGCGTACTGCTTCACCGAGTCGTGGACGACCTCCATGAAGTCCTGGTCCTCCCAGTCCCGTCGGGCGAACCCGACGAGCGAGAACCCTGGGGGCAGCAGCCCCCGGTTCGCGAGGTCGTACACGGCCGGCATCAACTTCTTGCGGGACAGGTCGCCTGTCACACCGAAGATGATGAGGCCGCTCGGACCGGCGATCCGATTGAGGCGCCGATCGGAGTCAACCCGCAGCGGGTTGGACTCCGGGGTGATTTCCACCGGGGACATGAAGCTCCTTGTGCAGTGACGCGTTAGTCGTTGACGGCGTCGAAGAGGGTGACGATGTTCTGGTCCGGCGACGTGAGGGTCAACGTGAGGACCGGACGACCGTGCTCGGCGAGGACGCGGGCGTCGCCACCCGCCTGGGCCTCGATGAGCTGGCCGAAGGTGAACGGTCGTTCCGGGATCTCCAGGTCGACGGGCGCCGTCTCGGTGATCTGCAGGAACACGCCGTTCGCCGGGCCGCCCTTGTGGTACTGACCCGTCGAGTGCAGGAAGCGCGGACCCCAACCGAAGGTGGTGGGGCGACCGGCCTTCGCCGCGACGAGGTCGCGGATGCTCTCGAGCTGGGGCGAGGCGAGGCGGTCGACGTAGCCCTGGATCGCGACGTAGCCGTCCTCCGGGAGCCTTGCGAGCAGTGCCTCGACGGCACCGGACAGGGTGGTCACGCCATCCAGGAGGTCGGTCGTCCCGCGGACCTCGATACCGTCGGCGACGAAGGCGGGTGCCTCAGGCTCCGGGCGGTTGTCGAGCAGCCCGCGCGTGGCGACCTTCGCCGACTCGACGTCGGGCTGGTCGAACGGGTCGATGCCGATGAGGCGACCGGCGATCACCGTGGCGTACTCCCACACGAGCATCATCGCGCCCAGGCTGCCGCTCACGAGGATCTCGCCCTCGTGACGGTCGCGGGGGAGCAGGTGGAACTCGTGGGCGTCGTCGACGATCCGCACGATCTGCAGATCGGACGGCTTCGACTCCAACTCGGGTGCGAGCGGGTTGAGCACGACCGGCAGGAGTCCGCGACCGGACTTGCCGGTGGATTCGGCGATGAGCTGCTCGGCCCAGTCGGGGAAACCGACGATGTGCGTGCCGTCGGTGATGAGTCCGACCTTGTCGCGCAGCGGGACGGTACCGCCGAGCGCCGCGCCGAGGATGAGCCCCGGGTTCGACGCGTCGTCGATGGCCAGCTCACCGAGCACGGCGTCGGCTTCGTCGAGCAGCGCACCGATGTCGACCCCGGCGAGACCGGAGGGGACGAGACCGAACGCGGTGAGCGCGCTGTAGCGGCCGCCCACGTTCGGGTCGGCGTTGAAGACGCGGTAACCCGCCTCGTTCGCCGCCGCCTCGAGCGGCGAGCCCGGGTCGGTGACGATGACGATCCGACCGGCGGGGTCGATGCCCGCCGCCGTGAACGCAGCCTCGTAGGCACGTCGCTGGCTGTCGGTCTCCACCGTGGAGCCGGACTTCGAGGAGACGACGAGCACGGAGGTCTCGAGGCGGTCGGCGAGGGCTGAGAGCACCTGACCGGGTGCGGTCGAGTCGAGCACCGTCAGGTGGCCCCCGAGGGTGCCCGTGATGACCTCGGGTGCGAGCGAGGATCCGCCCATGCCCGCGAGGACGATGTGGTCGACACCCTGGTCGTTGAACTGCTCGCGCAGAGCGAGGATCGGCTCGACGAGCGGGCGGGAGACGGAGACCGCCTGAACCCAGCCAAGGCGCTTGGACGCCTCGGCCTCGGCTGCAGGACCCCACAGGGTGGGGTCCTGGTCGGTGATCCGCGATGCGACGAGGTCGCTGACGAGCGTCGGGACGACCGACGCGACGGCGGCCTCGGCCGCACCGCTCACGTGGATCTTGAAGCTCACTTGGAGGCCTCCAGCGCCGTCTTCACCGTCTCGAGCAACTCGTTCCAGGAGACGATGAACTTCTCGACGCCCTCGCGTTCGAGGAGCTCGGTGACCTCGTCGTAGGACACACCCTGCGCGGCGATCGCGTCGAGGACCTCGTTGGCCGCTGCGTAGGAGCCGGTGACGGTGTCGCCGGTGATGACGCCGTGGTCGAAGGTCGCCTCGAGCGTCTTCTCCGGCATGGTGTTGACGACACCGTCGGCGACGAGCTCGGTCACGTAGAGCGTGTCGGGGAGGTCGGCGGACTTGACGCCCGTCGAGGCCCAGAGCGGACGCTGCTTGTTGGCGCCGGCCTCGAGGAGGGCGGTGGCCCGCTCGCTCGCGAACTCCTGCTCGAAGACCTGGTAGGCCAGCTGGGCGTTGGCGACGCCGGCCTTGCTCTTCAGCGCGGCCGCTTCGGGGGTGCCGACGGCCTCGAGACGCTTGTCGATCTCCGTGTCGACGCGCGACACGAAGAAGGAGGCGACCGAGTGGATCGTCGAGAGGTCGTGCCCAGCCGCCTTGGCCTGCTCGAGACCGGTCAGGAAGGCGTTGATCACCTCGCGGTAGCGCGTGAGGCTGAAGATCAGGGTGACGTTGACGCTGATGCCGGCGCCGATGACCGCGGTGATGGCCTCGAGACCTTCGACGGTCGCGGGGATCTTGATCATCGCGTTGGGCTGGTTGACCTTGGTCCAGAGGGCCTTGGCCTGCTCGATCGTGGCAGCGGCGTCGTGGGCGAAGCCCGGCTCGACCTCGATCGAGACCCGGCCGTCGTACCCGCCGGAGGCGTCGTAGACGCCACGGAAGATCTTGGAGGCGGACGCGACGTCGTCGGTGGTGATCTCGAAGACCGCCTCGGTGACGTCCTTGCCTGCTGCGGCCAGCTGGGCGACCTGCTCGGCGTAGACGTCGCCGTTGCTGAGCGCCGAGGCGAAGATGGTCGGGTTCGTGGTGACGCCGACGACGTTGCGGTCGGCGATGAGCTGCTCGAGGCCACCGGACTGGATGCGTCCGCGGGAGAGGTCGTCGAGCCAGATGCTGACGCCGGCGGCGGACAGCTGGGCGGTTGGGGTTTCAGTCATGTTCTTCTGTCTCCTTCGCCCGGGCTACTTGCCGAGCGTCTCGTGTGCTGCGGAGACGACTGCCTCCGTGGTGATGCCGAACTCACGGAACAGCGTCTTGAAGTCGGCGGAGGCACCGAAGTGCTCGATCGACACGGTGCGGCCGGCGTCGCCGACGATGCTCTTCCAGGTCAGGCCGAGACCCGCCTCGACGGAGACGCGCGCGGTGACGGCCTTCGGCAGGACGGACTCGCGGTACTCGGCGGACTGCTCCTCGAACCACTCGAGCGCGGGGACCGAGACGACGCGGGCGTTGACGCCCTCGCCGCGGAGGACCTCGCGGGCCTCGACGGCGAGCTGGAGCTCGGAACCCGTCGCGATGAGGATGACGTCGGGCGTGCCGTTCGGCGCCTCGGCGAGCACGTAGGCGCCCTTGGAGACGTTGGACGCGGCGGCGAAGGTCTCGCCGGAGGCGTCGCCCGTGCCTCGCTCGAACACCGGGATGTTCTGACGGGTCAGCGCGATGCCGGTGGGGCCGCCGCGGCGCTTGAGGATCTCCAGCCAGGCGTAGGCGACTTCGTTCGCGTCACCCGGTCGCACGACGGCGAGGTTCGGGATGGCACGGAGCGAGGCGAGCTGCTCGATCGGCTGGTGCGTCGGGCCGTCCTCACCCAGGGCGACGGAGTCGTGGGTCCACACGAAGATGGACGGCACGTTCATGAGCGCGGCCAGACGGACGGCCGGACGCATGTAGTCGCTGAAGATGAGGAAGGTGCCACCGAACGCGCGGGTGGGTCCGTGGAGGACGATGCCGTTGAGGATGGCGGCCATCGCGTGCTCACGGATACCGAAGTGCAGGACGCGTCCGTACGGGTTGCCGGTCCACTCGTGGGTGGAGTGCTCGCTCGGGATGAAGGACGCACCGCCCTCGATCGTGGTGTTGTTCGACTCGGCGAGGTCGGCCGAGCCGCCCCAGAGTTCGGGGATGACCGGGCCGAGGGCGTTGAGCACCTTGCCGGAAGCGGCGCGCGTGGAGACGTCCTTGCCTGCCTCGAAGACGGGCAGTGCGGACTCGACGCCCTCGGGGAGCTCGCCGGTCTCGAGACGCGAGAGCAGCGCAGCACGCTCGGGGTTGGCCGCGGCCCAGGCGTCGAACGCCTGCTGCCACTCGGCACGGGCCTCGGCACCACGGTCGATCGCCTTGCGGGTGTGCTCGATGACCTCGTCGGCGACGACGAAGCTCTGCTCGGGGTCGAACCCGAGGACCTCCTTGACGGCGGCGAGTTCCTCGGCACCCAGTGCGGAGCCGTGGATCTTGCCCGTGTTCTGCTTCTTGGGAGCCGGCCAGCCGATGATCGTCTTGAGGATGATCAGCGACGGCTTCTCGGTCTCGGCCTTGGCTGCCTCGATCGCGTCGTTCAGCGCGTGGACGTCTTCGACGTACTCGCCGGTCTGCTTCCAGTCGACGACCTGGACGTGCCAGTGGTACGCCTCGTAGCGAGCCTTGACGTCCTCGGTGAAGGCGATGTTGGTGTCGTCCTCGATCGAGATCTGGTTGGAGTCGTAGATCGCGATGAGGTTGCCGAGCTGCTGGTGGCCGGCGAGCGAGGAGGCCTCGCTCGTCACACCCTCCTGCAGGTCGCCGTCACCCGCGATGACGTAGACGAAGTGGTCGAAGGGGCTCGTGCCGGCGTCTGCTTCGGGGTCGAACAGGCCGCGCTCGAAACGGGACGCGTAGGCGAAGCCGACGGCGGATGCGAGGCCCTGGCCGAGCGGACCGGTGGTGATCTCGACACCCTTGGTGTGCCCGTACTCCGGGTGGCCGGGCGTCAGCGAACCCCAGGTGCGGAGCGCCTCGAGGTCGGAGAGTTCGAGGCCGTAGCCACCGAGGTAGAGCTGGACGTACTGCGTCAGCGAGCTGTGCCCGACCGACAGCACGAAGCGGTCGCGCCCGAGCCAGTCCTGGTCCTTCGGGTCGCGGCGCATGACCTTCTGGAACAGGAGGTATGCGGCGGGGGCGAGACTCATCGCCGTCCCCGGGTGGCCGTTGCCGACCTTCTCGACCGCGTCGGCGGCGAGGATGCGCGCCGTGTCGACCGCTTTGCTGTCAATGCTTTCCCACTGCAGATCTGCCACTGAATACTGACCCTTCTCATCGGAACAGGAGGCCGACGAGCGGTCGAGCCTTCTTCTGTACGTTCGCGGCCCACGTCGTCTTCGGCGTCCGAGCACACGACACCGCTCTTCGAACTGGGTGAAGGGGGCGCACGCGTGCACAGTGGCTGGCGAGCACTTCCCAGCATAGCGACAGACCGCAGCTGTCGGTCGATGTTCGACCAGCGCGAACACGGGTGGACTTTCGACGTCACAGAGCTTGCCGACGAGCCTGCCGGCGGTGAGCCGCGCGCAGCGCCCTCGCGGAGTACGGTGCGCCTCGCCGGTGTCGTAGAATCGTCTGCGGACCGCGTACCGGGCGAGCAGTGCGTGGTGAACCGAACGTTAGAGGAGCAATGGACGTCGCTGTAGCAGAACGTGTGTCGAGCCCCAGGCTCGGTTTCCGACGCAAGGCGAAGGCGTACATCGCCCTCACCAAGCCCCGGGTCATGGAACTGCTGCTGGTGACGACGATCCCGGTCATGATCCTCGCGAAGGGCGGCCTGCCGGACTGGTGGCTCGTCATCGCGACGGTGATCGGCGGCGCGCTCAGCGCCGGCTCCGCCGCAGCGTTCAACTGCTACATCGACCGCGACATCGACGCGGTGATGGACCGCACGAAGAAGCGCCCCCTCGTGACCGGCGAGGTCACGCCGCGCGAGGCCCTCGTGTTCGCCTGGACGCTCGGCGTCGTGTCGACGGTGTGGCTCCTCGCCACCACCAACTGGCTGGCCGCTTCGCTGTCGGTCGGCGCGATCCTCTTCTACGTGTTCGTCTACACCCTGTGGCTGAAGCGACGCACCCAGCAGAACATCATCTGGGGCGGGATCGCCGGTTGCTTCCCCGTCGTCATCGGTTGGGCCGCCGTCACCGGTTCGCTCACCTGGGCACCGATCATCCTGTTCGCCGTCGTGTTCCTGTGGACGCCGCCGCACTACTGGCCGCTGTCCATGAAGTACCGGAGCGACTACCAGGCCGTCGGCGTACCGATGCTCGCCGTCGTCCGCGGGCGGGCACAGGTCGGCCTGCAGGTCATCCTCTACGCCTGGGCCACGGTCGCCTGCTCCCTCCTGCTCATCCCCGTGGCGGACATGGGCCTGCTCTACAGTGCGGTCGCCCTCCTGTCCGGCGGCTGGTTCGTCTACGAGACCCACCGCCTCTACAACCTGGCGATCCGCCACGAGCACGTCTCGCCCATGCGCGTGTTCCACGGTTCGATCACCTACCTGACCCTGCTGTTCCTCGCCGTCGGCATCGACCCGCTCCTCCCGTTCTGACCCGGTGGCTGACGCAGCGGAACGTGGCCGGCTGATCGCTGCGACGGGGGAGAGCCCCGACATCGTCTTCGACCGGTTCGTCTCCTGGGCCGAGGCCGGCGGTCTCAGCCTCTACCCGGCCCAGGAGGAGGCGCTCATCGGCATCGTCGACGGCGCCAACGTCATCCTGTCCACGCCCACGGGCACCGGGAAGAGCCTCGTCGCCGCAGGCGCGCACTTCGCCGCGTTGAGTTCCGGCCGACGCAGTTACTACACGGCCCCCATCAAGGCACTCGTCAGCGAGAAGTTCTTCGCCCTCGTCGAGATGTTCGGCGCGGAGAACGTCGGGATGGTCACCGGCGACTCCTCGGTGAACGCCGACGCGCCGATCGTCTGCTGCACCGCGGAGATCGTGGCCAACCTGGCGTTGCGACACGGCACCGATGCGGGCATCGACCAGGTCGTGATGGACGAGTTCCACTTCTACGCCGACCCGGATCGGGGTTGGGCCTGGCAGGTCCCGCTGCTCACGTTGCCGGACACCCAGTTCATCCTGATGTCCGCGACGCTCGGAGACGTCGGCGAACTCGCGGCCGACCTCGAGCGCCGCACCGGCCGCGAGACCGCCGTCGTGACGGGCGTCGAACGCCCCGTGCCGTTGCACTTCTCCTACGCGACGACGCCGATCCACGAAACGGTGGAGGATCTCCTCCACACCGGCCAGGCGCCCGTCTACATCGTGCACTTCGCCCAGGCGGCCGCGCTCGAGCGGGCGCAGGCGTTGACGAGCCTCAAGGTCGTCACGCGGGAGCAGCGCGACGAGATCGCCGCGGCCATCGGTGACTTCCGGTTCAGCACCGCGTTCGGCACGACCCTGTCCCGACTCGTCCGCAGCGGTATCGGCGTGCACCACGCCGGCATGCTGCCGAAGTACCGACGCCTCGTCGAGCAACTGGCGCAACGGGGCCTCCTCCGGGTCATCTGCGGGACCGACACCCTCGGGGTCGGGATCAACGTCCCGATCCGTACCGTCCTGTTCACCGCGCTCACGAAGTACGACGGCACGAAGATGCGGCAGGTGAACGCGAGAGAGTTCCACCAGATCGCCGGGCGAGCGGGTCGAGCGGGGTACGACACCGCAGGCACCGTGGTGGTGCAGGCACCCGAGCACGAGACCGAGAACCTCAAACTGATCGAGAAGGCCGGCGACGACCCGAAGAAGCGCCGCAAGATCATCCGCAAGAAGGCACCCGAAGGCTTCGTGTCATGGGGAGAGCCCAGTTTCCAACGGCTGGTCTCGGCCGAACCGGAGACGCTGACGAGCCACATGCAGCTCACCCACGCGATGATGCTCAGTGTCATCGCGCGTGGCGGTGACAGCTTCGGCACCATCCGTTCGCTCGTGTTCGACAACCACGAACCGCGCGCCAGACGCTTCGCCCTCGCCAGACGCGCGCTCGAGATCTATCGCACGCTGCGCACCGCCGGCGTGATCACCCAGACCACCGATCCCGACACGGGTGAGGTCGTCATCGGTCTCACGGTCGAGTTGCAGCCCAACTTCGCCCTCAACGCCCCACTCTCACCCTTCGCCCTCGCGGCGTTCGAGCTCCTCGACCCGGCGGAACCCGGCTTCGCACTCGACGTCATCTCGGTGGTGGAGTCGACCCTCGACGACCCCCGTCAGATCGTGATGGCCCAGCAGCACCTCGCCAGGGGCGAGGCCGTGCAGGCGATGAAGGCCGAGGGGATCGAGTACGACCAGCGCATGGAGCTCCTCGAACAGGTCACCCACCCGAAGCCACTCGCAGAGCTCCTCGAGGCGGCGTTCACCAGCTACACCGCCGCCCAGCCCTGGGCACTCGACCTCGAGCTCCGCCCGAAGGCGGTCGTCCGCGACTTCATCGAGCGGGCGCTGAACTTCAGCGAGTTCGTGTCGTTCTACAGCCTGTCGAGGTCTGAGGGGCTCGTCCTGCGCTACCTGTCGGACGCCTTCCGGGCGATCCGCCAGAGTGTCCCGGACGAATTCAAGGACGAGGAACTCCAGGACCTCATCGAGTGGCTCGGCGAACTCGTCCGCCAGGTCGACTCGAGCTTGCTCGACGAGTGGGAGGAACTCTCCCACCCGGATCCGGAACGGCATGCCGAGGCCGTCCACGCACTCCCGCCGACACCGCGCAGCGTGCTCGCGAACCGGCGTGCGTTCACGGTCCTGGTCCGAAACGAACTCTTCCGCCGGGTCCAGCTCGCCTCCCTGGAGCACTACGACGCACTCGGCGAGCTCGACGCCTCTGCGGGATTCGACGCCGACGCCTGGGCCGATGCCATGGACCCCTACTTCGAGGAGCACGGCGAGTTGCCGACGGGAGCCGCGGCGCGGAGCCCTGCCCTCCTCGTGATCGACGACGAGGACGAACGCCCCGTCGGCGATGCCGGGGGAGTCTGGCGCGTGCGCCAGGTGTTCGCCGACCCGGCCGGTGACCACGACTGGGGGATCGCTGCCGTCATCGACCTCGACGCCTCCGACGAGACCGGCACGGCCGTGGTCCGTGTGACCGCCGTCGGGATGCTCTGAGCCGTCGTCCGAGGGCAGCACCTCCAGCGGCGCGCGTCGACCCGTCGTCGACGACGCGTCGGAGTCAGCGCGCGGCGCTGAGGGAGACCGGACGCTCGTCGTTCGACGCCGTCCGCACCGGGATCCGCTGCTGCAGGACGACCCAGGTCATCGCGGCGACGAGGAGTCCGGCGAGCACCATGTGCAGCCCGACCAGCACCTCGGGGAGTCCGAGGCGCGCCTGGGTGAGTCCCACGACGATCTGCGCGACTTCGACCGCGAGGAGTGCGGAGACCGCGGTGCGGACGCCGCGCGAACCTCGGCGTGCACCGAGCACGATTGCCCCGATGAGGAGCACGACGGTGCCCGCGAGCGTCGCGTAGGCGGGCCAGCTGTGGAGGTGCTGCAGGAACTCCGGGTCGAAGCCGTTCCGCGGAGCGGGCACCTCCTTGGAGTTGTCGCCGGCGTGGGGTCCCGAGCCCGTGGTGAGGATACCGAACACGACCGTCACAGCCACGAACAGGCTCGTGAGGTGGACGACGCCGAGGTACCAACCGGGCATGACCTTCACCGCGCCACGGGGCCCGCGGTAGACCCGGTGGACGAGCATCGTCGCCAGGGCGACCAGGACGATCGAGATGACGAAGTGCAGCCCCACCACGTACGGGTTCAGGCCGGTGAGCACGGTGATCCCGCCGAGGACGGCCTGTGCCGGGATGGACAGCCCCTGGAGCAGGGTCAGTCGGAAGAGGTCCGGCCGCTGCCGACGCATGCGGATGACCGCGAGGAACGCGGCGATCACGATGATCGCCAGGACGAACGTCAGCAGACGGTTGCCGAACTCGATGATCCCGTGGATCCCCATCTCCGGCGTGTTCACGAACGAGTCGTCCGTGCAGCGAGGCCAGGTGGGGCAACCGAGACCGGAAGCGGTCAAGCGGACGGCTCCACCGGTGCCGATGAGGACGAGCTGGAACGCGAACGAGAACCAGGCGACGACCCGCACCCGCTTGTCGATCGTCGTCGGCAACCACTGCCAGAACCGCGTGGCGCGCACCCGCTCGGGGAGGCTACGCGGCGGCGTCGCGCGACTGGCGGTCTTGGAGTGGTCTGACACGGGTCGGTCCTTCGGTTCGCGGTGGCCACGGCGACGGTATGCACCGTCCTCACCCACAACCCACAGGAAGCTGTAGGATTATGAGGTTCACGGTGCGCGCGAGAAGCGCCATGGTTCAAGAACATTGTAGGTTCGCGAAGAAGCCGCCCGCACATCCCCTCCCCAACCCGCTCCGATCAGGCGCGTCCCACGGGAGGGAATGACGACCTCCATCCGGTGGTTGTCTCCAGGGAGGAAAGAGGGACACATGTCAGACATCCTGATCGATCGCCCAGAGCTCGCCGGACTCGGCCAGTACGAGTTCGGATGGCACGACGGCGACGTCGCCGGCGCCTCAGCGCGCCGCGGTATCTCCACCGAGGTCGTGGCCGACATCTCCGCGCTGAAGAGCGAACCGGACTGGATGCTGCAGCGGCGCCTCAAGGCCCTGCAGCTGTTCGAGCGCAAGCCCATGCCGACATGGGGCGCCGACCTCTCCGAGATCGACTTCGAGAACATCAAGTACTTCGTCCGCTCGACCGAGAAGCAGGCCCAGACCTGGGAAGACCTGCCGGACGACATCAAGAACACCTACGAGAAGCTCGGCATCCCCGAGGCCGAGCGCCAGCGCCTCGTCTCGGGCGTCGCCGCGCAGTACGAGTCCGAGGTGGTCTACCACCAGATCAACGAGGAACTCGAGGCGCAGGGTGTCATCTTCATGGACACCGACACCGCGTTGCGCGAGCACCCCGAGTTCTTCGAGGAGTACTTCGGCACGGTCATCCCGTCCGGCGACAACAAGTTCGCGGCGCTGAACACGGCCGTGTGGTCCGGTGGCTCCTTCGTCTACGTGCCGCCCGGCGTGCACGTGGAGATCCCGCTGCAGGCCTACTTCCGGATCAACACCGAGAACATGGGCCAGTTCGAGCGGACGCTGATCATCGCCGACGAGGGCAGCTACGTGCACTACATCGAGGGCTGCACCGCGCCGATCTACAAGTCGGACTCGCTGCACTCCGCGGTCGTCGAGATCATCGTCAAGAAGAACGCGCGTGTGCGGTACACGACCATCCAGAACTGGTCGAACAACGTCTACAACCTGGTCACGAAGCGTGCCACGGCCGCTGAGGGCGCGACCATGGAGTGGATCGACGGCAACATCGGATCCAAGGTCACGATGAAGTACCCGTCCATCTACCTCATGGGCGAGCACGCCAAGGGCGAGACCCTGTCGGTCGCGTTCGCCGGCCCCGGCCAGCACCAGGACGCCGGCGCCAAGATGATCCACATGGCTCCGTACACGCAGTCGTCGATCGTGTCGAAGTCGATCGCCCGTGGTGGCGGCCGTGCCGGCTACCGCGGTGAGGTCCGGGTCGACGCCAACGCCCACCACTCGGCCAACACCGTGCGGTGCGACGCGCTCCTCGTCGACACCATCTCCCGGAGCGACACCTACCCGGCGATCGACATCCGCGTGGACGACGTCCAGCTCGGACACGAGGCGACGGTGTCGAAGGTCAGCGAAGAGCAGCTCTTCTACCTGATGAGCCGCGGCATGCCGGAGGACGAGGCCATGGCCATGATCGTCCGCGGCTTCATCGAGCCGATCGCCCGCGAGCTGCCCATGGAGTACGCACTCGAACTCAACAAGCTCATCGAGATGGGCATGGAAGGATCCGTCGGTTAATGACGACTGCAGCACCGACTCAGACCGAAGGACAGCACGGCATCACGGCACACAGCGACGGCGCAGGACGCGTCATCCCGGTGCAGACCCGATCGGAGCGCTTCAGCTCCTATGATGTGGCCGACTTCCCAGCGGTGACGGGACGCGAGGCGGTCTGGAAGCTCAGCCCGGTCGCGAAGTTCACCGACCTCACCGCGGGGGAGCTCGACGGCTCGCCCACCCCGGTCCAGCACGACGACGTCGACGGCTTCGGCATCGAGTGGATCGGTCGTGACGACGCGCGCGTCGGATCGGCTGGTGTTCCGGAGGAGCGCGCATCGGCGAACGCGTGGTCGAGTTTCGAGCAGGCGCTCGCGATCTCGGTCACCGGTGAGGAGACCAAGACCCTCCGCATCGAGCGCAGCGCGCTCGGCGGTGGCCCTCGCGCCGCGCACACGGTCATCACGGCCGCACCGTTCAGCCGCGGCCTGATCATCATCGAGAACTCCGGCGACGCACGCCTCACGGAGAACGTCGAGATCGTCGTCGGCGAGCAGGCGGACGTGACCGTCGTGTCGGTGCAGTGGTGGGACGACGAAGCCGTGCACCTCGCGAGCCACTTCGCCTCCATCGGCCGCGACGCGCACCTCAAGCACGTCGTCGTGTCCCTCGGTGGCAAGGTCGTCCGAGTGAACCCCACGCTGCACCTCTCCGGTCAGGGCTCCGATCTCGACTCACTGGGCGTCTACTTCTCGGATGCGGGCCAGCACCTCGAGCAGCAGGTGTACATGCACCACGACGCTCCGAACACCCGGGGCCGCGTGACCTACAAGGGCGCCTTGCAGGGTGAGGGCGCCCGGTCCGTCTGGATCGGCGACGTCCTCATCAGCAACCGTGCCGTCGCCACGGACAGCTACGAGCAGAACCGCAACCTGGTCCTCTCGGACGGCACTCGTGCCGACTCCGTTCCGAACCTCGAGATCGAGACCGGCGACATCGCCGGAGCCGGCCACGCGAGCGCGACCGGACGCTTCGACGACGAGCAGCTCTTCTACCTGCAGGCGCGAGGCATCCCGGAGGACGAAGCACGGCGACTCGTCGTCCGTGGATTCCTCGTCGAGATCATCCAGCAGATCGGCGACGCCGAGCTGCAGGAGCGCCTCTCGGCGGCCATCGAAGCAGAGCTGTTGGGCGCCGACGGACAGGACGACGGCGGAGCGCAGCACTGATGGCGACGAAGGTGTGCTCGTTCGACGAGCTCGCCGTGAACCAGGCCAAGCGGGTCGTGGTGGACGGCGTGCCGATCGCCCTCGTCCGGGACGCGTCTGACGATGTGTTCGCCATCGGGGACGTCTGCACCCACGGCGACATCTCGCTGTCCGAAGGCTTCGTCGAAGACGGCAACCTCGAGTGCTGGGCTCACGGTTCGCAGTTCTCGCTCACCACGGGCAAGCCGTTGACCCTGCCGGCCTACGAGCCGGTCCCCGTCTACACCGTCGAGCTCATCGACGGCGACATCTACATCGACCCGACCGCAACGAAAGAGATCTAGCACCATGTCAGTCCTCGAAATCCGCGACCTGCACGTCAGTGTCGAAACCGAACAGGGCACGAAGCCGATCCTGCGTGGCGTCGACCTCACCATCCGCAAGGGCGAGACGCACGCCATCATGGGCCCGAACGGCTCGGGCAAGTCGACGCTCGCGTACACGATCGCCGGTCACCCGAAGTACACCGTCGACAGCGGCTCGATCACCCTCGACGGTGAGGACGTCCTCGCGATGAGCGTCGACGAGCGTGCGCGCGCCGGACTCTTCCTGGCCATGCAGTACCCGGTCGAGATCCCCGGTGTCACGGTCACCAACTTCCTCCGCACCGCGAAGACCGCGGTCGACGGCGAGGCACCGGCCATCCGTGGCTGGATCAAGGACGTCCGCGAGTCGATGAGCAACCTGCGCATGGAGCCGGCCTTCGCCGAGCGGAACGTGAACGAGGGCTTCTCGGGCGGCGAGAAGAAGCGCCACGAGATCCTGCAGCTCGAGCTGCTCAAGCCGCAGTTCGCCGTCCTCGACGAGACCGACTCCGGTCTCGACGTCGACGCGCTCAAGATCGTCTCCGAGGGCGTCAACCGCGCCAAGAAGAACACCGGTCTCGGCGTCTTGCTCATCACGCACTAC
The DNA here is from genome assembly GCF_030209365.1 of Plantibacter sp. ME-Dv--P-095. Taxonomy (NCBI): domain Bacteria; kingdom Bacillati; phylum Actinomycetota; class Actinomycetes; order Micrococcales; family Microbacteriaceae; genus Plantibacter; species Plantibacter sp. ME-Dv--P-095. Next base: position 40,078 of record NZ_JARVSB010000005.1, read on the forward strand.
ACGCGCATCCTCCGCTACATCAAGCCGGACTTCGTGCACGTCTTCGTCGCCGGCAAGATCGCCGAACAGGGCGGTCCCGAGCTCGCCGACCGACTCGAGAACGAAGGGTACGACCGCTTCCTCGTCGACGCCGTCGTGGCTCCGGAAGGCGCCTGAGTCCGCGAAGGCGGTCTAAGATAACGACATGGTAACAACGCTCAGTCCGCAACGATTCGACGAGGTCGAAGAAGCACTCAAGGACGTCATGGACCCCGAGCTCGGGGTGAACGTGGTCGACCTCGGTCTCATCTACGATCTCGGTTGGGATGACGAGAACGACGCGCTCATCATCCACATGACCCTGACCTCCGCCGGCTGTCCGCTCACGGACGTGCTGGAGGAACAGACCGGTCAGGCGCTCGACGGGATCGTCGACGCGTTCCGCATCAACTGGGTCTGGATGCCGCCGTGGGGTCCCGAGCGGATCACGGACGACGGCCGCGACATGATGCGAGCCCTCGGCTTCTCGATCTGATCGATCCTCCACGACGACGGACGGCTGTGTTCCAGCCGTCGGTCGTCGTCGTTCGCGGCGGTTGTGCCCGACGCGCCGACCGCGGATAGGGTCGAGCCATGACCGAGACCGTTTCCGCCGACCCCCTCGACCTGCTCCGCACCCGGACGAGCGAGAAGTGGTCCGAGTACCCGGACGACGTCCTGCCGATGTTCGTCGCGGAGATGGACGTCCCGCTCGCGCCCGTGATCCGCGCCGCACTCCACGCTGCGATCGATCGCGGGGACGCCGGATACGTGGCGAGCCGCACGCGACTTCCCGAGGCGTTCGCCGGCTTCGCGTCTCGACGCTGGGGGTGGGAGGTGGACCCCGGGTCCGTCTTCACGACCGCCGACGTCAGCATGGGCATCGTGGAGATCCTCCGTCGCGTCATCACCCCGGGGGAACGGGTCGTCGTCACCTCTCCGGTCTATCCGCCCTTCTTCGACCTCGTCGCCGAGGCCGGTGGGGTCGTCGCCGACGTGCCGCTGCGCGGTTCGAGTCGTCCGGAGGACCCAGCCGGTGGGCTCCGCCTCGATCTCGATGCCCTGGAGACCGCGTTCCGTGGCGGCGCGAAGGCCTTCCTGCTCTGCAACCCGCACAACCCGATCGGGCGCCCGCACACGGTCGAGGAACTCCGCTCCGTCGCCTCGCTCGCCGCCCGCTACGGGGTCGTGGTGGTGAGCGATGAGATCCACGCGTCGCTCACGCAGCCCGGCGAGCGGTTCGTCCCCTACCTGAGTGTCTCGGAGGAGGCTGCGGCGAACGGATACGCCGTCCTGTCGGCCAGCAAGGCCTGGAATCTGGCAGGCCTGAAGTGCGCGGTCATGGTCACGGCTGGTGCCGGTCCGAGGAGCGTGATCGCCGGTATGCCGGTCGAGGTCTTCTGGCGCACCGGTCAGTTCGGCGTGCTGGCCTCGATCGCGGCGTTCGAATCCGGGGAACCGTGGCTCGACGGCCTTCTGGGTCTCATCGATGGGAATCGGCGCCTGCTGGGTGACCTCCTGAGCGCCGAGCTCCCGGAGATCGGTTACCGCATGCCCGCCGCCGGCTATCTGGCCTGGCTCGACTGCTCCACCCTCGGTTGGTCGGAACCGCCCGCCCGTCACATCCTGCGGGTGGCGAAGGTCGCTCTGCAGGAGGGAGCGCCGTTCGGTCCGTCCGGCGCCGGCCACGCGCGATTGAACCTCGCCTGTTCGCCGGAGCTGCTGACTGAGGCCATCCGACGGATCTCGGCGCTGCGCTGAGTCCGAACGGGCGCCCTCGGACGCACGCGAGACGGCCGCGGTGCCGAGCATCGATTTCACGATTTATACTGGGAAGTTGACCCCCACCCCCCGCGTTGTCGAAACGCACCTGAAGAAATGGACCATGCCTGTGCTGAGTGTGCACGACCTCGAGATCCGCGTGGGGGCACGCGTGCTCATGGAGCACGTGAACTTCCGCGTGTCCGCCGGCGACAAGATCGGCCTCGTCGGCCGCAACGGCGCCGGGAAGACCACCCTGACCAAGACCCTGGCCGGCGAGACCCTGCCGACCAACGGCAAGATCGATCGTGGCGGGGAGATCGGCTACCTCCCGCAGGATCCGCGATCCGGCAACCCCGAGGACCTCGCCCGCACCCGCATCCTCGACGCCCGCGGCCTCGGCCAGCTCGCGCTCGGCATGCACGAGTCGAGCATGGCCATGGCGAGCGACGACCCGAAGGTCGCCGAAGCCGCCATGAAGAAGTACGGCAACCTCACGGACCGGTTCAACGCCCTCGGGGGATACGCCGCCGAGGCCGAAGCCGCGTCGATCGCGTCGAACCTGAATCTGCCCGACCGCATCCTCGACCAGCAGCTGAAGACGCTCTCCGGAGGACAGCGCCGCCGCATCGAACTCGCGCGCATCCTCTTCTCCGACGCCGAGACGCTCATCCTCGACGAGCCGACCAACCACTTGGACGCCGACTCGGTCGTGTGGCTGCGGGAGTTCCTCAAGCAGTACAAGGGCGGGTTCATCGTGATCTCGCACGACATCGAGCTCGTGGGGGAGACGGTCAACCGGGTCTTCTACCTCGATGCGAACCGCACCGTCATCGACATCTACAACATGAACTGGAAGAACTACCAGCGGCAGCGCGAGGCCGACGAGGAGCGCCGGAAGAAGGAGCGCACCAACGTCGAGAAGAAGGCGACCGCGCTCCAGCTCCAGGCGGCCAAGTTCGGCGCGAAGGCCAGCAAGGCGGCCGCGGCGCACCAGATGGTCGCACGCGCTGAGCGGATGCTCTCCGGCCTCGAGGAGGTCCGCGCCCAGGATCGCGTCGCGAAGCTGCGGTTCCCGACCCCGGCCCCCTGCGGCCGCACGCCGCTCATGGCGAGCAACCTGTCGAAGAGCTACGGATCACTCGAGATCTTCACGGCGGTCGACCTCGCGATCGACCGCGGATCGAAGGTCGTCATCCTCGGGTTCAACGGTGCGGGCAAGACCACGCTGCTGCGGATCCTGGCCGGTGTGGACCAGCCCGACACCGGTCAGCTCGAGCCCGGTCACGGGCTGCGGATCGGCTACTACGCCCAGGAACACGAGACGATCGACGTCAAGCGCAGCGTCCTGGAGAACATGGTCTCCTCGTCGCCGAACATCACCGAGATGGAAGCGCGCAAGGTGCTCGGTTCGTTCCTGTTCACCGGCGACGACTCCAACAAGCTCGCGGGGGTGCTCTCCGGTGGTGAGAAGACGCGACTCGCCCTCGCGATGATCGTCGTCTCGGGAGCGAACATGCTCCTGCTCGACGAACCGACCAACAACCTCGACCCGGCCAGCCGGCTGGAGATCCTCGACGCGCTCGCCCACTACGAGGGCGCGGTCGTACTCGTCAGCCACGACGAGGGAGCGGTCGAGGCATTGAACCCGGAACGGGTCCTCATCCTGCCCGACGGCGTCGAGGACCACTGGAACAAGGACTACCAGGACCTCGTCAGTCTGGCCTGACGCGCTGGGCCCGTGTGCATCACGGGCCCGGCTCGGCCGCCCGGTGAATCCGGTGGGCGGCGTGGGTCAGCGACGCGACTCGAGGATCTCGTCCTCGATGTCGGCGTCGGACCTCGCCTTGTTGGCGAGGCGTTCGGCGCGCGCGGCCGCCCGCCGCTGCTCCTTCGGGTCGTCCGAGTTCAGGATGCGGTACTCCTGGCGGATCGCGTAGGCGAGGAAGATGAAGCCCATCAGCGCGAACACGACCCACTGCAGCGCGTAGGACAGGTGCATGCCCTCGTTCGGCTCGGGTTTGATCGGGCCGAGGGGCGCCGCCTCCGCGGGCGCCGGGCGCTCCGAGAGCAGCATCCCGTACGCGCCCGTGTAGACCGTCTCACCGCGGAGTTCGGCGATCTGGGGGAGGTTGATCGTCGCCACCTGGCCGTCGGCGGCACCGCGGCCCGGGAGGGTCGGCTCGCCCGGCCGGATCCGGACGACGACCGAGACCTCTCCGGACGGGGGAGCGGGAATCGACTCCGGTGCGTCGAGCGTGTCGCCCGCCGGGACCCAGCCGCGATCGACGATGAAGACGTCGCCGTTGGCCAGTCGGAGCGGCGTGAGGACGTCGAAGCCCGCCTGGTTGTTCCGGGGACGGTTGCGGACGAGCAGCTGCTCGTCCGTCAGGTAGGTTCCGCTCATCGACACCGGGTGCCATTCGTCGGCGACGCTGAAGGAGTCGAGCGATGGGAGTGCCTCGTCGAGCGGGATCGGGGTCGCGTCCCAGTTGGTGGCGATGCGCTGGACCTCTTCCTCCTTCTCGCTCGCGCGTGCGAGCTGCCAGTTGGAGAGGAGCACGCAGACGACGGCGAAGACGATGGCGACGCCCAGGTATCCGAGCCAGCGCCGGCTGAAGGCGAAGCGCCATCCGGCGCTCATGATCCCACCACCGGGGCGAGGCGCACCCGCTCGAGCGGGAAGGAGCGGGCCTCGAGGAAGGCTTCCAGGAAGTCGACGTGCTCCTCGCAGGCGGTCCAGGTCTTCACGCGGTCTCCGGTGTGAATCTTCGGATTCCGCCAGTCGATCCGCCAGTCCGCCACTGCACGGCACCCGGCGCGAGAACAGATCACCCCGTCGGGCTCGGCTCCGAACCCGATCATGCCTGGTCGGCCGGGCGGGGAGGGACGGAGTCGTCGACGATGTTCGGCCGCTGGGACACCACGACACCACTGGGGCGTTCGATCTCGCCCAGCGACGGCAGCGAACCGGCGTTCGCGATGATCACGGCGATGTACGGGAGGAAGATGGCGCCGGCCGCGACCACGAACATCCAACCGCCCTGCACGAATGGGAGCGCGGCGAGGCAAAGCAACCGGACACCCATGGTGATCGAGTACTTGATGAGCCGCTGCCGGCGTTCCTGATCGGGCGCCGGTGGGAGTGAGGTGATGCTCTGCTGCTTCATGCCAGTCTCAGCCTACGCTCTCGACGGGCGCTCGATGCCCTGAAGTGACCGGGAGGAACCGGAGACCACCATATGCTGGTACGGGTCCGCGGCCGGAGCGTCACGGACCTCGACGGCCGCCGCTCGAATCGGTCCGTCCCGCCGCAGGAGAGGAATCGACCATGACCGCACCACGCACCGTCCTCGTCACCGGAGGCAACCGGGGGATCGGCTTCGCCATCGCCGAGGAGTTCGTCGCGCAGGGTCACCGGGTGGCCGTGACCGCGCGGTCGGGCGAGGGACCGGCCGGCACGCTGACGGTCCGCGCGGACGTCACGGACGCCGCCTCGGTGGACGCGGCCTTCACCGAGATCGAAGCCCAGCTCGGTCCCGTCGAGGTGCTCGTGGCCAATGCGGGCATCACGAAGGACACCCTGCTCATGCGGATGACCGAGGACGACTTCGACCGGGTCGTCGACACGAACCTGGGTGGTTCCTTCCGGGTCGTCAAGCGAGCGTCGAAAGGCATGCTCAAGGCGAGGTTCGGGCGCATCGTGCTCATCTCGAGTGTCGTCGGCCTCTACGGCTCCGCCGGCCAGGTCAATTACGCCGCCTCGAAGAGCGGCCTCGTCGGCATGGCGCGTTCCATCACCCGTGAACTCGGTGCACGCGGGATCACGGCGAACGTCATCGCGCCCGGCTTCATCGAGACGGACATGACCGCCGAGCTGCCGGCCGAGACGCAGGCCGAGTACAAGAAGAGCATCCCCGCCGCCCGGTTCGCGAGCGCGAACGAGGTCGCGAAGGTCGTCACCTGGATCGCCGGCGATGACGCCGGGTACATCTCCGGGGCGGTCATCCCGGTCGACGGCGGCCTCGGCATGGGGCACTGACCCGAGGTCGAACACCCGGGGTCGACTCAGCGGCGCTGAGGCCCGCTCTCGAGGCCGAGGAGAGGCAGGACGTCGCCGAGGTCGACCCTGCCTGCGACGACGTCCGCGTGCCGACGCACGATCGGCTTCGCGTTGAAGGCGACCGAGAGGCCCGCGACCTCCATCATGGCGAGATCGTTTGCGCCGTCGCCGACCGCGATGGTCCGCACCAGCGGGACGTCATCGAGGGCGGCCCACTCCTGCAACGCATCCGCCTTGGCCGCTGCGTCGATGATCGGCCCACTGAGCCCGCCGGTCAGTCGACCGTCGGCCGTCTCGAGCCGGTTCGCCCGCACATGGTCGAGGCCGAGGGTCGCTGCGAGCGGATCGAGGAGTTCATGGAATCCGCCGGAGACCACACCGATCGTCGATCCGTGCGCGTGCAGCCCGTCGATGAGCCGCTCGAGCCCGCGGGTGATGCGGATCCGCCGGGCGATCACGGGGATGCGGTCCACCCGCAGGCCGGCGAGCGTCGCCACCCGCGCCCGGAGGCTGTCGGCGAAGTCGAGCTCGCCTCGCATCGCCCGCTCCGTGATCGCAGCGACCTCGGGAAGACTGCCGACCTCCTCGGCGAGGAGTTCGATCACCTCGTTCTCGATGAGCGTCGAGTCGGCGTCCAGGACCGCGAGGAACCGGACGCCTCGTCCGGCCTGTGGGGGGAGTGCTGCCTCGGGATCCGCCACTGCCGAACGATCGGTACTCATGGAACGACGCGTACTCCCTTGCCAACCACGGTGAGACCGGACTCGGTGACGGTGAATCCGCGAGCGCGGTCCCGGTCGTGGTCGACACCGACGCTCGCGCCGGAGGTGACCACCACATCCTTGTCCAGGATAGCCCGCTTGACGACGGCGTCCGGTTCGATGTGGACCTTGTCGAACACCACGGAGTCCGAGACGTGAGCGCCCGACTCCACGAGCGCCCAGGGCCCGAGGACACTGCGCTCGATGTGCGCTCCGGACAGCAGCGACCCGAGCGAGACGATCGAGTCGATGGTCTGGCCGAGGTTGCCCTTCGCATCCCGCACGAACTTGGCCGGCGGCGAGTTCAACTGCGAGCTGAAGATCGGCCAGTCCCGGTTGTAGAGGTTGAAGATGGGGAGCGTCGAGATGAGGTCCTGGTGCGCCTCGTAGAAGGACTCGATCGTCCCCACGTCGCGCCAGTAGTAGCGGTCGCGGTCGGTGGAGCCCGGTACGTCGTTCCGCTGGAGGTCGTACACGCCGGCTTCACCGCGATCGACGAAGTACGGGACGATGTCGCCACCCATGTCGTGGTTCGAACTCGTCACCTCGCCGTCGTCGATGACCGCCTGCATCAACGCGTCCGCGTCGAACACGTAGTTGCCCATGGAGGCGAGCACCTCACCGGGGGAGTCCGGCAGGCCGGGGGCGTCGAGGGGCTTCTCGAGGAAGCGCGCGATCGTCGTGGGGTCGTCAGCGTCCACGTCGATGACGCCGAACTGGTCCGAGAGGGAGATCGGCTGACGGATCGCCGCGACGGTGGCCTTCTTCCCGGACTGGATGTGCGCCTCGATCATCTGCGCGAAGTCCATGCGGTACACGTGGTCCGCACCGACGACCACGACGATGTCGGGCTTCTCGTCGCGGATGAGGTTGAGGCTCTGCAGGATGGCGTCGGCTGAGCCGCTGAACCAACGCTTCCCGAGGCGCTGCTGCGCCGGCACGGATGCGACATAGGAGTCGAGCAACCCCGAGAGACGCCACGTCTGCGAGACGTGGCGGTCGAGGCTGTGGGACTTGTACTGAGTGAGGACGACGATCTGGGTGAGTCCCGAGTTGATGAGGTTGGACAGCGCGAAGTCGATCAGACGGTACTGCCCGCCGAACGGTACGGCCGGTTTCGCGCGGTCCGCGGTCAGCGGCATCAACCGCTTCCCTTCCCCACCAGCGAGGACGATTCCGAAAATCTTCTTTGAGGCGGCCATGGCTTCAGAATAGATGCCGGAGGTGACCTGTACTAGCGTCTAGACATGCGAGTTGATCTTGTGACAAAGGAGTACCCGCCGGAGATCTACGGCGGAGCAGGTGTCCACGTCGCGGAGTTGGTGAAATCCCTCCGCAGCGACATCGACGTGACCGTCCGCTGCTTCGGCGCCCCGCGCGACGAGGCCGACACGGTCGCCTACGGCGTGCCGGCCGAACTCCAGGGCGCCAACGGATCGCTCACCACCCTCGGGACGGACCTCCTCATCGCCCAGGACGTCGCGGGGGCCGACCTCGTGCACTCGCACACCTGGTACGCGAACGGTGCCGGACATCTCGCCTCCCTCCTGCACGGCATCCCGCACGTCGTCACCGCGCACAGCCTGGAACCGCTGCGGCCCTGGAAGGCCGAACAACTCGGTGGCGGGTACCGCGTGTCGAGCTGGATCGAGCAGTCCGCCTACGAAGGGGCCGCGGCCGTCGTCGCGGTCAGTGACGGTATGCGACGGGACATCCTGCGGTCCTACCCGAGCCTTGACCCGGCCAAGGTGCAGGTCATCTACAACGGCATCGACCTCACCGACTGGCAGCCTCGGGTCGACGACGACCTGCTGCGCTCGCTCGGCATCGACCCGTCGCGTCCGTCCGTCGTCTTCGTCGGCCGGATCACCCGGCAGAAGGGGCTGCCCTACCTGCTGCGAGCGGCCCGTCTGCTGCCGCCCGACGTCCAGCTCATCCTGTGCGCCGGCGCTCCCGACACCCCCGAGATCCTCGCCGAGGTCAAGGGACTCGTCGAGGAGCTGCAGCAGGAGCGCACCGGGGTCGTCTGGATCGAACGACTGCTCCCGCGCCACGAGCTCTGCACCGTGCTCACCGCAGCCACCACCTTCGTGTGCCCGTCGATCTACGAGCCGCTCGGCATCGTGAACCTCGAGGCCATGGCCTGTGGGGCCGCGGTCGTCGGGACCGGGACCGGCGGCATCCCGGAGGTCGTCCAGGACGGCGTCACGGGCCGGATCGTCCCCCTCGCGCAGGCGTCCGACGGCACCGGGACCCCGCTCGACCCCGAGCGCTTCGTCGCCGACCTCGCCGCCACCCTCACGGAGGTCGTCCAGGATCCGGCGCAGGCGAGGGCGTACGGGGCGGCAGGACGTCGCCGAGCGGAGTCCGATTTCAGCTGGTCGCGGATCGCCTCCCAGACGGCGGAGCTGTACCGCAGCCTCGTCTGAACCGCTTCCCGGGTACGCCCCGGAGGGCGACGTGCGGGGACCTGGTCCGGATAGGCTAGGACCATGCCGAGCGTGTTGCAGTTCTCCGATGTGTCCGTGGTCCGCAATCTCAACCCCATCCTCGACGGTGTCGACTGGACGGTGACGGGCGACCAGCGATGGATCGTCCTCGGCCCGAACGGCGCCGGGAAGACGACACTCCTGCAGCTGGCCGCGACGCTCATCCATCCCTCGAAGGGAACGGTGTCGGTCCTCGACGAGACCCTCGGTCGCGTCGACGTCTTCGAGTTGCGTCCCCGCATCGGGTTCGCCTCGTCGGCGCTCGCGAAGCGGGTGCCGCCGGAGGAGACCGTCCTCGACGTGGTCCTGACGGCCGCCTACTCGGTCACGGGACGCTGGGTCGAGCAGTACGAGGACATCGACGTGAAGCGTGCGTCCCGGGTGCTCGCCGAATGGAAGCTCGACCACCTCGCCGACCGTCGCTTCGGCACGCTCAGCGACGGTGAACAGAAGCGTGTCCAGATCGCCCGCGCGATCATGACGGACCCCGAGCTGCTCCTCCTGGACGAGCCGGCGGCGAGCCTCGACCTCGGCACCCGCGAAGAACTCGTCGAACTCCTCGGCGGCTATGCGAGCGCGGACGACTCACCGGCGATCATCATGGTGACGCACCACGTCGAGGAGATCCCGGTCGGCTTCACGCACGTGCTGCTCGTCCGGGACGGCGGCATCGTCGCGGCTGGACCCATCTCCGAGATACTGACGTCAGAGCACCTCAGTGAGACGTTCGACCTCCCGATCGAGCTGACCGAGGAGGATGGGCGCTTCCATGCCCGTTCCACCCGCGCCGGCCGGTCCGCCGTCGCACCGGTCTGACGACCCCATCTCGGCGCGTCGATCGCCCTCGGCGAGCAGACGCGCGCCGAGTCTGGTAAAGTCGACCTTTGGCTCGCGGAGCCAAGAGCTTTCTGCCTCGTGCCTGGAGTTCCGAGCGCGGGTACTACCCACACCATCCACTCAACAAGGACTGCTGATGAAATCTGACATCCACCCCACGTACGAAGCCGTCGTCTTCCGCGACCTCGCCTCCGGCGCGACGTTCCTCACGCGCTCGACGGTCTCGTCCGGCAAGACGATCGACCTCGACGGCGTCACCTACCCGGTGATCGACGTGGAGATCTCGTCCGAGTCGCACCCGTTCTACACGGGTAAGCAGCGCATCATGGACTCGGCCGGCCGTGTCGAGAAGTTCAACCAGCGCTTCAAGGGCTTCGGCAAGTAGTCCACTCCGCTGTACACGAAACGCCCCGATCCTCGGATCGGGGCGTTTCGTCGTCGACAGACCGGATCGTGGGGTTCAGATGCCGAGGGGGAGCTGATCCGCCGGCACGATGATGGGCGCCTCGGATGGTGCGACAACACGACCGGTGCGGATCGGCCACCCTCCGTCCGCGACGAACTCGGGATCGCGCACGCGGCGCATGTAGGACTGGAAGCTCTCGGCCTGCTCGAGCGACCAGGCCCGCTGAGCCTCGTGCAGCTCGTCCACGTTCGTCGGGAGGGCGTCGGCGTACCGGCGGCCGATGGCCTGCGCGACCCGCCCGGCCGCGACGGCGTCCACACCGGCGTCGTGCGCCCCTTCGAGCGGGACGCCGTGGAGCGCGGCGACGACCTCGAGCGTCCGCTTCCCGCGGCGGAACGTGTCGAGGCGACGGTCGAGGATCAACGGGTCGACGACCGGGGTCGGTTCGGTGATCGAGGGCACACCGTGGCGTTCCGCCTCGAAGTGCAGGAGCGAGAAATCGTACGGGGCGTTGTACGCGACCACCGGCAGGCGAGCGGCGAAGAGCTCGGTCAGGGTGGCGACGATCTCGCCGACGACGACCGACGACGGCCGGCCCTCAGCCCGCGCGCGTTCCGTGGTGACGCCGTGGATCTCGGCGGCACGAGCGGGGATCTCGACACCCGGATCGGCCATCCACGACCAGGACCGTTCGATCGAACCGTCAGCCGCGATGACGCCGACGAAGGCGGTCACGATGCGACTCGTCTCCACCTCGATCCCCGTCGTCTCGAGATCGAAGACCGCGAGGCGGTCCGTCCAGTGGGGATGCACATCGGCCGTGTTCACGCCTTCACCCTACGACGCACGTCCGACAGGGGACCGTGCCACGCCGAACCGGCTCGGTCCACTCCATCCGGGAACGCGGAGCCTGACTCCGTACACTGAGGGGATGCCTGTCGAATCACCGTACGCCGACCAGCTCGACCGCATCCCCGTCCAGGAGCGCTCGCTCATGGTGGACGGCGCCGAGACCCGGTTCTGGGACTACGGCGACAGCGCGGCCTCGACGACGATCGTGATGGTGCACGGGTTCCGTGGCGACCACCACGGACTCGAACCGGTGGTCGCCCAACTCTCCGGGTTCCGCATCATCGCGCCCGACCTCCCGGGCTTCGGCAGCTCGGCGCCCTTCCCGGACGGCACGCACTCCGTCGAGGGCTACGCCGCCTGGCTGGGGCGGTTCCTCGAGGAATTGGACCTCTCCGGACGCGTCGTCCTCCTCGGGCACTCCTTCGGCTCGATCGTCTCGAGTGCCGCGGTCGCCGGCGGGCTCCGACCGGACGACCTCGTCCTCATCAATCCCATCGCCGCTCCGGCACTCCAAGGCCCCAGAGGCGTCCTGACGAGGCTCGCGGTGTTCTACTACTGGGCGTCCGCGAAGCTCCCGAAGCGCCTGGGATTCGCCTTCCTCCGCAACAAGGGCGTCGTCCGGATCATGAGCGTGGCGATGTCGAAGACCAAGGACCCGGTGCTCCGGCGGTGGATCCACGCCCAGCACGACCAGTACTTCAGCGCCTTCGCGGACCGCGAGGTCGTCCTCGAGTCGTTCACTGCCTCGGTGAGCCACGACGTCAGCGAATACGCCGACCGAATCCCGAGCCGCACCCTGCTCATCGCCGCCGAGCGCGACGACATCACCCCCGTGGCGGCGCAGTTCGCGCTCGCGAAGCGCTTCGCGGACGCTCAGCTCCACGTGATCCCGGCCGTCGGCCACCTGATCCACTACGAGGAGCCCCACAACGCGGCCGAGCGGCTCACCGCGTTCCTGGCGGGGGAGCCGGAGCGGCGCTGACGCTCAGGCGTCGGTCGCCTCCTGCGAGACGACACTCGTGAACCCGTCCGGCAACAGCCGTGCCGCGATCGCCGTCAGGGTCTCGCTCGCGCCGGCGTCGAGCTTCACGTCGGCGCGGCCGTCGGCCTTCGTCACCCCGCGATTGACGACCACGATCGGGAGTCGCTTCCGACGCGCGAGCTCGAGCAGTCGGATGCCCGAGTTCACGACGAGCGACGATCCGGCGATCACCAGGGCGTCGGCACCCCTGACGAGCGCGGCGGCCTCGGCGTACTTCTCCGTCGGGATGAACTCGCCGAAGAAGACCACGTCCGGTTTCAGCATGCCGCCGCAGACCGTGCACACCGGGACGACGATCTCGTCCACCCGCCCGACCTCGGCGTCTCCGTCCGGATTGATCGTGACATCGGTCTCGGTGTCGAGCCACGGGTTGAGGGTGGTCATCCGTTCGGCGATGCTCGACCGCGCATAGCTCTGCCCGCAGGAGAGGCAGCTGACCCGGTCCATCGACCCGTGCAGGTCGACGACGCGGCGGGAGCCGGCCCGGACGTGGAGTCCGTCGACGTTCTGCGTGATGACGCCGTCGGCGATCCCTGCCTCCTCGAGGAGCGCGATCGCCCGGTGGCCGGCGTTCGGGCGAGCGCCGTCGAACCGCTTCCACCCGAGGTGGCTGCCGGCCCAGTAGCGTTTGCGCGCGGCATCGTCGTTGGAGAGGAACTGATCGACCGTCATCGGCGTGCGCACCGGCGCACCCTGGCCGCGGTAGTCGGGGATCCCCGAGTCCGTGCTCACGCCAGCCCCGGTGAGGAACGCGACACGTCGGTCCGCGAGCAGCGCGATTACCCGGTCGAGTCCGGCTTCGGCCGTCTCGTCAGCGGGATCCCCTGCTGCGGTCAGCGTGCTCATCCTGTTCCGTCCCGTCGGTCCGCGACGCCCGGAGCGCTCCGGGCCATCACTGCTCCTGAGTCTAAACGGCCTCGTTTTCGATCGTGTTCCCACTCTGGCAAGGTGGAGGTCGTACACCGCGTCGAGAGGACGTCTCCCATGCAGGTCATCCGCATCACCGATCTCGACGACGGACGACTCGACGACTACGCACGCCTGACGGACGTCGCCCTCCGGCGCGTGTCCGAACCGGCGGGCGGCCTGTACATCGCCGAGTCGACGAAGGTCATGGAACGCGCGCTCCGGGCCGGTCACCGACCCCGTTCGGTGTTGCTGCAGGAGAAGTGGCTCGAGGACGTCGCGCCGCTCCTCGCCGACCACGACGTCCCGGTCTTCGTCGGCGAGCCCGAGCTGCTCGAACAGCTGACGGGCTTCCACCTGCACCGCGGCGCACTCGCGGCGATGCACCGCCCACCGCTCGCGGACCCCGCCGAACTCCTCGCCGACGCCCGGCGCGTGGTCATCCTCGAGGACATCGTGGACCACACCAACGTCGGCGCGATCTTCCGGTCCGTCGCCGGCCTCGGGGCCGACGCCGTGCTCATCACCCCGCGCTGCGCGGACCCGCTGTACCGCCGGAGCGTCCGGGTCAGCATGGGGACGGTCCTGCAGGTGCCGTGGACCCGTCTGCCGGAGTGGGACGTCGCGTCGGGCATCCTGCACGACGCCGGCTTCGAGACCGCAGCGCTCGCCCTGTCCGATGACGCCGTCGACCTGGACACCTACGCGCGCACCGCGCCCGACCGGCTCGCCATCGTGCTCGGCGCCGAGGGGGACGGGCTGAGCGCCTCCGCCCTCGCGGCCGCCGACACGATCGTCACCATCCCGATGCTGCACGGCGTCGACTCGCTGAACGTCGCGTCGGCCAGCGCCGTCGCCCTGTGGGAGCTGCGTACGCGCTGAGGGTCCCTGCGGACCTATCGGCACCCACCCGACCGGCACGGCGCCGCAGGGGATGCGCAGGCATGCCCGGTACCATGACCGGGTGCCACTCACGAGACGACAGATCTATCGCCGCCGCCGTCTCGCCGTCTTCGGCGTCCTCGCCATCGTCATCGGCGTCCTCGGCTACAGCGGCGGCGCGCTCCTCAGGCCCATCCCCGCTGCTGCGGCGACCCTGGAGGCTCCCGAAGCCCTCACGTCCACGCTGGTGCAACCGACCACCCCGGTCTCGTGGCCCGGTTTCGGGCGCGGCGCGCTCGGCGCCGTCGGATTCGACGGTGTCCTGACCTCGAACGGTGAGCAGACGCCGTTCCCGATCGCCAGCATCACGAAGACCATCACGTCCCTCGTGGTCCTCGACGCCAAGCCCCTCGCCGCGGGGGATCAGGGCCCGTCGATCACCCTGACGGACGCGGACGTCGGCTTCTACTACGACACCATCGCGGAGAACGGTTCGGCGGCGCCCGTCGTGGCCGGTTCCGTCTTCACGCAGCGTCAGATGCTCGAGGCCCTCCTGCTGCCGTCCGCGAACAACTACAGCATCTCGCTGGCCGTCTGGGCGTTCGGTTCGGTGGACGCGTATCTCGATGCGGCCCGAGCCTGGCTCGACGCACGAGGCCTCACGGGCACGACGGTCACCAACACGAGCGGCCTCGGCGAGACGAACGTCAGCACCCCGAGCGACCTCGTGACCATCGGCAAGCTCGTCCTTGCCGACCCCGCCTTGGCCTCCATCGTCAACGAACCCACGGCGACCCTGCCGGCGATCGGTGAGGTCGAGAACACCAACGCGCTCCTCGGACAGTACGGCGTGACCGGCCTGAAGACCGGCACGGACGACGCGTCAGGAGCGTGCCTGCTCTTCTCCGCAGACCTGCAGGTCGCTGGTCGGACGGTCACGGTCGTCGGCGTCATCCTGGGTGCCGACAACCACACCGTGCTGAACGACGCCGTCGTGTCGCTCCTCCAGAGCGTGCCCGCCGGCTTCCACCAGGTACAGCTCGCGACCGCGGGTGCAGCGGTCGGCGCGTACGACACGGCCTGGGGCGAAGTTGCCAAGGTCGTCGTCGCCTCCGACGCCTCGGTCCTCGTCTGGCAGGACACCCCGGTCACGGTGGAGACCCGCGCGCGGGCGATCGAGGCCGGTGCCACGGGATCCACCGTCGGGACGCTCAGCTACACCGTCGGAGCCGGTGCCGAGGGCGGTGCCGCGACCATCGAGGTCCCGATCGCCCTCGACGCGGACGTCGCCCCCGTCACCCCGTGGTGGCGCCTGACCAACCCGTGACCGGCGCGGTCGCCCGATGACACGGTGACACGCGTCAGACGTCGAGCTCCTGGTCCTGAGCGGCCGCCGAGACGAACGGACCGGCGAGAGGCCGCTTCGCGCTGATGTGGTCGCCCGACGACTGGTGGCGCACCCGCCGCATGACCCACGGCACCAGGTACTCTCGCGCCCAGGCGAGGTCCTCCGTCCGCGCCTGTCGCCACCGTCGCACTGGGAGCGGCTCCGGCTGCAGGGGCTTGAGGTCGTTGTCAACGTCGAGCGCGTGGAGGACGAGACGGGCGACCTCGTGGTGCCCGAGCGCGTTCAGGTGCAGGCGATCCGGCGACCACATGCGCGGATCCTGGATCGTCTGGAGCGCCCACTGGTCGGCGATGACGCACCCGTGACGCGCGGCGATGGCCCGCAGGTTCTCGTTGTAGATCGCGACCTTGCCGCGGATGCTCCGGAAGACGGGGGAGAAGCCGACGTCGACACCCGTGAACAGCACGACCGTCGCGCCATCGCTCCGCAGCCGGATGATCGCCTGCTCGAGGCGCCTGGCGATGTCGTCCGGATCGGTGCCCGGTCGGATCACGTCGTTGCCGCCCGCGGAGATCGTGATGAGGTCGGGATGCAGCTCGAGGGCCGGCTCGACCTGGTCGTCGAGGATCTGGCGCGCGAGCTTGCCCCGGACCGCGAGGTTCGCGTAGGCGAACTCCGGGTGCTGAGCAGCGAGCACCTCGGCCACCCGGTCCGCCCAGCCGCGGTGACCGCCCGGCACCCCCGGCTCGGGATCGCCGATCCCCTCCGTGAACGAATCGCCGATGGCGACGTACCGTGACCAGGGATGGTGCTGTTCGGTCATGCGTGCTTCCTCCTGCTGTCCCTCTGGACTCTCCAGGGTACGCCTGGCCCCGCGCCGGCGGATCAGTCGTGAGTCGGAGATCCGGTCCTCACCGGGCTGCGCCCTCCATGGTCGGCGGGGTCGGTCCTGTCGGGTACATTGGTCTCCAGTGAACGCGGAAATCTCTTCTCCCCAGCATCTGGGCGGGTCCGCAGCCGAACACCTCTCCCCGGCCTTCCCGGAGCGGGCAGCGTGGGGCACGGCGAGCAAGCTTCGAGCCTGGCAGGCCGAGGCCCTCGAGCAGTACTTCACGACGGAACCGCGCGACTTCCTCGCGGCCGCGACGCCCGGGGCAGGCAAGACCACCTTCGCGCTGCGACTCGCGTCCGAGCTCCTCCACCGCGGTACCGTCGACCGCATCACCGTCGTCGCACCGACCGACCACCTGAAGCGCCAGTGGGCTGAGGCCGCCAGTCGGGTCGGCATCCGGCTCGACCCCAACTTCGCGAATCGCGACCAGGTGTTCGGCCGCCACTATCACGGCGTGGCCGTCACCTACGCCCAGGTCGCCGCCAACCCGCCCGTGCACCAGCGCGCCACCGATTCCGCCAGGACCCTCGTCATCCTCGACGAGGTCCATCACGGGGGAGACGCGCTCAGTTGGGGCGACGGCATCCACGAGGCGTTCTCGCGGGCGACGCGTCGGCTCTCCCTCACGGGTACCCCGTTCCGCTCGGACACCGCCCCCATCCCGTTCGTCGTGTACCAGCCCGATCATCAGGGCATCAGGACCTCCGTCACCGACTACAACTACGGCTACGGGCGAGCCCTCCAGGACGGGGTCGTCCGCCCGGTGCTGTTCATGGTGTACGCCGGGCACATGCGCTGGCGCACCAAGGCCGGCGATGAGATGGAGGCCAGGCTCGGCGAGGGGAACACGAAGGACATCACCTCGGCGGCCTGGCGGACCGCCCTCGACCCCCAGGGCGACTGGATTCCGGCGGTGCTGAAGTCGGCCGACCTTCGGCTGTCCGAGGTCCGTCAGGCGGTCCCGGACGCCGGCGGACTCGTCATCGCCACCGACCAGACGACCGCGCGAGCCTACGCCGCCATCCTGCATGAGCTGACGGGGGAGCAGCCCACGGTCGTCCTCTCCGACGAGAAGGAGGCCAGCGACCGGATCGCCGACTTCTCCTCGAACACGAAACGTTGGATGGTCGCCGTCCGCATGGTGTCCGAAGGCGTCGACGTCCCGAGACTCGCGGTCGGCGTGTACGCGACCTCCTCGGCCACCCCGCTGTTCTTCGCCCAGGCCATCGGGCGGTTCGTGCGGGCCCGACGCCGTGGCGAGATCGCCAGCATCTTCCTGCCCAACGTCCCGAACCTCATGGCCCTCGCGGAGAAGCTCGAACTCGAGCGCGACCACGCCCTCGACCGGCCGAGCGACCCGGAGGCGGAGGGCGACCTCTTCAATCCGGAGGACGCCATGATGGCGGCCGCGGAACGCGAGGACAAGGCGTCCGACTCCCTCCTCGAGGAGTTCACCTGGCAGGCGGTGTCGTCGAACGCGCACTTCGACCGCGTCGTGTTCGACGGGGACGAGTTCGGGGAACTCGCGCAGCCCGGCACGGAGGAGGAGTTCGACTTCATCGGCTTCCCCGGCCTCCTCGAACCGGAGCAGGTGCACGAGCTCCTCGTCCAACGGCAGAGCCGTCAGGCCAAACGCGGTGCCTTCGTCGACAAGAACGCCGGATCGCCGAAGCCCGAGGCGGACATCCCGGCGCCCCTGTACCGCACGCTCAAGGAGCAGCGTCAGGTGCTCAACACGCTGGTCGGGCTCTACGCGAAACACACGAAGGAACCGCACGGACTGGTACACGCCGAGCTCCGACGCGTCTGCGGCGGTCCGGCGGTGGCTCAGGCGAGTGTCACGCAGTTGCAGGCGCGGATCGACCTGCTCCGACGACGACTCGGGCACGGTCACTGACGACTCGGGCACGGTCACTGAGGACACGACCTCAGGCATCCGTCGGCCACAGAGCGTTGATCTTGGGAGTCGGCGTCTCGTGGAGTCCGGCGGGAAAACAAGAACGGCCGGAGCTTTCGCTCCGGCCGTTCGCCGTCTCAACACGGTGTGCGCGAAGGGGGACTTGAACCCCCACGCCCGTAAGGGCACTAGCACCTCAAGCTAGCGCGTCTGCCATTTCCGCCACCCGCGCGTGTTGTGATCGTGTCCGGCTTTCGCTGGGCACGAGAAGAAACTCTAGCACGGATTTCGGCACCTGTTCACCACCCCGTCGCTCACGGCATCCGTCGCGTCGCCGTCCGAACCGCACCGCACCCCGGACCCGCACGTGCAGGCGACGGGAACGGCGGGTAGCGTTGAGGCATGACCTCCGGCTCAGACGCACCCGATCCCCAGCTCGACGAGACCACGCGGATCGCGCGGGACCTCATCCGCATGGACACCACGAACTACGGCGAGGGCCGGTCCAACGGTGAGACGGAGGCCGCCGAGTACGTGGAGGCGTACCTCAAGGACCTCGGCCTCGAGCCCGAGCTGATCGACGCGGCTCCTGGCCGCACCAGCGTCGTCGCCCGAGTGGCCGGAACGAACCCGTCGAAACCTGCGCTCGTCGTGCACGGCCACCTCGACGTGGTACCCGCCGATCCCGCGAACTGGTCCGTCGACCCGTTCGGCGGCGAGATCAAGGACGGCCTGTTGTGGGGGCGCGGGGCGGTGGACATGAAGAACATGGACGCGATGATCCTCGCCTCCCTCCGGGAGATCCTCGGCAGTGGCCGTCGACCGGAACGCGATCTCGTCGTGGCGATGTTCTCCGACGAGGAGAACGGCGGCGTGTTCGGATCCCATCACCTCGTGACGGAGCGACCCGAGCTCTTCGCCGGCGCGACGGAGGCCATCAGCGAGGTCGGTGGGTATTCGATCACCTTCGGTGGCCGGCGCTCCTACCTGCTGCAGACCTCCGAGAAGGCCCTCGTCTGGATCAAACTGGTCGCGACGGGCCGCGCGGCCCACGGCTCCCGATACGTCCAGGACAACGCCGTGACCCGTCTCGCCGAGGCCGTCGCCGCGATCGGCCGGACCGAGTGGCCCATCCGCCTCACCGACACCACGGAGCAGCTGCTCCGGGAGATCGCGAACATCCTCGGCACCACGCCGGAACGGTTGGGGCCGGACGAACTCGCCCTCGCGACGGGGACGGCATCCGGATTCATCCAGGCCTCCCTCCGCACCACCAGCAACCCGACCCTGCTGCAGGCGGGGTACAAGCACAACGTGATCCCCGACCGCGCGGAGGCACTCGTCGACATCCGCACCCTCCCCGGCGAGGAGGACGACGTCCTCGCGCGCGTCGCGGAGATCGTGGGGGAGGACATCGAGATCGTCGTGATGCATCGCGACATCGGGCTCGAGACGCCGTTCTCCGGGCCCCTCGTGGATGCGGTGGTGGAGACGCTCGGACGCCACGACCCCGGGGCTCCGGTCCTGCCGTACATGCTCTCCGGAGGGACCGACAACAAGGCGCTGTCGTTGCTCGGCATCACGGGGTACGGTTTCGCACCGCTCCGGCTGCCCGAACACCTGGACTTCCCTGCGATGTTCCACGGCGTCGACGAGCGGGTGCCGCTCGACGCGCTAGGGTTTGGCAGGCAGGTCCTCACGGACCTCCTCCTCGACTACTGAGAAAAACCACGGACCGCTCCCGCGCCGACTGCGCTGCGGGGCGCTCCGGGAGCCGCCCCGCCGACGAACGCCGGATCCGGCCGAACACCAGCCATCCGGCTGCAGACTGAGCCGTACGGCTTCAGAAAGGTGCGCTGTGGACGTCATCAACGCCATCATCCTCGGACTCGTCCAAGGACTGACCGAATTCCTCCCGATCTCCTCGAGCGCGCACCTGCGCATCCTGGGCGAGTTTCTCCCCGGCGCGAAGGACCCTGGGGCGGCGTTCACCGCGATCACCCAGATCGGCACCGAGGCCGCCGTCGTGGTGTTCTTCTGGCGCGACATCGTCCGGATCATCTCCTCCTGGTGCAAGGCCCTCGTGGGCAAGATCCCACGCGACGATGCCGACGCCCGCATGGGGTGGCTCATCATCATCGGCAGCGTCCCGATCGTCGTCCTCGGTCTCCTGTTCCAGGACCAGATCGAGACGACGTTCCGCTCGCTGTGGATCGTCGCCGTCATGCTCATCGTCTTCGGTGTCCTGCTCGGCGTCGCCGACGCGGTCGGCGCGAAGAAGCGTCGACTGAAGAGCCTGACGTACGGCGACGGGGCGATCTTCGGCGGGGCCCAGGCGCTTGCACTCATCCCCGGCGTCTCCCGCTCCGGCGGAACCATCACCGCCGGCCTCTTCATGGGCTACGAGCGACGCGCCGCCGCGCGCTACGCGTTCCTGCTGGCCATCCCCGCCGTCTTCGGCAGCGGTTTCTACCAGGTGTTCAAGAGCATCGGCGAACCGAGCCCCTACGGCCCGGTCGAGACCCTCATCGCGACGGTCATCGCGTTCGTCGTGGGACTCGCCGTCATCGCCTTCTTCATGAGCTACATCTCGAAGCGCAGTTTCCTTCCCTTCGTCATCTACCGCATCGTGCTCGGCGTCGTCCTGCTGGTCTTGCTCGGCACCGGCGTGATCGCCGCATGAGGGCCTGGTCCGCTCCCGTCATCCCCGAGCTGCCAGGATCCGGCACGGCACCGTGCCTCTGGGACACGCCGAGCGGCGGGCTCATCGAGGCCTCGGCGGAACGAACCGCACGCCTGTACGTCTGCGGCATCACGCCGTACGACGCCACCCACCTCGGTCACGCGTCGAGCTACCTGGCGTACGACACGCTGCAGCGGGTCTGGCTCGACGCCGGATACGAGGTGCACTACGCCCAGAACATCACCGACGTCGACGACCCGCTCCTCGAGCGTGCGAACGCGACCGGTGTCGACTGGCGCGAGCTCGCGGCGAGCCAGGTGGAGCTCTTCCGGAGCGACATGGAACGGCTCCGCATCCTCCCACCCGAGGACTACGTCGCGGTCACCGAGGTCGTCGGACCGATCGCCGACGCCGTCGCGCTCCTCATCGAGCGCGGCGTCGCCTACACGGTCGACACCCCGGACAGCGAGGCGGGTGACGACATCTACTTCGACGTCCGTGCCGCTGCAGACGACGTCTGGCACCTCGGAGCCGAGAGCGGTCTCGACGAGGCGACGATGGCGGTCTTCTTCGCGGAGCGCGGGGGAGACCCCGACCGACCGGGCAAGCGCGACGCGTTCGACCCACTGCTCTGGCGCTCGGAACGCGCCGACGAGCCGAGCTGGGACTCCGTCGTCGGCCGAGGACGTCCGGGCTGGCACATCGAGTGTTCGGTCATCGCCCTCGAACACCTCGGTTCCGACTTCACCGTCCAAGGCGGCGGCTCGGACCTCGTCTTCCCACACCACGACCTGAGCGCCGGCCACGCGGCCGCACTGTCCGGTCGGCCGCTCGCCAAGGTGTTCAGCCACGCGGGGATGGTCGCCTACGAGGGCACCAAGATGTCGAAGTCGCTCGGCAACCTCGTCCTCGTGTCCCGTCTGGCCGCCGACGGCGCCGACCCCTCGGCGATCCGGCTGGCGATCCTCGCGCATCACTACCGCAGCGACTGGGAGTGGCACGACGAGGACCTCACCCGGGCCGACGGGCGACTCGCGACGTGGCGCTCGTCCTTCGCGGCGGACGCCGTGGACGGCGCCTCAGCGGACGGACTCCTGCAGGCGATCCGCGTCCGGCTCGCCGACGACCTCGACACGCCGGGCGCGATCGCGCTGGTCGACGACGCCGCGGCCACCGGCGTCGACGACGCCGCGCTGGTGCGCTCCGCCATCGACGCGCTGCTCGGCGTGAGCTGATGTCGGGCACCCGCTCGACACCACGGTCACCCGGGACTGCGAGCTAGTCGCGGTCCTTGCGCCAGGGTTCGTCGCCCTTGCCTTCGTCTCGACGAAGGTAGCGTTCGAACTCCTTCGCGATCGCCTCGCCGCTCGCCTCAGGTGACTCGACCGTGTCCCGCGCCTGCTCCAACTGCTGGATGTACGCGGCCATGTCCTCGTCCTCGGCGGCCAGCGTGTCGATCCCGTTCTGCCACTCGCCCGACTCCTCGATGAGCGCTCCGCGCGGGATGACGACGTCGATGAGTTCCTCGAGCTTGTCGATGAGGGCGAGGACGGCCTTCGGTGACGGCGCACTGTGGACGTAGTGGGGGACCGACGCCCAGACCGACAGGCTCTGGACGCCCTGGCGCTCCGCGGCGTCCGCGAGCACGCTGAGGATCCCGACGGGGCCCTCGTACGTGCTCCGTTCGAGCTGGAGGGCCTGGCGCAGCTCGGCGTTCTCGCTCGAGGCGAAGACCGAGATCGGCCGAGTGTGCGGGACGTCGGCGAGCATCGCGCCGAGCATGACCATGGTCGTGATCCGCTCCTCGGCGATCACCGTCAGGATCTCGTCCACGAACGCCTTCCAACCGCGGGACGGCTCGGCGCCGAGCAGGACGTAGACGTTCTCGCCACCGCCTTCGCTGACGCGGAGTGCGGCGTCCTCGGCCAGCGGGGTCGCCGGCCGGGACGCGTCCGGGTCCGGCCCGGAGACCGTCGTCCCCGGCCAGGTCAGCGACCGCTTGCCGTCCTCGTCGACGCCGACGGTCGGGCGATTGAACTGGTAGTCGTAATAGGGCTCGGGGTCGATCTCGAGCAGGGGGCGGAGCGCCAGCGAATCCCGCAGGACGCGCACGGCCCCGCTGGCCGCCTCACCGGCGTCGTTCCAGCCCTCGAACGCCACGACGAGTAGGCGACCGCCCAGCGGCTCCTTGGTGTGTTCCGTCACGTCTCACTCCTCGATGCTCGGGGACCTCCCGCGACCATCCATCCAGGATAGGCGCTCCGCCACCCGGTAGCATGGCACCCCGTGACCACTCTCCTCCCCGCTGCAGTCCTCTGGGACATGGACGGCACCGTCGTCGACACCGAGCCCTACTGGATGGAGGCCGAGACCGAGCTGGTCGCGGCCCACGGCGGGACCTGGACCCACGAGGACGGTCTGCTCCTCGTGGGCAACGGCCTGTGGGACTCCGCAGCCATCCTGCAGGGTCGCGGCGTGGCGCTGGACGCCGACACGATCGTCGCGCACCTCACCGATCACGTCCGGCGGCTCATCGAGGAACGCGGTGTGCCGTTCCGTCCCGGTGCGCAGGAGCTGCTCCGCGAGCTCCGGGAAGCCGGCGTGCCGACCGCGCTCGTGACGATGTCGATCCGGTCCATGGCCGAGGACATCGCCGCCGGGATCCCGTTCGAGGCGTTCGACCTGATCGTGGCCGGCGACGAGGTGGACCACCCGAAACCGCATCCCGACGCCTACCTGCGGGCCGCCCGCGCGCTCGGCGTCGATCCCGCGGAATGCATCGCGATCGAGGACTCGGCGACGGGGCTCGCCTCCGCCCTCGCCGCCGGCACGATCGCCGTGTCCGTCCCGCACATCGTGCCGATCCCGGCCGGCCCGCACCACACCACCTGGGACACCCTCGCCGGGCGGAGGGTCACCGACCTCGCCGAGCTCCGCGAGCACGCGACGACCGCAACCCACCACCCCGAGACAGAGGCAGTACAGCGATGAGCGCCAACCACCAGCCGGCGAACAGCGGTCCGTTCCGCGAAGGCGACCGTGTCCAGCTCACCGGACCGAAGGGGCGGCGGAACACCATCACCCTGGAGGCCGGCAAGGTCTTCCACACCCACCGCGGGATGATCGCGCACACGGACATCATCGGTCTGCCGGACGGCAGCGTCGTCGCCAACACCGAGGGCATCGAACACCTCGCCCTCCGCCCGCTGCTCGTGGACTTCGTCATGTCCATGCCGCGTGGGGCCGCCATCATCTATCCGAAGGACGCCGCCGAGATCATCGGTCAGGCCGACATCTTCCCGGGTGCCACGGTCGTCGAGGCCGGCGTCGGTTCCGGCGCCCTCTCCCTCTGGCTCCTCCGTGCCATCGGCCCGTCCGGCCGTCTGGCGTCGTTCGAGCGGCGCGACGAGTTCGCCGACGTCGCCAGGGGCAACGTCGCGACCTTCTTCGGCTACGACCCGCAGAACTGGTCGGTCACGGTCGGCGACCTCCAGGAGACCCTGCCGGAGACGATGCCGGCCGAGTCCGTCGACCGCGTGGTGCTCGACATGCTCGCACCCTGGGAGTGCCTCGACGTCGCTTGGGAGGCACTCAAGCCCGGCGGCGTCATCCTCTGCTACGTCGCGACCGTCACCCAGCTGTCCCGTGTCGCCGAGGCGATCCGCGGGACCGGCGGGTTCACCAACCCGCAGTCGAACGAGACGATGATGCGCGGTTGGCACGTCGAAGGTCTGGCGGTGCGGCCGGACCACCGCATGATCGGCCACACCGGATTCCTCATCAC
This sequence comes from Plantibacter sp. ME-Dv--P-095, assembly GCF_030209365.1. Lineage (NCBI taxonomy): Bacteria > Bacillati > Actinomycetota > Actinomycetes > Micrococcales > Microbacteriaceae > Plantibacter > Plantibacter sp. ME-Dv--P-095. Next base: position 64,699 of record NZ_JARVSB010000005.1, read on the forward strand.
CGCTCGCAAGCTCGCGCCGGGGACGGTCCTGCCCGAGCTCAAGCGTCGGGCGTCCAAGAGCGACTTCAGCGCGGAGGACGTCGAGCTGTGGACGCCCGGAGCGCTCGGCGAGCGGTCGGCGAGTGCCAAGATCCTGCGGAAGCGCGCCAGGAGCGCCGGCGCGAGCGCCGAACTGTCCCGTGCCCGAGGCCTCGATGTCGGAGCCGGCGATCCAGACGACGCGGCCGGACCGCAGTCCGCCGAGCCGGTCGACGGCGACGAGCGGTGACCGCCGTCCGCGTCGACTAAACTGTGCGACGGCGACCTGCCGTCCCACCCGTACCACCGAAACGAGGATCCGTGCGTACTGCACCAGCTCTCATCGCCGCAGCAGGTCTCCTGCTCGTCTCCCTCACCGGGTGCACCGCTCCTGGCTCGGCGTCCTGCGACACGGGGGCGTCCGCCGGCGACGCCACCAAGCTCATCACGGTCTCGGGCGACTTCGGCGCGACGCCGACGGTCGAGCTGCCGAAGCCGTTGTACACGAAGACCACCGAGCGCGACGTCGTGATCACCGGTGACGGTGCGCTGGTCCAGGCCGACGGCACGGTGGGCGTGAACCTGATGCTCCTCAACGGTCGAACCGGCGAGGTACTGCAGCAGACCGACTTCTCCGGTCCGGGGGCCTCGCTGATCGCCCTGGCCGGGAACCCCACGGGGTTCGCGAAGGCACTCGCCTGCACGACGGTGGGATCACGCGTGGTCGCGGCCATCTCGTCGAAGGACGCCTTCGGCCCGGCCGGCGCCAACGAGGCGATCGGCCTCAAGAAGGACGACACGATCATCCTCGTCGCCGACATCCACAGTGCCGCGCTCCCCAAGGCGGACGGCGCGGAGCGGCCGATCCCCTCGGGCTTCCCGTCCGTCGTGACGGCTCCGAGCGGTCAACCCGGGATCACGATCCCCGCAGCGCCGGCGCCGACCGAGACGAAGCAGACGCTGTCGCGCGTCGGTGACGGAGCCACCGTGAAGGCCGGCGACCAGGTCATGGTCAACTACACCGGCGTCCTGTGGGACCAGAAGAGCGTGTTCGACAGCAGCTGGGAGAAGGGGCAGCCCCTCGTCTTCCAGGCCGACGGCGGCCAGATGATCAAGGCGTTCAACGACGCGGTCGTGGGCGCGAAGGTCGGTTCCCAGATCATCCTCGTCGTCGCACCGAAGGACGGCTACGGCGACCAGGGATCCGGGACCATTCCGGGCGGGGCGACGCTCGTGTTCGTCATCGACGTGCTGGGGACGCAGCGCCCGACGCAGTAACCGCCGCTCACAGCCAGACGGCCCGTCTCCCGCCCGCGTCGCAGGGGGGAGGCGGGCCGTCCGTCGGTAGACTGGACCGGTGTCCTCAGCCCGCGAGTCCCCGAAGCCGGTGCCGGTCGAGGAGCGGCTCTTCAGCCTCGTGCTCGCCCTCCTCGCCACCCAGACTGGCCTGACGAAGAACGAGATCCTGTCGACCGTGCAGGGGTACCGTCAGCAGTACTCGAGCGGCGGTGGCAACGCCAGCCTGGAGCGACAGTTCGAGCGCGACAAGGACAACATCCGCGAGCTCGGCGTCCCCCTCGAGACGATCGAACAGCCGGGCGAACCCGGGAACAACCAGTCGATGCGCTATCGGATCCCGAAGGGTGCGTACGAGCTGCCCGCCGACGTCCGGTTCACTCCCGCGGAGTTGTCGTTGTTGTCGCTCGCGGCGACGGTGTGGCGCGAGGGTTCGCTCTCCGGTCAGTCGCAGCGAGCCATGACGAAACTGCGGTCGCTCGGCATCGAGCCGGACGAACCGATCATCGGGTACGCCCCGCGGCTGCGCACACGCGAGGCCTCGTTCGAACCGCTCGACGCCGCGCTGGAACGGCGCGCCGTCGTCGCCTTCCCCTACCTGAAACCGGGGGAGGAGCGCCCGCGCGTGCGCACCGTGGCTCCTCTCGCGCTCGTCCAGCACGAGGGGCGATGGCACCTGTTCGCGACCGACCGAACCGTGGACCAACCGCGGACGTTCCTCCTGTCGCGCATCGTCGGACCGGTGAAGCCGACGGGTGAGTCGTTCCCGGCGGACGGTGTCGACCACGCGGCCGACGCCATCGAGGGGCTTCGGCGGGTCTCCTCCTCACAACGCGCCGTGGTCCGCGTCCGACCGGGGACCGACGCCGCCGCACGTCTGGGCAACCGATACGGCGTAGCCGACGCCGACCACGCGGAACTCACGATCCCCTACCTCGACCACCACATCCTCGCCGACGAACTCGCCGGGTTCGGTCCCGAGGTCCTCGTCGTCGACCCGCCCGCTCTCGCGGACGCCGTCGCGGCGAGACTCCGGCTCGTCGTCGCCCGACACACCGACACCGATGACGCACCGGAGCCGAAGGAGCCCACCCGTGGCTAAGCGACCGGCAGCACCCCGCGCTCAAGACAAACTGATCTTCCTCCTGTCGCTCGTCCCCTACCTCATCGACCGTGAGCGGGTGACGGTCGAGGAGGCCGCCCGACACTTCGGCCTCTCGCCGCGCCAGATCCGCGAGGCGGTCGAGCTCCTCACCGTGTCGGGTGTGCCGGGCGACACCCGGCAGTATCTCGCCGGCGATCTCTTCGACATCGACTGGGGCAGCTTCGAGGAGGACGACGAGATCGTCCTCACCCACCGGGTCGCCCTGGACGACAGTCCTCGGTTCTCAGCGCGAGAGGCGTCGGCGCTCATCGCCGGTCTCCAGTCCTTGCAGCGGCTCCCGGAGTTCGTCGACAGCGACGTCATCGGCGGGGTGATGGCGAAGCTGGCGCGCGGTGCATCGTCGGCACCCGGCCAGCTCGCCGTCACGGAGTCGTACTCCGCACGAGCCGTCGGCATCATCCGCGCCGCACTCGCGGCCGGGCGAAGCGTGGCGTTCGACTACGTCGATGCGAGTGGTTCGACCGAGGCGAGGCTCGTCGACCCGCTCCGTCTCGAGTCCCAGGATCAAGACTGGTACCTGTACGGGTGGTGCCACCTCAGAGAGGCGACGCGACGCTTCCGACTGGATCGGATGACGGAGCTCCGACAGAGCGAGGCCGAGGTCGTGTTCCGCGAGGCCGAGGTCGTCGTCCCGACGGCGTTGTTCGAGCCGAGCGACTCCGACCGCAACGTCACCGTGCTCGTGCGACGTTCGGTCCTCCCACTCATCGACGACTACGTGGTCGCCGTCGACGGCGCGGCGAACACCGCGGCGGGGGCCGACGAGGTCGACGGCGAGGTGACCGCCACACTCCGTCTCGCGCATCACCACGGCCTTAAGCGGCTCGTCGCCGCCCATCCCGGACTCATCACGGTGTTGGCCCCGGCGGACGCCCGGGACGCCGTCGCCGACTGGGCTGCCGCCGGCCTCGCGCAGTACCCCGCCGTCGCCGCGGAGTGACTGCGCACACTTCCGGCGGTGTACGGGCCGATGCAGGGTAGAGTGGGGGAACCTCGACCTCGAAGATCAGGAACGAAGACTATGTTCGGCAACGCATTCACCGGATGGCACCTCGTCATCATCCTCCTCATCGTCCTGCTCCTGTTCGGCGCACCGAAGCTCCCCGGGCTCGCCCGAAGCGTCGGTCAGTCCATGCGCATCTTCAAGAGCGAGGTCAAGAGCATGCGCGACGACGAGCCCGCTGCGGGCGACGCCACGACGCCGGTCCCGCCGGCGGGCACGACGCCCGTCGAGCCGACTCCGGCCGCCACGGCCCCGCAGAAGCCGACCGACCCGCCCGTCAAGCCGTAACCCTGAGGACCACGCGAGCCCGATGACGCCAGTACCTGGCACCCGACGAGTGCGCCTCGAATCCGCTGTCGAGCGACGGACGATCCAGCCATGGCGGTGACCGAACGGCGCCCGAAGAAGCAGAACCGCGAGGGGCGCATGTCCCTGGGCGAGCACCTCGTCGAGCTGCGGAAGCGCCTCTTCTACTCCGCCATCGGCATCATCGTCGGCATGGTCGCCGGCTTCATCGCCTCGGAGTGGATCATCGACGCGATGAGCGCACCGATCCTCGTCATCGCCGACGACCGCGGTCAGGCCTTCTTGAACTTCACGAACGTCACCAGTGCGTTCGACCTCCGGATGAAGATCGCGCTGACCACGGGCGTCGTCCTGTCGAGCCCCGTGTGGCTGTACCAGATCTGGGCCTTCCTGGTACCCGGTCTCACGAGGAAGGAACTCAAGTACGCCGTCGGCTTCTTCGCCACGGCCGTGCCGCTCTTCCTCGCCGGCTGCTACGCCGGCTGGTTCGTGCTCCCGCACATCGTCGAGCTCATGCTCGGATTCACGCCCGCGGCCGCCGCCAACTTCCTCGACGCCACGACGTACTACGACTTCGTCCTGAAGCTCGTGCTCGCCGTCGGTGTCGCGTTCGTCCTCCCGGTGTTCCTGGTGCTCCTCAACTTCGTCGGCGTCCTCTCGGCGGCCGCGATCATCAAGGCGTGGCGCGTGGCGATCCTCGTCATCGTGCTCTTCACCGCGATCGCGACCCCTGCGGCCGACATCGTCTCGATGTTCGTGCTCGCGATCCCGATGGTCGTCCTGTACTTCGCCGCCTACGGTGTCGCCTGGCTGCACGACCGACGCGCGGCCAAGCGGCAGCTGCGCATCGACGCCGAACTCGGCAGCAAGGGCCTCGTATGACTGACGCCGCTTCCCCCGCCGAACGGTATCGGGCGGCGGCGGTCCGGAACGCGACCCCACGGCTCCAGGAGTTCCGGGCACGGCAGCGGTTCGACCTCGACGCGTTCCAACTCGAGGCCTGCGAACGGATCGAGCAGGGGAGCAGTGTGCTCGTCGCCGCGCCGACGGGGGCAGGCAAGACCATCGTCGCCGAGTTCGCCATCGCCCTCGCCATGCACGGCGCGCGCGGTAAGGTCTTCTACACCACGCCGATGAAGGCGCTCAGCAATCAGAAGTTCCAGGAGCTCACCGCCGAGTACGGCTCGGAACACGTCGGACTCCTCACGGGCGACACGAACGTCAACGGGAACGCCCGCATCGTCGTGATGACCACCGAGGTCCTGCGCAACATGCTGTACGCGGATTCCGACGCCCTGACCGACCTCGCCTTCGTCGTCATGGACGAGGTCCACTACCTCGCGGACCGCTTCCGCGGGGCGGTCTGGGAAGAGGTCATCATCCACCTCCCGCAGTCGGTCCGCATGGTGTCGTTGAGCGCCACCGTCTCGAACGCGGAGGAGTTCGGCGACTGGCTCCAAGCGGTCCGTGGCGACACCGCGGTGATCGTGTCCGAGGAGCGCCCGGTGCCGCTGACCCAGCACGTGCTGATGCGGAACAAGCTCGTCGATCTGTTCGCCGCGCCGAGCCTCGCCGACACCCACCAGGTGAACCCGGAGCTCGTGCGCATGGCCCAGTTCGGTGGACGGCCACCCAACAGCCGCCAGTACAAGGACATCAGTCGGTACAACCAGCGTCGCGCCCCGCACCGTGCCGAGAAGCTCGACCGCGGGCACTTCGTCCAGATGCTCGACGACCACCATCTGCTCCCGGCCATCTTCTTCGTCTTCAGCCGTGTCGGTTGCGACCAGGCGGTGAAGCAGGTCCTCCGCTCGGGCATCCGCTTGACCGAGGCGCACGAACGCGACGAGATCCGTCAGATCGTCGACGAACGATGCCGGACCCTCCTCGACGAGGACCTCGCCGTCCTGGGGTACTGGGAGTGGCTCGACGGCCTCGAGCGCGGCGTCGCCGCCCACCACGCCGGCCTCCTGCCGGCGTTCAAGGAGGTCGTCGAGGAACTGTTCCGCCGCAAGCTCGTGAAGGTCGTCTTCGCCACGGAGACCCTCGCACTCGGCATCAACATGCCGGCCCGGACGGTCGTCCTCGAGAAGCTCGAGAAGTTCAACGGCGAAGCCAGAGTGCCGATCACGCCGGGGGAGTACACGCAGATCACCGGACGAGCCGGTCGTCGTGGCATCGACGTCGAGGGCCATGCGGTGATCCAGTGGGCTGAGGGGCTGCACCCGCAGTCGGTCGCCTCCCTCGCCTCACGACGCACCTACCCGCTCAACTCCAGCTTCCGCCCCACGTACAACATGGCCGTGAACCTCATCGACCAGTTCGGTCGGCAGCGGACGCGCCAGATCCTCGAGTCGTCGTTCGCGCAATTCCAGGCAGACCGCGCCGTCGTGGGGATCGCCCGGAAGGTGCGCGAGCAGGAGTCATCCCTTGCGGGATACGAGCGGTCGATGTCCTGTCACCTCGGTGACTTCATCGAATACGCCGGCATCAGACGCGAACTCACCGATCTCGAACGCAAGGGCGAACCGAACGGTTCGCGGGCGGCCAAGGATCGACGACAGCGCAAGCTCGCCGAGCTCCGCAAGCGGATGCGCGCCCACGCCTGCCACGTGTGTACGCATCGGGAGGATCACGCGCGCTGGGCGGAGCGGTGGTTCAAGCTCAAGAAGCAGACCGACCAACTCCGGCAGCAGATCCAGACGCGCACGGGTGCCGTCGCCCGCGTGTTCGACCGTGTCGTCGACGTACTCCTCGAGTACGACTACCTCACCCGCGACGAGCACGGGGTGGTCGTCGTCGCCGCACCTGGACGGACGTTGAAGCGGATATACGGCGAGCGGGACCTCCTCGTCGCGGAGAGCCTGCGCACGGGTGCCTGGAACGAGCTGGACGCGGCATCGCTCGCGGCGATGGCCGCGGCGATCGTCTACGAGCCGCGACGCGAAGAGCAGAACACGCCCGAGCGCTTCCTGCCTCGCGGACCGTTCCGCTCGGCGCTCGAACGGACACAGGACATCTGGAGTCGGCTCGACGACAGCGAACGCGAGCACCGCCTCCCCGGCAGCAACCCCATCTCCACGGGGCTCTCCCTCGCCATGCACCAGTGGGCGAAGGGCGCCAACCTCGACACGGTGCTGATCGAGGCGGAGCTCGCCGCGGGCGACTTCGTTCGGTGGTGCAAGCAGACCATCGACCTGCTCGACCAGCTGCGTATCGTCGACGGGCCGGTCGGTCGCACGTCGCGTCAGGCGCTCGATTCGATCCGGCGCGGCATCGTCGCGTACAGCTCGCTGTGATCGCTGGAATGCATCGGAGCGCGCGGCCCATCCCGATCGACGCATCAGGTGACGGCCGCCCGCCGCTTCCCCTGTGGCTGGCCGTCGTGGTGGCCATCGCCGCCGGCCCCATCCTGGACGGCGGATTCCCCGATCGCGGTGTCTGGCCGCTGACCTTCGTCGGCATCGCGCTCGTCCTCCTGACCCTCATGGGTCGGAGCGTCTGGGGTGCCCTGCTCGTCGGGTTCCTGGCGGGGGAGTCGTTCTACCTGGTGCACATCGAGTGGGCGACGGCGTACCTCGGCCCCGTCCCGTGGGCGGCATTGTCGACCCTGGAGGCGATGTTCTTCGGAGCGGGGGCCGTGCTGGTGACGCTCGCCTACCGCTGGGTCCCTCGGGCGTTCCCCGGTGTCGCCGGGCGGGTTTGGCTGACGGCGGCCGTCGTTGCCGCCCTCTGGACGGCGAGGGAGACGCTCGTGAGCACCTGGCCGTACGGCGGGTTCCCGTGGGCGAGGATGTCGCTCAGCCAGTCGGAGAGCCCGTTCGCGCCGCTCGTGGCCTGGGTGGGGTTCTCGGGCCTGTCGTTCCTCATGGTGCTCCTCGTCGCGTTGGCCCTCCAATTGGCCGCGACGGCCGATCTCCCCGCCGTCACCAGGGTCGGGACCGCCGTCCTCGCCGTCCTCGCGGTCCTCCTCGTGCCGGCCTGGCCCACCACCACGACCGGGAGCATCCGGGTGGCGGCGATCCAGGGGAACGGCCCCGCGGGGTACTTCGATGCGGCGGCCCCCGGGACGGTCATGCAGACCCAGATCGACGAGACCCTGCGCGTCATCGATGCGGACGTCGACGTGGTGGTCTGGCCGGAGGGCAGCGCCGACCTCGATCCGCAGCGGGTCCCGCAGTCCGCAGCCGCACTCGACGCTCTGAGCCGCCGGATGGACGCACCGTTCGTCGTCGGGGCGATCTCGGAGCGGGGCGACCGCTACTTCAACTCGTCGCTGCTCTGGGATGCGGGCGACGGTGTCCGCGACGTCTACGACAAGAAGCACCCGGTGCCCTTCGGGGAGTACGTCCCCGACCGCGACTTCTGGGAGCCGTTCGCGCCCGACCTCATCGGTTTGATCCAGCGCGAGTACACCCCGGGGACGAAGGACAACGTCTTCGACATCGACGGTGTGCTCGCCGGCATCAGCATCTGCTTCGACATCGCCGACGACCAGCTCACCCGCGACGCCGTGGCGGGCGGGGCGCGCGTCGTGTTCGCGCAGACCAACAACGCGGACTTCGGCCAGACGGACGAGAACCAGCAGCAGCTGGCCATCGCCCGCCTGCGAGCGATCGAGTCGGCACGGTCGGTCGTGAACATCTCGACCGTGGGCACGAGTCAGATCATCGGTCCTGACGGGGCGACGATCGACAGCATCCCGGCGTTCCAGCCCGGTTCCATGGTGTCGGACGTGCCGCTCGCCGACACCGTGACGCCGTCGATGGCGTTCGGCCGCCAATTCGAAGCGTTCATCGGGGGCATGGGACTCGTGTCGCTGGTGCTCGCCGGCTTCGCCGCCCGGGTCCAGCGCCGAGGGTGGTGACGGACACCACCCGACCACGTCCGGACATGACGATCGGCCGATCCGAAGTCGGATCAGCCGATCGAGGGGAGGCCTGGAATGGGCTCGGAGCTACGCGCTCTTCTGCTGGCCGCGACGCGCGCGGAGGTAGGACAGCCGCTCTTCGAGCAGTTCCTCCAGCTCGTCGCGCGAGCGACGTTCGAGCAACATGTCCCAGTGGCTCCTCGGGATCTTCACATCGCCGCGGTCGACGACCACCGGCTGTGAGTCGACGAGCAGGACCGCCTCGGCACCGCAGTGCCGGCACTCCCACAGCTCGGGGACTTCCGCATCGGCGGCGAACGTCATCGTGGTCTCGCGCTCACAACTCTGGCACCGGTAGGTGTGGTTGCTCCGCGCCGAGAATATGACGCCCTCTTCCGTTTGTAGACTCTGGGCGCCCAAGCGCATTCCGCGCAAACTGCGATCTGCCATTGTGTGGTCTCCTCTCGCTCGGCATGCACAGTTATAAACCCACAAGCTGGGTAAAGTGTTCCGTTCACCCACCCGGCTCCCAGGTCACGCCCAGCTCGCAGCTGGCGGATGGCGACGGCTCCGGGTGGACGTCGCTCAGCGCGAGCGCAGGACCTCGAAGGCGAGGTCGCACCGGTCGGTGACGAGACCGTCGACACCGAGATCGAGCAGGCGGCGCATGTCGGCCGGATCGTTGACGGTCCAGACGTGCACCTCGACGCCGAGGGCGTGCATCCGGCGCAGGAGTCGTCTGGTCAGGAGGGGGACGCCGCGATACCGCTCGGGGATCTGGAGGGCGTGCACACCGTCCAGTGCCCGGCGGAGCGCCGTGTCGCCGCGGCGGAGGGCGACGGTCGGCAGCACCCGGAGCAGGATCGCCGCCGACGCCGAGGTGGGGATGTCCGCCGATCCGGCGTCGCCGCCGATCGCGTCCAGCACCGCCGACCGCCGACCCTCGTCGAACGAGGTGACGAGGACCCGGTCGCGCGCGCCGGCACGGAGGATGGCCTCGGCAGCCGGCAGTGCTGCGGCCGCATCCTTCACGTCCAGGTTGAAGCGCGCCTCGGGGAAGGCCATGAGCGCCTCGTGGAGCGTCGGGACGTGGTCACCGCCGAGGTCGATCTGCTGGAGGTCCGCCAGGTCCAGCTCGGCGATCGGCCTCGGATCGCCGGTGATCCGTCGCAACGACGCGTCGTGGAACAGGACCGCATGCCCGTCGCGCGTTCGGTGCGTGTCGGTCTCGAGAGCGTCGGCGCCCGTCGCGAGGGCCCGACGGAAGGAGGACAGCGTGTTCTCCGGAACACCGGGACCGGCCAGCCCCCGGTGCGCGAACACCCGAGGACCGGCCGGCTGGAAGAAGGGGAGGCTCGATGCCGCCACCGTGTGCTCAGGACTCCGGGTGGCCGGGTACCTGCGTCGACGCCGAGGCCGACGGCGCCTGGGACGATGACGTCGACGGCGTGAAGGGCGGTGCGGCGGCGGCCGCGGCAGCAGACCGAGCGGCAGCCGCGGGGTCGCGCGTGTTGCCGGGTCCGAACGCGGAGCCGATGCCCTTGAGTGCTTCCGTCAGCTCACTCGGGATCACCCAGAGCTTGTTGGCCTGACCTTCGGCGAGCTTCGGGAGCATCTGCAGGTACTGGTACCCGAGGAGCTTCTCGTCCGGGTCGCCGTCGTGGATGGCCTTGAAGACCGTCTGGATGGCCGAGGCCTCACCCTGCGCCCGCAGGACGGCGGCCTGCGCGTCACCCTCGGCGCGGAGGATCTCCGCCTGTCGGGCACCCTCCGCGGTCAGGATCGCGGACTGCTTGGTTCCCTCCGCGGTCAGGATGAGCGCTCGGCGATCCCGCTCGGCGCGCATCTGCTTCTCCATCGAGTCCTGGATCGAGAGCGGCGGGTCGATCGCCTTGAGCTCGACGCGGCCGACGCGGATGCCCCACTTGCCGGTCGCCTCGTCGAGGACGATCCGGAGCTTGCTGTTGATCTCGTCCCGGCTGGTGAGCGCCTCCTCGAGGTTCAAGCCACCGACGACGTTCCTGAGGGTCGTCGTCGTGAGCTGCTCGACGGCACCCAGGTAGTTCGCGATCTCATAGGTGGCCGCACGAGCGTCGGTGACCTGGAAGTAGACGACCGTGTCGATCGAGACGACGAGGTTGTCCTCGGTGATCACCGGCTGGGGCGGGAACGACACGACGGTCTCGCGGAGGTCGATGAGCGGCCGCAGGCGGTCGATGAAGGGGATGAGGAGGTTCAAGCCCGGCAGGAGGGTCTTGTGGTACTTCCCGAGCCGTTCGACCACGCCTGCACTGGCCTGCGGGATGATGCGGATGGAGCGGAACAGCACCACCAGCACGAAGATGACGACGATGGCGGCGATCACCCAGCCGATGATCGCTCCTGATGAGATGTCGTTCACGACTGCTCCTTCTGCTCGCCCGACGGGGTCGGGTGGGTTGGGACGGGGACGACGACGGCGGTGGCGCCGTCGACGACGGACAGGATGATGCGGGTGCCTGGCTCCAGCGAGGAGGCGGGGGAGTCCAGCGGGGTGCGGGCGGTCCAGACCTCGCCGTTGCCGAGCTTGACCTGGCCGCCGTGCGGGGTGACCGTGGACATGACGAGCCCCGGCATGCCGAGCAGCGCGTCGATGTTGCTCCTGGCCGGGTCCGCGCCGCGTTGCAACGCTCGGAGCAGGGGCGGCCTGACGGCGAGGAGCAGGAGGACGGCGGCGGCCGCGGCGATGAGCAGCTGCAACCACCACGGGGCTCCGACCAGGCCGGAGAGCAACCCGACGACGCCTCCGAGCGCGAGCATCAGGAAGGTGAACTCCAGCGAAAGGATCTCGATGATGACGAACACGAGGATCACCACCAGCCAGGCGATCCAGGCGTACTCGGTGATGACGTCCATGATGTGGATTCCTCCCGGATCGGCTCGTGCGACTGCCGCCTCGTGACCCGGGGGAGCGCGAGACGGTGCGCCGGTCGTCAGCAACGCTATCAGGTGGACCGTGCGCGCGACCGGATCCGTCCGTCCGGTTGTTGGTAGGGTCGTTGGCTGGAACCAGCCGCCGACGAGCGGCCCCAGAACTGAAGGAGCCCTCCCGTGACGAACCCTCTGGCCGCCGGATCCCTCGCCGGGAAGAACGTCCTCGTGACGGGCTCGTCGCGCGGCATCGGCGCAGACACCATCCGATACTTCGCCGGCGCCGGCGCGAACGTGGTCATCAACTACCGCAACAAGGAGGCGCGCGCCGTCAAGCTCGCCGACGAGGTGCGGGCGCTCGGTGTGCAGGCGGTCGTCGTCGGAGCCGACCTCACGGACCCGGCCTCGGTCGCCGCGATGTTCGCGACGACGAAAGCCGAGCTGGGCGACCTCGACGTCCTGGTCCTGAACGCCTCCGGAGGCATGGAGAGCGGCATGGCCGAGGACTACGCCATGCAGCTCAACCGTGACGCCCAGGTGAGCGTGGTCGAGCACGCCATGCCGCTGCTGCGCCCGGGCTCACGGATCGTCTTCGTCACGAGCCACCAGGCGCACTTCATCCGGACCACCCCGACGATGCCCGAGTACGTGCCCGTCGCAACCTCCAAGCGAGCCGGTGAGGACGCCCTCCGCGCCAAGCAGGACACCTTCGACGCTGCCGGGGTCGACTTCGTCGTCGTGTCGGGCGACATGATCGAGGGGACCATCACCGCGACCCTGCTGGAACGCGCGAACCCTGGTGCGATCAGCTCGCGCAAGGAGTCGGCCGGACGTCTCTACAACGTCGGCGAGTTCGCTGCGGAGGTCGCCGCAGCCGCGGTGGAGCCGATCCCCGCGCAGCACACCCGGTACGTCGGCGACACGAGCGACTTCATCGCCGAATAGTCGACACCCATCGCACGACGGACGCCCGGGCTCACGAGAGCCCGGGCGTCCTGCGTGTTCCGGCCGTGTTCAGCCGGCGAGCCCGGCCCGCTTCACCTGCTTACCGAAGGTGACCGCCTGGATGATCTCGACGACGCCGGCGGCGATGAGGAAGAACGCAGTGACGAGCAGCAGCGTGAAGGCGGCGAGGAGCGGATTCGCGAGCACGAACACGCCGGCGACGACACTGATCACCCCGTAGAGGACCGTGATCCACCGCGACACGTCCGGTGCTGCGTCGAACAGTGAGGCGACGCCTTCGACGATCCAGGAGAGGCCGATCACGAAGACGAGCGCGCCGATACCGAGCAACGGGTCGATGACGATGTAGACGCCTGCCGCGAGGAGCAGCACGCCGAACACGATGGTGAGGACCCTCCAGAGTCCACCGTGCTCCCGCGCGAGGACGCCGCGAACGATGCGGGTGATCCCGGCGATGAGGAAGTAGATCGCGAAGATCCAGGCGACGGCGACGAGCGAAGCCTTCGGCGCGAGCAGCAGGAAGACTCCGAGGAGGATGGTGAGGACACCGCCGACGGCGAACGCCCAACGGACGCCGGAGATCTGCCCGGCGGTGAGTTTCGCCGCATTCAAGGTGTAGGTGGTCACGGACGGTTCGGTCATGGTCGGCTCCTGACAGGTGGACGGTGCGGTGGCGCCTCCGAGCGATCGGACCGCCTGCCATCAGTGTGACGCATCCGTACAGGGTTTTCCCAGCATGACCTCGGAAGTCACCTCGACGGCCGCCTTCGTCGGTCGGACGCCGACCGAGCACGGCGGCTACGCTGATCGCCATGGACGCCGCATCGCATGACACCCGGGTCGCCGACACCCACGACGTGATCCGGGTCAAGGGCGCCCGTGAGCACAATCTCCGAAACGTCGACGTCGAGCTCCCGAAGCGTCGCCTGACGGTCTTCACCGGTGTGTCCGGCTCGGGGAAGAGCTCGCTCGTGTTCGGGACGATCGCGGCCGAGTCCCAGCGCATGATCAACGAGACCTACAGCGCCTTCGTCCAGGGCTTCATGCCGTCGCAGGCACGCCCGGACGTCGACGTGCTCGAAGGCCTCACCACGGCGATCATCGTCGATCAGGAGCGGATGGGCTCGAACTCGCGGTCGACGGTCGGCACGGCGACCGACGCGAACACCATGTTGCGCATCCTCTTCAGTCGGCTCGGAGACCCGGCCATCGGATCGCCGCAGGCGTTCTCCTTCAACGTCGCCTCGATCAGCGGCGCCGGAGCGGTGACCATCGAGCGTGGGGGACAGAGCACGAAGGAGCGGCGGAGCTTCTCGATCACCGGCGGGATGTGCCCGCAGTGCGAGGGCATGGGCACGGTGAACGACATCGACCGCTCCCAGCTCTACGACGCCACGAAGTCGCTCAACGAGGGCGCGCTCACCATCCCCGGCTACACGCCGGACGGGTGGGGTGTGCGCATCTTCACCGGGTCCGGCTTCCTCGACGCGGACAAACCCATCCAGGACTACACGGAGCGCGAGCTCCACGACTTCCTCCACAAGGAGCCTGTGAAGGTCAAGGTCGGCGACATCAACATGACCTACGAGGGTCTGATCCCGAAGGTGCAGAAGTCCTTCCTCTCGAAGGATCGTGAGGCGATGCAGCCACACATCCGCGCCTTCGTGGACCGTGCCGTCACCTTCACCACCTGTCCCGCGTGCCAGGGGACCCGTCTGAGCGAGGGCGCACGGAGCTCCCGTATCGCCGGACGGAACATCGCGGAGCTGTGCGCGATGCAGATCAGCGACCTCGCGGCGTGGGTCCGGGGGCTCGACGAGCCGTCGGTGCGGCCGCTGCTGACGGTCCTCCAGGAGACCTTGGACTCCTTCGTCGCCATCGGGCTGGGGTACCTGTCCCTCGACCGTGCCACCGGTACCCTCTCGGGTGGCGAAGCACAGCGGACCAAGATGATCCGCCATCTCGGATCGTCACTCACCGATGTGACGTATGTCTTCGACGAGCCGACCGTCGGACTGCACCCCCACGACATCCAGCGGATGAACGAACTCCTCCTGCGACTCCGCGACAAAGGCAACACCGTCCTCGTCGTGGAACACAAACCGGAGACGATCACGATCGCCGACCACGTCGTCGACCTCGGCCCCGGAGCCGGCAGGAGCGGGGGACAGGTGATGTTCGAGGGGACGGTCGACGGTCTGCGGGCCAGCGACACCCTCACCGGACGCCACCTCGACGACCGGGCGGCACTGAAGCCGGATGTACGTCGTCCGACGGGGGTCATCGAGGTCCGCGGAGCAGATCGGCACAACCTCCAGGGCGTCGACGTCGACGTACCACTGGGCGTCCTGGTGGTCGTCACGGGCGTCGCCGGATCAGGGAAGAGCTCCCTCATCCACGGTTCGATCGCCGGACGTCCGGGCGTCGTGACGGTGGACCAGAGCCCGATCCGCGGCTCGCGTCGCAGCAACCCGGCGACCTACACCGGCCTACTCGAGCCCATCCGCAAGGCGTTCGCGAAGGCGAACGGTGTGAAGCCTGCGCTGTTCAGCTCGAACTCGGCCGGAGCCTGCCCGAACTGCAACGGTGCCGGTGTCGTCTTCACCGATCTCGGTGTCATGGCGAGCGTCTCGGCCGTCTGCGAGGTGTGCGAGGGCCGCCGCTTCGACGCTTCCGTTCTGGAATATCACTTGGGGGAGCGGGACATCAGTGACGTGCTCGCCATGTCCGTGACAGAGGCCGAGGTGTTCTTCGACGAGGGGCCGGCCCGGACGCCCGCCGCACACGCGATCCTGGCACGACTCGCGGATGTCGGACTGGGGTACCTCAGCCTCGGCCAGCCGTTGACGACCCTGTCGGGCGGTGAACGCCAGCGGCTCAAGCTGGCGACGCAGATGGCCGACGCCGGCGACGTCTACATCCTGGACGAGCCGACGACGGGCCTGCACCTCGCCGACGTGGAACAGCTGCTCGGGTTGCTCGACCGCCTGGTGGACTCGGGCAAGTCGGTGATCGTCATCGAGCACCATCAGGCGGTGATGGCTCACGCGGACTGGATCGTCGATCTGGGGCCCGGCGCGGGTCACGACGGCGGGCGCCTGGTGTTCGCCGGGACGCCCGGAGCGCTCATCGAAGCGCGATCGACCCTGACTGCAGAACATCTGGCGCGGTACGTGGGCGCCTGACGCAGGCTGACCGTCAAAGCGATTTCCGGTTCGGTGATCCGTGACCTGGTGAGCTGATCCGACCCCGCTCGCGGCGGGCTGAAAAGAGCTGATAATGCACATTATGTCAATTCAGTGATCCAGGGCCCTCCTTCCATCTCCGGCTCGTGCGGTGTCCGCGTGGACGGGTACGCCGAACCGCCACGCCGGTTTCCGGACGGTAATCCCTGGTTCACCAGGCTAGAATTCCTAGAGCGTTCACTCTAGAGCGCACGCTCTAGGAACCAGGAAGGCGCTCATGCCCCGTGTAGTGGACCAGCAGCGCTTCACGGAACGACAGACCGTGATCCTCGCCGCGGCATACCGGTGCTTCGCCGCCCAGGGATTCGAAGGCACCACGACGGCCGACGTCTGCCGAGCGGCTCGTGTCTCCTCCGGAACCCTGTTCCACTATTTCCCGACGAAGATCGACATCCTGCTCACCCTGCTCCGAGCCAGTGCCGCGTGGACCGAGGAACACCTCCACCGCGCCACGCGCACCGGCCGCGGGAAGCCGGCCCTTGCGAGTTACCTCACGGCACTCGACCGCGAGCACGACGCCGAGCGTCAGGCGGGATTCGCCCGAGCGGTCCACGGTGCCGCACACCTCCCCGAGGTGAGAGCCGTCCTCGTCGAGGAGGCGGAGCTCGTCGACCGCTTCCTCCTGGAGCACATCACCGAAGCGGTGCGCACCCGAGCCGCACGCACGGATGTCCCACCGGAGCGCCTGGCCCGATGGACACGATGGATCATCGACGGCGAGGCCGTCGACGATGACGAGCAGCGGCCCGCCGGCCGCCTGAGCGTCGCCGTCCGATCGCTCCTCGATCTGGGGTGACCCGGCAGGACCCCACGCGTCGTCAGGCGGGCGGAGCCTGTCGGTCCGGGTCCTCTTCCCACAGGGGCATCCCGAATTCGTTGACCGGGATGGACGACTCCGCCGGGTCCGGCAGTCGATCCTGCGTCGGACAGGTCATGAAGTGATCGTGGTCCGAGGACCGATCGAAGGTGTGCTCGGCGAGCGGATGGCCGCAGACCGTGCAGGGGCGGTCATCGGTGTCCGACGTCTTCGTCTGTTCATCCATGGGGGTGATGCTACGCCGCCGCTCCCCCACCGCCCACCCGGTTGCGTCGACGCGCACGAGGTGCTCCGCCCGGCGTCGACGGAGCTGACCTCACGCCTCACCGAAGCCGGACTCGATGAGCGACGTGAGCGCCTGGACGGCGTCTTCGGCATCGACCCCGTCGGCCTGCAGATGCACCTCGGCGCCCTTCACGAGGCCGAGCGACATGATCCCGAGCAGACTCTTCGCGTCCTTGCCGTTCACGACGACGTTCGCCGCGAACCTGCTGGCGGACCGCACGAACTCTGCAGCGGGTCTGGCATGGAGACCGTCCTTGTTGCGCAGCGTCACCGTCGCTGCGGCGTGGGGCGTGTCCGTCGGCCCGGCCGTCGCCGATCCGGTCTCCGTCCTCGGGGCGTCCATGTCCGGTCGGCCGGCGGCGGACCGGGCGGCAGCGACGACCTCGTCGAGCGACCGACCGGTCTGGGCGGCGACGGCCGCGGCGACGCCTCCCTCCACGAGCGGGGCGTCCACGATGCGGACTCGCGCGCGAACAGCGTCGTCGAGGAAGTCGAGCGCGGTCTCGGCCGTCAGGATCGCCGAGCCGAGGTCGCACAGGACCACGACGCCGGCTCCGGCATCGACGGCGGTGATCCCGGCGGAGACCAGCGCGAAGCTGGTGCCGATCCCACCGTCGTCGGTGCCTCCGGCCGCTGCCAGAGCGGCGTCGGGGGCCATCTGGCGGGCCACGTCGACGAGTCCCTCAGCGATCAGCGCGCTGTGGGAGACGAAGACGAGTCCGACGGGTCCGCCGCTCATGCAGTCTCCCCCGATGCCGCCGCCGAAGCCGCACCGAGCAGGTACGCGGTCGACTGCGCGCCGGGATCGCGATGGCCGATCGCACGCTCACCGAGGTAGCTTGCGCGCCCCTTCCGCGCCACGAGCGGTTCGGTCGACACGGCACCGGCCTGGGCCGCCGTAGCGGCGGCAGCGAGGACGCCGCCCGGGGTCTCCCCCGCGGCGGCGGCGTCCGCGGCAGCGTCGACGGCCGGTGTCCAGGCGTCGACCATGGTCTTGTCGCCGGTCGTCGCCTTGCCTCGGAGCACGATCCCGTCGCGCGCCGCCGTCAGCAAGGCGACCACGGCGTCCGCATCCAACTCGGCCTTCCCCGCCACGGCGATCGACGCTTTCAGCAGTGCCGTGCCGTACAGCGGTCCGCTGGCGCCGCCGACCGTGGAGATGAGCGTCGTCGCCGCGAGCTTCAGGATGTCCGAGGGCGTCGCGTCGGCCGGCTGCCCGTCCAGTTTCCCGAGGACCGCAGAGAACCCCCGGTCGAGGTTCTCACCGTGGTCCCCGTCGCCGATGTCGCGGTCGAGCGTGATGAGCTCCACGCGGCGCTCCGAGATCACCGCAGCACTCCCCCGCATCCAGGCGATCGCCCAGGCTCCATCCAGTGCCATCCGTCTACCGTCCCCACCGGAGCGCGGCGGTCTGCACCGGCGCGTCCCACAATTCGGTCAATTCGTCGTCGAGTTTCAGGAGGGTGATCGACACCCCCTGCATCTCGAGGCTCGTCGTGTAGTTGCCGACCAACGATCGGGCGACCTCGATCCCCCGCTCCGCGAGGGCTTCGGCGACGCGGCGGTACACGATGAAGAGTTCGAGCTGCGGCGTCCCGCCCATGCCGTTCACGAGGACGAGCGCCCGTTCACCCGGCGCATACGGCAGATCCTCGAGGATGGCGCCGAGCAACCGGTCGACGATACGGTCCGCCGGTTCCAACGGGATACGTTCGCGACCCGGCTCGCCGTGGATGCCGATGCCGATCTCGATCTCGTCGTCGGCGAGGGTGAAACTGGGCTCACCGGCGTGCGGGACGACGCAAGGGGTGAGAGCGACACCCATCGTGCGCGTCCGCGCGTTGACCTTGAGGGCGACCTCGGCGACCTCGTCGAGCCCTCCCCCGGCCTCTGCCCGGGCACCCGCGATCTTCTCCACCAGGACGGTCCCGGCGACGCCGCGGCGTCCGGCGGTGTAGAGCGAGTCCTTGACGGCGACGTCGTCGTCGATGACGACCGATCGCACCTCGATCCCCTCGGCCAGCGCGAGGTCGGCCGCGGTCTCGAAGTTGAGCACGTCCCCCGTGTAGTTCTTCACGATGTGGAGCACCCCGGCGCCCCCGTCCACGGCCTTGGTCGCGGCGACGATCGGGTCGGGCGTCGGTGAGGTGAAGACCGGCCCGGGCACCGCCGCGTCGAGCATGCCGAACCCGACGAATCCGCCGTGGAGGGGCTCATGTCCGCTCCCTCCGCCGCTCACGATCCCGACCTTCCCGGCGACCGGCGCGTCCGCGCGCGTGATGAACACGGGGTCGAGGGACACGGAGACGAGATCGGCGTGCGCGGCTCCGAAGCCGGCCACCGCCTCAGCGACGACGTCCTTCGGATCATTGATGAGCTTCTTCATTGAATCCTCCTGCAAGATCGGTTCGGGACCGCCGGCCGGGTGCGCCGGCATCGGGTCTCAACCTACGCGCTGGGCCGCGCCGCCGGTAGGGCCCGGTCGGGCGTGGTCGTGGCGTCGATCAGCGCGAACCGAGGGCGTGGGTCGCCTCGACCCAGGCGTCGAGTCTGGCCGTCGCCGCGCCGGAGTCGATCGCGCCCGCCGCGGACAGCAACGCGGCGGCGAACCGGTCGAGGATCGGCCGTTGGGCCTGCGTCGGATCCTCGGAGAGTTCGAACGCCACGATCCCGGCGGCCGCGTTCAAGAGCACGATGTCGCGGACCGGGCCCTCCTCGCCGGCGAGGGTCGCCCGGACGACACCGGCGTTGTGCTGGGCGTCGCCGCCGATCAGGTCGTCGATCGTCGCGCGCCGGATACCCAGCTCGCGCGGATCGAGGTCGTGTTCGGTGACGGCACCGCGCGTGACCTCCCACAGGTGACTGTGTCCCGTCGTGGTGAGCTCGTCGAGACCGTCGTCGCCACGGAAGACGAGCGCGGTGGCTCCGCGCGTCTGGAACACCCCGACGAACAGCGGGATCCGGTCGGCATGCGCCACGCCGACGGCGGAGGCCTCCGGTCGAGCAGGATTGACGAGCGGGCCGAGGAAGTTGAAGACGGTCGGAACGCCGAGCTCCGCGCGCACCGCGCCGGCGTGGCGGAAGCCCGGGTGGAAGGCGGCGGCGTAGGCGAAGGTGATGCCCGTGGCTGCGAGCACCTCCCCCACCAGTTCCGTCGGCAACGCCAGGTCGACGCCGAGGGCCGACAACACGTCGCTCGAGCCGGAGGCAGAACTCGCGGCGCGGTTGCCGTGCTTGATGACGGGGATGCCGGTCGCCGCAGCGACGATGGAAGCCGTGGTCGAGATGTTCACCGTCCCGAACCGGTCGCCGCCGGTGCCCACGATGTCGAGCGCGCGGGACGGTGCGACGAGCGGCATCGCGTGGTCGAGGATCGCGTCACGGAACCCGACGATCTCGTCGACCGTCTCCCCCTTCCTCCGCAGTGCGATGAGGAATCCGGCGAGCTGGGCGTCGGTGACCTGCCCCGTCATGATGCGTTCCATGGCCCACGTGGACTCGGACACGCTGAGATCGGTTCCGGCGAGCAGGTCGCCGATGAGCGTCGGCCAGGTCGTGAGAGGCATGACGACGATCTTACAAGCGCGACCCGCCGTGGCCCGGGGCGCTCCACCCGGCGAGGATCACATGAATTCCGCAGCAGAACCGAAGATCCCGGTCAGGAAATAAGGATAGCCTTACTGCTCCGTACGTCATCGTCGCCTCCGAAATGCGAAAAACCGCTCGCGCTATCGGCCATAATGGAGGGGTGACGAGCACCTCAATCAACCTCGCGCCGAGCGCGCCCCGGATCAACCGACCGAACACGGTCGCCGTTGGAACGATCGTCTGGCTGGGCAGCGAGGTCATGTTCTTCGCCGGCCTCTTCGCGATCTACTTCACGCTGCGATCGATGGCTCCCGAGCTGTGGGCGGCCGAAGCCGGCCGCTTGAACGTCCCGTATTCGACGATCAACACGATCATCCTCGTGTCCTCGTCGTTCACGTGCCAGTTCGGCGTCTTCGCGGCAGAACGCATGCAGCCCCGCATGACGGGCTGGAGCCCACGCAAGTGGGGCATGGTCGAGTGGTTCTTCCTCACCTACGCCCTGGGCGCCGTCTTCGTCGCCGGCCAGGTGCTCGAGTACGCGACGCTCGTCAGCGAGGGCATCTCCCTCAGCTCGAACGCGTACGGCTCGGCGTTCTACCTCACCACCGGCTTCCACGGCCTGCACGTGACCGGCGGCCTGATCGCCTTCCTCCTCGTGATCGGCCGCGCCTTCGCGGTCAAGCGATTCGGCCACAAGGAGGCGACGAGCGCCATCGTCGTCTCGTACTACTGGCACTTCGTCGACGTCGTGTGGATCGGCCTCTACTTCGTCATCTACATCCTGCGCTAACCCGGAATGACTGACTCCATGAAGACTGACCCCACCCAGCCGACGGCCACCAAGTCGTCCAAGAAGACCGCTCGCACGAACCGCAAGAGCGGTCGCCGCAGCCCCTTCGCCTCGGCAGCACTCCTCGCGATCGGCCTGCTCGTGACCGGCGGAGCGTACGCGGCCGTCAGCGTCAGCACGGCCAGCGCCGAGCCCGTCGCCGCCGCGAAGTCCCAGGCCTCGGTCGACGAGGGCGAGAAGCTGTTCTCGGCCAACTGCGCCACCTGCCACGGACTCGACATGCAGGGCACGACCGCCGGACCGAGCCTGCTCGGCGTCGGCGCTGCCGCGGTCGACTTCCAGGTCGGTACGGGTCGCATGCCGTTGCAGAACCAGGGCCCGCAGGCTCCCGAGAAGCCCGTGCAGTTCACCGAGGAGCAGATCTCCTCGCTGGCCGCGTACGTCGCCTCGGTGGCCCCCGGCCCGGAGATCCCCGACGAGCAGTACCTCGACGCCGCCGGCGACTCCTCCAACGGAGCACAGCTCTTCCGGATCAACTGCGCCATGTGCCACAACGTCGCTGCAGCCGGTGGCGCCCTGACCGAGGGCAAGTACGCTCCCTCGCTCGTGGGCGTCAGCGAAGCGCACATCTACGAGGCCATGGTCACCGGCCCGCAGAACATGCCGGTCTTCAACGACATGAACCTCTCCCCCGAGGACAAGCGCGACATCATCACCGCGCTCAAGTTCATGGAGGCCAACCCGTCACCGGGCGGTAACGACCTCGGCTCGCTCGGCCCCGTCTCCGAGGGCTTGTTCCTCTGGATCTTCGGCCTCGGCTCGATCGTCGCCCTCACCGTCTGGATCACCGCGAAGTCGAACTGACCGACGCGGATCGACAACACGTAAGAAGGAGCACAATGGCTCACGACAACTCGAGCGGTTCGGGTCACCCGACCGCCGACTCGTCTGCCGATCCGTCCGCCCACGGGCAGGAGCTGCAGGTCGCGACCGGCACCGGGGTCATCGCCCGCGATGCCATCGCCGACCCTGGTCTGCCTCCGCACCGGAAGCGCGTCACGGACCTCGACCCCAAGAAGGACAAGCGGGCCGAGCGCGCCGTCTACACCCTCTTCTACCTGTCGATCGCCGGCAGCGTCTGGGCGGTCGCCGCCTACATGGCGTTCCCGATCGAGCCCGAGGACATCGGATCCGTCCGGTTGAACAACCTCTTCATCGGTCTCGGCATGGCGCTCGCCCTGCTCGCGATCGGTATCGGCGCCGTGCACTGGGGGAAGGCCCTCATGCACGACGAGGAGGGCATCGACTACCGCCACAAGGTCGGCGGCAACCAGGTCAGCCGCGATCGTGCCGTCGAGATCATGCACGAGGCGAACGTCGAGTCCGGCATCGGACGCCGTGCGCTCATCCGCAACAGCCTCATCGGGTCGCTCATCGTCTTCCCGCTCCCCGGCATCGCCCTCTTCCGCGGCCTCGCGCCGTACGACGAGGACCCGGTCGAGCTCATGCAGCACACGATGTGGAAGGAAGGAACGCGTCTCGCTCGCGACCCCTCCGGCACGCCGATCAAGGCGTCCGACGTCACGCTCGGAAGCGCCTTCCACGTCATCCCCGAGAACCTCCACGAGGCCGAGCACGTCCTCAACGAGAAGGCCAAGGCGATCGTCCTCCTCATGCGGTTGAAGCCCGAGGATCTCGTCGAGGAGGAGTCCAAGAAGGACTGGTCCTACGACGGCATCGTCGCCTACTCCAAGGTCTGCACCCACGTCGGGTGCCCGGTGGCGCTGTACGAGCAGCAGACGCACCACCTCCTCTGCCCTTGCCACCAGTCGCAGTTCGACGTCACGAACCACTGCGCGGTCATCTTCGGACCGGCCGCCCGGCCGCTCCCGCAGCTGCCGATCACCGTCGACGATGAGGGTTACCTCGTCGCGCGGAGCGACTTCCACGAACCTGTCGGCCCGAGCTTCTGGGAGCGTCATTGAGCACCTCGACCGCAACACGCGCCCCTGAGCAGGCCAAGGCCGCTCCGGCGAAGAGCTCCGGTGGTTTCACCGGCGCTGCAGCCAACTACCTCGAAGAACGGACGTCCATCTCGGTCGCCGTCAAGGAGTTCGGTCGCAAGATCTTCCCAGACCACTGGTCGTTCCTCCTCGGTGAGGTGGCCCTCTACAGCTTCGTCATCATCCTGCTGTCGGGATCGTTCCTCACCTTCTTCTTCCAGGCCTCCATGGCCGAGGTGCACTACGACGGCTCGTTCGTCCCGCTGAAGAACATCGAGATGTCGGTCGCCATGGCGTCGACCCTCGACATCTCGTTCGACATCCGCGGTGGCCTCCTGATGCGTCAGGTGCACCACTGGGCAGCGCTGTTGTTCGTCGCGTCCATCGGCCTGCACATGCTGCGGATCTTCTTCACCGGAGCGTTCCGCAAGCCGCGCGAGCTCAACTGGGTGATCGGCTTCGTCCTCTTCATCCTGGCGATGGCCGAGGGCTTCACGGGCTACTCGCTCCCCGACGACCTGCTCTCCGGTAACGGTCTGCGGATCATCGACGGCATGGTGAAGGGTCTGCCGATCATCGGCACCTGGACGACGTTCCTGCTCTTCGGCGGTGAGTTCCCAGGCACCGACATCGTCGGCCGGCTCTACACCCTGCACATCCTGTTGCTCCCCGCGCTGGTGCTGCTCTTCATCGCCCTGCACCTGGTGTTCGTCGTCGTGCACAAGCACACGCAGTTCCCGGGTGCCGGTCGCACCGAGCAGAACGTGGTCGGCTTCCCCGTCCTCCCCGTGTACGCCGCGAAGGCGGGTGGCTTCTTCTTCATCGTCTTCGGTGTCGTGATGCTCATCGCGTCGCTCTTCACGATCAACCCGATCTGGAACTACGGCCCGTACGACCCCTCACCGGTCTCCGCGGGTACGCAGCCCGACTGGTACATCGGCTTCGCCGACGGGGCGCTCCGCCTGGTGCCACCGCACCTCGAGTTCGTCCTGTTGGACCACACGTTCTCGTTCAACATCATCCTTCCCGTCCTCGTCCTGGGCCTGTTCATCGTCACGGTGTTCATCTACCCGTTCGTCGAGGCGTGGATCACCGGTGACAAGCGCGAGCACCACATCCTCGACCGCCCGCGCAACGCGCCGACCCGCACCGCCATCGGTGCTGCCGGCGTCACGTTCTACGCCGCCCTGTGGGCAGCCGCGAGCTCGGACATCATCGCGACCCACTTCAAGGTGACGATGGAAGGCGTGATCCATACGCTGCAGGCCATCCTCATCCTCGGACCGGTCATCGCGTACTTCCTCGCCAAGCGGACCTGCCTGGCGCTGCAGAAGAAGGACCGCGAGATCCTCCTCCACGGTTACGAGACCGGACGCATCGTCCGCCTCCCCGGTGGCGAGTTCATCGAGGTCCACGAGCCGGTGGACGAGTACGAGCGCTGGCGTCTGGCGAGCTACGACGACCACAAGCCGTTGATGATCCGTCCGAACGCCAAGGGCAAGATCACTGGCGTGCAGAAGGCCCGTGCAGCCATGTCGCGCTGGTTCTTCGAAGATCGGATCGCTCCGGTCACGCAGACGGAGATCGAACGCTCCCACGGCGACCACCACTAGTCGTCACCCCACGACGGAAGCCCCGCAGTCCACACGGACTGCGGGGCTTCTCTCATTCCCGACGTGCAGACCGCGTGACGCTGGAGACCATCGGATCTAGCCTGCGACCGGCCGGGAGCTTCGGGCTTGTGTGACGATCGACTGCGGGATGGCGTCCCGTACTCGGAGGAGGTTCGTTGGCGCCATCGGGACGCGGCCAGCGGCATCGTCTCGCCGCCGGGGACTGGTCCGCTCCCCCGACGGGCGGCGGCCATGCTTGGCTCCCAGCGCGCGACACGGACAGCGCTCCCACGCGTGAGCTCTGACCGTTGTGTGGCGCACCTGGTCCGCCCATCTACCCCGTGGAGAGCTCGGCCCTAGAGGCTCTGGGTAGGGCCTCCGGTTGCCATCCTCGGGACCTAGGAGCCCCGGCTCCGGATTCAGCGTCTGCGCCCTGGCCTGTGCGCCCCTGGCCGGCGGGGGCTTCACAGTCGTCGACCGCGTGCTGCTGGTGGTTGGGTCACTCCGCTGGATCCTGGAGAGGGAGACGTCGTCGTCCAAGCTGCTCGTCGAACGCGGTGGTAAGCCAGTGTGTTGGGCGGCGGTGGGTGGCACGCATGAGCGTCCGCGCAGGCGGCCGGCTCGGGCCGTCGTCGAGCAGCTGAGGCGTATCCCCCGCTGGACACGAAAAAGCCCCCGAGCGATGGGCTCGAGGGCTCTTCGTCGCTTCGGCTCTCAGCCCAGCGGGAGGATCTTCTTGTAGAACTCTGCGGTGACGTTGTAGCCGAGGCGACGGTAGAAGTCTCCGGCGCGTGACGTGGACATCGTCAACTGACGGGCGCCGCGTTCCACCGCGTAGTGCTCGTTCGCCTCGACGAGGGCCGACCCGATACCCGCACCGCGGGCGCTCTCATCGACGACCAGCTCCTGCAGGTGGGCGGTGAGACCCGCGGCGTGCAGCAGACGCGACACGGTCATCAGCGTGTAGCCGACGACGCGGTCGTCCTGGTCCACGGCGACGTACAGCACGTTCGTCTCATCTTCGCGGGGACGCATGACGTTGTTGTACGCAGTCATGAAGTCATCGGCGGCCGGTGGGATCGAACCGGTGATGAGCTGGCCAGCCAGCCCGAAAACTGCCGAGCGGTCGTCGGGCTGACCCCGGCGGATGCTGAACGAGTCGACCATCAGCGGGCGAAGTATCCGCGGTAGTACTCGTAGTTCCAACCGACGACGGCGATGACGACCAGCGGGATCCCGATGATCGCGATCCAGAAGCCGACGGCCAGACCCAGCACGAGCAGACCACACGCACCGGCGAGGATGATCGGCCACCAGCTCCACGGGCTGAAGTGCCCGATCTCCGGGTCGCCGTCATCGATGTTCGCCGTGAGGGTGTCCTCGGGGAGCTCGGCTCCCTGGCTCTTGTGGACACGGCTGAGATAGAAGCCGAGGAAGGCGCTCAGGATGGCTGCGAGAGCCAGCGTGACCGTTCCGACCCACTCGACGCGGCCGTGCAGCGGGTCGATGAGTGACCACACCGTGTAGACCGCACAGAGGAGCGCACAGAACACCGTGAGGATCGTGAAGAGGATGATATTGGCGCGCATGGCGGCTACTTCACCTTTCCGGAGTCGACGTCGAGCGTGGGTGCGTCAGGCGCGTCCTTCGCAGGACCGACGCCGACCGGGATACCGACCTCAGGGTGGTGGAGGTCGAACGCCGGGCGCTCCGAACGGATGCGCGGGATCGACACGAAGTTGTGACGCGGGGGCGGCGAGCTGGTCGCCCATTCGAGCGATCCGCCGTAACCCCACGGGTCGTCCTCGGTCACCCGGGGAGCCTTGCGGATCGTGACGTACACGTTCAGGAAGAACGGCAGCAGTGAGATCGCCAGGATGAACGACCCGACGGTGGACAGCTGGTTCATCCACGTGAAGCCGTCTTCCGGCGAGTACGTCGCGTACCGACGCGGGAACCCGATGACGCCGAGCCAGTGCTGGATCAGGAACGTCGTGTGGAAGCCGATGAACAGCAGCCAGAAGTGCCAGTAGCCGAGCTTCTCGTTGAGCATCTTGCCGGTCCACTTCGGCCACCAGAAGTAGAAGCCGGCGAACATGGCGAACACGACCGTGCCGAAGACGACGTAGTGGAAGTGCGCCACGACGAAGTACGAGTCGGAGACGTGGAAGTCGAGCGGCGGCGACGCGAGGATGACACCGGTGAGTCCACCGAAGACGAAGGTGATCAGGAAGCCGATCGACCAGAGCATCGGGGTCTCGAAGGTGACGGAGCCGCGCCACATGGTGCCGAGCCAGTTGAAGATCTTCACGCCGGTCGGAACCGCGATGAGCATCGTCATGAGCGCGAAGAACGGCAGCAGCACGGAACCGGTGACGTACATGTGGTGCGCCCACACGGTCACGGAGAGGGCTGCGATGGCGATCGTCGCGTAGATCAGGGTCTTGTAGCCGAAGATCGGCTTGCGGCTGAACACCGGGAAGATCTCCGACACGATGCCGAAGAACGGCAGCGCGATGATGTAGACCTCAGGGTGACCGAAGAACCAGAACAGGTGCTGCCACAGGATGACGCCACCGTTCGCGGCATCGTAGATGTGGGCGTCGAACACGCGGTCCGCGGCGAGACCGAAGAGCGCGGCGGCGAGGACCGGGAACGCCATGAGGACGAGGATCGACGTCACGAGCACGTTCCACGTGAAGATCGGCATGCGGAACATCGTCATGCCGGGAGCGCGCATGGTGATGATCGTAGTGATGAAGTTGACGCCACCGAGGATGGTTCCGAACCCGCTCAGTGCCAGACCGAGTACCCAGAGATTCCCTCCGAGGCCTGGTGAGAAGGTCGTACTCGACAATGGCGCATACGCGAACCAGCCGAAGGCCGCTGCACCCTGTGGGGTGAGGAAGCCACCGACGGCGATGAGGCTACCGAAGGCGTAGAGCCAGAAGGCGAAGGCGTTCAGCCGCGGGAAGGCGACGTCCGGTGCGCCGATCTGCAGTGGCATGAGCGCGTTCGCGAAGCCGGCGAAGAGCGGCGTCGCGAACATGAGCAGCATGATCGTGCCGTGCATCGTGAACAGCTGGTTGTACTGCTCCTTCGTCTCGACGATCGTTCCGCCGGGCTCGAAGAGCTGCGCACGGATGATGAGCGCCATGACGCCACCGAGGCAGAAGAAGATGAACGAGGCGATCAGGTACATGTACCCGATGGTCTTGTGGTCCGTGGAGGTGATCCACTTGACCAGGATGTTGCCCTTGCGCTCGACCGAGGTGCGTCCGACGACGCTCGCTTGGCCTGCAGGAAGCGTGGTGGAGGTCATTCCCCGTCTCCGTGCTCTTCGAGACCTGCCGGCGCCTTGGTGCCGGGGAGGTTGCTGTTGCGGTCGTATTCCGTGCCGTAGTCACCGATGTTGCCGGAGTCGGCCAGGTCTTCCAGGTGCTTGTCGTACTCGGCCTGCGAGACGACCTTCACGTTGAAGAGCATGAGCGAGTGGTACTCGCCACACAGCTCGGCGCACTTGCCGGCGTAGGTTCCCTCACGCTCGGGCGTGAAGGACATGTAGTTGGTCTTCCCCGGGAACATGTCCTTCTTGTAGAGGAAGTCGATGACCCAGAAGGAGTGGATGACGTCGCGCGACTGCAGCGCGATCTTCACCGTCTTGCCGACGGGCAGGTACAGGGTGGGGAGCGCGTCCTGGTCGATGACGCCACCGGGCTTCTCGTCGGCCTGCACGCCTGCAGTCCAGACATCCTGGCCGTTGACGGCCTCGTCGTACACGAAGTCCCAGGCCCACTGCTTGGCGAAGACCTCGATCGCGACGTCGGGATCCTCGTACTGGGTCTCGATCGCGTTCTGGTCGCGCGCCGTGAAGGCGAAGAAGCCGAGCACCAGGATGAGCGGGACGACCGTGTAGAAGATCTCGATCGGCATGTTGTACCGGAGCTGCACGGGGAGGCCCGTCTGGCCCTTGCGGCGGCGGTAGACGATGACGGCCCAGATGATGAGCCCCCACGTCACCACGCCGACGGCCAGCAGCACCAGCCAGGCGGTCACCCACAGGCCCGCGATGCGGTCCGTGTGGTTCGTGACGGGAGATTCGCCCTCGACGAATCCCGGCAGGTAACCATGTAGTTCCGCCTGCGTACAACCCGCCAGGACTATGGCGAGTGTGGCTGCGACCGGAATGGCAGCCCATCTGAGACGACGAGTCGAGCGCACCTCTGAAACCTTTCGAATACACACCTGTGGATCGCCTCCCAGTCTAGTGGGGATGGGTGGTGAACGCCGGACCATTCGCGTCCGCGGTGCCGGATCGTGACCGGAATGTCGAAGGGGAAACCACCCGGGACCGGGTGATTTCCCCTTCAGGAAGAATCTGCCTCAGTGGAAGCTGTCGCCGCAGGCGCAGCTGCCCTCGGCGTTGGGGTTGTCGATGGTGAACCCCTGCTTCTGGATGGTGTCCTCGAAGTCGATCGAGGCGCCGTCGAGGTAGGGGACGCTCATCTTGTCGACGATGACCTCGACGCCGTCGAAGTCGACGGTCGCGTCGCCGTCGAGCATGCGCTCGTCGAAGTAGAGCTGGTAGATGAGTCCGGAGCAGCCGCCGGGCTGGACGGCGACGCGCAGGCGGAGGTCGTCGCGACCCTCCTGCTCGAGGAGGCTCTTGACCTTCTGCGCCGCCGTGTCGGAGAGTCCGACGCCGTGGGCCGCGTCGATCTTGGTCTCGGTCAGGATGGTGTCGCTCATGATGCTCCTCGCGAGGTCTGGCGGCGCCGGACGACGCCTGTCTGTCATTCTACCGCTCGGGGCGGCGGGCGCACCCCATGATGCCGGGGGTGTTCCCACCGCCGCGGATCACCCGGCCGAGGGCTTGGGCGCCGAGGCGAGCCGACCGAGGAGGACCGCCTCGGTGAGGATCGCCTTCTGGAACACCCCGAGGTGCAGCGACTCGTTCGGGCTGTGCGCCCTCGAGTGCGGGTCCTCGACGCCCGTCACGAGGATCTGCGCCTCCGGGAAAACCCGGACGAGGTCGGCGATGAACGGGATGGATCCGCCGACACCCATCTCCACCGGCTCGACCTCCCAGGCGTCGTGCATGGCGCGCTTCGCCTCGGCGACGGCCCAGCCGCTCGTGTCGACGAGGAACGGACTCCCCTGGTCGACCTCGTCGATGGTCAGTTGCGCTCCGAAGGGCGCGTGGGCCATGAGGTGCGTCTCGAGGGCTCGGTAGGCGTCCGCCGGGTCCTGGCCGGGGGCGATCCGCGCACTGATGCGGACGGCCACCTCCGGAATGAGGGTGTTCGAGGCGTTGGCCACGGTCGGTGCGTCGATCCCGGTGACAGTGATCGCGGGCTGGGACCAGATCCGGCTGAGGATGGAACCCCGACCGATGGGCGAGACACCGTCGGCGAGGCCGGACTCCGCGCGGAGCTGTGCCTCGTCGAACTCGGGGGTGACGGCGTCGTGCGAGGTGAGCCCCTCGACCGCCACGGAACCGTCGGCGTCCCACAGGGTCGCGAGCAGGGTGACGACCGCGAGCATGGCGTCGGGCACCGCTCCCCCGAGCATCCCCGAGTGCGAGGCGTGGTCGAGCGTCTTCACGCGCAGCCGGAACGTCACATTGCCGCGCAGGCCGATCGTGAGGGCCGGAGTCCGTTCGTCCCAGTTGTCGCTGTCGGCGACGACGATGACGTCGGCTGCGAGGGTCTTGCGGTGCTCCTCCAGGAACGAGCCGAACGATCGTGATCCGAACTCCTCCTCCCCCTCGATGAACAGGACGATGCCGAGGTCGAGATCGGAGCCGAGCACCTCGGTCACCGCGCGGATCGCCGCGATGTGGGACATCACGCCGGCTTTGTCGTCGGCCGCGCCGCGCCCGTAGAGGCGGCCGTCGCGGACGGTCGGCTCGAAGGGCGGCGACTCCCACTTGTCGTCGCTTCCGGGCGGCTGGACGTCGTGGTGCGCGTAGAGCAGGACGGTCGGGCGACCGTTGCGGGCCTCGCGCCGGGCGAGGACCGCGGGCTGCCCGAGCTCCGTGCCCCCGTCGACGGCGGCACGGCGCACCGAGACCTCGTCGAACACACCGAGATCGCGCGCGAGTTCGGCGACGGCCTCGGCGCTCCGGGCCACCTCGGCGGCGTCGAACGCCGACCAGGACACCGATGGGATCCGCACGAGTGCCGACAGGTCGGCGATCGAGGATGGCAGGGCGCCCGCGACCGATTCGCGGAGTCGGTCGAGGAGTTCCTGGTCGTTGTGTGGATCTTGGGCCGATTCCGTCGTGGTACCTGTCGTCATGCGAGTAATCTTAAGCGAATCCCCCGATCAAGGACGTTCCACCGTGGCCAAACAGCAGAGCACCCCAGCATCAGAGCCCCTCGTCGAGACCGCGGCGCAGACCGCCGAGCGCCTCGCCCGCGGCGCCAAGGAGGCGAAGGGCCGCCCGACGCCGTCGCGCGCCGAACGCGAGGCGCAGAACAAGCGTCCGCTCGTCCCCTCCGACCGCAAGGAGGCCTCACGCGCGGCGAAGGCCCAGCAGGCCGAGGCTCGACGACGAGCACAGGCCGGCATGGCGGCGGGCGACGACAAGTTCCTCCCGGCTCGCGAACGCGGCCCGCAGAAGAAGTTCGTCCGCGACTACGTCGACGCCCGGTTCAACATCGGCGAGTTCATGATCCCCGTCATGTTCCTCGTGATCATCCTCACGTTCATGCCGGTCCCCGAGATCCAGGTCTACGGCATGCTGACCCTCTGGGTCTTCTTCATCATCGCCATCGCCGACTGCTTCTTCCTCGGCTTCCGTGTCCGGAAGGCGCTCCGAGCGAAGTTCGGCCAGGACGAGCCGCGCGTGCGCTGGTACGCCGCCATGCGCGCGCTGCAGCTGCGCCCGCTCCGCCTACCGAAGCCGCAGGTCAAGCGCGGTCAGTTCCCCAACAAGTAAGTCCCGCACCACGAACGCCCGCCGGTCCCAGACCGGCGGGCGTTCGTCGTCAGTGGCGCGAGATCAGCTCAGCGACCGGCTCTGGCGAGGCGATCGAGCCCACGGTTGATCTGCCGCGCCCAGAGCGGACCGCGGTACAGGAACGCCGTGTACCCCTGGACGAGCGTTGCACCGGCGTCGAGCCGTTCCCGCACGTCCGCGGCGGTCTCGACACCG
This sequence comes from Plantibacter sp. ME-Dv--P-095, assembly GCF_030209365.1. Taxonomy (NCBI): domain Bacteria; kingdom Bacillati; phylum Actinomycetota; class Actinomycetes; order Micrococcales; family Microbacteriaceae; genus Plantibacter; species Plantibacter sp. ME-Dv--P-095. The sequence goes on from NZ_JARVSB010000005.1 coordinate 96,733, forward strand.
CCGACGGAGATCACGCACAGCTCCGCCGGGACGATGGCGCGGATCCGTCGCAGGACCGCGATCGACCGGTCGGCGAGTGGCGCGCCGGAGAGTCCACCGGCACCGGCAGCCTCCACGGTCGACCGGTCGGTCTCGAGGCCGTCACGGGAGATCGTCGTGTTCGTCGCGATGATCCCGTCGAGCCCCAGGTCGACGACGAGCTGAGCGATGCGGTCCACTTCGGCGTCCGTGAGGTCCGGTGCGATCTTCACGAGGAGCGGTGTCGTTCCGGCGGCGGCACGCACCGCGTCCAGGAGGGGCGACAGCTGATCGAGCTCCTGGAGACCTCGGAGACCAGGGGTGTTCGGTGAACTGACGTTGACCACGAGGTAGTCGGCCGTGGGTGCCAGCAGGGTGGCGCTCGAGACGTAGTCGGCCGTGGCGTCGGCGACGTCCACGACACGACTCTTGCCGATGTTCACCCCGAGGACGGGACGCCTGACGACGCGGGCCGTCCGCGCCAGTCGTGGCGCGGCGGATGCGGCACCCTCGTTGTTGAAGCCCATGCGGTTGATCACCGCACGGTCCGGGACGAGGCGGAAGAGGCGTGGCTTCGGATTGCCAGCCTGCGGGATCGCCGTGATGGTGCCGACCTCGACGTGGCCGAAGCCCAGGAGCCCGAGCCCGAGCACCCCCTTGCCGTCCTTGTCGAACCCGGCGGCGACACCGAACGGGGTCTCGAACCGGAGGCCGAGCGCCTCGACGGACTGGTCGGTCCGGGGTGCGGTCCACCGCCTGATGACGGATCCGAGACCGGTGGACGGAAGCGCACGGATCACGTCGAACGCGAGGTGATGGGCGCGCTCCGGGTCGAGCTTCGCCAGGACGTGGGTGAAGAGGAACCGGTACACGACTCAGCGCTCCACGATCGGCTCGTCGGCGTTCGACGTGCCCGCGGCGTGTTCGACCCGGAGAAGCGCAATGGCCGACTCGAAGTCGTCCAAGGACTCGAACGCCTGGTAGACGCTGGCGAACCGGAGGTAGGCGACCTCGTCGAGCTCCCGCAGCGGTGCGAGGATCGCCAGACCGATGTCGTTCGCGTCGATCTGCGATGCACCCGTCGCCCGGATGGACTCCTCCACGCGCTGCGCGAGCACCGCGAGGTCGGAATCCGTCACCGGACGACCCTGGCACGCCTTCCTGACGCCGCTCACGACCTTCTCCCGACTGAACGGCTCCACGACACCGGAGCGCTTGATCACGCCGAGGCTCGAGGTCTCCATCGTGCTGAACCGCCGCCCGCACTCCGGGCACTGCCGGCGCCGACGGATCGCGAGCCCGTCGTCGCTCGTCCGAGAGTCGATGACGCGGGAGTCGGGGTGGCGGCAGAACGGGCAGTACATCAGACGGCTCCCTCGGGTGTGGCGTGCTCGGTGTGCTCCTCGGCTGCGCGGGTCTCGGCGCCGACGAGGCCGAAACGCGCCGTCACCGCTTCACCGTGCGCGGGGAGGTCCTCGGACGACGACAGGGCGACGATGTGGCTCGAGACCTGGCGGAGCGCGGGCTCGTCGTACCGGACGACCTGCTGTGGGCGGAGGAAGGTGAAGGCGCCCAGGCCGGACGAGAAGCGGGCCTGTCCTCCCGTCGGAAGGACGTGGTTGGAGCCGGCGAGGTAGTCACCCAGGCTCACCGGGGTGTGCTCACCCAGGAAGATGGCGCCGGCGTTCGTGATGGCGCCGAGCAGTGCCTCCGGGTCGGCGGTCTGGACCTCGAGGTGCTCCGGTCCGTAGGCGTTGCTGAATGCGACGGCGGCCTCCAGGTCGTCGACGAGCACGATGGCGGACTGCGGGCCGGCGAGGGCTTGGACGACGCGGGCGCCGTGGCGGGTGCCGGCTGCATAGCGACGCAACCAGTCCTGGACGGCGATGGCGAGGGCCTCGTCGTCGGTGACGAGCAACGACGCCGCGGCCTCGTCGTGCTCGGCCTGGCTGACGAGGTCGGCGGCCACGAGTCTGGCGTCTGCGGAGGCATCGGCGATGACCAGGATCTCGGTGGTACCGGCCTCGGCGTCGATCCCGACCTGCCCCTTCACGAGGCGCTTCGCCGCTGCGACGAAGATGTTCCCTGGACCCGTCACGACGTCGACCGGGTCCAGGGCGATGTCCGGGACCCCGTAGGCGAAGGCGCCGATGGCTCCGGCCCCGCCCATGGCGTACACCTCCGTGACCCCGAGGAGACCGGCGGCTCCGAGGATGGTGGGGTGCACACGATTGTCGAACTCGCGCTGCGGTGGGGACGCGAGCGCGACGGAGCCGACCCCGGCCTCCTGCGCCGGGACGACGTTCATGACGACGCTCGACGGGTAGACGGCCTTGCCCCCGGGCACGTACAGCCCGACCCGGCCGACGGGCGCCCACCGCTGTACGACGGTCGCTCCCTCGCCGAGCGTGGTGGTGCGCTCCGGCGGGACCTGCGCTCGCGTCGCCTCGCGAACCCGGTCGATGGCCTCGACGAGTGCGGCGCGCACCGCCGGGTCCAGTGCGGCCACCGCCGCGTCGATCTCAGCCTGGGGTACGCGGAGGTGCTCCGGCCGTCCGCCGTCGAACCGGTCGGACTGGGCCGACAACGCAGCGGAACCCTCGGTCCGCACAGCGTCGATCAGCGACTGCGCCGCATGGGCTGCGGCGGTGACGTCGACGACGGGACGGGGCAGCATCTCCAGGAGCTCGGTCCGGCTCGGCCGGACGCCCCTGAGGTCAATGGTGGTGATCATGGCCGTCACAGCCTACCGTTCACGGCGTCGTGTCCCGCCGGCGACGTGGTGTGCAACGCGTCAACCGAGACAGTTCGGGCCGAGCAACGACTTCAGCTCACCGAAGAGCCCGGAGGACACGCTGACCCGATGCGGCAACTCGAACACCCGCGCGACATCGCCCCGGAAGAGCTTCAGTCGGACCTCGGTCGAGCCTGCGTGTCTCGAGAGCATGTCGCGAAGGGTCATCACCGTCTCAGTCGTCGCGCGGGCGTCCGCCATCGTCAGCTGGAGCATGCGATCGGCACCCGCCTCAGGGAGCTCTGGCGAGAAGATGCTGTACGCGTGCAGGTTCATCCCGTCGTCGCGGACGCTGACGCGGCCACGCACGACCACGATGGAGTCGCCGACGAGTTCTGACGCGAACTCCTGGTAGGCCTTGCCCATGAACATGGCGGTCATCTCGCCGCCGAAGTCCTCGACCTGGATCATGCCGTACTGATTGCCGGACGCCTTCGCGATGCGGTGTTGGACGCTCGTGACGAGCCCCGAGATGACGACGGTCTCGCCGTCCATGTTCTCGGCGGTCATGAGGTCGGTGATGGTCGTCGTCGCATGCTTCGCGAGTTCGATCTCGAGACCGGCCAGCGGGTGGTCGGAGACGTACAGCCCGAGCATCTCGCGCTCGAAGTTGAGCTTGTCGCGCTTGCTCCAGTCGGGCCGTTCGGGAACGCTCGCGAGCGGCACCTCACCGACCTCGGCGAACAGGCTGTCGAAGTCGAAGCCGATGCTCCCCGACGCCTCGGCGCGCTTGTCCTTCACGACCGAGTCGACCGCGTCCTCGTGGATCTCGTAGAGCGCTCGTCGGCTGTCGCCCATGGAGTCGAACGCACCGGCCTTGATCAGCGACTCGATCGTCCGCTTGTTGGCCACGGGCAGCGGCACCTTGCGCAGGAAGTCGTGGAAGGAGGTGAACCGCCCCTCACGCTCGCGTGCCTGACGGATGAGCTCGACCACGTTCGACCCCACGTTGCGGACGGCGCCGAGCCCGAAGCGGATGTCCTCGCCGACGGCCGCGAAGAACCCGATCGATTCGTTGACGTCCGGCGGCAGGACCTGGATGCCCATCCGGCGGCACTCGTTGAGGTAGAGCGCCATCTTGTCCTTGGAGTCGCCGACACTCGTCAGCAGCCCGGCCATGTACTCCGCCGGGTAGTGGGCCTTGAGGTAGGCCGTCCAGTAGGAGATGACCCCGTACGCCGCCGAGTGCGCCTTGTTGAACGCGTAGTCGGAGAACGGGAGCAGGATCTCCCACAGTTTGTTGACCGCTTCCATCGAGAACCCGTTGGCCACCATGCCGCCGGAGAAGCCCTCGAACTGCTTGTCCAGTTCGGACTTCTTCTTCTTGCCCATCGCTCGTCGGAGGATGTCGGCTTGTCCGAGGGAGAAGCCGGCGACCTTCTGCGCGATCGCCATCACCTGCTCCTGGTAGATGATCAGCCCGTAGCTCGTCGACAGGATCTCGGACAGCGGCTCTTCGAGCTGCGGATGGATCGGGGTGATCTCCTGCAGGCCGTTCTTGCGGAGGGCGTAGTTCGTGTGCGAGTTCGCGCCCATGGGGCCCGGGCGGTACAGCGCGATGAGTGCCGAGATGTCCTCGAAGTTGTCGGGCTTCATGAGACGCAGCAACGCGCGCATCGGTCCGCCGTCGAGCTGGAACACGCCGAGCGTGTCGCCCCGGGACAGCAGCTCGTACGCGCCCCGGTCGTCGAGCTCGAGGTCTTCGAGGACGAGGTCGATGTTCCGGTTGCTCTTGATGTTGTCGAGGGCGTCGTTGATGATCGTCAGGTTGCGCAACCCGAGGAAGTCCATCTTGATCAGTCCGAGCGACTCGCACGCCGGGTAGTCGAACTGCGTGACGATCTGGCCGTCCTGCTCACGCTTCATGATCGGGATGATGTCGATGAGCGGGTCGCTCGACATGATCACGCCGGCTGCGTGCACACCCCACTGGCGCTTGAGGTTCTCGATGCCGAGGGCGGTCTCGAAGACGGTGCGCGCCTCGGGATCCGTGTCGAGGATGCCGCGGAGGTCGACGGCCTCCTTGTACCGCGGGTGTTTGGCGTCGAGGATGCCCTCGAGCGGGATGTCCTTCCCCATGACCGCCGGCGGCATGGCCTTCGTCAGCTTGTCGCCCATGCCGAACGGGAAGCCGAGGACCCGGGAGGAGTCCTTCAACGCCTGCTTGGCCTTGATCGTGCCGTAGGTGACGATCTGCGCGACGCGTTCGTCGCCGTACTTCTCGGTGACGTACTTGATCACCTCGCCACGACGACGGTCGTCGAAGTCGACGTCGAAGTCGGGCATGGAGACGCGGTCGGGGTTGAGGAACCGCTCGAAGATGAGCCCGTGGCGGAGCGGGTCGAGGTCGGTGATCTGCATCGCGTACGCGGCCATCGATCCGGCACCGGAACCACGGCCGGGCCCGACCCGGATGCCGTTGCGCTTCGACCACTGGATGAAGTCGGCGACGACGAGGAAGTAGCCGGGGAACCCCATCTGGACGATCACGCGCGTCTCGTAGTTGGCGCGGTCGCGGACGTCGGCGGGGATGCCGTTCGGGTATCGCTGGTGGAGGCCCGCCTCGACCTCCTTGATGAACCAGCTCTCCTCGTTCTCCCCCTCGGGGACCGGGAACCGCGGCATGTAGTTCGCGGAGGTGTCGAAGGCGACCTCGCAGCGTTCGGCGATCGCGAGGGTGTTGTCGCACGCCTCGGGGTACTCGCGGAACAGTCGACGCATCTCGTCGGCAGACTTCAGGTAGAACTCGTCCGCGTCGAACTTGAACCGGTTCGGGTCGTTGAGTGTGGAGCCGGACTGCACGCAGAGCAGCGCCGCGTGCGCCTTGGCGTCGGCGGCGTGCGTGTAGTGCAGGTCGTTCGTCGCGAGGAGTGGCAGGCCGAGGTCCTTCGAGAGCCTGATGAGATCGCCCATGATCCGGCGTTCGATCCCGAGCCCGTGGTCCATGATCTCGCAGAAGTAGTTCTCCGCTCCGAAGATGTCGCGGAAGTCGGCGGCGGCCTTGACCGCCTCGTCGTACTGACCGAGGCGGAGCCTCGTCTGCACCTCACCACTCGGGCATCCGGTCGTGGCGATGAGGCCGGCGCCGTACTGGCTGAGGATCTCGCGGTCCATGCGGGGCTTGAAGTAGTACCCCTCGATCGACGCCTTCGAAGACAGCCGGAAGAGGTTGTGCATGCCCTCGGTCGTCTCCGAGAGGAGGGTCATGTGCGTGTACGCGCCGGCCCCGGACACGTCGTCTCCCCCGCCGTCGCCCCACTTGATCCGGGTGCGGTCGCCGCGCGCCGTCCCCGGGGTGATGTACGCCTCGGTCCCGATGATCGGCTTGATGCCCGCATCGGTGGCCGTCCGCCAGAAGTCGAACGCGCCGAACATGTTGCCGTGGTCGGTGACCGCGACGGCGGGCATGCCCTGCTCGACAGCGGCTTGGATGAGGGGCTTCACCCGGGCCGCGCCGTCGAGCATCGAGTACTCGCTGTGGACGTGCAGGTGGACGAACGAATCGGTGGACGTGGGCACGGACGGCGCCTCCGGGGATCGTGCTGGGGGAACGGCGCGGACGCCGAGGTGGTCTTGGTCAAGCCTAATCGTCGCCTCCGACCATCGCCCCCGGCCTGCGGGGGCGGTCGGTCGCCGAGCGACGGCGCGACGTCAGTCGAGTTCGAGGATCGAGAGGGCGTGCTGCAGATCCGTCGGGTAGGCGGTCTCGAATCGCACGAACTCCCCGTCCGCAGGGTGCGCGAAGCCCAGCTTCGTCGCATGCAGCCACTGCCGGGTGAGCCCCAGACGGGCCGAGAGCGCCGCGTCGGCGCCGTACATCGTGTCGCCGACACAGGGATGCCGCTGGGCCGCCATGTGCACGCGGATCTGATGCGTGCGACCGGTCTCCAGATGCACGTCGAGCAACGAGGCGTACGGGAACGCCTCGAGCGTCTCGTAGTGGGTGACCGACGGCTTCCCGTCGGCGGTGACGGCGAAGCGCCAGTCGTGGCGCGGGTGGCGGCCGATCGGACCGTCGATGGTGCCGGCGAGCGGGTCGGGATGCCCCTGGACCACGGCGCGATAGATCTTCTCGACCTCGCGGTCGTGGAAGGCACGCTTCAGTGAGGTGTAGGCCCGCTCGGTCTTCGCGACGACCATGAGGCCGCTCGTCCCGGCATCGAGCCGGTGCACGATCCCGGCCCGCTCAGCGGCGCCCGACGTCGAGATGCGGAAGCCGGCTGCGGCGAGGGCACCGAGCACCGTCGGCCCTTCCCAACCCACGGAGGGGTGGGCGGCGACGCCGGCGGGTTTGTCGACGACCACGATCTCGTCGTCGTCGTGGACGATGCCGAGGTCGGGGACGGCGATCGGTACGATCACGGCCTCGCGGCGAGGCGTCCATTCGATCTCGAGCCAGGCACCGGCGAGGAGGCGGTCGGACTTGTCGACCGACTTGCCGTCCATGGTGACGCCGCCTCCGAGGGCGACCTCGGCTGCGTAACTCCGGGAGAAGCCGAGGAGTTTGGCCAGGCCGGCGTCGACGCGTTCGCCGTCGAGCCCGTCGGGGACGTACAGGCTGCGGGACTCGTTCATGGGCGGCCTGCGTCCGGACTCGCGTCGCGCGGCTCCGCCGGATCGAGGGTGGCCGCGTCCGCTTCGGCCTCGCGGTCCTCCGCCTCCTGGGCGGCCCGTTCGCTCGCACGCGTCGTCCGGGTGCCGTCGAGGTTCACGCCGAAGAGCGTCAGGAGGATGAACAGGGCCATGCTGACCACGATGCAGATGTCGGCGACGTTGTAGATCGCGGGCAGCATCCACGGGGTGGAGATGAAGTCGACCACGTGGCCCAGACCGAAGGACGGCTCACGGAGAAGCCTGTCCGTCAGGTTGCCGAGCACCCCTCCGAGGAGCAGGCCGAACACGATCGCCCAGGCCCGTGAACGGATCCGGCGGGCGAACCAGACGATGACGACCACGACGACCGCCGCGAGGATCGAGAAGATCCAGGTGTACCCCGCGCCGAGCGAGAAGGCGGCACCGGAGTTCTTGACGAAGTACAGGACGAGCGCCTGGCCGAGTACCGGAACGGACTCGCCCACCGTCAGGTTGGTGGTGACGAGGAACTTGGTGAACTGATCGGCCGAATAGGCCACGACGGCAACCAGCGCCAGGACTGCAAGAGTCCTGGCGCTGGCCTTCGACGGTGATGCGGGAGACAACCGGGTGTCTGCGCTAGACCGCTGCGCTGTCGGCGGTGACGCCGGCCTTCGCATCGGGAGCGGAGCTCGACGACGAGGCGTCGAGGTCCTTCAGCTGACCCTCGATGTAGCCGCGCAGCTGCGAGCGGTACTCGCGCTCGAAGTTGCGGAGCTCGTCGATCTTGTGCTCGAGGACCGAACGCTCCTGCTCGAGGACCTGCATCTGCGCGCGCTGCTTGGCCTCGGCCTCGGCGACGACACGTGCGGCGGTCGCGTGACCTTCCGCGATGAGCGCGTCGCGGCGCTGGGCACCCTCGGCGACGTGCTCGTCGTGGAGACGACGTGCCAGCTGCAGGAGGTTGTTCGAGCTCTCGGCGGTGTTGTCGGTCGACTCCGCGGCCGGAGCCGGGGTCGGTGCGACGACGGGCGCGGGTGCCGGAGCAGCCTCGGCCTTGGCGAGCGTCGCCGGAGCGGACGAGCCGCCCTTCTGGAGTTCGGCGACCTTGGACTCGGCCGCGGTCAGCTTCTGCTGGACCTCGTCCTTCTCCTGGATCAGGCGACGGAGCTCGACGACGACCTCGTCGAGGAAGTCGTCCACCTCGTCCTGGTCGTAGCCTTCGCGGAACTTGGTCTGCTGAAACCGCTTCTGGACCACGTCTTCGGGAGTGAGCGCCATAGCGAACCACCTTCACTGTCGAATCGAAAATCTGTGTACAACGCCCCCACGCTAGCAAAGTCTGACCCAGTGGGTGAGACATGTTGACGACGTCGGAGGCGACCGTCAGGTGACGGACGTTCTATCGTAGCCACACAATCGTGGCGAGCTGTTCGCGGGCAGGCCGCGCGCGCTAGAGCAGCTGGACGAGTGTCATCGCGATGATGCAGCACAACATCGTGAGGGTCCAGCCGAAATCGAGCGCGACCGGACCGACGGCGACGCGCGGGAGGACACGGCGGAAGAACCGGATCGGAGGGTCCGTGATCGTGAAACTCAGCTCGGCGAGCACCAGCCCGACGCCCGTGGGCCGCCACTGCGGACGGAGCACCCGGGCGAGGTCGAGGATGAACCTCGCCCAGAGGACGAAGAAGTACAGGAGCAGCGCGAGATAGAGGATCGTGCCGATCACGGAGATGAGAGAAGCCACCCCTCGATTATGACTGAGCGAAGAAGGTCGCCTCGGTCGCTTCCGGAGCACCCTGTCCGTTGTCGCCGGAAACGGCGACGTGCTCGGGCGAGAGCAGGAAGACCTTGCTCGTCACGCGCTCGATCTTGCCGTACAGCCCCTGCGAGAGACCACTGGCGAAGTCGATGAGCCGGCGAGCGTCGCCGTCGCTCATCTGCGAGAGGTTGATGATGACCGGGACCCCGTCGCGGAAGCTCTCGGCGATGATCTGTGCATCGCGGTACTGCTTGGGGTGCACGGTCAGGATCTCGTTGAGGTCCGAGCTCGGGGCGACGGGCTGGCGCACGGGAACCGGCTTGCGCAACGGCGTCACTGGAGCGGCCTTCTCGACGCGCTCGACCCGCTCAGCGCGCTCGGGACGCTCGGTGCGACGGGGCTCGGCCTGCTGCGTCGGCTCGGCCTGGGCAGCGTGCTGCTGCTCGTACTCGAGATCATCGTCGGCGAGCCCGAGGTACACCATGGTCTTCTTCAGTGGGTTCGACATCGTTTCCTCCGTGATCTGCGGTCCTTGCTTCTCCGAGATTAACGTCACACCGGGCGATTCCCGGTGATTGCCGTGCCGATGCGAAGGTGTGTCGCGCCCGCTTCGATCGCCTCGACGTAGTCGTGACTCATGCCGATCGACAGCCCATCGGCGTGGGGGGCGAGTGAGCGCATGCGCTCGGACGCCGAGAGGACCCGTGCGAAGGCCGCCGCTGGATCCTCGTCGAGCGGGGCGACCGCCATGACACCGCGTAGCGCGATGCCCTCCGCTTCGAGCGCCGCGGTCGCGAGCGCCTCGAGCGCGGCATCACCCACGACGCCACCCCGGCCGGGATCGTCGGTCAGGTTGACCTGCAGGAACACGTCGAGCTGCCGCTCGGAGGACGACAGCGCCCTGAGCAGCTCGGGTCGGTCGACCGAGTGGACGGCGTCCACGTATCGTCGGACCTGCTTGGCCTTGTTGGTCTGCAGTTGCCCGATGAAGTGCCAGCGCAATCCGAGGCCTTCGGCGGCAGCGGCCTTGTCGCGCGCCTCAGGGTGCCGACTCTCCCCCACGTCTGAGACGCCAGCGGCGGCCAGCGCCTGCACCAGCGTCACCGGGTGGAACTTCGTCACGACGATGAGCGTCGGTTCCGTCGCACGCCCCGCCGCCCGCGTCGCATCGGCGATGCGCCCCCGGATGTCCGCGAGGCGATCGAGCAATGCCGGACCGGGCTCCGAGGAGCCCGATCCGGCCGAGGTGGTCGACTCGTCGATCACTACTACTTGAGGAAGTCGGGGATGTCCAGCTCGCCCTCGTCGTCGAACGAGGGGTCCTGGACGGCGGTCTCGACGACCGTCTCGGGCTGACGGTGCGTCGCTCCGGAGAACGGCGAGGACGCGCTCGGCTTGGATCCCCAGTCGCCGCCCGAGGACACGGGCGCAGCAGCGCTCGACCGGTGCTCCGAGGGTTCGGAGGTGCTGATCGGCGCCCCGGCGGCCTCGTCGGAAGAGCTCATGACCCCACCGGAGATGACGGCGTCGGCCGGCGAGGCCGCCGTCCGGGTGAGGGGTTCGCCACCGTCGAAGCCGGCGGCGATGACCGTCACGCGCACCTCGTCGCCGAGCGTGTCGTCGACGACCGCACCGAAGATGATGTTGGCCTCGGGGTGCACGGCCTCCTGGACGAGCTTCGCCGCGTCGTTGATCTCGAAGATACCGAGGTTGGAGCCACCCTGGATGGAGAGGAGGACGCCGTGGGCACCCTCGATGCTGGCTTCAAGCAGCGGCGAGGCGACCGCGAGTTCCGCGGCCTTGATCGCGCGGTCCGCGCCACGGGACGATCCGATGCCCATGAGCGCCGATCCGGCCCCCTGCATGACCGACTTCACGTCCGCGAAGTCGAGGTTAATGAGGCCGGGCGTGGTGATGAGGTCGGTGATGCCCTGCACACCGGCGAGGAGCACCTGGTCGGCCGTGGCGAACGCCTCGAGCATGCTGATGCCACGGTCGCTGATCTCGAGGAGTCGGTCGTTCGGCACGACGATGAGGGTGTCGACCTCTTCCTTCAGGCGTGCGACCCCGAGCTCCGCCTGCGCCTGGCGACGGCGTCCTTCGAAGCCGAAGGGCTTCGTCACGACACCGATGGTGAGCGCACCGATCGACTTCGCGATGCGTGCCACGACGGGTGCGCCACCGGTCCCGGTACCGCCACCCTCGCCCGCGGTCACGAAGACCATGTCGGCGCCGGCGATGGCCTCTTCGATCTCCTCGGCGTGGTCCTCGGCCGCGCGACGACCCACCTCGGGGTCGGCACCGGCGCCGAGGCCGCGGGTGATCTCCCGGCCGACGTCGAGCTTCACATCGGCGTCGCTCATCAACAGCGCCTGAGCGTCCGTGTTGATGGCGATGAACTCGACGCCGCGGAGGCCGAGTTCGATCATCCGGTTGACCGCGTTCACGCCACCGCCGCCGATACCGACGACCTTGATGACGGCGAGGTAGTTCTGGTTTGTAGTCACTTCAGGCCTCCGTGTGAACTCTCAACCTCAGGTTAAGGTTTAAAGTTATGCTGCGTATGCATTTTCTGTCCTGAGCACGACGTTAGGGCCCAGCCCCATCCCTGATGGGACGCGTCCGGGCGTGTCGGCACATCGACGGGAATATCCCGCACGCCGTCAGCGGACGATCGCCGCCGAGGGCGACGACACGTCGTACTGGTTCACCTGGGACGGGTCGGTGGCCGCCATCGTCTTGGCGAGGATCAACGCCTTCTCAGCGGATTGCTCGGCACTCCCCCACACGACCTCGGCCGGCGAGTCGACGAGCGTCAGGGTCACATCGTCCGCGGTGGACGCGGACACGGAGGCGACGCGGGCTCGCAGGTCCGCCGGGAGTGCTCGGATGACCGCAGCCGCGGCGATGAAACCCTTCGAGGTCGCTCCACCGGCGACCATGAGCGTCGGGTACCCGGCGATGGGCTGGTCGCTGCGCTCGATCGTGACCCCTGCAGCATCGACGAGCGTGTACACCGTGCCGGACTGGAGCACACCGACGGGCTCACGCTCGACGATGCGGACGACCAGCGTGCTCGGCGGCTGCGATTCGAGGGAGTAGCTGGCGATGAGCGGGTATCCGACGAGCACCGCCTTGACGGCGCCGGGATCCACGAGTGCGAGGGGGCGACCCATCTGGCCGCTGAGCGCCTTCGTGATCTCCGCCTGGTCGACACGCGTCGCACCGACCACCTCGATGCTCCGGACGGCGAGCAGGGGCGAGTAGGCGCCTGCGAACGACACGACGACCAACGCGGCGAGGACGGCGGCCGCGAGCACCCAGGGCCGGTGACGCCCACGCTTGCGGGCGGTGAACCGGCGGATCTCCTGTCGCTCGTGCCGCCGACGGAGCCGAGCGGCCTCCCGCGGGGAGAGCAGGTGCTCGTCGGACGGTTGCCCGGGACGATCGCGTTCCTCGGTCGTCGACGGGCTGTCCTCGACCTTCGACGCACGGTCGTCGGTCTTCGATGCGCGGTCGGCCGATGTCACCGACGTCCGACCCGCCGAGGACGCCCGGGGGCCGGCCGCGACCTTCGGTGAGCCCCGCTTCGACGTCAGCCGAGCGGCGTCGAGCTCGAGGACGTCCGTCTCCTGCTCCGTCACGGGTGCTTCGGGGCGGTCGCGCGCCGGCTTGGAGGCCGTCGGCGTCGTCCGTTGCGTGCGGTCGGGACTCGGTCGCGCCCCGGGGTCGAAGCCGTCCGGGCGCTTCACCGGACGCCCATCAGACGGACTCGCGACCGGCGATGGCCTCGAGGAGTTGCGGCACGATGCGGTACACGTCTCCACACCCGAGGGTGATCACGAAGTCGCCCGGCTGCACGACGGAGGCTGTGTAGTCCGCCGCCCGCGCCCAGTCGTCGATGTACGCGACGTGATCGGCGTCCGCGAACCGCGTCGACACCGTGGCGCCGGTCACGCCCGGCTCCGGGTCCTCCCGCGCACCGTACACCTCGAGGACCACGGTGTGGTCGGCGTACCGTTCGAGGGCGTCCGCGAACTCCTGGGCGAACAGACGGGTCCGGCTGTACAGGTGCGGCTGGTGGACGGCGATGATCCGTCCCTCCCCCACCACCGTCCGCGCCGCCGCCAGCGCGGCGGCGACCTCGGTCGGGTGGTGCGCGTAGTCGTCGTAGACGCTGACGCCGTTCACGACGCCGTGCAGCTCGAAGCGTCGCTGGGTCCCGCCGAACGCGGTGATGGCCTGGAGGGCCTCCGCCGGGTCGAACCCGACACCCACGAGGACGGCGAACGCACCGGCTGCATTGATGGCGTTGTGCCGACCGGGTACGCGGAGCGTCGCGGCGTACGTGCCGCCCTGGTAGCTGAGCTGGAACGAGACCGGACCGGTCGAGCCCACGTCGTGGAGACGGACGTCGGCGTCCGCTGCTTCACCGAAGGTGAGGACCCGCTTGCCGTCCGTGGCCGCACGGAGCGCCGGGGTGATGCGCACGGCGCCGGCGTCGTCCGAGGAGATGACGACGAGCTCGCGGGCCTGCCCGGCGAAGGTCACGAACGCCTGCTCGAAGGCCTCCAACGATCCGTAGTGGTCGAGGTGGTCGGGGTCGATGTTGGTGATCAGCGCGATGGCCGTGTCGTACAGCAGGAAGGACCCGTCGGACTCGTCCGCCTCGACGACGAACAGCTCGCCGTCGCCACGGGCGGAACTCACGCCGAGGGATTCGATGACCCCGCCGTTGACGAAGCTGGGATCGGCACCGAGCTCGAGGAGCGCGGTGATGATCATGCCGGTCGACGTCGTCTTGCCGTGGGCGCCGGCGACCGCGATGAGGCGGGTCTCCGCCGTCAACCAGGCGAGCGCCTGCGAGCGGTGCAGGATCGTCAGTCCACGCTCCTTGGCGAGCAGGTACTCCGGGTTGTCGGCCCACAGGGCACCGGTCACGACCAGGGTGTCCGCGTCACCGACGTTCGCGGCGTCGTGCCCGATGGCGACGGGGACACCGAGGGCGCGCAACGCCTCGATGTTCTTGGATTCACGGACGTCGGAACCGGTCACGCGAGCACCGGCGCTCACGAACAGACGCGCGATCCCGCTCATCCCACTGCCGCCGATGCCGACGAAGTGGACGACGCCGAGGTCGGCTGGGATCTCGACGGTGGGGTCTGGCTTGATCACGGTGTCACGCTTTCTGAAAGGACTGGGTCACCGGCTGCGCGATCGCTGCACCGATGGTTGGAGCGCCTCATCGATGAGGGCGACGACGCGGGCCGTTCCGTCGGAGACGCCCACGCTCTTGGACTGGGCCGCCAGGTCGTCGACCCGGTGCCGATCGTTCAACAGTGGGACGAGGTGCTCACGCACCCAGGTCGGCACGAACTGCGCGTCATCTACCATAACCGCTCCACCGGCGCGCACGACGTCGGCCGCGTTGAAGCGTTGCTCCCCGTTCCCCACGGGGTACGGCACGTACACGGCCGGGAGCCCGACGGCACACAGTTCACTCACGGTCGCGCTTCCCGCCCGCGAGACGGCGAAGTCGGCTGCGGCGATGGCGAGGTCCATGCGGGAGCAGTACTCGAGCAGGTGGTAATGCTCGACACCGGGATCCTGGATCTCGCTCTTCGCGCCGGTGATGTGCAGGACCTGCCAGCCGGCACCGACGACGTCCTCCGCGCTCTCGCTCATGGTCGCGTTGAGGCGTCTCGCCCCGAGCGACCCACCGGTGACCAGCAGCAGCGGACGATCGGCGTCGAGCCCGAACTCGGCGATCGCCGACGGCCGCAGCGTGTCGCGGTCGAGATCCTCGATCTCGCGCCGCAACGGCATGCCGACGAACCGGGCGTGGCGGATCGGCGTCCGGTGGAACGCCACGCCCACGTACGGGGTGTACCGCGCGCCCAGTCGGTTCGCGAGACCCGGCCGCGCGTTGGCCTCGTGGATGACCAGGGGGACGCCGGCCCGCTTCGCCGCGGTGTACGCCGGCGCAGCCGCGTAGCCACCGAACCCGATGACGACATCGACGTCGTGGTCACGGATCATCGCGACCACATCGGCGACCGCGCGCCGCAGCCGTCCGGGGAACCGCAGCGCGTCGAGGTTCGGGCGCCTGGGGAACGGCAGTTTGGGGATCGTGAGCAGCTCGTAACCGCGCTCCGGGACGAGTCTGGCCTCGAGCCCTTCCGCGGTGCCCACGACGAGGATGGTCGCCTCGGGATCCCTGGCTCGGAGGCCGTCGGCGACGGCGAGCAACGGGTTCACGTGCCCGGCCGTGCCGCCACCGGCGAGGAGATAGGTGGTCATCGGGCGACTCCGGAGGATTGGGGGCGTCTGACAGCTGGGCGCCGGGGCTGCGGTGGCCCCGTCCGGCCGCGTTCTCGAGCGAAGGACAGGATGATCCCGATCGCGACGAGGGTCGTCAGCAGAGCGGTGCCACCCGAGGAGAGCAACGGTAATGGCACGCCGAGGACCGGGAGGACGCCGAGGACGACACCGATGTTGACGAGCGCCTGGCCGATGATCCACGCCATGACCGCACCGGTGGTGATCCGCACGAACGAGTCGTCGCTCGATCGGATGACCCGGATGAACATGACCGCGAGGAAGACGAAGAGGCCGAGCACCAGGACGGCACCGATGAGTCCCAGCTCCTCACCGATCGCGGCGAAGATGAAGTCGTTCGAGATCGCCGGCAACCAGCCGTACTTGGCCCGGGAATTGCCGAGACCGACGCCCCAGAGCCCGCCGTTCGCCAGGGCCCACGTGCCGTGGGTCGACTGCCAGTCGGCGTTCTCGTAGTCGCCCTTGCCGTCGCCGAAGAACGCCATGATGCGCTGCATGCGGTTCGCGCTCGTGATCGCCATGATGAGGAACAGCACTGCGCCGGCGACCACCGGGATCGCGATGTACCGGAGTCGGACACCGGCGAAGTACAGCGCGGAGAACACGATCAGGGCCATGATGACGACGGTTCCGAGGTCGCCACCGAGCAGGACAAGACCGATCGAGAGGCCGGCGAACGGGATGACGGGGATCAGGGCGTGCTTCCACTCGAGCAATCGGGGCTGCTTGATCGTGAGGACCAGTCCGAGCCACACGACGAGGGCGAGTTTGACCGCCTCGGAGGGCTGCGCCGTGAAGCCGCCGATCTCGATCCAGTTGCGGTTCCCGCCGATCTCGTAGCCGAGCGGCGTGAACACGAGCAGCTGGAGACCCATCGCGACGACGAGGAAGATCCACGCCCACTTCTTCCAGAACCTGGCCGGGAAGCGGCTGACGATGAGCATCAGCGGGACGCCGATCATCGCGAAGGTCGCCTGCCGCCAGAAGAGGCCGAAGTAGCCGTCTCCCGCCTCGTACGATTCGACGGACGAGGAGGACAGCACCATGACGAGTCCGAGTCCGACGAGGAACAGGGTCACCCCGAGGAGGAGGAAGTAGTTCTTCGACTCCGGTCGGAGCACCTTGCCGAGGGAGATGCGTGCACTCGACATGCCTCTCAGCGACGCTTCCGGACCTGCACCGCTCAGCGCGTCGGTCGACCGACCGGACGCCGATGCGGACCGCGACCGGCGCGGGTCAGCGCGAGGCGGATCGATCATCCGCCTCACCTCCCAGCTCTGCTTCGACGGCGGCCTGGAACAGGCGACCACGGTGGCCGTAGTCCGAGAACTGGTCCATCGAGGCGGCGGCAGGAGCGAGGAGGACGGTGTCCCCCGCCTGCGCGACCTCGGCAGCCCGGCGAACGGCCTCCGGCATCACGGACTCAGTCTCCGCTTCGTCGACCTCGATGACGGTCAGCGTCGGCGCGTGTCGCGCGAATGCGTCGAGGACCTCCGAACGGTCGGCCCCGATCACGACCGCAGCGCGGAGGTGATCCGCATGCCGCTCGACGAGCCGATCGATCGACACCCCCTTGAGGAGGCCTCCGACGATCCAGACCACGGAACGGTAGGCGGCCAGCGAGGCGTCCGCAGCGTGCGGGTTGGTCGCCTTCGAGTCGTCGACCCAGTCGACCTCGAGGCTGCGGGCGACGAGCTGGATCCGGTGGGCGTCGAGACCGAACGACAGCAGGGTGTCGCGCACCGCTTCGAGCGGGATGCCCGCCGCCCGGGCGAGCGCCGCTGCGGCGAGGATGTTCGCGACGATGTGCGGAGCAGCGAGCCCCCGCTGTGCGAGCGCCTCAACCGTGGTGATCTCGAGGGCGCTCGTCCGGCGGTCGTCGAGGAACGCGCGGTCGACGAGGATGCCGTCGACCACACCGAAGTCGCTCGGCCCTGGGACGTCGAGGCCGAACCCGACGGCACGGGCCCCCTCGGTCACCTCCGCGTCCTCGACCATGGACATCGTCGCGACGTCTGCGCGGTTGTACACGCAGGCGACCTTGGTGTTCTCGTAGACGACGGCCTTCGCCGCACGGTAGGCCTCGGCCGAGCCGTGCCAGTCGAGATGGTCGTCGGCGACGTTCAGGCAGACGCTCGCAAGCGGCGTCACGATGCTCCGCCCGCCCTGCAAGCCCAGCGTGTGCAGCTGGTAGCTCGACAGTTCGACGACGAAGAAGTCGAACCCCTGCGGGTCGCGGACCGCATCGAGGACCGGGACACCGATGTTGCCGCAGGGTGCGGCCCGGAACCCGGCCTCCACGAGCATCGACGCCGTGAGCTGGACGGTCGTGGTCTTGCCGTTCGTGCCGGTGACGCAGATCCACTCGGCGGGTGTGCCCACCTTGTCGCGGACGCGCCAGGCGAGTTCGATGTCGCCCCACACGGGGACGCCCGTCTCCTGGGCCCAGAGCACCACCGGGTGGTCGGGGTGGAATCCCGGGGACACGACGACCAGCTCCGGGCCGAACTCCACGAGTTCGGCCGGCACGCTCGTGAGGTCACGCTGGACCAGCCGGGCACCGATCACCCCGACGAGCTCCGCCCGTTCGTCGGCGGCCTCACCCGCGAGGACGAGGACCTCCGATCCGAGTTCGGTCAGGGTGTCCGCCACCGAGAAGCCGGTCATGCCGAGGCCGAGGACCGCGACCCGCAGGCCGCGCCAGTCGGCGTGCCAACTGTGCAGATCGTCGAGGCGGTCGGCGCTCATCGGCTCAGCCACTCGAGGTAGAAGGAACCGACACCGGCCGCGACGAGGAGCCCGCCGATGATCCAGAAGCGCACGACGACCGTGACCTCTGCCCAGCCTTTGAGCTCGAAGT
Source organism: Plantibacter sp. ME-Dv--P-095 (assembly GCF_030209365.1). Classification (NCBI taxonomy): domain Bacteria; kingdom Bacillati; phylum Actinomycetota; class Actinomycetes; order Micrococcales; family Microbacteriaceae; genus Plantibacter; species Plantibacter sp. ME-Dv--P-095. Next base: position 115,081 of record NZ_JARVSB010000005.1, read on the forward strand.
GGTGGTGGATGGGGCTCATGAGGAAGATACGTTTGCCACGGGTCGCCTTGAAGTAGACGCGTTGCACGATGACCGAACCGGCCTCGATGACGAAGAGTCCGCCGACGAGCACGAGGAGCAGCTCGGTCTTGCTGAGGATGGCGAGGGCCGCGAGAGCTCCGCCGAGGGCGAGCGAGCCGCTGTCGCCCATGAAGATCTGCGCCGGCGAGGTGTTCCACCAGAGGAATCCGATGAGTGCACCGACGATCGCCGCCGCCACCACGGCCAGGTCCAGGGGGTCCCGCACGTCGTAGCACTTGTAGGCCACGTCCGATGCGAGCGAGGAGCTGAAGCAGGACTGGTTGAACTGCCAGAACCCGATGATGATGTACGAGCCGATCGCGAGGATGGAGGCGCCGGTCGCGAGGCCGTCGAGGCCGTCGGTGACGTTCACGCCGTTCGAGGTGGCCGCCACGATCACCGAGGTCCAGAGGATGTACAGCAGGACACCGATGACCGGGATGCCGATCGCCATGAAGTTGATCGGGATGTCGCGGATCACCGAGATGTTCGTCGAGGCCGGGGTGAACCCCTCGGTGTTCGGGAAGTTGATGGCGAGCACGGCGAAGACCGTGGCCACGATCAGCTGTCCGGCGACCTTCGCCCACCCGCCGAGACCGAGGCTCTGCTTCTTGCGGACCTTGAGGAAGTCGTCGATGAAGCCGACGATGCCGAGGCCCACCATCATCAACAGCACGAGCAGCGCGGAGACACCGACCTGCTCCTGGAAGATCAGGTAGCTCGCGAAGAACCCGACCAGGGTGCCCACGATGATGATGACCCCACCCATGGTGGCGGTACCGCGCTTGGTGTGATGGCTCTGCGGCCCGTCGTCGCGGATGAACTGACCCCAGGCGAGCTTGCGGAACGCCTTGATGAAGAGCGGTGTCAGGAAGAGGGAGAACGCGAGCGAGATCGCTCCAGCGGCCAAGAGGACTCTCATGTGTACAGCTCCCCCAGTCGATCCCCCAGGAACCGGAGACCGGCCGCATTGGAGGATTTCACGAGCACGGTGTCGCCGGCGGCGATCTCGGTGCTCAGATAGTCGAACGCCTCGTCCGCGGTCGGGAAGTACACCGACTCCCCGTCCCAGGAACCCTCGTTGATGGCGGTGATGTGCATCCGCCGGGCTTCCGGTCCGACGACGACGAGGCGACCGATGCCGAGACGCACGACCTGCAGGCCGATGCGATCGTGCTCCTCCCCTGCCCAGTCGCCCAGTTCACTCATGGCGCCGAGGACGGCGATCGTCCGACCGCGCTCCGCCCCGATCTGTGCGAGGGTCCTGATGGCGGCCGACATCGAGTCGGGGCTCGCGTTGTACGCGTCGTTGATGACGGAGACGCCGTCGCGTCCGCCGAGGGGTTCCATACGCCAGCGCTCCGCCCGGCTCACGCTCTCGAGCGCGTCGACGACGACGTCGATCGGGACACCGAGTTCGTATGCCGCCGCCGCCGCGGCGAGGGCGTTCATGACGTGGTGTTCGCCGAGCACCTTGAAGCTGACCGGTGCCGACGATCCGTCGGGGAGGTGCAGGGTGAAGGCGGTCCCCGAAGCCGTCGCGACGACATCGGTCGCCCGCACCGCAGCCCGGTCGTCGAGACCGAACCAGAGCACACGCGCCGGGGTCGCGTCGGCCATACCGGCGACGCGGGCGTCGTCGAGGTTGAGGATGGCGACGTCCTCCGGGAGCAGATCGGAGACCATCTCGGTCTTGGCCGTGACGGTCGCCTCGATCCCGCCGAACTCGCCGGCGTGGGCGAGGCCGACCTTCAGGACGACACCGATGTCGGGCTTCGCCATGCGGATGAGTCTGGCGATCTCGCCGATGCCGCTGGCACCCATCTCGGCGACGAGGAACCTCGTCGAGTCCGTGACCCGGAGCATGGTGATCGGCGCGCCGACCTCGTTGTTGAACGAGGCCTTCGGGCTGACGGTCTCGCCGACCCGCTCCAGGACGGCGGCGAGCAGGTTCTTGGTGGTGGTCTTGCCGTTGGACCCGGTGATGCCCACGATCCGGAGCCCGCCCCGCGAGCGGACCCGACGGATGACCTCGGTGGCGAGGGCACCGAGTGCGGTGACGGAGTCCTCGACGAGGATCTGCGGAGCGGCCACCGGCAGTTCCCGCTCGACGATCAGCAGCGCGGCGCCGTTCGCGACGGCGGCATCGGCGAACAGGTGTCCGTCGGTCTCCTCGCCCGGCTTCGCGACGAAGATGTCGCCGGGCGTGATGAGCCGGGAGTCGGTGTCGGCGACGCCGGAGACGACCAGGTCGCCGTGGGCGGCACCGGCGAGCAGCCGACCGTTCGTGGCCGCCGCGATCTCGGTGAGCGTCAGGTCGATCATCAGAGCCACCCGGCCTCACGCAGTGCCTCGCGCGAATCGTCGCGGGCGGAGTACGGGATCTTCACACCGGCGACCTCGTGATAGTCCTCGTGCCCTGGGCCGGCGTAGAGGATCGTGTCGCCCGACCCGGCCAGTGCGAGCGCGGCGCGGAACGCGGTCGCCGGGTCGGGTACCTCGAGCAGCTCGCCATCGGGGGAAGCCTCCCGGGCTGCCTCCAGGAGCACCCGCCGGATGGCCGCCGGGTCCTCGCTCCGCGGATGGAAGTCGGTGATGACCACGACATCGGCCCCGCGGGCTGCGATGGCACCCATGTCGCGACGCTTGGTGGTGTCGCGGTCGCCATCGGCGCCGAACACCATGATCACGCGTCCTGGCGTGACCGCTCGGATCGCCGCGAGCGTGTTGAGGAAGGCGTCGGGGCTGTGCCCGTAGTCGATGTAGACGACCGGCCCACGATCGCCGCTGATGCGCTCGGCCCGGCCGGGGATGTAGGCGTCGATGCCGCCGTCGCGCTCGAGCGCTCCCGCGATCATGTCGAACTCCACACCGGACTCCACGAGCATGACGATCGCGAGGGCCGCGTTCGCGGCCATGAACCATCCGAGGAGCGGCACGCTCGTCACGAGGGTGCGGTCCTCCGGGCCGTCCAGTCGGAACGTGGTCGAACCGGCGGCCTCCTCGAGGATCGTCATCCGCCAGTCGGCGTCGACCTCGGGACGTGCCGTCAACGTGGTCACGGGGATGCGACTCTGTTCGACGAGCCGTCCTCCCCACTCCGAGTCGATGGTGACGACGCCACGGCGCGCGCGGTCGGGTTCGAAGAGTTCGCGCTTGGCGGCGAAGTACTCGTCGAAGTCCCCGTAATCGTCGAAGTGATCGTGACTGAGGTTGGTGAAGCCGACGACGTCGAAGACGATCCCGTCGACACGGTGCCTCGTCAACGCCTGGGCCGAGACCTCGATGGCGACGGCGCGCACCTCGGACTCACGCATCCGCGCGAGCAGGGCGTGCAGTTCGCTGGCCTCCGGCGTGGTCAAGGAGCTGGTGACCGCGAGGTCGCCGATGCGCCGTTCCGCCGTGGAGCTCAGCCCCGAGACGATCCCGAGCTGCGCGAGCATGCCGCTCAGGAGATACACCACGCTCGTCTTGCCGTTGGTGCCCGTGACGCCGAACAGCGTCGGCGGTTCCTCCGCCGTGCGGTACACCCAGGCGGCGAGGTGCCCGAGCGCTGCACGAGGCTCCGGCACGACGATGATCGGCAGCCCTGCCGCCGTGGCCAGGTCGAGGCCGTCGGCATCGGTGAGGACGGCGACCGCCCCGCGTTCCGCAGCCTGTGTGGCGTACGCGGCTCCGTGGGTGCGGACACCCGGCATGCCGATGTAGAGGTCACCCGGTTCCACCGAGCCGGAGCTGAGGCTGACGCCGCTGATCTCCACGCCGTCGGAGGAACCGTGGAGGTCGAGGTCGAATTCGGTCACCAGCTGCGAGAGTGCCCGTCGCTGGGGATGCTCCGGTCTGAGACTGATCGGGCCCTGATTGTTCACGCTGAGCCCATCCTTCATGAGGTCGTTCAAAAGTCGAGCGGCAGATTCGGTGCCGGCTCCGTTGAGGGCTGCACTCCCCTGCTCTTCAGCACTTGGGTGGTCACGTCCCGGAAGATGGGAGCGACCGCAGCCGATGAATTCATCTTAACCGGGTCCGCCAGGTTCACCGAAACGACGAACTGCGGCGCCTCGGCGGGCGCGAATCCGGCCATCGACACGAGGTAGCTCGAGCTGTACCCGCCGTCTCCGTCGGGCTGCTGCGCCGTTCCGGTCTTCATCGCGACCCGGTACCCGGGCACGTCGACGTTCTCCGCGACCCAGCTCTGCTGGTCGACCATCTCGAGCATCTCACTGACCTGCTTGGCCGCATCCGGGGAGACCACCTGCGTCCCCTTGGCATCCGGGACGTCCGTCATGGTGCCGTCGGCGTTCCGGCAGCCCTCGACGAGCTGCACGGGCATGCGCACGCCGCCGTTGGCGATCGTCTGGTAGAGGCTGGCGCCTTGGACGGCGGTCGTCGAGAACCCCTGTCCGAACATGGTCGCGTAGTCCGTCTGGTTGTCCCAGTCAGCGGGGTCGGCCATGAGGCCGCCGGACTCGCTGGGGAATCCGACCTCGGTCTTCTGCAGCTGACCGAACTTCTGGAAGTAGGCGTACCGGGTGTCGGCGCTCATCTTCTCGCCGAACTGCGAGATACCCGTGTTGGACGACTGCACCATGACTCCGGAGAGGGTCAACCGCATGTCCTGGTGGAACTCGCTGTCGTTGATGTCCGCGCCGTTCGAGGGCTTGTAGCGGAAGGGCGCGATGACCTGCGAGTTGGGACTCGCGACGCCCTGGTCGATCAGGGCTGCGGCCGTCAGCGACTTGTACGTCGATCCGGGCTCGAAGGGCGCGGCGAACGCGCGTGATCCGCGGTCCTCGGCGGGCGTCGCACTCACGTTGCCGGGATCGACGGACGGGTACTCGGCGACGGCGAGCAGCTTGCCCGTCTTCACCTCCATGACAGTGACGATGCCCCAGCTCGCGCCGACGGCCTCAGCCTGCGCCGCCAACGACTGCTGCGAGAACCACTGGATGTCCTTATCGATCGTCAGGACGACGTCGCCGCCGTCCTTCGCGGGCTTCGTCACCGTGGTGCCGGGCAACGGCAGGCCACCACTGCCCTTCTCGTAGGTCGTGCGACCGTTCGCACCGGCGAGGCAGGAGTCCTCCATGAGTTCGACGCCCGCCTGCGGCTCCCCCTCTTCTCCGACGAACCCGACGACGTTGCCGGCGACGGCACCGTTGGGGTAGACGCGATAGGGGTCCTCGGTGAACGTGGTCCACGGGATCTCCAGCGCCTTGAGCGCACGGAGCTGGTCGAGGTCGAGCTTCTTGGCGATGAGCGCGTAGAGCGAGTCCTTGTCGGCCGCGAGGGCGTCGGTGATGAGCGCCAGGACCTCCGGGCCGGGCTTGCCGATGATGGCGCCGATCTCGTTCGTGGCCTGCTCGAGCGTGATCGTCTGCTCGGCACCGTCGACCTCGCGCTCGAACGGGCCGGCGTCCTTCGGCGACGCCGCCATGCTGTACCGCATGACCGCCTCGGCGAGGACGGAACCGTCGGAGGCGAGGATGCTGCCGCGCGTGGCGAGGATCGTGTCGCCGGTCTCGGTCTTCTCGAGGGACTCGGCACTCAGAGCACTCGCCCGGACGACCTGGATGTCGACCAGCCGGAGCACGAAGAGGGTCATCACGATGGACACCGCGACGATGGTGAACGCCAGACGGCGCCGTGTGGTCTTCGTGTGCCTCACCATGATGTCGTCGCCGCGTCCTCTCCTGGCATCGCCCCGCATACGGGCGAGCCGTCCCGCACCGTGAACAGTCCGGTCATCGCGTGGTGGGCGACGGCAACCCGTCCTGCAACGGTACGGGCGGGGTGGTCGCTTCCTGGCCCGACGCGCCGTCGGCTGCGGGCACGTTCTGGCCACTCACGGGCGGGATCGTCGCCGTCTGCGCGTTCGGCACGAGGGCGGCGTTGAAGATCGGGCTCTTGGCGGCCGACGCGGGCGTCGGGGTGCCGAGCACGGCTCCGTCCGAGAGTCGGAGGTAGGTCGGGAGGGAGTTGCCGACCATGCCGAGCGCCTGCGCGTTGACCGCGAGGTACTGGGGCGACGCGAGGCGGTCGAGGTCTTCGGCCAGTGCGGCCGAGGTACGGCCGAGTTCGACCTGCTGCCCCTCGAGCTGCTGGATCTGGTAGGCACCCTGGCTCAGTCCGACACTCAGGAGGAGCTGACCGGCGACGATCGCCACGACGGCGCCGACGACGACGACCGCGTACATCGGCCGAGGGCGCAACGTCGGGCGCGCGCTCGGTACGACGGCACGGAGAGGCCGACGTTCCGGCGCGACGCGGGTCGGCTGCGGCCGGGCTCGTCCGAGCCGTTCCGGTGCGAGATCGAGTGCTGCGGTCGCTCCGCTCATGCTGGCCTCCTCAGCCGTTCGGCCGCGCGGAGTCGCACGGGTTTCGCTCTGGGGTTCTCGTCGATCTCGGCGTCGGTGGCGAGTTCCGCGCCCTTGACGAGGAGCTTCAGCTCAGCGCTGTGTTCGGGGAGTTCGACCGGCAGTCCGGCCGGCGTGGTCGACTTCGCCCGCGCCTGGAGCTCGCGTTTGACGATCCGGTCCTCCAACGACTGGTAGGACAGGAAGACGATCCGACCGCCGACCCGCAACAGATCGAGCGCCCGCGGCACCGCGGACTCGAGGACTGACAGCTCCGCGTTGACCTCGATCCGCAGTGCCTGGAAGACACGCTTGGCCGGGTGTCCGGTGCGGCGCGCGGCGGCAGGCGTGGCTCGGTCGATGAGCTCGACGAGTTGGCCGGAGCTCGTGAGCGGACTGCGCTGACGTTCCTCGACGATGCGTCGTGCATACCGCTGAGCGAGCTTCTCGTCGCCGTACTCCCAGAAGATCTTCCGGAGCGCGACCTCGTCGTACGTCGCGAGGATCGTTTCGGCGGTCAACTCGCTCGACGCGTCCATCCGCATGTCGAGTGGAGCGTCCTGCGAATACGAGAACCCGCGTTCGGTCCGGTCGAGCTGCAGGGAGGAGACGCCGAGGTCGAAGAGGATGCCGTCGACCTCGGGGAAGCCGAGCTCCTCGCTCGCCTCGTCGATGTCGTCGTAGACGGCCTTGACGAACCTGGCGCGGGTGCCGAACCTGGCGAGCCGCTCCTGGGCGATGTCGAGTGCGTCAAGGTCGCGGTCGAGGCCGATGAGTGTCAGCTGCGGGAACCGCTCGAGCATGGCCTCGGCGTGACCGGCCATGCCGAGCGTGGCGTCGATGAGGACCGCGCCATCATGGGACACGGCGGGAGCGAGCAGCTCGATGCAGCGCTCGAGGAGGACTGGGGTGTGGATGTCGTTGATGGCCATATGCGTCGTCCGGACGGTCCCTGTCCCCTGATCCCCATCCGTTCCGACCTGGCACCGGGGAAGAGTGTCAGGGCGGGATCCGACCTGGCACCGGGGAAGTGTGTCAGGGCGTGACGGCTGGGAGTCAGGGGGCAGGGCACTAGAAGAGTCCGGGGATCACCTCCTCGGCGGTCTCGGAGAAGACGCTCTCCTGTTCGGCGAGGTAGGACTCCCATGCCTCGGCATCCCAGATCTCCGCGCGGCTTCCGGCTCCGATGACGACGAGGTCGCGACTGAGCCCGGCGTACTGACGGAGGTTCGAGGGGATGGTCACGCGGTGCTGCTTGTCGGGCGTCTCGGCGCTGGCTCCGGAGAGGAACACGCGGAGGTAGTCACGCGCCTGCTTGCTGGTGACAGGAGCCTGCCGGATCTTCTCGTGGAGGGCTTCGAACTCCCGAGTGCTGAAGACGTAGATGCAGTGCTCCTGGCCCCTGGTCATGACGACCCCGCCGGAGAGTTCCTCGCGGAACTTCGCCGGCAGGATGATGCGGCCTTTTTCGTCGAGTTTGGGGGCGTGACTACCGAGGAACATACGCCCCCGCCCCCAATCGTTTCGGCCAACATCTTGGTTGGGCTCCACTTTACTCCACTTTGCACCACCACCGCAGCATATCGGGGTGTTTTGCCTCGCTGGGCACGCAAAAAACCCCGTGAAGACTGGGCTTCACGGGGTGGAGGGAAATGGAGGGTTCAGGGTGAGTCGGGAGCACTGCTGCGCCGCGTTAACGACGAAACGGGGCCGATCCGAAGATCGACCCCGTTCTGGGTCGTGGTGCGGCGGAGCCGCGAGGGAGGGAAGTGGAGTCGCGTGGACGCGAGCGGAGGACCGCCGTCCGGCGGGACCGCCGGGGTCTTCCTACCGCTCGTCGCCGGACTGCCGCTTGTCCCAGCGGTCGTTGAAGCGGTCCATGAGCCGTGACGACTTCTGGCCGCCGGCGGGCGCGGTCTGGCGAGGGCTCGGCTGTTCGAGCGGTGCGCGGGTCGGCTTCGTCGCCACCAGCACGCCGGTCAGCATGATCGCGAATCCGAGCAGGCCGACGAGAGGCTGCTGGATCACGACTCCGAGCACGAGGCCGATCGCCCCGACCACCGCGATGAGGGAGCCGAGCGCGATTCCGCGGTAACTCGGCTTGCCTGCGCCAGCGCTGACCTTGGAGACGAATTCGGCATCGCTGCGGTAGAGGTGGCGTTCCATCTCATCGAGGAGCCGTTGCTCCTGCTCAGAAAGTGGCATCTGATTCCCCTCAAGGTCACACGACGCGACGTTGTTGATCGAGTCTAGTCACCGAAGCATGACTAGGCTAGGTGCGTGATCGAAAGCAATGAACTCGCCACCCTGGTGGGCCGCGGGCTCTCCGACTTTCTCTCCTCGCGAAGCTCCATTGTCGCGCAGATCGGCCCGGAGCTCTCCCCGTTCCTCGACTTCTCCCGGGAATTTCTCAGCGGTGGGAAGCGGTTCCGAGCGCAGTTCTGCTTCCGCGGCTGGCAGGCCGTCTCGACCGGCCGGCACGCAGGCGGTCAGGGCGGTATCGACACCGTCGTCGCGGCCTGCGGAGCCCTCGAACTCTTCCATGCGGCGGCGCTCGTCCACGACGACATCATCGACAACTCCGACACCCGCCGCGGCGGCCCGTCCGCGCACGTCTCCTTCGCCGAACTGCACCGTCGCAGCCGGTGGGACGGCGACCCCGCCACCTTCGGCACCGGTGCGGCCACGCTGCTCGGCGATCTGCTGCTGGGGTGGAGCGACGAACTGCTCGACGACGGCCTCGACCTCCTCGACGACCGACGCGCCGCGCGCTCCGCGCGTGCCGAGTTCAACCGCATGCGGACCGAGGTCACGGCGGGGCAGTACCTCGACATCCTCGAGGAGCGCGCGTGGCGCGACGCCGCGGACGACGAGCAGCGCCGTCGGGCCGAGCGGGTCCTGATCTACAAGTCCGCCAAGTACAGCATCGAGTCGCCGCTCGCCCTCGGCGCCCTCCTCGGCGGCGGGAGCGAACAGCAACTCGCGTCCTTGCGCGCCTACGGCCTCCCGCTCGGCATCGCCTTCCAGCTCCGCGACGACCTGCTCGGCGTCTACGGCGACCCGGCCGTGACCGGTAAACCGAGCGGCGACGATCTCCGCGAGGGGAAGCGGACCATCCTCATCGCCCTCACGCGGGAGGCGCTGCAGCCGGGAGCCCGGACCATCCTCGACGAGATGCTCGGCGACCCGGAGCTGGACGACGACCAGATCGGTCTGCTCCAGGCGACGATCCGCGACAGCGGCGCCGTCGATCAGGTGGAGAAGCTCATCCAGGACCACGTCGCGCGTGCACTCTCAGCGCTGGGCGAGGCCCCCATCAACGACGACGCTCGAGCCCACCTGCGCGGCCTCGCCGTCTCGGTCGCCCGCCGCGAGACCTGAGCCGCGCCGGACCGTCGACGGTCATGCCGGCGATCCTCAGAGGGGCGTCAGGCGAGCGCCTGGGCGACGCGACGGACCTCGGAACGGCGGCCAGCGCGCAGTGCCTCGATCGGCGACGTCCCGATGGCGTCGTCCTCCTCGAGCATCCAGACCATCGCATCCTCGTCGTCGAACCCGTTGTCGGACAACAGGGTCAGGGTGCCACGGAGGTTGTGGACCGGTCCGCCGTCCGAGATGAACGACGACGGCACCTGCAGGACGCCGTCGCGACGCACGGCCAGGAGGTCGCGTTCCTCGAGGTACTGACGGATGCGTCGGATCGGCAACCCGAGTTCGGTCGCCAGGTCGGGAAGGGTGAACCACACGAGTTCGGTATTCTGCTCAGTCACGCAGAGCAGTCTGCCACGAGCACGGCCCGCTCGGCACCGTTCACATCGACGTCCGGCCGGGTGCTCCGGCCGCGCCGTGGATCGCGTTCGGGTAACGATCACCCCGCCTCCGCTCCATCCCGGGGTGTTGACAGCTCTTCGCGGTCGTCGTTCCATACACTCGACTGGTGAGTAGCAATCAGCAGACCGATCCGATGATCGGGCGTCTCCTCGACGGGAGATATCAGGTGCGCTCACGAATCGCCCGGGGCGGCATGGCCACGGTCTATCTGGCCACCGACCTGCGTCTGGAACGACGTGTCGCGATCAAGGTCATGCACGGCCACCTGTCCGACGACACGACGTTCAAGAACCGCTTCATCCAGGAGGCCCGATCGGCGGCCCGCCTGGCGAACCCCCACGTCGTGAGCGTGTTCGACCAGGGCCAGGACTCCGACATGGCCTATCTCGTCATGGAGCACCTGCCGGGCATCACCCTCCGCGACCTCATCCGCGACAACGGCACCCTCACCCCGCGTCAGGCGGCCGACATCCTCGACGCCGTGCTGTCGGGTCTCGCGGCAGCGCACCGCGCCGGCATCGTGCACCGTGACGTCAAGCCGGAGAACGTCCTCCTGGCCGACGACGGACGCATCAAGATCGGCGACTTCGGGCTCGCGAGGGCTGCGAGTGCGAACACGGCGACCGGCCAGGCGCTCCTCGGGACGATCGCCTACCTCTCCCCCGAACTCGTCACCCGCGGACAGGCCGACGCCCGGAGCGACATCTACGCCCTCGGCATCATGCTCTACGAGATGCTCACCGGTGAGCAGCCGTACAAGGGCGAGCAGCCGATGCAGATCGCGTACCAGCACGCGAACGAGTCGGTGCCGGCTCCGAGCGCGAAGAACCCGGCGGTCCCGAAGGAGCTCGACGACCTCGTCTTCTGGGCGACCGAACGCGAACCGGACGATCGCCCGTCGAACGCCGGCGAGATGCTCGAGCGGCTGCGGTCCATCGAGTCGAACCTCGGGTTCACCTCCGTCGCCACGGGCGCACAGCCGACCATCGTCATGCCCGCGTCGTACTCGAGCGAGCACGCCGACGACGTCACCCAGGTGATCGGGCGCGGGACGAAGCCACAGCAGGTCCCCGTGCGTGCGGACGCGACGGACGGACCCGGCAAGCTCGCCGTGAAGGCTCGCAAGCGTAGCCGGGTGGGTGTCGCCCTGTTCACGATCGTGCTCATGCTCGCGGCACTCGCGGGCGGCACCGGTTGGTACTTCGGGCAGGGCCCCGGCTCGCTCGTGGAAGTCCCCGGGATCACGAAGCAAAGCTACGACCAGGCTGCAGCCGTGCTCAGCGAGCTCGGGTTCGTTCCGGCCCAGGGCGCGACCTACAGTCTCACCGTCCCCGCCGGAACCGTCGCCGGCAGCGACCCGCCGGCCGGTTCGAAGATCGACAAGGGTGCGACCGTGACCGTGCTGGTCTCGCAGGGCCCGCAGCCCGTCGACATCCCGGTGCTCGCCGGCTTGACCCAGTCCGACGCCGAGCAACAGCTTCAAGCGCTGGGCGTCTCGGTCTCAGGTGTCAACCAGCAGTTCGACCCGAGTATCGCGAAGGACATCGTCCTGGCCGCGTCCGACACGACCTCAGGGGCCGACTACGGCCAGGGTGGGCCGTCGTTCCAGGGGTCCTCGGTCACGCTGCTCGTCTCCGCCGGCCAGGTGCCGTCGGTCTCCGGCATGACGCCCGACCAGGCGCGCGACGCCCTCGAGGCGGTCGGGCTCGGGGTCGGCACCTCCGAGGAGGCGTTCGACGACACCATCCCGTCCGGACAGGTCATCGGCATCCAGGCGAAGACGAACGAGAACGGTGACGAGACAGCGTTCCTCCCCGGCGACAATGTCACCCTCATCGTCTCGAAGGGCGTCGAGCTCGTCGCCATCCCGGACACCACCGGTCAGACGATCAACCAGGCTATCAAGACCCTGCAGGACGCGGGGTTCGCCGTCGGCGACATCGCGGTGAACGAGTCGTTCAGGGACCTCTTCAAGGTGAAGAAGACGGACCCGCCCGCAGGCAAGTCGGTGAAAAAGGGCTCGACCGTGAACATCACGGACTTCGGTCTCTAGTCGTCACCATGAGCTGTGCTGCGACGGCCCCAACGGCGCGTCACACGACGAAGCGCCCATGCCCGGTCTCCCCGGCATGGGCGCTTCGTCGATCGTGACTACTTCGCGGCGGCGAGCTCCTCGGCCACGAGGAAGGCGAGCTCGAGCGACTGCATGTGGTTCAGGCGTGGGTCGCAGAGGGACTCGTAGCGGGTCGCGAGGGTCGCCTCGTCGATCTGCTCCGAGCCACCCAGGCACTCCGTCACGTCATCGCCGGTGAGCTCGACGTGGATGCCACCGGGGTGGGTCCCCGCGGCGCGGTGTGCCTCGAAGAAGCCCTTGACCTCGTCGACCACGTCGTCGAAACGACGGGTCTTGTAGCCGGTCGGCGTCGTGAGTCCGTTGCCGTGCATCGGGTCGGTCACCCACAACGGCGTCGCGTCGGCACCCTTGATCGCCTCGAGCAACGGCGGGAGGGCGTCGCGGATCTTGCCCGCGCCCATGCGCGTGATGAACGTGAGGCGTCCCGGCTCGCGCTCGGGGTCGAGCTTGTCGATGAGTCGGAGCATGTCGTCGGCCGAGGTGGTCGGGCCGAGCTTCACGCCGATCGGGTTGCGGACGCGGGAGAGGAAGTCGACGTGCGCCCCGTCGAGCTCGCGCGTGCGCTCGCCGATCCACACGAAGTGCGCCGAGGTGTTGTACGGCGTCCCCGTCCGGGAGTCGATGCGCGTCATCGGACGCTCGTAGTCCATGAGCAGCGCCTCGTGGCTGGAGTAGAACTCGACGCCGCGCAGCTGATCGAAGTCGGCACCCGCCGCCTCCATGAACTTGATCGCGCGATCGATGTCGCGGGCGAGTCCCTCGTAGCGGTGGTTCACCGGGTTGGCTGCGAAGCCCTTGTTCCAGCTGTGCACCTCGCGGAGATCGGCGAACCCGCCCTGCGTGAACGCACGGATGAGGTTCAGCGTGGAGGCCGAGGTGTGGTACCCCTTCACGAGGCGTGCAGGGTCTGCGGTCCGCGACTCCGGCGTGAAGTCGTAGCCGTTGACGATGTCGCCGCGGTAGGCGGGCAGGGTGACGTCGCCCCGCGTCTCGGAGTCGTTCGAACGCGGCTTGGCGAACTGACCGGCCATCCGGCCCATCTTGACGACGGGCATGGACGCACCGTACGTCAGGACGACGGCCATCTGGAGGACCGTCTTCACCCGGTTGCGGATCTGCTCGGCCGTTGCGCCCGCGAAGGTCTCGGCGCAGTCGCCGCCCTGCAGCAGGAACGCGTTCCCACTCGCCGCGCGGGCCAGCCGGTCGCGCAGGATGTCGACCTCGCCGGCGAAGACGAGCGGCGGGAGCGTGGCGAGTTCGGCCGATGCACGGGCCACTGCCGCCTGGTCCGGCCACGACGGCTGCTGCTTGATCGGCAGCTCACGCCAATAGTCCAGTCCGGCGATCACCGAGGGTTCGGCCATGACGACTGGTTCTGTAGCGTGGGACACGGATTTCCTGTCTCTCTTCGACCGGACGCGCTCCGGAGCTCGCCCGGACGGGGGAACGGGCCGCGATCGCGGCCCGGTTTTTCAGCTTAGCGTCACGCCGACGCGGCGCGCTCCTTGACGCTCGTCGCGTAGACGTCGCGATAGTCCTGACCGGAGAGCTTGCGGAGCTCGACCATCAGTTCGTCCGTCACGCTCCGGAGGATGAAGCGGTCACCCTCCATCCCCGCGAACCGCGAGAAGTCGAGCGGTTTCCCGATGACGATGCCGATCCGGCGGATGCGCGGCAGCTTCGTCCCGATCGGCATGACCTTCTCCGTGTCGATCATCGCGATGGGGACGATCGGCACGCCGGCCTCGAGCACCATGCGGGCGACCCCGGTGCGTCCGCGGTACATGGTGCCGTCGGGGCTGCGGGTGCCCTCCGGATAGATCCCGAGGAGGTTGCCGCCACCGAGGACGGCCAAGCCGGTGTTGAGCGACGCCTCGGAGGCCTTGCCGCCCGAGCGGTCGATCGGAAGCTGCCCGGTACCCAGCATGAAGGTCTTCGTCGCCCAGCCACCGAACCCCTTCCCGCGGAAGTACTCGCTCTTGGCCAGGAAGGAGATGCGTCGGTCGACGCACAGCGGCAGGATGACCGAGTCGATGAAGGACAGGTGGTTGCTGGCGATGATCGCGCCACCATGCTCCGGGATGTTCTCGGCACCGATCACCCAGGGACGGAAGATCGTCTTCAGGATCGGGCCGGCGACCAGGTACTTCATGAACCAGTAGAACATCGTGCTCCTCTGTCTCCCCGCAGCCGTCAGCCGACGACGAGGGCGCTCCTGGCGAGATCCCCGGCGCCGATGACACCGGCGTCGTTCACGAGCTCGGCGATGCTGAAGCTCGGCTCCGGGTGGAATCCGCGCGCCGGCAGGTGGGCCAGGAACGCTTCACGCACGGGATCGAGCAGGAGGTCTCCGGCCTGAGCGACGCCGCCACCGATGACGAACACGTTCGGGTCGAGGATGGCAGACATGCTCGCGAGGGCCTGGCCCAGCAGGCCGGCGAGTTCGCGGAGGCACCGGAGGGCCCCGGGGTCGCCGGCCTCCAGCAGCGCGGAGACGTGGTGGCCGTTCAAGATGCCTCCTGCGGCGGCGCGTGCTCGCGCGAGGGCGGCCCCGTCGCCGCCCGCGTCCGCGGCCCCGTTGGCGAGCCGCAACAGCGCGTTCCCCGAGCAGTACTGCTCGACGCAGCCGCGAGCACCGCAGCCGCAGGGCAGCCCGTCGGGGATGAGCCGCATGTGACCGAGTTCAGCGCCGCTGCCGAAGCCGCCCGTGAGCAACCGGTCGTCGAGGACGATCGCCCCACCGACGCCCGTGCCGATCGTGACCATGACCATGCTGCGCTCGTCGCGACCGGCGCCGAAGCGGAACTCGGCCCAGCCCGCGGCGTTCGCGTCGTTCTCGATCGTGACGATCTTGTCCGGCAGGCGGGCCGCGAGTCGCGCCTGCAGCGGCTCGTTCCGCCAGGCGATGTTCGGTGAGTAGTAGACGGTCGAGCGGGTGGCGTCGAAGAAGCCGGGGGCTGCGACGCCCACGCTCCTGATGCTGCCGTCGTCCAGCGAACGGACCATGGCGACGACGTCCTCGATGATGGCGTCGGGATCGGCGGCCTGCGTCGGCGTGCGCCCGGCCGCGAGGATCCGGCCCTCGTCGTCGACGACACCGCCCGCGATCTTCGTCCCGCCGATGTCGATGCCGATCGCGTTGGCCATAACGATGCCGTCTCCCTGTCCTGTGTCGCCGACGTCGCTGCCATACGCAGCCCGTCGGCTCGAGCGTCGGTCCTCCGCACGCCGCAGTCGAGTCTACTGAGCCGCTGCGCGCCACAGAAACCGCGTGAATACCGGTGCCCTAGGATGGAGCCACATCTTGCCGACCTGGTACCGAAGGAGTTGCCGTGGAACAGTTCGACGTCCCTGCAGTCGTCGCAGCAGACCCATCCGCCAATGCGACCGATCTGCTCGTGAAGCGGTTGGCTGCTGCACCGAACGCCGCACTGTTCGCCGTGCCTCGTGGTTCGGAGTGGGTGGATGTGACCACCGCCGAGTTCCACGCACAGGTCGTCGCGCTCGCGAAGGGCTTCGTCGCTGCCGGCATCGAGCCCGGGAGCAAGATCGGGCTCATGTGCAAGACCCGGTACGAGTGGACGCTCATCGACTTCGCCGCCTGGTTCGCCGGCGCACTCCTCGTCCCCATCTATGAGACGAGTTCGCCGAGCCAGGTGCAGTGGATCCTGAGCGACTCCGGTGCGACGAGTGTCCTGGTCGAGACCCCCGACCAGTTCGCGCGGTTCGACGAGGTCCACGGTGACCTCCCCGAGGTGACGCGCGTGTGGCAGATCGACCTCGGCGACCTCGACAAGCTCTCCGCCGCCGGTGTCGACGTCCCCGACGCCGAGATCGAACGCCGTCGCAACCTCGCGGTGGGCTCGGACATGGCGACACTCATCTACACCTCGGGGTCGACCGGTCGGCCGAAGGGGTGCGTGCTCACCCACTCGAACTTCGTCGAACTGTCGCGGAACTCCGCGGTCGCGCTCAAGGACGTGGTGTCCGCTCCCGGCGCCTCGACCCTCCTGTTCATCACCACCGCCCACATCTTCGCGCGGTTCATCGCCGTGCTGTGCGTGCACTCCGGGGTGAAGACGGGGCACCAGCCCGACACCAAGCAGCTCCTCCCCTCCCTCGGCACCTTCAAGCCCACGTTCCTGCTCGCCGTACCCCGCGTGTTCGAGAAGGTCTACAACTCCTCGGAGCAGAAGGCCGAAGCCGGCGGGAAGGGCAAGATCTTCCGCGCGGCCGCCGAGACGGGCATCGCCTACTCGAAGGCGCTCGAGTCAGGGACGGTCCCGCTCGGGTTGAAACTCAAGTTCCGCGTCCTCGACCGGCTGGTGCTGTCGAAGATCCGCACGGCGATGGGTGGCCGCGTCCGCTACGCGGTCTCCGGGAGCGCTCCCCTCGGCCCACGACTCGGTCACTTCTTCCACGCGCTCGGCATCGTGATCCTCGAGGGCTACGGGCTGACCGAGACCACGGCACCGGCCACCGTCAACCTCGCGCAGAAGTCGAAGATCGGCACCGTCGGCCCCGCACTGCCCGGAGTCTCCCTGCGCATCGCCGACGACGGCGAGGTCGAGGTCCGCGGCATCAACGTCTTCAAGGAGTACTGGAAGAACCCCGCGGCGACGGCCGAGGCCTTCGACGACGGTTGGTTCCGCACCGGCGACATCGGATCGTTCGACACCGACGGCTTCCTCACCATCACGGGCCGCAAGAAGGAGATCATCGTCACCGCGGGCGGGAAGAACGTGGCCCCGGCCGCGCTCGAGGACCCGATCCGCGCGACGCCGGTCGTCGGCCAGGTGGTGGTCGTCGGCGACCAGAAGCCGTTCATCAGCGCGCTCATCACCCTCGACACCGAGATGCTGCCCTCTTGGCTCGCCAACAACGGGCAGGACGCGTCGATGAGCGCTCAGGACGCGGCACGGAACCCCGCCGTCCTCGCCGCCGTCCAGCGCGCCATCGACGAGGCGAACACGAAGGTGTCCCGCGCGGAGTCGATCCGCAAGTTCGTCATCCTCGACGACGAGCTCACGGAGGCGAGCGGTCACCTCACGCCGAAGCTCAGCATCAAGCGCAACGTGATCCTCAAGGACTTCGCGGAGACGATCGAGGGCATGTACCTCGGAGCGGGCTCCCCCGAGACCCAGGGGATGTCCTTGAAGTGACCCGTCTGCGGGCTCGGCGACCGGACCTCCGTTCGCCGGGCCCGCAGTACTGCGCGTCGTGCGTCTCGCAGGGCGCCTAGAACCAGTCGCTCTCGCGGACCTGCCGCATCGCCTCGCGCCGGTGTTCCTTCGACAGGCGGTCGAGGTAGAGCATCCCGTCGAGGTGATCGGTCTCGTGCTGCAACGCCTGAGCGAGCAAGCCCTCGCCCTCCACGACCAGCTCCTCACCGTCCAGGTCCACACCGACCGCACGCGCGTACGGATGGCGCGGTGTCGGGAACCAGAGTCCTGGAACCGAGAGGCATCCCTCGCCGATCTCCTCGGGTTCACCGCGGACCTCGACGAGCCTCGGGTTGATGAGATATCCGATCACGCCGTCGACGTTGTAGCTGAACACCCGCAGACCGACGCCGATCTGGGTCGCGGCGACGCCGGCCCGACCCGGGAGCTCGACGCTGTCGACGAGGTCGCGCACCAGACTCCGGATGTCGTCGTCGATCGCGCCGACCTCGGTCGTCTGGGCCTTCAGGACCGGGTCACCGAAGAGTCTGATGGGGCGTGTCGTCACGGGTGGGGTCCTTCCGGGCCGATGGCGGTGGTGGTGGCAGCGGAGACCGGCCGCATCGCCTCCGGAGAGGGACACGACCGGTCTCGGAGGTGATCAGGCGTTCGGCTTCACGACGACGAGCAGATCGCCCGCCTCCACCTGCTGGGTGGCCGGGATCGCGAGCCGCTCGACGACACCCGCGACGGCGGTCGTGATGGCCGCCTCCATCTTCATGGCCTCGATCGAGGCGACCGGCTGGCCCGCCTCGACGCGGTCGCCGATGGCGACCTTCACCGTGACGACGCCGGAGAACGGCGCGGCGATCTGGCCCGACACGGAGGTGTCAGCCTTCTCGGCCGTCCGGACGTCGACCTCGACACTGCGGTCGCGGACGAACACCGGACGGAGCTGGCCGTTGAGCGTCGCCATGACCGTGCGCATGCCCTTCTCGTCCGCTGCACCGATCGCCTCGAGGCCGACGAACAGCCGGACGCCCTTGTCGATCTCGACGACGTGCTCCGTGCCCGGCTCGAGGCCGTAGAGGTAGTCGGCCGTGTCCACGACGGAGAGGTCGCCGTACAGGTCCCGCTGCTGCTCGAACTGCTTGGTCGGCGCGGGGAACAGCAAGCGGTTGAGGGTCGAGCGACGCTCGGCCGACGCTCCGTCGAGAGCGGCCTGGTCCTCCGCGGAGATCGGGGTGACCCCGATGTCGACCGAGCGGCCGGCCAGCACCTTCGACCGGAACGGCTCCGGCCACCCGCCGGGCAGTTCGCCGAGCTCGCCCGCCATGAAGCCGACGACCGAGTCCGGGACGTCGTACTTGTCGGGGTTGGCCTCGAAGTCGGCCGGATCCGCCTTGACGGCGGCGAGGTGGAGGGCGAGATCGCCGACGACCTTGCTGGAGGGCGTCACCTTCGGCACGCGGCCCAGGATCTTGTTGGACGCCGCGTACATGTCCTCGATGAGCTCGAAGTGGTCGGCGAGTCCGAGGGCGATCGCCTGCTGGCGGAGGTTCGACAGCTGGCCGCCGGGGATCTCGTGGGTGTACACGCGGCCGGTCGGGCCGGCGAGTCCGGACTCGAACGGACGGTACATCGCCCGGACGGCCTCCCAGTACGGCTCGAGATCGGCGATCGCCTGCAGTGAGATGCCGGTGTCGCGCTCCGTGTGCGCCAGCGCGGCGACGAGCGACGACGCCGAGGGCTGGCTGGTGGTGCCGGCCATCGGGGCGCTCGCGACGTCGACGGCGTCCGCACCGGCGTTGCTCGCGGCGAGGAGCGTCGCGAGCTGTCCGCCCGGCGTGTCATGCGTGTGCACGTGGACCGGCAGGTCGAACCGCTCGCGGAACGCCGCGACGAGCTTCGCCGCCGCAGACGGTCGGAGCAGGCCGGCCATGTCCTTGATGGCGAGCACGTGCGCGCCGGATTCGACGATCTTCTCGGCGAGCCGCAGGTAGTAGTCGAGGGTGTAGAGGTCCTCGGCGGGGTTCAGCAGGTCTCCGGTGTAGCAGACCGCGACCTCCGCGATCGTCGTCCCGGTCTCGAGGACGGCGTCGATGGCCGGCCGCATCTGCGACACGTCGTTCAGCGCGTCGAAGATCCGGAAGATGTCGATCCCGGTGTCGGCGGCCTCGCGCACGAAGGCGTTGGTCACCTCCGTGGGGTACGGCGTGTACCCGACGGTGTTCCGGCCGCGGAGCAGCATCTGGATCGCGATGTTCGGCATGGCCTGCCGCAGGGACGCCAGTCGTTCCCAGGGCTCCTCACCGAGGAAACGGAGGGCGACGTCGTAGGTGGCACCGCCCCAGGCCTCGACGGACAGCAGCTCAGGGGTGAGCCGGGAGACGAACGGTGCCACGGCGAGGAGGTCCTTCGTCCGAACCCGGGTGGCCAGGAGCGACTGGTGTGCGTCTCGGAACGTGGTCTCGGTGACCGCCAGCGCGGTCTGCGCACGGAGCGCCTCGGCGAAGCCCTTCGGGCCGAGCTCGAGCAGCCGCTGCCGCGAACCGGCCGGAGCGTCGGCGGTGATGTCGATGGACGGGAGCTTGTCGACCGGGTCCGGTCCGGGCGGGCGGGAGCCGTTCGGCTGGTTCACCGTGACGTCCGCGAGCCAGTTGACGACCTTCGTCCCGCGGTCCTTCGAGACGTGTCCGCGCAGCAGCTGCGGGCGCTCGTCGATGAAGGAGGTGCTGAGGTCTCCGGCGACGAAGGAGTCGTCCTCGAGCACCGCCTGGAGGAAGGGGATGTTCGTGGAGACGCCGCGGATGCGGAACTCCGCGAGGGCGCGCTTCGCCCGCGTGACCGCGGCTTCGAAGGTGCGGCCTCGGCAGGTGAGCTTCGCGAGCATCGAGTCGAAGTGCGGGCTGATCTGGGCGCCGGACGCGACCGTACCGCCGTCGAGGCGGATGCCACCGCCGCCCGGGGACCGGTACGTCGTGATCTTGCCCGTGTCGGGCCGGAAGCCCGCCGTGGGGTCCTCGGTCGTGATGCGGCACTGCAGCGCGAAGCCCCGCAGGTGAAGCGAATCCTGGGTGAGCCCGAGGTCCGTCAGCGACTCGCCCGCGGCGATCCGCATCTGCGACTGCACGAGGTCGACGTCGGTGACCTCCTCGGTGACCGTGTGCTCGACCTGGATGCGCGGGTTCATCTCGATGAAGACGTGCTGGCCCTTGCGCTCACCGGCGGTGTCGAGCAGGAACTCGACGGTTCCGGCGTTGACGTACCCGATCGACTTCGCGAACGCGATGGCGTCGCGGTACATCGCCTGGCGGGTGTCCTCGTCGAGGTTCGGGGCCGGAGCGATCTCGACGACCTTCTGGTGCCGTCGCTGCACCGAGCAGTCGCGCTCGAACAGGTGGATGGTCTCACCGTCGGCGCTGGCCAGGATCTGGACCTCGATGTGGCGGGGCCGGACGACGGCCTGCTCGAGGAACATCGTCGGGTCGCCGAAGGCGCTGTCCGCCTCACGCATGGCCGCCTCGAGCGCGCCGCGGAGGTCGGCCTCGCTATCGACACGGCGCATACCGCGCCCGCCGCCACCAGCGACGGCCTTCGCGAAGATCGGGAACCCGATCTCGGCGGCCCCCGCCAGCAGTTCCTCGATGTCGCGGCTCGCCGGGGTCGACTTCAGCACGGGGACGCCGGCGGCGATCGCGTGCTCCTTCGCGGTGACCTTATTCCCGGCCATCTCGAGCACCGACGACGGCGGGCCGATGAAGGTGATGCCGGCGGCACGGGCGGCCTCGGCGAGCTCGGGGTTCTCCGAGAGGAAGCCGTACCCGGGGTAGATCGCGTCGGCGCCCGACTCCTTCGCGACCCGGATGATCTCCGAGACGTCGAGGTAGGCCCGCACGGGATGACCCTCGGAACCGATCTGGTAGGCCTCATCGGCCTTCAGCCGATGCATCGAATTGCGGTCCTCGTATGGGAACACCGCAACCGTCTTCGCCCCCAGCTCATACGCGGCACGGAACGCCCGAATGGCGATCTCTCCGCGATTGGCGACAAGAATCTTCCTGAACATGGAACCCTTTCCACAACAGCCAACTCAGCAAACGTTGAGATTCCCTAGCCTAGTCACGGTAACGTTGAGCCTTGTGCATGTACTCAGCGTTAGCTCCCTGAAGGGGGGCGTCGGCAAGACCACCGTCACCCTTGGCCTGGCTTCCGCCGCGTTCTCGAAGGACATCCGCACGTTGGTCGTGGATCTCGACCCGCAATCCGACGTCTCGACCGGCATGGCCGTCGACGTCGCCGGTCACCTCACGGTGACGGATGTGCTGACCTCGCCGAAGAAGAAGATCGTCGAGCAGGCGATCGTGGCGAGCGGCTGGACGAAGATCCACCCGGGCAAGATGGACGTCATGATCGGCAGTCCGTCCGCGATCAACTTCGACGGCCCGCACCCGAGCATCCGCGACATCTGGCGACTCGAAGAGGCACTCGCACACGTCGAGGAGGAGTACGACCTCGTCCTCATCGACAGCGCCCCGTCGCTCAACGCCCTCACCCGCACGGCCTGGGCTGCCAGCGACCGCGTGGCCGTCGTCACCGAGCCCGGCCTCTTCTCCGTCTCCGCCGCCGACCGCGCGCTCCGCGCCGTCGAGGAGATCCGTCGCGGGCTGAGCCCCCGGCTCCAGCCGCTCGGCATCATCGTCAACCGGGTGCGTCCGCAGTCCATGGAGCACCAGTTCCGCATCAAGGAACTCCGCGACATGTTCGGCCCCCTCATCCTCAACCCGCAGCTCCTCGAGCGCACCTCGCTGCAGCAGGCACAGGGCGCGGCGAAGCCCGTCCACGTCTGGCCGGGCGACACCGCTCAGGAGATGGCGAAGAACTTCGACTCGCTCCTCGACCGAGTGCTGCGCACCGGCCGGGTCGGCGAGTACGCCGACGGCGCTCCCCCGGAGCCTGCGGCCGTCACCAGCACGTCCACCGTCGAGACGCCCGTCACCGAAGGCTGACACCGGCGTCGCCGTCGTCGCGCACGACGACTGGCACCAGTGGATGGTCGTTCGGCGGCTCGAGCGTCGAGCCCGTCGACAGACTCAGGGACCGATGGCAGGCCCTACGACGGGCCTAGAGACCGGTGTGCTGGGCACAGCGCCGCGACGGCGCCAGGGGCGGGACCGCGCGAGAGCGGTGGTTACGCGGTGCGGGCGGAACGACGTGCGGCGAGTTCATCCATTGGGTCGGCCGACTGCGCGTCGAACTCGATGAGGGTCGACTCCACCTCGCGGAGGACCTTGCCGACGGCGATGCCGAAGACGCCCTGACCGCGGCTGACGAGGTCGATGACCTCATCGTTGGACGTGCACAGGTAGACGCTGGCCCCGTCGCTCATGAGCGTGGTCTGGGCGAGATCGACGATGCCGGCCTCGCGGAGCTGGTCGACCGCGGTGCGGATCTGCTGCAGGGAGATCCCCGTGTCCAGAAGACGCTTGACGAGCTTCAAGACGAGGATGTCGCGGAACCCGTAGAGACGCTGCGTCCCGGACCCGGATGCTCCGCGCACCGTGGGCTCGACGAGACCGGTACGAGCCCAGTAGTCGAGCTGGCGGTAGCTGATGCCGGCGGCGCGGGCAGCGATGGCTCCGCGGTAGCCCTGGCCCTCTTCGAGTTCCGGGAGTCCATCGGTGAACAGCAGCCCGAGGTCACCGTATCGTGACGCACCGTCGCGACTGAGTTCACTCATGTCTGCTTCTCCTCGATGTTCGCTTCACGGTCTGCGTGGTCCTGACGGGGGCGTCGGAACGGCTCGGCCGCTTCCACCACGGTATCGATCAGCCACTGCCAACGTTGCGACATCCGTTCGAAACGGACGGCGTGTCGTGACGAGTGACCGAACTGTGACCTGGCCGTGATGGATGAGGGCAGTCTACGCCCTGGACGGCCCGTCAGGAGGATTGGTGTCGTTCGAGCGCGGTGCGGACGAGGTTCGACCGTACCCCCTCGAGCTGCGCCGCGATCTCCACGGCGCGGTCTGCGGTACGGGCGCGCCCGGCGGCGTCGTTCCGCTTGGACACGGCACTCAGCGCGCTCTCGATCAGTCCGACCTCGCGTTCGACCGAGGCGCGGAACCCGCGCAGATGGCGAGGTTCGATACCGGATCGCTGCAACTCGACCAGGATGCGCAGCAACGACGCCACGTCCTCGCCGTAGTTCTCCGCCGGAAGGATCAACGAGGCGCTCACCGCGTCGTTGAACAGCATCGGCGTGGCTCCGGCCTCACGGATGAGTTCGTTCCGGGAGAACCTGCGGGCGCTCGGGTGGATCGACGGTGCGCCGACCGACTGCCCCGAGCCCGGGAACATCGGAGACCGGCCGGCGTCGACCTCGACGAGATACGTGCGGATGACCTTCAACGGGAAGTAGTGGTCGCGTTGCATCGACAGGATGAGCCGGAGCCGGTCCAGATCATCGCTCGAGAACTTCCGGTAGCCGGACTTCGTCCGGGCCGGCGAGACGAGGCCCTGCTCCTCGAGGAAGCGGAGCTTCGAATTGCTCAACTCCGGGAACTCCGGAGTGAGCCGCGCGAGGACCTGCCCGATGCTGAGCAGCGGAGCAGCATCGCTTCGCGCGTTCGCGCTGGCTGCCGCCACTAGCTTCCCAGCTGGGAGGCGAGGTCGATCCGCGACGCGTAGAAGGTGAGGCGGAACTTGCCGATCTGGACCTCCGCGGCGTCGCGCAGGATGGCCTTGTCGATGCGCACACCGTCGAAGTAGGTGCCGTTCAGCGAGTTGAGGTCGCGGATCTCGAAGGCCGTGCCGTGACGGTGGAACTCCGTGTGGCGACGCGACACGGTGACGTCGTCGAGGAAGATGTCGGCTTCGGGGTGACGGCCGACCGTGGTGACGTCGTCGTCGAGGAGGAAGCGTGCTCCGGCGTTCGGCCCGCGACGGACGATCAGCAGCGCCGACCCCGAAGGGAGTGCCGCGATCGCCTCATGCTCCTCAGCGGTGACGTCGGAGTCGATGGCCGCGAGGGCAGCTCCGAGGTCTTCACCGAAGGTGAGTGTCGTGTCGACTTCCCGTTCGCCCGAGCCGCTCGTCGGTGCTCCGTCAGTGACGGATCCCGGCGTGTACGCCCCGGTCGCGGGATACTTCTCATCGTGCTCAGCCACCGTCGACCTCCTCTCCGTCAAGCGTATCCGATGTGGCGTGCCTGTCGAGCCGCCCGGACGAGGGTGACGCGACGGATCCGGAGCCGTGCGGACGCCCCGAACGGTCGGCACGCGCGATGCGGACGGTCTGCAACAGATACAGGATGCCCGCCCACCAGTAGAGCGCCGCTCCGGCGATCGAACACACCCAGCCGAGCGGCGTCGCGATCGTCGCCACGGCGGGGAACGCCGCGCCGAGCATGAGGACCGGGAGCCCGATGAAGAGGAGCGCCGTACCCCACTTGCCGACCCGGGTCACGGGCAGCACCCCCGTGCCGGTGCGGTGGAGGACGACCGCCAACCCGATGAGGAGGACGTCCCTCGCCACGACGACGATGAGGAGCCACCACGGGATGAGGTCACGCGCGGCGAGTCCGATGAGCGCCGCGATGATGTAGAGCCGGTCGGCCGCGGGATCGAGCTGACGTCCGAGTCGCGTCATCTGGTCGAACCGCCGAGCGATCCATCCGTCGAGGAGGTCGGTGACGCCCGAGAACGCGAGGGTCACGAGCGCCCAGAGGTCCTCCCCCTGCACGAGGAGGATCAGGAAGACCGGGACGAGCAGGATCCGGAGGACGCTGAGCGCGTTCGGGATCGTGACCAGGCGGTCTTCGCCGGTCCGTCGAACCCCTCGTCCCACCCCGTCCGTCACGGGTCGAGTCTACCGAGCGGCTGCTCTAGCATCAGAGGATGGAGAGCCCCTCGAGTGTGCGCGTCGATGCGTGGGTCTGGGCCGTCCGCTTGACGAAGACCCGCTCCGCAGGCGCCTCCGCCTGTCGCGCCGGCCATGTGCGGGTCAACGGCGACCGCGCGAAGCCCGCTCAGCCCGTCCGCATCGGCGACGAGGTGCGCCTCCGGGTGGCCGGGTTCGATCGTGTCGTCGAGGTGCGCCGCCTCATCGCGAAACGGGTCGGCGCCGAGGTGGCGGCCGAGTGCCTGATCGACCGCTCTCCCCCGCTTCCGACCCCCGCCGAGCGCCAGGTCGTCGCCGTCCGTGACCGCGGTGCCGGCCGCCCGACCAAGCGCGAACGTCGCGACATCGAACGACTGCGAGGCCGTTGAGGCACGGAGCGCGCCGTCGGGCAGCGCTCAGCCGCCGCGTCGGAACCGTCCAGACGGCACTCACGCACCGCCAAGGTGGTTCGTGCATGCTTGACGGATGTTCCGTCGCCATCCCGTCCTCAGCACCCTGACCGTGGTGTACCTGGGACTCGTCGCGATGATCACGCTCGGCCCCCGACCGTTCGACGGACGGACCGAGTCGCTCGTGTACCGGATCGTCGACGTCCTCGCCCGGTGGGAGACGACCGCCTGGATCACCTATGAGCGACTGGAGTTCGGAGCGAACGTCGCCATGTTCGTGCCGATCGGCGTCTTCTTCCTCCTCCTGCTCGGTCGACGCCGGTGGTGGCTCGCCGTCCTCATCGCCGCGACCCTCACCGTCGCCATCGAGACGGCGCAGCTCACCATCCCCGGACGGGTGAGCGATCCCCGCGACCTCCTGGCCAACGCCTCCGGTGCCGTCGCCGGGGTGGTGGTCGGTCTGGTCCTGACCACGGGGAGCGGACGCCGAGCGCGCGCCTCAGCTCGGCGGCGTCCAGCCCTGCAGCACTGAGGTGCGGACGTGCCCGTCGACGCACTCCAGGCTGAGAGTGGTTCCAAGGCCGTTTCAGTAGAGTGCGAGCGGGCCGTCGGCCCGTCGGATACAGAGCTGGAGTACAAGCCATGAGTGGACCATCGTCGTCGGAGAACCTCGAAGAGCTGAAGCGGCTCAAGGACGAGTTCACGCGGTTCATGATGCTGTACAAGTTCGGCATCGACGAGATCACGACGAAGCTGAACATCCTCAAGGAGGAGTTCACGCAGATCCACGACTACAACCCGATCGAGCACATCAGCTCGCGACTGAAGTCGCCCGAGAGCATCATCGGCAAGATCGAGCGGAAGCAGTACGGCCAGGACATCGACGACATCCGCGAGCACATCACGGACATCGCCGGCATCCGGGTGACCTGCAGCTTCATCTCCGACACCTACAAGGTGTTCGAGCTGCTCACCAGTCAGCAGGACATCACCGTCGTGAAGGTCAAGGACTACATCGCGAACCCGAAGCCGAACGGGTACCAGAGCCTCCACGTCATCGTCGAGGTGCCCGTGTTCATGTCGGACGGCGTCGTCCAGGTCCCGGTCGAGATCCAGTTCCGGACGATCGCGATGGACTTCTGGGCCAGTCTCGAACACAAGATCTACTACAAGTACGACAAGGCCGTCCCCGACACCCTGCTCGCCGAGCTCAAGCACGCCGCGGAGGCCGCCTCACGGCTGGACGCGAAGATGGAGCACCTCCACGGCGAGGTCCTCGCCCTCGACCGCGCGACCACGCCGCAGACCACCCGCGACGGGCACCCGAGGCCGCCGTCACTCGCCGACCGCGTCATGACCGAACTCATCGACGGGCTGGAGACCCGCTAGAGCGCCTTCCGCATCTGGACGGCCATCGTCTCGTACCCGAGGGACTCGTAGAGCCCCCGCGCGACGCGGTTGAACCCGAACACGTTCAGCCCGAGCGTCTTCGCCCCCTGCTCCTTGGCAGCCGTCTCGGCGAGCTGCATGGCCTCACGACCGAGCCCCCGTCCGCGGAAGGGCTCGTCGATCTCCACGTCCCACACCCACCACTCGTCCGGATGGCTCGTGCTGCGGGGTCCGATCCAGAGGACACCGACCGCCGTCTCGTCGAGGACGACCTCGAAGACGAGATGGCCGACCTGGAGGCGACCGGCGGGGAACGTCTCCGCGAGCGACTGGGCGGCCTTCGCCGTGGCCTCAGCCTCCGTCTCCCCCGCCTCGATGCGCTCGAGGCGGTACTGCGCGTTCGCCGCGAGCATCCACCCCCGCAGTCGATCGGCTGGCATGCGGACGAGCGTGGCGTTCATGAGGACATCCTCCCAGACCGCCGCGACCTCCTCGGTCCGTGACGGGAATACTTCACACCCGAACCGTGCTGGACTCCGAAGGACACACGATTGGGACCCGCCCGTCGTCATCCGGAGAATCGAGACATGCCGATCGACACCGCACCGCACCACGACGCGACCGCAGAGCACGACGCCTGGCGGCACGACCGTCTCGCAGCTGTGACGGCGCCGCTCGGCAACCTCGCCCTCGTGGAGACCCGCTGGCTCCCCGACGAGACACCGGCCACCCTCGACGAGGCTGCGGCGGCCATCGCGGCCGAACAGGCGGACGGGGTCACCGTGACGACCCTCCGCCGCACCCACCTCGAAACGGGCGCGGACGAGGTCGGCATCCGCCGGTGGGACGCCGCAGCCCCGGCCGTCGAGGCCTTCATCGACGTCCCGGTCTTCCCGTACGACCCCTCCTGGGTGCAGACGGCCCACTTCACGCCGGTCGACGGTTCACGGACCGTGCCCTTCGAGCACATCCGCGACAACGGCGGCTCGCGCGAGCTCGTCGTCCCGGGCGACATCACGTTCACGAGAGACGGGACGACGTACACGATGAGCGCCTTCGACGACGGCGGCACCCTCCTCCTCGTGTTCGGCGATGCGACGAACGGCGTCGACGGCGAGACCGGCACCTACGGTGCAGGCCGGTTCCTGTTCGTCGAGCGGACGGACGACGGCGGGTTCGGCACCGAGGGCAAGGTCGTCCTCGACTTCAACCGAGCCTTCGTGCCGCCGTGCGGCTTCTCGGTGCAGTACAACTGTCCGATGCCACCCGCGCAGAACCGGTTCGCCATTGAGGTCCGCGCCGGAGAACGACTCGTGCGGTTCCGCGACGGCTTCGACCTCTACGCCGTCTGACCGACGGCACGACGCCCCACCCCATCAGCTGCACCTCCCGCATCACCACCCCCACACCACAGGAGTATCCGTGAAGAGAACCATCGGGCTCGTCGCCCTGTCCGTCGCCACCGCCGTCGCGCTCGCGGGCTGCGCCGGCGGGAGCAGCAGTTCCGCGACGGGTGACGACGCGACCATCGCCGTCGGCTCCCTCTACGAGCCGCAGAACCTCAGCAACACCGGCGGCGGCGGTCAGGGCGTCACCGAAGCGCTCACCGGCAACGTGTACGAGGGGCTCTACCGCCTGACCGACGACGGCGACGTCGAACCCGTGCTCGCCGCCGACAGCACCGTGAGCGACGACGGCCTCACCTACACCTTCACGCTCCAGGACGGCGTCACCTTCCACTCCGGTGACCCGCTCACCTCGGCCGACGTGAAGTCGAGCATCGAAGCCGTGACGGCCGAGGACTCGCAGTCGGCACGGAAGAGCAGCTTCGCCGTGGTCTCCGACATCGCGACCCCCGACGACCGCACCGTCGTCGTCACGCTCTCCGAGCGCTCGATCTCCTTCCTGTACAACCTGAGCTACGTCTGGATCGTGAACGACACCGCGAAGGACCTGAAGACCTCCGAGGACGGCACCGGCCCGTACACCCTCGGCGAGTGGAAGCGCGGCAGCACCCTGAGCCTCGAGCGCTGGGACGACTACTGGGGGGACCCCGCCAAGAACGCTGAAGTGGTCTTCACCTACTTCACCGACGCGACCGCGCTGAGCAACGCCCTCGTCACGAAGCAGATCGACATCATCACGAGCGTGCAGAGCCCCGACCAGCTGACGCAGTTCACCGACAACGCGGACTACACGGTCTCCGACGGCGACTCCACCACCAAGGAGCTCCTGGCCTTCAACGACCGCGTCGCCCCGTTCGACCAGGCCCTCGTCCGGAAGGCCGTCTACTCCGCGATCGACACGAAGAAGCTCCTGTCGTCGATCTGGGGTGACTACGGCACGCTCATCGGGTCCATGGTCCCGCCGACGGACCCGTGGTACGAGGACCTCACCCAGGTGAACCCCTACGACCCCGAGCTGGCCAAGCAGCAGCTCGCCGAGGCCGGCCTGGCCGACGGCTTCACGTTCACGCTCGACACGCCGAGCTACGACCCGCACCCGGCCGTCGCCGAGTTCCTGCAGAGCGAGCTCGCCAAGGTGGGCATCACCGTGAAGATCAACACGATCAGCGCGGACGAGTGGTACTCGAAGGTGTTCAAGGAGCGCGACTTCCAGGCCACGCTGCAGGAGCACGTCAACGACCGCGACGTGGTCTGGTACGGCAACCCCGACTTCTACTGGGGCTACGACAACCCCCAGGTGACGCAGTGGGTCTCCGAGGCGGAGCAGGCGACCACGACGGACGAGCAGACGGCGAAGCTGAAGCTCGTCAACGAGCAGATCGCCGAGGACGCCGCGAGCGTCTGGCTGTACCTCTACCCCCAGATCGTCGTCGCCGCGAGTGACGTGTCGGGATACGGCGTGAACGGCCTGAACTCGCAGTTCTTCGTCGCGGACATCGTCCGGAAGTAGTCGTCGCCGAGGCCGACCGGAGCCGCCCGGTCGGCCCGGCCTCGCTACGCTGAGGTCCACCATGCTCCCCTACCTGTTGCGTCGATCCGCGTTCCTGGTGGTGTCGTTCCTCGTCGCCATGACCGTGTTGTTCGTCCTGCTCCGGCTGCTGCCGGGAGACCCCTCGAACGCCCTGCTCTCGGTGAACGCCACGCAGGAGCAGATCGAGGCGGCGCGTGCGCAGGTGGGGGCGGATCGGCCGGTCGGCGAGCAGTTCCTGGCCTGGTTCGGTGGCGTCCTCACCTTCGACCTCGGTTCGTCCTTCGTGAGCAGTCTCCCCGTCGGCCCTGAGATCGCCTCGCGCCTGCAGGTCACCGTCCCGCTGACGCTCCTCGCCTTCCTCCTCGCCGTGGTGCTCGCCAGCCTGGCCGGCGTCATCGCCGCACTCCGAGCCGACCAGTGGTACGGCATCGCCCTGTCGGGGTTGTCGCAGTTCGGCATCGCGGTGCCGGTGTTCTGGGTCGGCATCCTCCTCGTGAGCGTGTTCGCGGTCACGCTCCGCCTGTTCCCGTCCGGCGGGTTCCCGCGCGACGACTGGGCAGACCCGGCGGCGGCACTCACGAGTCTGGCGCTCCCGGTCATCACCATCGCCATCGTCATGAGCGCGTCCATCACCAGGTACGTCCGCTCCGCCACGCTCGACGTGCTCGGGAGCGACTTCCTCCGTTCCGCCAGGGCGCAGGGTGCCGGACTCGGCGAGGCGCTCCTCCGGCACGGCGTCCGCAACGCGGCCGTCCCCGTCGTCGCGATCCTCGGGATCGAACTCGCGACCACGTTCCTCGGGGCCGTCGTGGTCGAGAGCGTCTTCAGCCTGCCGGGACTCGGGTCGATGCTCCTCACGGCGATCCAGCAGCACGACTACCCGAACATCCAGGGCATCCTCCTCGTGTCCACCCTCGTCGTCCTCGTGACCGGGTTCCTGGCCGACATCGCCCAGCGCCTCATCGACCCGCGCCTGCGCACCTCCATCGCCGGGAGCGGGCTCCGATGAGCGACCTCGACGCCCGGACGGCCGCCACAGCCCCCGAGCGGGGCGGGAGACGCCGCGGACGCTCCGTGACCCTCACGGTCGGGCTGGTCCTCGTCGGTGTCATCGCCGCGCTGGCGCTCGTCTCCCTGTTCTGGACGCCCTTCGCGCCGACGGACACGGCAGGCGGCCGTCTCGAAGGACCGAGCGGCACGCACTGGCTCGGCACGGACAAGCTGGGTCGAGACCTCTTCACCCAACTCATGATCGGTGCCCGCATCGCGCTCGTGACGGGGGCGGGTGCCGTCGCGGTCGGGGCGGTCATCGGGATCGCCGTCGGTCTCGCCGCGGCGTTCGCGGCCGCCTGGCTGGACGACACGATCTCCGCCGCCCTCGACGTCGTGATCGCCTTCCCCGTCCTGCTGTTGGCCATGCTGATCGTCGCCGCCCAAGGCGCTTCGCTCGGCACCGCCATCGTCGCGATCGGGCTCGCCATGTCCGCCATCGTCGCCCGGCTCACGAGGATCCTCACGAAGCGCGTCCTCGGCGAACAGTACGTCGTCGCCGCGCGCACGGCCGGGACGAGCTGGCCCGGCATCATCGGCCAGCACGTGCTGCCGAACATCTGGCCGACGCTGAGCGTCAACCTCGCCCTGCAGTTCGGCATCGCCGTCCTCGCGGAGGCGAGCCTGTCCTACCTCGGCCTCGGGGCTCCGCCGCCGAACGCCTCCTGGGGACGGCTCCTCCAGGAGGCACAGGCCACGGTCACGACGGCACCGATCGGAGCGATCGCACCCGGTGTCGCGGTGGTCATGCTCGTCGTCGGCGTGAACTTCATCGCGGACGGCCTGCGCGATCTCGGCGATCCGACGAGGAGGCGCAGCGCATGACGGCCCTGCTCGACATCACCGGCCTGACCATCACCCGTGGTACGCGGCGCGGAGCATCGGACGCCACCGAGCGGCCACTCGTCGACGACCTCGACCTCATGATCGCCGCCGGCGACCGACTCGGTCTCATCGGCGGCTCCGGGTCCGGCAAGTCGCTGACCTCCCTCGCCGCGATCGGGTTGCTCGACGACCAGCTCACCGCGAGCGGCAGCATCGAGCTGGCCGGCACGCAGGTCATCGGCGCCACGGACCGCTCCCTGCGTCCCCTCCGCGGCCGGGTCGCTGGACTCGTCTTCCAAGAGCCGCTGACCGCCCTGGACCCGCTCATGCGCGTCGGCGCTCAGCTCGCTGAACCGCTCCGACGACACCTCGGGCTCCGTCGGGACCGACTGCGGGATGCCGTGGATGCGGCGCTCACCGAGGTCTCGCTCACCGACACGGCCCGCATCGCCGCGTCGTTTCCGCACGAGTTGTCCGGCGGCCAGCGACAGCGCGTCGCCATCGCCATCGCCCTCGCCGGACGACCGCAGCTCCTGATCGCCGACGAGCCGACCACCGCACTCGACGTCACCGTGCAGGCGGAGGTGCTGTCGCTCCTCGACCGGCTCGTGCGCGAACGGGGCATGGCGCTGTTGTTCATCAGTCACGATCTCGCCGTGGTGTCGACCATGGTCGACGAGGTGATCGTGCTCAGCTCGGGTCGAGCGGTCGAGCGCGGCCCCGTCGCGCAGGTGCTGACGGCCCCACAGCACGAGGACACGCGGCGTCTCGTCGCCAGCGCCCGCGCGATCGACGACGCACTGGAGGACCCGCGATGATCGACGGATCGAGCCCTGACGCCGCTGCGCCCATCCTAAAGCTCGACGCGGCCGGCTTCCGGTACCGCGGTGGCCAGGTCGCGCTCGACGACGTCTCCCTGTCCGTCGGCGCCGGTGAGGCGGTCGGCGTCGTCGGCCAGTCCGGCGCCGGGAAGAGCACCCTCCTCCGACTGCTGCTCGGCCTCGACCGTCCGACCACGGGGTCCGTCCGATTCGACGGCAGCGAGCTCGATCCGCGGGACAAGGCCCGCGTCCGAGGCTTCCGCGCATCCGTGCAGGCGGTCTTCCAGGATCCGTACTCCTCGCTCGACCCACGGCAGCGCGTCGGCCGCATCGTCGCAGAGCCACTCCGCTCCTTGCGGCTGGCTTCGGCGGAGCAGGCCGTGAGCCGAGCCGCGGACGCGCTCGAAGCGGTCGGTCTTCCTCCCGAGGCCGCGTCCCGCTACCCGCACGAGTTCTCCGGCGGCCAACGCCAACGGATCGCCATCGCTCGTGCGATCGTCCCGAACCCCAGACTCCTCCTGGCCGACGAGCCGGTGAGTGCCCTGGACATGAGCACCCGGATCCAGATCATCGAGCTCCTCGCCGAGTTGCGGGCCTCGAACGGTCTGGCTCTCGTCATGGTGTCGCACGACCTCGGCACGGTCGCGGCCCTGTGCGAGCGCACGGTCGTCCTTCGGGACGGGCGGGTCGTCGAGGCGGGGTCGACCGCTCAGGTCCTCCACCGGCCGGCCGAGGCGTACACGCGGCAGCTCGTCGCGGCGATCCCCCGGCTGCCCCGCTGAGTCGCGCACGGCCCCCGCGGACGATCGGTTCCGGGAGACGGGAATGCCAGGCCGCGCGCGGGCGTTCGACTCCGAGTGGCTCCGGCCGCATCCACTCTCCACAGGAACAGGACCCGTGACGCAGGATTCAGCGCAGCCCGACGACCATGACGACGGACCGGAGACGCAGGAGCGACCGTGGCTCAGCGACGAGGAGCGCGCTGCGCTCAGCAAGCCGCTCCCTGAGCGGGCGGTCGTGGCGAGCCTGGCGTTCACCGGCCTCGTCGCGGCGTTCATGATGACGCTCGTCACCCCGCTCGTGCCGTCCCTCCCGACGATCCTCGGGGTGCACGCCTCGGACAGCATGTGGGTGGTGACCGCCACCCTGCTCTCCGCTGCGGTGGCGACGCCGATCTCCGGTCGTCTCGGTGACCTGTACGGGAAGCGCCGGATGGTCCTGATCCTGCTCGGGATCATGATGGCCGGCTCGGTGCTCGCTGCGTTCTCGTCAACGATCGTGCCGCTGATCATCGCTCGCGCCCTGCAGGGTATGGCGATGGGCGTGATCCCGCTCGGCATCAGCATCCTGCGCGACGTGCTCCATGCGAAGCGGCTCGGTCCGGCGGTCGCCCTCGTGAGCGCCACGCTCGGCATCGGTGGAGCCGTCGGCCTGCCGATCTCAGCCGTCATCTCACAGTTCCTGGATTGGCATGTGCTCTTCTGGGTGGCCGGTGCGCTCGGACTGGTCGGATTCCTGCTCGTGGCCCGCTTCGTCCCCGTGAGCACGCTGCGGAGTGAGGGCGGTTTCGACTGGATCGGGGCGATCGGACTCGCCGCCGGACTCGTGCCGATCCTCCTCGCCGTCTCGAAGGGCAACGAGTGGGGCTGGACGAGCGTGGGGACGCTCGCGTGCCTGATCGGCGGGGTCGTCGTCCTGCTCCTCTGGGGTTGCTTCGAGGTGCGTTCCTCGAGCCCGCTCGTGGATCTGCGGATCGCCGCACGCCGGACGGTGCTCTTCACGAACCTCGCGTCGATCACCGTCGGATTCGCCTTCTTCGGCAGCACCGTGGTCCTCCCCGGCATCCTCGAAGCGCCGGTGGGCACGGGGGTCGGGCTCGGGCAGGACATGCTCATCGCGAGTCTCTGCCTCATGCCCAGCGGTCTGATCATGTGGGCGATGTCGCCCGTCGCCGCTCGGCTGACGGCCGCGAAGGGTGCGCGGCTGAGCCTGCTCATCGGTATCGCGATCATCGCGATCGGCTACGCGGTCGCGATCGGCCTCATGACGGAGGTCTGGCACACGGTCCTGACGGCGACCGCCGTCGGTTTCGGCGTGGGCTTCGCGTACGCGGCGATGCCGACGCTGATCATGGGCGCCGTCCCGCCGAGCGAGACCGCGGCGTCCAACGGGCTCAACTCGGTCATGCGGACGCTCGGTTCCACGATCGCGAGTGCGGTGATCGGCGCCATCCTGGCCTCCCAGGTCGTCACGGACGGGGCCGTCACGACGCCGAGCGCCGACGCGTTCCGGCTGAGCTTCGCGATCTGCGCGGCGGCCGCCGTGGTCGGTCTCGTCTGCACGCTCCTGCTGCCGAAGCACCTCGCGAAGGACACGCGGTCGAGCCTCCACGAGGGGTGACGGGGCTCAGCCCACGATGCCGAGGGCGAACGGGAGGACCGGGCCGGAGCCCGCGAGCCGGAGCGCCCGTCCGGCGACGGTGAGCGTCCATCGGCTGTCCGCCCGGTCGTCGACGAGCAGCACCGGCGCGCCCTCGAGCGTCGCCAGCTGTGTGCGGAGTTCGGCACCGACGCTGAACGCGTCCCAGACGCCGGCGAGCCGATAGGCGCTGTTCCCGCCGGGCCCTCCGCGAGGGCCGTCGCCGACGACGTCCAGTTCACCGAGGTAGGGCAGTCGTCCGAGCGAGGCGATACCCCGGGCGACCGAGTCGACGAGTTGCGGACGTGATCGTGACGGGACGCTCACGACCGCGGCCGGTCGCCTCGCCCACGGCCAGTCGGCGAGCACCCGGACGCTCGCGTCGATCACCGCGCGGGACGCCGGGGCGTCCGCCGCGCCGGCGGCGAAGAGTTCACGGAGGACGCCGCCCCAGCCGAGATCGGTCAAGCGCGCGAGCGCCCGGCCCGGTTCCAGACGATCCTCGAGCGAGATGCGGCCGCTGACCGGTGCTCCGTCGGTGGTGACGCCGAGTTTGCCGGCACCCGTCGGCCACTGCGCTCGAGGTTCGAGCTCGACACCGACCCGCCCGAGCGCCTCGGAAGCCGAGGCGGCCGCTGCGCTGTCGAGTTCGGTGGGGAACCAGGCACCTGCGCACCGATCGCAGCGTCCACAGGGTTCGGCGGTCGCGTCGTCGAGTTCGCGCTGGAGCACGAGCATCCGGCACTCCTCGCCGCGCTCGTAGGCGAGCATCGCCTGCTGTTCCGCGACCCTCGCCTCGGCGATCCGGCGGTACCGTTCGCGGTCGTACACCCACGGCTCACCGGTGGAGACCCATCCCCCGGCGACCCGCTGCACGGCGCCGTCGACGTCGAGCACCTTAAGCAGCAGTTCCAGCGGGGTCCGGCGCAGGTTGACGAGTGCTTCGAGTGCCGGGGTCGACCGTGGCCGATCGTCGAGCGCGTCGAGGACGGCCGTGGCCCGAGCTTCGTCAGGCATCGACGCGGTCGCGAAGTACTGCCAGATCTCCTCGTCCTCCGCTCCGGGCAGGAGCAGGACGTCGGCGTGTTCCGTCGCGCGCCCGGCTCGCCCGACCTGCTGGTAGTACGCGACCGGCGATGACGGCGCGCCGAGATGCACGACGAACCCGAGATCGGGTTTGTCGAAGCCCATCCCGAGCGCACTCGTCGCCACGAGGGCCTTCAGCCGGTTCTCCTTGAGGAGCCGCTCGGACTCCTCGCGTTCGTCGGGATCGGTCCGGCCGGTGTAGGCCCGGACCTCGTGACCGGCCTCGCGCAGCAGCCGCGCGGTGTCCTCCGCGGCGGAGACGGTGAGGGTGTAGATGATGCCGGACCCCGTGAGTCCGTCCAAGTGGCTGAGCAACCAGGTGAGGCGGTCCCTGGACTCCGGGAGCCGGAGCACGCCGAGCCGGAGGGACGCCCGCGCGAGGGAACCGCGGATGGTGAGGACCTCTGCCGCCGTGGAGCCGGAAGCGGCTGGTGCGGTGAGCTGCTCGGCGATGTCGCGGACGACGCGGGCGTTGGCCGTCGCGGTCGTCGCCAGGACCGGGACCTCCACCGGCAGACGACCGATCAGCTCGGCCAGCCGCCGGTAGTCGGGGCGGAAGTCGTGACCCCAGTCGGAGATGCAGTGGGCCTCGTCGACCACCAGCATGCCGGTTCGAGCCACCAGGGTCGGGAGCTGCTCATCGCGGAAGCGCGGATTGTTGAGCCGCTCGGGCGACACGAGCAGCACATCGACCTCGTCGGCGTCCAGCTGCGCGCGGACGTCGTCCCACTCATGAGCGTTCGCCGAGTTGATGGCGACCGCCCGAACACCGGCACGCGCCGCCGCGGCCACCTGGTCGCGCATGAGGGCGAGGAGCGGTGAGACGAGCAGCGTCGGACCGGCACCCCGCCGACGGAGCAGCGCCGTCGCGATGAAGTACACGGCCGACTTGCCCCAACCGGTGCGCTGCACCACGAGGGTGCGACGGTGCTCGTCGACGAGGGCGAGGATCGCCTCGAGCTGGCCATCGTGGAACCGGGCTCCCGGAACGCCCGTCAGAGCGGCGAGCGCCGCCGTCGCTTCAGCGACCGACCCGGTGGTGGTGGCTTCGTGGTGGGTGGGGGCTGGCGCGCTGACGTCGGACATGTGGCAAGTCTGTCAGGAGCCGCCGACGGCTGGTCGCTGCGGTGGCGATGGTGGGTGGGCCGGCCGGTGCGTGGTCGCTGTGGAGGAGGGCTTCCCCGGAGGTCGCGCTCCTCCGACCGGTGGGAGGTGGATCAGGCGCTCTTCTTGCGTTTGGCCGGGGTCGACGACGGTTCGTCCTTCGACGATCCGGCCTTGGTCGTGCTGCGCTTCGACGTGCTGCGCTTCGAGGTCGTGCTCTTCGACGTCGTGGTCTTCGACGAGGGGGCTTTCGAGGAACCACTCGACCCGGTGTCGGCCTTCGGGTCCTTCCCACCTCGCTGCCGGTCGATGCTGCGCTGCAGCACCTCCATGAGGTCGATCGGCTCGGCACCCGTGTCGTCGTCGGGCTCGGGCTGCTCGCCGAAGGTGGCGGCGGTGTCGAGGGCGTCGCCCTGCTCGAGTTTCGCATCGATGAGTTTCCGGAGTTGTGCCTGGTATTCGTCGACGAACGCGTCGGGACGGAAGCGGGACGAGAAGGACTCGACGAGCGCCTCCGACATCTCGAGTTCCTTGGCGGAGATGCGGACTCGTTCCTCGAGGGCCGGGAACCGCACCTCGCGGACCTCGTCCTCCCACAGCAGTGTCTGCAGGAGGATGACGTCCTCGCGCACCCTGAGGGCGCCGAGTCGCGTCTTCTGGCGGAGGGCGAACCGCACGATGGCCGTGCGGTCGGTCTCCTCGAGCGTCCGCCGGAGCAGGACGTAGGCCTTCGAGGAGGAGGAGTCCGGTTCCAGGAAGTAACTCCGGTCGAACATGATCGGGTCGAGGTCGTCGCTCGGCACGAACTCGACCACCTCGATCTCGCGACTGCGTTCCTCGGGGAGCGACGCGAGGTCGTCGGCGGTGAGGACCACCGTCTGCTCGCCGTCCTGGTAGGCCTTGTCGATGTGGTCGTAGCTGACGACCTTGCCGCAGACCTCGCACTTGCGCTGGTACCGGATACGCCCGCCGTCGGCGTCGTGCACCTGGTGCAGCGAGAGGTCGTGGTCCTCCGTCGCGCTGTACACCTTCACCGGGACGTTGACGAGACCGAACGTGACGGCGCCCTTCCAGATCGCGCGCATGACCTCTCCTGTCCGTCGGCGGGTCGGCCCACGCCGTCAATCGCACCAGTAGACACCCGGACCGGCGTCAAGGGCTAGCCCTTGACGGGCTCGGACGGCAGGCTGGGCGCCATGGCGAGGACGAGCTCCGGCGGCGCGCGGGCGCAGTGGGTGACCGTCGACGGTCGGCGCATCCAGCTCACCCATCTCGACAAGGTCCTCTATCCTGCGACGGGCACGACCAAGGCGGAGGTCCTCGCCTATTACGCGGCCGTCGCACCGCATCTGTTGCCGCACGTGGCGGACCGACCGGTGACCCGGAAACGCTGGGTGCACGGTGTCGGGACGGCCGAAGCGCCGGAGTCCGGCTTCTTCCAGAAGGACCTGGGCGCGTCGGCGCCGGACTGGGTGCAGCGTCTCCCCATCGAGCACAGCGATCACACGAACGAGTACCCGGTCGTCGACGACCTCGCGACGCTCACCTGGCTGGCACAGCTCGGCGCGCTCGAACTGCACGTGCCGCAGTGGCGGTTCGACCGGTCCGGCGAGCGCCGTCCTCCCGACCGGCTCGTGCTCGACCTCGACCCTGGTGAGGGGGTGTCGCTCGCCGAGTGCGCCGGGGTCGCTCGGATGGCACGCGCGGTGTTGGTCGACATGGGGCTTGAACCGGTCCCGGTGACGAGTGGCAGCAAGGGGATCCACCTCTATGCGGCGTTGGACGGTCGGCAGCGTTCGGACGAGGTGTCGCTCGTGGCGCATGAACTCGCTCGGGCGCTCGCGGCGGATGCGCCGACGCTCGTGGTGAGCGAGATGGCGAAGGATCGACGCAGGGGCAAGGTGTTCGTCGACTGGAGCCAGAACAACGGGTCGAAGACGACGATCGCCCCGTTCTCCCTGCGGGGTCGGTTGCGTCCCACGGTCGCGGCGCCGCGGTCGTGGGACGAGCTCGACGATCCCGAGCTCTCCCAGTTGGAGTTCCCGGAGGTGCTCGAACGGCTGGCCGACGGTGTCGATCCGCTGTCGGTGCTCGGCGATCCCCGTCCGTCGATCACGATCAGGCCGTCGGAGCACGAGGATCGACTCTCGGAGTACCGGCGGAAACGCGATGCTTCGCGGACGCCTGAGCCGGTTCCGGAGGCGTCCCCGCCACCGTCGGCTGCGGGGACGGCACCGTCGTTCGTCATCCAGCGGCATGAAGCACGGAAGCTGCATCATGACTTCCGACTCGAGCACGACGGGGTGCTCGTGTCCTGGGCGTTGCCGAAGGGTGTCCCGACGGATCCGATCAGCAACCGTCTGGCCGTCCGCACCGAGGACCATCCCCTGGAGTACGGCAGCTTCGAGGGCACCATCCCGGCCGGCGAGTACGGGGCGGGCGAGGTGACCATCTGGGATGCGGGCACCTACGAGCTGGAGAAGTGGCGGGACGACGAGGTCATCGCGACCCTGCACGGGCGGCCGGGTGGTCCGTTGGAGCGCCCGGCACGGTTCGCGCTCATCCGGACCGCCGGCGACTCCGGGCGGGACGCGCCCTCCTGGCTCATCCACCGGATGCGCGCTCCAGGCGATCCGCCGGCTCCGCCGGTGGCGCGTTCGCGCGAGGTCCCCGCTCCGATGCTCGCGAGCCCGGCCGCTCTCGGAGAGGTCGTCGACGACGGGTCGTGGGCGTTCGAGATGAAGTGGGACGGGATCCGTGCGATCGCGAGCATCGACGGTGCGACGGGGCGGGTGCGGTTGTCGAGCCGCAACGGCAAGGACCTGACCGCGGCCTACCCGGAGGTGGTGGAGGAGCTCGGGGCGTCATTCGGGGATCGCGACGTCGTCCTCGACGGCGAGATCGTCGCGTCCGGGGCCGACGGCCGTCCCGACTTCTCGCTGCTGCAGCGACGCATGCAGTTGACCTCGGACCGCGACGTCGATCGGGAGCGCCGGCTGACGCCGGTCCGCCTGTTGGTGTTCGACCTCCTCGCCCTCGACGACGAGGACCGGACGGGACTGCCCTACCGTGAGCGCCGCGAACTCCTCGAGGAGACGGTCGGATCCGGTGCGGTCGTGCAGGTTCCGCCGCGGATCGACGGTTCCCTGGACGATGCACTCGAGGTCAGCCGGGCGCTCCGGCTCGAGGGGGTGGTCGCGAAGGAACTCGACGGTCGTTACCGGCCGGGTCGACGGAGCAGCACGTGGATGAAGTTCAAGCATGAGCGGGCGGAGGAGGTCGTCGTCGCGGGCTGGCGACCGGGACGTGGTGGGCGCACGAGTGGGATCGGATCGCTCCTCCTCGGCGTGCCGGGGCCCGACGGTCTCCTGCACTACGCCGGGCGGGTCGGCAGCGGGTTCACCGACCGGGAGCTCGCCGCGACCGCCGTGCGGTTCGAACGGTTGGCGCGCTCGTCGACGTCACTGCTGGGCGTGCCACCGGCCGATGCCGCCGACGCGAACTGGTTGGATCCCGTCCTCATCGGTGAGGTGCGGTTCAGCGAATGGACCCCCGACGGCCGGTTCAGGCATCCGGTCTGGCGCGGCTGGCGTCCGGACCGCGCCGTCGACGACCTCGAGGTGCCGGATCGGGGCCGGTGAGCGGTCGACCGCCCCGGCTCAGGCGAGTCGTCCTGACTCGGCGAGGAGCGCGAGCACGGCGGACACCCGCGGGTTGCTCGCGGCGTCGTGTTCGATCCCGAGCGCGGCGTAGATCGCCGTGAGATGGTTCTGCACCGACTTCTCGGCGATCCCGAGCCGGGTAGCGATCCCCGTGTTCGAGCGACCGGTCGCCAGCAGTTGGAGGACGGCGTACTGGCGATCGGTGAGCGACTCGAGGCTCGAACCCGCACGGGGCCGCGCGCGGTCGACGAGCTCCGGGTCCAACATCGTCTCGCCGCGCGCCGAGACGCGGATGGCCTCGAGGAGGACGTCGCGGGTGAGGGACGAGGTCTTCGAGAGGTAGCTCCAGCCGTCTCTGACGTCTGCCGGCATCTCGAGGAGCATGTCCATCAGGTCGTAGGCCGACAGCAGGACGATCCCGAGACCCGGCTGGGCGCGACGCAGCGAGACGCCGAGACTCACCCCGTTGCCGTCCGGCAGCTCGATGTCCATCGTCAGGACGTCGACCGTCCCGGGGAGGAACGTCCCCCGCGCCTCGGCGACGGTGGCGGCATGACCGACGAACGTCACCCCCGGCGTCCCCCGGAGCAGATCGGCGAGCATCCCGCCGAGCAGCGGTTGGTCCTCGACGACTCCGACCCGGAGCGGGACGGCCGGCGCGACGTCGAGCGTCGCCGCGCCCACCACGGGGACGGCGGACGAGCGGTCGGGCTGCGGCTGGTGGTGCATGGTCCGAGTATCCCGGATGAACGGCTCGTCGTCCGAGGGGGAAGCTCCCGACTTCCGCCCGGAGATGCCGCCGTCGCACCACGCGGCAGGTCAGAATGGAGCCATGACCCAGGAGGCCCTCACCGCTCGCGCCGAGCGCTGGCGCGACAGTCGGGCCTTCATCACCGCAAGCGGCGCCATGGCCGCGGTCTTCGGACTCGCCG
This sequence comes from Plantibacter sp. ME-Dv--P-095, assembly GCF_030209365.1. NCBI lineage: Bacteria > Bacillati > Actinomycetota > Actinomycetes > Micrococcales > Microbacteriaceae > Plantibacter > Plantibacter sp. ME-Dv--P-095. Next base: position 157,135 of record NZ_JARVSB010000005.1, read on the forward strand.
TCTCCTTCCAGAGCGTCTACATCTACACGTGGGTCGCGCCCGGCGGCACCCGCGGCATGCTCGTGGAGCGCGTCACCGCGAACCTCGTCTCCCTGAGCGCTGCGATCATCGTGCTCGCGTTGCTGCTCTGGTCGAGATGGGGTCCCTCCCTCCACGAGTGGTGGCGCCCGAAGGTGCTCGCCGGTGTCCTCCTCGTCGCGCTGGCGACCGGCCTGCTGCGCAGCGGCCTGCAGCTCCTCCTCGGCGTCTACCGCGATCCGAGCCTGCAGACCGTCCTCGTCGAGACCGGGACCACGGCGATCGCCCTCGCCGTGTGCGCCACCTTCGGGTTCAGTCTGAGCGCGGCACGACGGCGCGCACGCGAAGAGGAACGTGCCCACGCCGACCAACGCCATCGCGCCGACGTCGCCCTCCAATCGCTGCAGAGCGAGGAGCTGCGCGTGAAGCGCGAGGTCGCCGAAGGCCTCCACGGCACCCTCCAGCAGCACCTCGTGCTGATCAGCGCGCAGCTCGCCGCCGTCACGGCCGCGCTCGAACGCGACGGCGCTGCAGCCGTCTCCGACGCGACCCGGCGGCTGCGGTCACTCGGCGAGGACCTCCACACCGTGCGCGAACGGGACGTCCGAGAGCTCAGCCGCTTGCTGTCCCCACCACTGCTCGAGGTCGGCATCGCACCGAGCATCCGCGCGATCCTGCAGCGCCTGCCGCCGTCGATCACCACCACCCTCGACGTCTCGCCGGAGTTCCGCCTCCTCGACGACCCGATCGACAACGTGTTCACGACGGCGGAACGCGCCGTGGTCGTGCGGACCCTGGAAGAGGGGGTGACGAACGCGCTGACCCACGGTGCGGCGGACCGGCTCGTCGTCGAGCTGCGGATCGCGACGCCGGCGTCGCAGGACGACGGTGCTCCGGCGGCGAGTGGGACCGTCGAGCTGCGGGTGCTCGACAACGGCACCGGGCTCCTCGACGGTGCGGAACCGGCCGGCGGTCTGCTCCAGCTCGACCGCCGCGCAGCCGCCTTCGGCGGAGCCCTCCGGGTCAGCTCGGCAGCGAGCGACGCGCCCGAGGGCGGCGCCGTCCTCCGGCTGAGCATGCCCTATCGCGTCCCGGCCGCCCGCTGAGGCGGTCGGGACGCGGGTTCCGAACGGACCGGATCAGGCGGCCGAGCTGTCCGCCAGGAGCTCACGCACGCGCGGGACGACCTCGGAGCCGTACAGCCCGATGCTGTCCATGAGGTGCTCGTGGGACAGGGAACCGTTGCTGATCTTCAGGTCCACCCGCGACAGACCGAGGCCGTCGACCGCGGTCGCCACCTTGCGCGCGACGGTCTCCGGCGATCCGACGAACAGCGCACCCTCCGGACCGGCCTCCTGCTCGAAGTGGCCACGCGTCATCGGGCTCCACCCTCGCTCACGACCGATCCGGTCCATCATCGCCCGGTAGTGGGGCCACAACTGCTCCTGCGCAAGCTCGTCCGTCTCGGCGATGTGAGCCGGCGAATGCATCCCCACCGGCTGCGTCGGCAGCTGGAACTGGGCGAGCGCGCGGTGGTACAGGTCGACGAACGGCGCGAACCGGAGCGGCCCGCCGCCGATGACCGCGAGCATCATCGGCAGTCCGTACCGAGCCGTCCTGACGACCGACTCCGGGCTCCCGCCGACACCGACCCAGGTCTTCAGCTTGCCGTGCTCCACCCGGGGGTAGACCGACTGTTCGCGCAACGGCGCACGCGTCTTCCCCGACCACGTGACCGGCTCCTGCTCGCGGATCGCGACGAAGAGTTCCAGCTTCTCCTCGAAGAGCTCCTCGTACTGGGAGAGCTCGTACCCGAAGAGCGGGAAGGACTCGGTGAAGGAACCCCGCCCGAGGATGGCCTCCGCGCGTCCGCCGGAGATGCCGTCGAGCGTGGCGAACCGCTGGTAGACGCGGACCGGGTCGTCGGAGCTCAGCACCGTGACGGCCGATCCGAGGCGGATGCGCTCGGTCCTCGCGGCGATCGCCGCCAGCACGATCTCGGGTGAGGAGACGGCGAAGTCCTCCCGGTGGTGCTCCCCCACGCCGATGAAGTCGAGGCCGACCGCCTCCGCGTGCACCCCCTGCTCGACGACGTTCCGGAGGACTTGGGCCTGTGACAACGGCGTGCCGTCGGCGTCGACCGTGACGTCACCGAAGGTGTCGATGCCGAACTCGAGGGATGTGGTCATGGGGCTCTCCAACGTCGTATGGCTCGCCGCGGGCGATCGCGACGGTTGTATACGTTTGCATACACATCGGAGAACCTCGTCCGTGTGGCGACTATTCCCGACGACTCCAGGGTGCCAGAACGCGACGTTCCCTGGGAGGCCCCTCCCAGCCGTCCCTGACAAGCTGGAAGACCTGCACCCCGAGCCTTGGAGCCCCTGTGTCGCCGCGCCGCCTCTTCCGCCTGATCGCGATCGCCGAGGCGATCACCTGGACCCTCCTCATCGTCGGGATGATCCTCAAGTACGGCACCAAGACGACCGAGCTCGGCGTCAGCATCGGCGGGTCACTCCACGGCTTCGTGTTCCTCGTCTACGGCGCGACCGTGCTCCTCATCGGGATCAACCAACGCTGGAGCGTCGGAACGATCCTCACCGGTCTCGTGAGCGCTGTCGTGCCCTACGCCACCATCCCCTTCGACATCTGGGCGGATCGCACGGGTCGACTCGACGGCGCCTGGCGACGTGAGGCCAGCTCGGACCCGCGGGACCAGCGGGTCCTCGACCGCGCGACCCGCTGGCTCGTCCGCCACCCCGTCCTGCTCCTGGTCGTCGGCGGCCTCGCGGTCGTCGCCGTGTTCACCGCGCTCCTCGTCGTCGGGCCTCCGGTCCCGAAGGCCTGACCACCGACGGACCGGTACCGCACGACCTGAACCCCGACGACGGGGTCAGCCGAGCAACCGGACCAACTCGCGGGTTATCGCCGCGCGCGCCGAATCGCTCGAGATGGCCGCCTCGCCGTCGCCGGGCTGCACACCGTAGTCGCCGAAGCTGGCGTGGTTCGCACCGTCGATCTCGACCATCGTCGCGTCGGCCGGAAGGCGGACGCGTGCGTCGGCGACCTTCTCAGGCGTACTCAGACCGTCGTCGCTGCCCGAGAGACTCAGCACCGCGAGCGAAGCCTCCGAGAGGTCGTTCGCGCAGTAGCTGCCGAACAGCACCAGGCCGGCCACCGCCGGGTCCTCGGCGAGCTGGCAGGCCCGCACGCCACCGAGGGAATGGCCGCCGACGAACCAGGTGTCGACGTCGGGAGCCGCCGCGGTGAACGTCTCGAGGGAGCGCTGATCGAAGAAGGCCAGGTTCAGCGTCGGCTTCGTGATCACGACCGTCGCCCCCGCCTCCTCGACCACACCGGACAGCTTGCGGAGGTAGGCGTACGGGTCGACCTTCGCTCCGGGGATGAAGACGAGCCCCGTCCCCGAGGCCTCAACCTCGGCATCGCCCGTCGGTGCGAGCACGATGGCGTCACCCACGTCGGTGACGGAGACGGCCGGGTCCTCCCACACCTCGAGCGCGGCGGACCGGGTCCCCGGCATCACGATCTGCGTCCACACCACGAATCCGAGCACCAGGACGACGAGCGCAGCCAGCACGCCGAGCAGCGTGGTCTTCAGTCGCCCGGTCCGCAGTGGTCGCCCGATCTGGCCGCTGGTGTCGCTCATGTGGTTCCTCCGCGCACCTCGTCCCGCGAGGGTCACGGTGGACGGTGCCCTCCAGTATCCCAAACGTCGATCGAGCGACGCAGCCCGTCTCCACAGGGCCGTTCCACAACCGCCGCACCTCCCGATCCGGCTGTCAGGCGGTCGGCCTATGCTCGTCGGGTGACCACCACTCGCACGAAGCATCCGGCCGGGCCGTCGATGACGATCGGCCTCATCACCCACCCCACGAAGAACATCGACGACTCCGTCCGCATCCTCCGCGCCTGGCAACTCGAGCACGGCGCGCGCCTCGTCGGCCTCCGCTCGGAGGCGAACCGCCTCGGCGACGACGTCGAGCTGCTCGACGAGGACGCCTTCGCCTCGTCGGTGGACGTCGCCGTGGCGATGGGTGGCGATGGCACGATGCTCGGAGCGATGCGCCTGCTGGCCGGCAGGTCGGCACCGGTGCTCGGCGTCAACTACGGCAACGTCGGTTTCCTCGTGGAGGTCGAGCCGACCGCGCTGGCGGCGGCGTTGCAGCGGGTCAGCGACCACGAGTTCTCGCTCGAGCCCCACCACGGTCTCGAGGTCACGATCACCACCGGCGACGACGTCACCCACCTCCTGGCGTTCAACGACATCTCCATCGCGCGCCGGCCCGGGACCGGGGTCGTCATGGCCGACCTCGCGGTGGACGGGACCGCGTACGGGTACTTCAAGGCCGACGCGATCGTCGTCGCCACCCCGACCGGTTCGACCGCCTACAACTACGCCGCGGGCGGTCCGGTCCTCTCCCCCGCCGTGGCGGCCACCGTCGTCACGCCGGTGGCACCGATGTCCGGCATCGACCGCTCGTTCATCCTCGGCCCGGCCGAGCGCCTGCAGTTCTCGATCGGCGCGGCGACGAAGCAGGCCGCGGTGGAGATCGACGGCCAGGTGCTGGCGGACGTCGCCGGCGGTGCGGTCGTCTCCGTCCGGCTGGTCCGCGATGCGGCGAACGTCGTCCGACTCGATCCGAGCCGGCATTCCCGCAAGGGCAGGATGAAGCTCAGCCTGCTTGATCTGCCCCTCAGACGCGATCAACTGCTCGACCTCGTCCCGCCCGACATCCGAGCGAGGGTCGAACGACCGTCCCGGGTCCGGAGGTCGAGGAACAAGCCGGCCGATCCGTCGCACTGACGATTCGTCGGCGCCAGCGTCACGAGGCCGGAAGGACGACCCCGATCGGTTCGCGCTTCTCCGCCTGGAAGCGGTCCTCGGTCCGGCCGTAGGCCCAGTACCCGGAGAGCGAGAGCTGCGATCGGTCGAGCCCGCGCTGGGCGAGGAACAACTCGCGGAGGGCCTTCATCGACTCGCGCTCTCCGTGCGCGAACACCTGGACGCGGCCGGCGGGCCAGGGGTGACCGGCGATGGCGGTGGCCAAGAGGGCCGCCGCAGACTCGTCGCGAGCGGCACGCCCGACCCAGATGAGCTGCACACCCGCCGGGCGGTCGAGCTCGATGAGGTCGTCGCGGCCACCGATCTCGATGAACGCGAGCCCCGTCGCTTCAGGCGGCAGGACCTCGAGTGCTGCGGCGATCGCCGGGACCGCGGACTCGTCTCCGGCGAACAGGTGCCAGTCGGCGGTCGGATCGGGGCGATAGGCACCGCCCGGGCCGGCGAGGACGACGCGGTCCCCCGGTCGGGCGGCCGCCGCCCACGGTCCGGCCAGCCCCTCGTCGCCGTGCACGACGAAGTCGATGTCGATGGTGCGCTCTCCGGTGTCCACACGCCGCACGGTGTAGGTGCGGGTGACGGGGAGGTCGTCCGGCGCGAGGGTCGCTCGCAACGCGGTGAGGTCGTACGGCGGCTCCAGGCCGAGCTCGGGCTTCGCGAAGTACAGCTTGACGTAGCTGTCGGTGGCGTCCTTGGGCTGGAAATCGGCGAATCCGGGTCCGCCGAGAGTGAGGCGCACCAGGTGCGGTGTGATCCAGGCCGTGCGGACCACCTCGAGGATCGTCTGCGGGCGGGGGGCTCGAGGTCGCGGTGTCGTCGTCATGATTGTCTCCATTCTGCCGTCGATCGCTGGGTCTCGGCAGGGCGGATCCCGCTGTCATACTGGATCAATGGCTACGACCGCAGGCTGGTACCCGAACCCCGACGACCCGACGAAGGAACTCCGTTTCGACGGTGAGGCCTGGGGCGAGTCACGGGTGTTGCGGTTCCAGCGGGACAAGCCGGCGCAGACGGAAGCCGCCGGCTGGTACCCCCACCCGACGGACGACGAACGCCAGGTCCACTTCGACGGCCGCGCCTGGGACGACTCGCGGGTCCTCCAGCTGACCGGCGCCGCCTCCGGTGACGGCGAGCAGGCTCCGGTGTACGTCTCGGCGGCTGAACTACCGGCTCCCGAGCGCGAGAACCGCGCCTGGACGATCGCGAAGACGGTGTTGTCGTTCGGTCCGATCATCGCCATCGCTATCGTCGGTGTCCTGGCGATCGTCTCAGGCGGCGGCAACTGACCCGAGGCCATCGACTGCGACGTTCTCCGCGCCGACGGAGCACCCGCGCCGTCGTCCGACCCGTGATGCAGCAGAGCGCCCCTCCGGTCCGGAGGGGCGCTCTGCTGGAACCGAACTACTTGGCTGCGACGGCCTCTGGCGTCGCGATCGAGGAGGCGAGCACCTCGTCGAGGCCGGCGGAGGCTTCCTCGTCGGTCATCGCCTGTGCGAGGGCCAGCTCGGAGACGAGCACCTGGCGGGCCTTCTGCAGCATGCGCTTCTCACCGGCAGACACACCGCTGTCCTGGTCGCGGCGCCACAGGTCGCGGACGACCTCGCCGACGCGGTGGACGTTGCCGCTCGCCATCTTCTCCTGGTTGGCCTTGTAGCGGCGCGACCAGTTGCCGGGCTCCTCGACGAACGGCTCGCGCAGGACGCCGTAGACGGCCTGGACGCCGTCGTGGTCGATGACGTCACGGACACCGACGAGGTCGGCGTTCGCGATCGGCAGCTTGATGGTGAGCTCGGACGTGTGCACGCGGAGCGTCATGACGTCCTGCTCGACACCCTTGATCGTCACCTTCGACAACTCGGTGATGGTGACCGCTCCGTGGTGCGGGTAGACCAGGGTCTCTCCAACGATGAACTGCATGGTTCCTCTTCTCTTCTCAGGTCGTCACCGGCGCTCTCGCACCGGCGTCGTCGTGCTCCGGCGCGTTCAGCTGCCGGATGATTCGGGGGTCTGCGTCGGCGGCGATGCACCGGTGGGTCGTTCCTCGAGCAGCCACGCGGGCAGGAGGGCGACCAGGGAGTCGACGAGTTCGTCGTCGGAGACGTCGATGCGGCCGTGTCGCCAACCGTCGACGAGCGACAGCGTGCCGCCGGCGACGTACGCTGAGACCAGTTCGACCGGGATGCCGGCGGGGACCCGGGTGCGCTGCAGCAAGGCGGCGACCAGGTGGTCGGCGTGTTCACCGACGAGCGCGTCGAAGACCGCACGGGCGACGGGGAGCTCGAGCACGCTCGAGTAGAGCGGTGCGTCCTCGAGGAGCTGGCCGACCAGCCGACGGTAGGCGTCCTCGGCGCGCTCGCGGCTGCTCGCCCGCTCGCCGACCGGTCGCGTGGTGGCGGGAGCGGTGAGCCCCGCGAACTGCAGGCGAAGGTAGGCCGCGGTGAGGTCGTCGAGGCTCGAGAAGTGCGCGTAGAACGAGCTGCGACTGATGCCGGCGACGCGGACGATGTCGCCGACGGACACGCGTTCCGGACGACCGGCGAGGATGGTCGCAACGGCGTCGAAGATCGTCTGGCGCGTCCGCTCGGCGCGAGGATCGCCCGTCACCCTGAGGACCGGAGCGAGACGCTCGACGGACAGGCTCGTGGGACGGCCGGAGGTGGACTGCTCGACACCGAGGGCGGATACTCCTGATGTGCGAGGCATTCAGGCCAGTGTACCACGACTTCTCGGACAGCTGTCCGAGA
>NZ_JARVSB010000012.1:0-89162 GCF_030209365.1 Plantibacter sp. ME-Dv--P-095
CGCGCGCTCCGTCTGGTCGTCAGCCGATGAGGCTGGGGCGGAGATCGCGCAGGGTGCGGGCGTGCGTCATCCGCGTGACCCCGATCGCGGAGAGACTCAGCGCGATCGCCAGCCACGCGAGCAGCACTCCGGCGTCCTGCAGTGCCGCGTCCATCCGGCCCCCGTACATCAGCTGCCGCATCCCGTCGACGGCGTACGACATCGGGAGCACATGGTGCAGCGCGGCGAGCGGCGCCGGCAACGTCTGCCAGGGGAACGTGCCACCGGCGGTGACGAGTTGGGCCACCATGAGGACGAGCCCGAGGAACTGGCCGACGCTGCCGAACCACACGTTCAGGGTGAGGATGATCGCCGCGAACGTCAGCGAGGCGAGCGCCATCATCCCGTAGGTGCCGAGCGGGTTGTGGACCTCGAAGTGGAGGGCGCCCGCGAGGATGCCGAACAGGGCGACCATCTGGATCGTGCCGAGCAGGCCGGGTGTCAGCCAGCCGGCGACCGTCACCTTGATCGGGCTGTGGAGGGCGGTGATCGCGCGGCGTGACACCGGCTTGACGATGAGGAAGAGGGCATAGATGCCGATCCAGGCGGCGAGGCTCACGAAGAACGGCGCGAGGCCGGCGCCGTAGGTGCCCGCGCTCGTCACCGAGGCGTTCGTCAGTTTCACCGGGTCGGCGATCGTCTTGGCCTGCAGCGTGCGGGAGTCCGGCGTGGTCGCCGGGATCGCGTCGGCACCCGACTGCAGTCCGTCGCGGAGGGTGACGATGCCGTCGCGCAGGGTGCCGAGGCCCGTCTGCAGCGTGGTGAGGCCGGTCTGCAGTGATGCTGCGCCGTCCGCGGCCTGCTGCGTCCCGGCGGCGAGTGCTGGCATGGCGTTGCTGAGGGTCCTGGCGCCGCCCGCGACCTGCTGGGCACCGCTGTTCAACTGGTCGACCTGCGACACCACGGTCTGGACCCGCTCGTTCGCCGTGGTGGCGTCGGCCGCGACCGGGTCGAGGAGGGCCAGGACCTGGGCGATCTGCTCGGGCGTGAAGCCGTTCTCCGTCAGGGTCTGCGCGATCTGCGCGCGTGCCGTGGGGATCGAGTTCACGAGCCGTTGGGCGGCCGCACCGACCTCGTCGCCCTTGCCGGCGAGCGTCGAGGTGCCGGTGGCGACCTGCTCGGCCCCCGACGCCAGCTGGTCCGTCTGGGCAGGCAGGCTGGCCGTACCTGCGGCGATCTGCGCCGTGCCCGACGCGAGGGTCGCCGCGCCGGCCTGGGCGGTCCCGGCGCCGTCGAAGGCCTGCTGGGCTCCGTCGGCCAGCTGCGTGGCACCGGAGGTGGCGTCGACGAGCTTCGTCTTGATGGTGTCGAGGGCGATGAGGAACCGGCCCGCGGCCTGGCGGTTGACGGTCTGGACGATCGTCGCCTTGATCTGCTTGACCGCCTGCTCGCCGATCGTCGTCGCCAGGTAGCTGTTCGCGTCGTTCGTCGTGAGCTGGACCGTCGCCTGCCGCGGGGCGTCGCCGGACGCGGAGGTGAGCGAGGTCGAGAAGTCCGCGGGGATCGTGACGCTGAAGTCGAACGTCCCGTCGTTCACCCCCCGAGCGGCGTCGGCCGCGCTGACCTCGTGCCAGGCGAAGGAACCGTCCTCGATGAGCTGCTCGGCGATGTCGTCGCCGTAGTTCTCCGTCTCACCGGTCGCGTCACCCGTGGTGTCGTCGGTCGCCGGCGCACCGGAGTCCTCGACGACGAGCGCCACGGGGACCTGGTCGAGCTTCGCGTACGGGTCCTGGTTGGCCCACAGGTACAGGCCGCCGTAGAGCAGGGGCACGCACATGAGGGCGACGAGGGCGAGGCGCGACATGGGGGTGGCCCACAGGCGGGAGAGTTCGGCGCGGATCATCGCGAAGATCTTCACAGGAGGTCCTTCTGGGGACGGGTGGTGCTGACGGAGGGGAAGGCGGGGTCGGGTCGGCGCACGCGGTGCGTCATGACCAGTCCTGCTGGAAGAGGGGGACGAGTTCGTCCGTGGCGTTCTCGGAGACGGGGGCGTACGACATGGCGTTGATCGCGGTGGCGGAGGCGTCTCCGGCGATGACGAGCACGCCGTAGCCCCGGGAGGCGAGTCGGCGGGCGATCGTCCACCAGCCGAGTGGATCGCCGCCGTGCCGGTCCGGGGAGACGAGGACGATCGCGGTGACGTCCTCGCGGAGGACCGCGAGTTCGGTGAGCAGCCGCACACGCTCGGTCGGCGCGACGGTGGAGATCGGCTGCTTCGCGAGCGAGGCGAGGCCGAGGGAGTCGAGGAGTCTCGCGACGGCGAAGGGGTGGCTCGCACGACCGGCGAACATGAGTTCCTCGGCGACGACCCCGGCGACCGCGACGCCGCTGGCGGGTTCGGAGACGTCGGGCGCGTCGATGAGGGCGATCGTGCGACGCATCGTCTTGCGGTCGGTCGTGCCGTCGACGAGCACGGTCCCGGTGTCGGGCTTCATGCGCCCGGAGGCGATGAGACCGAGGACGGTCGGGCGCTGCTCGGTCTCGGCGCGGGCGAAGGTCGCTTCACCGGTCCGGAAGGAGAGCGAGGTCGGTTCGAGGACGATGCCGCCCTTGCCCTTCGAGACGCCGTCGAGTTCAACGCGCATGGGTGGTCTCCTCGTGGGTGTGGGTGGCTGCGCGGTCGGCGACGGCGCCGGCGTCCTGCCAGGAGAGGCCGACCGCGCCGAGGGTGGCGAGCATGACGAGTCGGCGACCGGCGTCGGTCGAGAGTTCGGAGCGGCTCGCCTCCTCGAGGACGCCGATCGCGGTGCTCTCGACGAGTCGGGCCAGGATGTCGGCGTCGATGTCCGGACGGATGGACCCGTCGGCGATCCCGGCCTGGACGGTGCGGAGGAGCAGGGTGCGGACCGGTTCGAGGGCCGCAGCCGTGACGGCGCGCAGCGGGCCGCGCACGGCGAGCGGCGCCATGATGCGCACGTGGTCCACCTGCGCCCAGAGGACGTCGCCGATGAGCGCGATCGTCGTGAGCGGGTCGTCGCCGCGGACGGCCGTGATCGACGAGGCCACCCGTTCGGCGCCCGCCACGACGACGGCGTTCACGAGCTCGTCGCGGGTGGCGAAGTGGCCGTAGACCGAGCGGCGGGTGAGACCGGCGGCCGCGGCGATCGTCTCGAGGCTCGCGTCCGGATCGCTGCGGAGGGCCAGGCGGGCGGCCTCGAGCAGGGCGACGCGGTTCTCGGTGGCGTCGCGGCGCGGGGCCCGGGGTGGGCTCGGCGGCACTTCGGTGGTGGTCATGACAGCGATCGTACTATCTTGCACAGCGGTGTGCAATATAGTCGAGGATGCATGCGGCGAGCTCTCAGCGACGGCTGCCAGCTTCCTCCCACGCCGGGCTCCGGCAACGGAGCTATGGTTGAACGATGACCGGTGAGAATCTGATGGCAACCCCTCCGACACTGCTGCCGGACGACAGCGCCACCGACGCCGAGTTCCACGCGGCGGTCGGTTCGATCGAAGCGCTGGCCGAGCTCCTCGCAGCCCACCCGCGCTCATCGCTCGGCTGGGCCCTGCTCGCCGACGCGGTCCACGACCCGCAGTCCCCGATCCCCGGCTACGCGGCAGCGCGCGTCGGATACCACCGGGGCCTCGACTCCCTGCGTGCCGCCGGCTGGCGCGGCCAGGGACCGATCCCGTGGTCGCACGCCCCGAACCGCGGCGTGCTGCGGTCGCTCTACGCCCTGCGCCGTTCCGCGAAGGCGATCGGCGAGACGGAAGAGGTCGAGCGACTCGACACCTTCCTGCGCGAGGCCGACCCGACGGCGTCCGAGGAGATCGAGTACCTCGTCGCCGCAGCGGCTCCGCCCACCTCGGCGATCGTCATCCTCGGTTCCGACTAGCCCTTCGACAGGCTCAGGGACCGGAGCGCGGCTCAGGGACCGACGACCTACAGGCCGAGCGACTCAAGGTACGCCGCGGTGTCCTGCCATCCGTGGACGGCGACCGACGGCACCCCGAGGGCGAGCACGGGGTAGTCGTTGCCGCCCTCGTCGAGGCGGTCTCCCACGAACACCATCTCCCCGAGCGGGATGCCGGTGTGCTCAGCGAGCCGCGTCATGCCGAAGGCCTTGTCGACCCCCGCCATCGTGATGTCGACCGAGGTGGATCCGCCGGAGCGCACCTCCAGGTCGGGCAGCAGCGCCTGCACCGCGGAACGCAGCGACTCCTTCTTGGCGCCGTCCGGGTCCCAGGCCGTCTTCTCGGCGACCGGTGCGGCCTGGCCGAGTGCGGAGAAGGTGATCTGCGAACCACGGTCCTCGAGGATCGGGCCCCAGGTCTCCTCGGCCCAGAGGCCGAGTCGCTTCGCCTCGGTCTCGAGGGCACCCATCGCGCGGGCCTTCTGGTCGTCGCTCAGATCGTGGCGGTAGACCGTCGTCCACGCGGTGCCGTCGAAGCGGTCGTAGCGCGTGCCGCAGGTGGGCATGAGGTGGAGGCGGCCGAGGGCCTCTGGAGAGGCGGCGCCGATGCGGTCGAGCACCTGGTTCTGGAACTGCACGATCTGGCCACCGGAGATGATGCACACGGAGGTGCGCTCGAGGAGTGCGACGAACAGCTCGGCCATGCGAGGGTCGAGCGCGGACTTCGACGGGGCGAGGGTGTCGTCGAGATCGAAGGCGACGAGGCGCGGCAGGGAGGTCATGGATTCCGTTCGGTCGGTCGGGAGGTCGGTCGTCGAGGGCGATCGGCGTGCGAAACGGCCGGCCGGGGCCTGAGCATCCCATCATGGTATCGAGCGCCGGCCGGAACTCGATGCCCGAGACCCGGCTCCGGTACGATGGAGGGGTGCGTGCACGAGACGCCCGCCCGCAGAGGGTGGGCGTCCGGCCTGTCAGGGCTGGGTTCCTCCGGGGGTCCGCCGGGCACACGAGAATCCGGAAGGGGCGGCATCCAGATGCCAGCAATCGTGATCGTCGGCGCCCAGTGGGGCGACGAAGGCAAGGGGAAGGCCACCGACCTGCTCGGTGACCGCATCGACTACGTCGTGAAGTTCAACGGCGGCAACAACGCGGGGCACACGGTCGTCATCGGCGACGAGAAGTACGCCCTGCACCTCCTGCCGTCCGGCATCCTGACGAACGGCGTCGTGCCCGTCATCTCCAACGGTGTCGTCATCGACATCGAGGTGCTGTTCCACGAGCTCGAGGCCCTCCAGGCCCGGGGGATCGACGTCTCGCGCCTCCTGGTGAGCGCCAATGCGCACGTCATCACCCAGTACCACCGCACCATCGACAAGGTGACGGAGCGCTTCCTCGGCAAGCGTCAGATCGGCACCACCGGCCGCGGCATCGGCCCGGCCTACGCCGACAAGATCAACCGGGTCGGCATCCGGATCCAGGACCTCTTCGACGAGAACATCCTGCGCCAGAAGGTCGAGGGCGCGCTCGACCAGAAGAACCACCTCCTCGTGAAGGTCTTCAACCGCCGGGCGATCACGGTCGACGAGATCGTCGCCGACCTGCTCGCGTACGCCGAGCGCCTGCGCCCCATGGTCGCCGACACCGCGCTCGTGCTGAACGAGGCGCTCGACGAGGGCAAGATCGTCCTCTTCGAGGGCGGCCAGGCCACGATGCTCGACGTCGACCACGGCACCTACCCCTTCGTCACCTCCTCGAACGCCACCTCGGGCGGCGCGGCCACCGGCTCCGGTGTCGCCCCGAACCGCCTCGACCGCGTCATCGGCATCGTGAAGGCCTACACCACGCGCGTCGGTGCCGGTCCGTTCCCGACCGAGCTGTTCGACGAGTCCGGCGACTACCTGCGCTCGAAGGGCTTCGAGTTCGGCACGACGACGGGACGCCCGCGTCGCGTCGGCTGGTACGACGCCCCGATCGCCCGGTACGCGGCCCGCATCAACGGGGTCACCGACTTCGTCCTGACGAAGCTCGACATCCTCGACGACCTCGCCACCATCCCGGTCTGTGTCGCCTACGAGGTCGACGGTGTGCGGGTCGAAGAGGTACCGGTCTCGCAGAGCGACTTCCACCACGCGGTCCCGATCTACGAGGAGTTCCCCGGCTGGCAGGAGGACATCACCGGTGTCCGCCGCTTCGAGGACCTGCCGAAGAACGCGCAGGACTACGTGCTGGCGCTCGAGTCGATGAGTGGTTCGCGCATCTCCGCGATCGGCGTCGGCCCCGGCCGCGACGCGATCGTCGTGCGTCACGACCTCGTCGACTGAGCCGAGGACGAGCGTCGCATCTGCCGTGGTGAACGAATCCGGTCAGCCGTCCCTGCCAGGGCTCCCGCCGGTCGAGGAACTCTCGACCGGCGAGGTCCGTGCACGGCCGGCGGTGCGTCCCCCGCGTGACACCGGCACGCTCGACCCACGGGTCCGGCGTGCCCTGGCGACCCTCGACGACGACCCCGACCTCTCGCTCGTCACCCTCGCGAACGCCCTCGGCATCACGCGTGCGACGCTCATCCGGATCGTCAGGGAAGCGATCGGCATGAGTCCGAAGGAGTACGCGGCCGGGGTCCGAGCCCGCCGCTCCAGCTGATCCGACATCGGTGGGCGTCGGTGCAGGTGGGAGACTGTGGGGATGAGCGACGACACCCCCTACCTCCTCCTCGGTTCCTACACCGCTGAGGCCGACGGCACCGGTGCCGGGATCAGCCTGCTGCGGCAGGACGAGGCGGGGACCCTCCGGCAGGTGCAGTCCTCGGAGGCGCAGTCACCGTCGTTCCTGACGCTGCACCCGACGCTCCCGATCGTCTACGCGGCCAGCGAGTCGACCGGCGCGGTGGAGGCGTTCAAGCGCTCCGGCGAGTTCGGCCTCGCGCCGTTCGGCAAGCCCCTCGAGGCGGGCGACGGCGTCTGTCACGTCGCGACCGTCCCAGGCGCCGACCTGCTCGTCGCGAGCTGTTACGGCGACGGTCGGGTGGTGTCCGTGCCCCTCGCCGAGAACGCGGCGTTCGGAGGGGACCCGCGGCTCGGAGAGTCGTCCGTCGACCCGTGGGCCTCGCCCACCGCACTCGCCGCCGAAGCCGCGGACGCCGGTGAGGACGCCCTGACGCTCCTCGCGTTGGAGGCCGCCGTCGGCGAGGCGCTGCCGTCCCGGCCGTCCCGCGCACACGCCTCCGCCCTCCTGCCCGACGGCCGGATCGCGACCACCGACCTCGGCCACGACACGGTCCGGATCTGGCAGCTGCGGGGGAGTCGACTGGTCCTCGACCACACCGTCGTGTTCCCGCGCGGCACGGGTCCGCGGCACCTCGTCGTCCACCCGAGCGGTCACCTCCATGTCATCACCGAGTACTCGGTCGAGGTCTTCACCCTCGGGGTGGACGGGACGGACGGCCACTGGCACCTCCTGGCGGCCACGGTCGCGCCCGCGGAGGGGGTGTCGGAGGGCGACACGGGTGCCGAGATCAGCCTCGCCGCATCGCGCGAGCAGTTGCACGTCGGGGTCCGGGGGAGCGATCGCCTCGCCACCCTGCGCGTGACGGGCGACGGCTCGCGGGTCGAGGCCGTGGCCGACGTCGAGTGCGGCGGGACGATGCCGCGCCACCACCGGGAGTCGGGCCGCTTCCTGCACGTCGCGAACCAGCTGTCGAACAGCGTCGCGAGCTTCCGACTCGACGAACGCACGGGCGTCCCGACGACGCTGCTCGGGACCCTCGACGCCGGGTCGCCCACCTGCCTCATCCTCGCCTGATCGCGAGACCGGTCCTCGCGCGACGCTCGCCAGCGGATACGGTGGAACGGTGACCGCACGACGCCCCGAACCCCGACCGATCGACGGCCGGACCATCCGACTCGAACCGCTCGCCCGCTCGCACTATCCCGAGCTGTTCGTGGCGATCGCGCACCCCGAGGTGTTCGCCGGCGGGTACGGCGGCGGACCGGACGGCTTGCCGACGACGCAGGCCGAGTTCGACGTCTTCGCCGACCGATACTTCACGACCGGCGTGCGCAATACCTACGTCATCCGGCTCGTGGGCGGCGAGCACGACGGGCTCCTCGTCGGCACCTCGACGCTCGGCGACTTCGACGAGCCGGGGGAGGCCGCCCACCTCGGTTGGACGGCGTACGACCCGCGCGTGTGGGGCACGGCCGTCAACGCCGAGACGAAGCTGCTGCTCCTCGGCCTCGCCTTCGACGCGGGCTTCGGCCGGGTGAAGATCCAGGCCGACGAGCGCAACGAGCGGTCGCGCACCGCGATCCTGCGGCTCGGGGCCACGTTCGAGGGCCTCATCCGACGCGACAAGCAGCGGGCGGACGGCACCTGGCGGACGACCGCGCTGTTCTCGGTGATCGCGGAGGAGTGGCCGGAGGTGCGCGCCGGTCTCGAGGAGCGCCTCGCGCGCAGCCCCGGCCCCGTCGCGCTCCGCCCCGGTCCCTGAGCCTGTCGAAGGGCGGTCCCTGAGTCCACCCCCGGTCCCTGAGCCTGTCGAAGGGCACTGTTCACCCGCGAGACACCGCGCGGTCCCGATCGCGCTACGTGGCGACCCTAGCTTGTCCTCCAGACGACGGACGCGGTATCCGACGGCCCGACAGCACGGGCGGCCGCCGACGTCACTGGAGGAACCGTGAACACCAGGCGTATGACCGCCCTCGCCATCGTCGCGCTCGCCGCGACGACGCTCACCGCATGCTCCGCCGGAGCGGACACCGGAGCCGCCTCCGACGTCGACGCCACGAAGGCGACCTCCGCCGAGGACTTCGGTGGCATGGACGCGCTCGTCGAGGCCGCCAAGGCGGAGGGTGAGCTCAACGTCATCGCGCTCCCCGACACCTGGGCGAACTACGGCAAGATCATCAGCGCGTTCGAGGACAAGTACGACATCACGGTGAACTCGGCCGACCCGGACGTGTCGAGCGCCGAGGAGATCACGGCCGCCAAGAACCAGCAGGGCCAGGACACCGCTCCCGACGTCTTCGACCTCGGATCCGCCGTCGCCCTCGACAACCTCGACCAGTTCGCGCCCTACCAGGTCGCCAACTGGGACGACATCCCCGAGGGCTCGAAGGAGAAGACGGGCCTCTGGGTGTACGACTACACCGGCCTCGTCTCCATCGGGTACGACGCGGACGCCGTCCCGGCCCCGAAGTCGCTCGACGACCTCCTCGGCTCCGACTTCGCCGGCAAGGTCGCGCTGAACGGCGACCCGACCCAGGCGGGTGCCGCCGCAGCCGGCGTCTACCTCGCGGCGCTGCAGTCCGGTGGGTCCGCCGACGACATCCAGCCCGGTGTCGACTTCTTCCAGAAGCTCAACCAGGCCGGCAACTTCCTGCCGCTCGACCCGACGCCCGCGACGATCGCGTCCGGTGAGACCCCGGTCGTCATCGACTGGAGCTACAACAACCTGGCCGCGGCGACCGAGAACGAGGGTCAGCGCAACTGGAAGACCACCGTCCTCCCCGGTTCGGCGGTCGGCAGCTACTACAACCAGGCCGTCAACGTCGACGCTCCGCACCCCGCGGCGGCCCGTCTCTGGCAGGAGTTCATCTTCAGCCCCGAGGCGCAGAACCTGTACCTCGCCGCCGGCGCGTACCCGTCGACCCTCGCCGCGATGGTCGAGGCGGACACCGTCGACCAGAAGGCCCTCGACGCCGTGGGTGAGATGCCCGCCGACCTCGTGCAGTTCACGCCGGAGCAGACCGAGCAGGCCACCTCGCTGCTCGCCGAGAAGTGGGCGGCAGCGATCTCCTGATGAGTGCCTCCGCCACGCGGCGGAGTGGGGCGGGGTCGGCGGAAGCCGACCCCGCCGTCTCGCTCCCGCCGACCACCACCTCGGACGCCTCGGCCGAACCCGCCGCGGCGCGCCCCCGTCGCCGTCCGCGCTGGGCACTCCTCGGGCTGACGCCCTTCGCGCTGTACACCCTGCTCTTCCTGGCGATCCCCACGGTCACCGCCCTCGCCACCGGCTTCTTCGACGGTGACGGCGCGTTCACCCTCGACAACCTCGCCGCCCTCGGTGAGCCGGCGGTGCTCGGCGCCTTCGCGAGCTCGTTCTGGGTCTCGGCCGTCACCGCGGTCGCCGGGGCCGTCATCGGAGCCCTCGTCTGCTACGCCCTGCTCGCGGTGCGACCCGATGGGCTCATCCGCACCTTCGTCGACGCGGCCTCGAGCGTCCTCGCACAGTTCGGCGGCGTCATGCTCGCCTTCGCCTTCATCGCGACGATCGGGATCCAGGGGCTCGTCACCGTGTTCCTCAAGGACCGGCTCGGGATCGACCTCTTCGCGGACGGCGTCTGGCTCTACCAGGTGCCCGGTCTCCTGCTGCCCTACCTGTACTTCCAGGTGCCGCTCATGGTCATCACCTTCATGCCGGCGATGGAGGGCTTGAAGCGCACCTGGTCGGAGGCGAACGCCACGCTCGGCGGCACGCGCTTCACGTACTGGACCCGCATCGCGATGCCGATCCTCGCCCCCTCCTTCCTCGGATCGCTTCTGCTCCTCTTCGCGAACGCGTTCTCGAGCTACGCGACCGCCGCCGCGCTCATCAGTCAGGGCGCCCAGATCGTGCCGCTGCAGATCCGCGGAGCCCTCATCAGCGAGACCGTCCTCGGGCGGGAGAACCTCGCCGGCTCGCTCGCGATCGGGATGATCGTGGTGATGGTCGTCATGATGACGGCGTACTCCGCACTCCAGGCCCGGACGGAACGGTGGCAGCGATGAGCGCCGTCCGCGACTCGGCCACGCCGTCGAAGCTCACGAGCCGGATCATCCTCGTCGTCGTCGCGCTCGTGTTCGCCGTGCCGATCCTGTCGATGCTCGAGTTCACGTTCCGCGCCGGGATCGACGGCGGCCACGACCTCGGCCACTGGGCGGCGATCGTCGACCCGGAGAACGCGCGGAAGTACCGCGTGCTGTTCCAGGGCATCGGCAACTCCGTCATCCTCGCGGCGGTCACGGTGCTCATCGTCGTCGTCCTGCTCCTGCCGACGATGATCCTCGTGAAGCTCCGGTTCCCGAAGCTGCAGCGGGTGCTGGAGTTCGTCTGCATCATCCCGATCACCGTGCCGGCGATCGTGCTCGTCGTCGGACTCGCGCCGGTGTACTCGGTGGTGGCCAAGCTCCTCGGCAGCGCCCCGTGGACGCTCGCGTTCGCGTACGGGATCACGGTGCTGCCGTACGCCTACCGGGCGATCGCCGCGAACCTGCAGTCGGTCGACGTCGGCACCCTCGCCGAGGCCGCCCGCACGCTCGGCGCCGGATGGGGGACCGTCCTGTTCCGCGTGCTCCTCCCGAACCTGCGGCGAGGCGTGCTCACCGCCGCGGTCATCTCGGTGGCCGTCGTCCTCGGCGAGTACACGATCGCCTCGCTCCTCGGGCGCAACACCCTGCAGACCTCGCTCGTGCAGGTGTCGAAGAGCGACCCGTTCGTGGCGGTGGCCTTCGCGCTGCTCGCGCTCGCGTTCGCCTTCGTCCTGCTGTTCATCATCGGCCGCGTCGGATCGATCCGCCGCATCAGGGAGACACCATGACCTCGATCGACCAGTCGGCATCCACGGCCGCACCGGGAGCCGCCCGCCCGACGGGTGCCGCGGTGCGGTTCGACCGCGTCGTGAAGGACTACGGTTCGGGTGCCCGTGCCCTCGACGGCGTGAGTCTCGACCTCGCGCCGGGCGAGTTCGTCGCCCTCCTCGGCCCCTCCGGCTGCGGCAAGACGACCGCGCTGCGCAGCCTCGCTGGGCTCGAGGACATCACCTCGGGCAGCGTACTGATCGACGGGGTCGACGTCGTGTCCGTGCCCACGAACAAGCGCGACCTCGGGATGGTGTTCCAGTCGTACTCGCTCTTCCCGCACCTGACCGTGTTGGAGAACGTGGAGTTCGGCCTGCGCATGCGCCGGGTGCCGACCGCGGAGCGGCAGGCCCGAGCGGCCGAGAGCCTGGAGCTCGTCGGCCTCGCGCACCTCGGTGGCCGCTACGCCCACCAGCTGTCGGGTGGGCAGCAGCAGCGCGTCGCCCTCGCACGGGCGCTCGTGACGAGGCCGCGCGTCCTGCTCCTCGACGAGCCGCTCAGCGCCCTCGACGCGAAGGTGCGCGTCCAGTTGCGCGACGAGATCCGTCGCATCCAGTCGGAGCTGCAGATCACGACGCTGTTCGTGACGCACGACCAGGAGGAGGCGCTCGCCGTCGCCGACCGGGTGGCCGTCATGCGGGCCGGGGTCATCGAGCAGATCGGCACACCGGAGGAGTTGTACTCCCGACCGTCCTCGCCGTTCGTGGCCGAGTTCATCGGGCTGAGCAACCGGATCCCCGGGACGCTCGTCGACGGTGGCGTGCTGGTGCTCGGTCAAGTGCTCCCGGTCCTCGGCGAACCGACGGGCAGCGGGGACGTCGTCGCGCTCGTCCGGCCGGAGGACGTCGTGTTCACGGACGAGGGGGAGCAGCCCGCTGGCTCGTCCGACGCGGTGGTGCTCACCTCGAGCTTCCTCGGCCCGGTGCGTCGCACGACCGTCGAACTACCCGACGGGACGCTCGTCGCGGTGCAGCACGGCGCGACCGAACGGCTCGAGGCGGGGGAGCGCGTCGGGATCCGCTTCGTCGGTCGACCGGTGCCCGTGCAGTCGGTCTGATCCCGCCCCGCTCCGCCGGGGCGGGGCGCGCGCTCCGAGACCCGCGTGGTACCGGAGGATGAGTCCGCGCCGACGAGGATCACCCGATTGCGGGATGTGTCGGGGATGGCCGCTCGGCACGATGGGAGCATGTCCTCCATCACCCAGTCGCACGCCGTCCACACCCGGGTCACCGCTCCGCTGCGGGCGGTCCCGCTGCCGGTCCCGGTGCAGGGTGTGGTCGAGGAGGATCCTGCACCCGTGGAGGTCGCCGAGCGCGTCCGTGCCTCGGCGCACGTCGCCGCCGGTGCTGCGGGTGTCGACCTCTCGGCCACGCCGGCCACAGCGTCCTCGGGTGACGCCACCGACACGGGCTCGGGTCTCCGCTTCCTCGGCGCCGGTTGGGCGGCCGACGCCGCCCTCTTCGCGCAGTACCGCCGCCGCGGCGTCTGACCTCGCGGCCGACCCCGGGTCCACCTCGCGGATGACCGGCACCGGGCAGCGTGCATCGCCCGGCCGACGCGCCGCACCGGGCCTCCCGCGCACGATGGGATCATGAACACTTCGATCCTCTCCGCCCGCGGACTCACGAAACAGTACGGGGCCACCTTCGCCCTCGCCGGCGTCGACCTGGACATCCTCCCGGGCGAGTCGGTCGCCATCATGGGCGCCTCCGGCTCCGGCAAGACCACCCTCATGCACGCGCTCGCCGGGATCGTCACCCCGGACACCGGTTCGATCGCCTTCAGCACCCCGACGGGTGTCGTCCGCGTCGACCAGCTCGACGAGAAGCGACGCTCGCAGTTGCGGCGCGAGTCGTTCGGGTTCGTCTTCCAGCAGGGCCTGCTCATCCCCGAGCTGACGGCCGTCGAGAACGTCGCCATCGCCCTCATGCTGGGCGGCACCCCGCGGGCCGCGGCCGAGTCGAGCGCGGCGGCCTGGCTCGCCGCCCTCGGTCTCGCCGGTCTCGAAGGCCGCCGGATCGGCGAATTGAGCGGCGGGCAGGCGCAGCGCGTCGCGATCGCGCGTGCCCAGGTGACGGGCGCTCCCATCGTGTTCGCCGACGAGCCGACGGGCGCGCTCGACTCCCGCACCTCGGCCGACGTGATGGGTGCGCTCCTGCACGCCACCACCGGTCAGGGCCGGACGCTCGTCCTGGTGACGCATGACGAGACGGTGGCTGCCCGCTGCTCGCGCACGATCCGTCTCGCCGACGGTCGGATCGTCGGACAGCGTCAGGACGCAGGGCCGCTGAGTGCGCCGCCCGCGCCGCAGCCGCCGTACCCGATGGCGCAGCAGGGCCAGCCGTACCCGCCGCAGCCGCAGGGCCAGCCGTACCCGCCGCAGCCGCAGACCGGCGTCGTCCCGAACGGCGCGCGCTCATGAGCGCCGTCGTCGACACCGCTCCGCCGCGGACACCGGTCCCCGCCGGCTCGGGTCGGAGCCCCGTTGTCCGCCTCACCTGGATGCTCGCCCGGCCGGGAGCCCAGAGCCCGGCGACGATCGTCCTCCCGGCGGTCGCGTTCGCGGTCACCACGGCGCTCGTGCTCACCGTGCTCGGCGGCGCGATGATGTTCTGGCGGTGGACCGGCGAGACGGCCCTGCTCTACCAGGTGCTCAGCGTGCTGGCCCTGGCGCTGCTGCTCGTCCCGCTCGGCTCCCTCGGTGGAGCGGCTGCGCGCCTGTCCGCGCGCCGTCGCGACGACCGACTCGCCACCCTCCGGCTGCTCGGCGCGACGCCCGGCACCGTCTCCGCGATGACCGTGCTCGAATCGGCCGCGGTCGCCCTGCTCGGCTCCTTCGCCGGCATCGTGCTGTACCTCGGCATGCTGCCCCTCGTCGGCCTCATCCCCTTCGGCGGTTCGCCGATCGGCGTCGAGGGCGTCTGGGTCGGTGTGCCGGTCGCAGCGGCCGTCGTCCTCGGTGTCACGCTCCTCGCGGCGGCCAGCGCGGCCATCGGTCTGCGTGCCGTGAACGTGAGCCCGCTCGGGGTCCGGACGAAGCAGCAGGCGCCGACCGTGCACTGGGTGCGCGTCGTCATCGGTGCCGCCGTGGTCCTCGTCGCCTACGCCCTGCTCTCCGTCGTGACCGGGTTGCAGGAGGTCGCCGCCATCGTCGCCGTCCTGGGCGTGGGGTTCGGCGCCGGCGTCGGCGTGCTCGGGTTGATCGGCCCCTGGGTCGTCGGGATGATCGGGCGGGGATCGGCGAAGCGCGCCTCGTCCCCGGAGCGGCTGCTCGCGGCCCGGAGCATCCTCGAGTCGCCGAAGGCCGCCTGGCGGCAGGTGAGCGGCGTCGCGATGACGAGCTTCGTCGCCGTCGTCGCCGGCACGGGCGTCGCCCTCATGGACGCCGCCGGAGGTGCCGACCTCGATCGCGAGAGCGCCATCCTCATCGACGACATCCGCACCGGCGTCGTCATCACGCTCGTCGCGTCGTTCCTCATGGTCGCCTGCTCCGTCGGGGTGAACCAGGCCTCCGCGGTGCTCGACCGACGAGACCTGTACGTCAGCCTCGACCGCCTCGGAGTGCCGCGGCAGGTCATGGAGCGGGCTCGGACCCGCGCCGTCATGCTGCCGCTGCGGGTCGTCGCCCTCGGCTCGGCCGGACTCGGTGTCCTCCTCGTGCTGCCGATGGCGGGCATCAGCATCATCCTCGCCCCGCTGTCGGTCCTCGTGATCGTCGGATGCTTCGTCGGCGGCATCGGCCTCGTCTGGGCGGCGCTCCACGCGACCCGACCGGTCGTCACCCGGGTGCTCGGCACCCCGGAACGCGTCTGACCATCCCCGGCGTTCCAACGCAGAGCGCCCGTCCCGTCGGCTGGATCCCAGCACATGACGGAACGGGCGCTCTCGGCTTGCGGGCCTCAGCCGGTGACGACCGCGATCTCGTTCGGGACACCGGGCAGTTCACCCGTCGTGATGTCACCCGAGGCGAGGTCGACGGCGTGGAGCGTCTTCGTCGCCGGGTCGGTCACGTAGGCGACACCGTCGTGGACGACCAGTGCCGGGTGGGCGTCCTGCCACTCGGCCGGCGGCTCCCACGCGTCGATGACGGCGATGGTGTCGGTGACGGCGCCGGTCTGCTCGTCGAGGACGTGCAGCGATCCGTCGTTGCCGAGGACGACGACGTCGTCGTTCGGCCCACGGGCCACGTCGCGCCAGGTGTAGCCGACGCCCTCGGGCAGGTCGACGATCTTCGTCGTCTTGGCGACCGTGTCGGTGAACGCGAGCTGACGGAGGTCGTAGCCCTCGGCGTCGGGGTCGCTGTTGTAGTCGCCGACCGCGATGGACGAGGTCTCGCTGACGTACTGGTTCCCGGTCCGGCCGTAGGTGTCCGGAGCCTGGATCTTCGTGAAGACGCCGTCGTCGTAGACGAGGACGCCGTCGCTGCACCCGAAGACGACGGTCTCGTCCTTGACGGTGCCTTCGCCGTGGACCGAGGGGCACTGCTCGTTGCGGGCGATCTCGGTGCGCGACTCGTCGAGCACCCGGACACCGGTGCGGGCGTCCGGGGTACCGATCGTCGACAGCAGGGTGCCGTCCTCGAGCTCGATGGCGACGCCGTGGTGCGCGGCCTCCGAGGGGACGGTCTCGGTCTCGGGCAGCTCGTCGGTGGCGTCGAGGAGGTCCGCGCTGTCGAAGATCGTCGTGTCACCGGAGCCGTCGGCGAAGAGGATGGTCTTCCCGGCGTGACGCACGACGTGGCCCGCGGTGTCGGCGGGGAACACGAGGTCCGTCAGGACTGGCTCGGCCTGCTTCGAGGTGCCGTCCTCGTCCGTCCACGTCCCGGTGTCGAGGACCTGGAAGCCCTTCGTCGTCGTGACGAGCACGTGGCGGCCGTCGCCGGCGGCGTTCACCCGGTTGAAGCCGGCGAGCGGCAGGTCGCCCACGACGTCGAGAGTGGCGGCGTCGACGACGAGGAGGCCACCGTCGTAGGTGAGGGCGATCCGGCTCTGCGGCCCGTCGGACGCGGAGGCGCTCGGGTCCGGTGCGGAACCGCTCGCGGTCGAGCATCCGGTGAGGAGGAGCGCCGCGGCGGTACCGACGGCGAGGAACGGGATCCGGCCGCGCTTCGTGCGCGAGGCCAGGGGACTGCGGTGGTGCTGCTGCATGGTTTCCTTCTGGGTTCGTGGACGCCCGCTCACGGCGAGAGTCCGGTGGCGATGCGCTCGGTGTTCGCGCGCATCATGGTGAGGTAGGTGGGGGCTTCGCCCGATCCGGCGGTCAACGACTCGGTGAAGAGCGGGACGACGGCGACGTCGACGTCCGCCTCGTCGGCGAGCACCTGGACGAGCCGGTCGGGTTGCGAGGAGTCCGCGAAGATCGTGTGGACCCCCGCCGTCTCGATCGCGGTGGCGAGCTCGTCGAGGTCGGACGCGCTCGGTGCCGCGAGCGTCGTGCCACTCGGGATGACGGCTCCGACGACCGCGAAGTCGTACCGCGCGGCCAAGTAACCGAACACGTGGTGGTTGGTGACGAGCTTCCGCTGCTCGACCGGGATGGCGGCGAAGGCCTCGGCCATCTCCGCGTCGAGCGCCTCGAGCTTCGCGGTGTACGCCTCGGCGTTCGACCGCACCTCGGCGGCGTCGACACCCGGCACCTCGTCGATCACGGCCTCGGTGACCCCCTCGACGACCGCGACCATCTGTACCGGGTCGGTCCAGAAGTGCGGATCGGCCGCGCCGGACGCCGTCTCGAGGACATCGACGAGTGACCCCGCCTCGACGAGCGGCACCCCGTCGTCGGCCGCGGTCTCGAGGTGCTGGGTGAGCCCCTCCTCGAGCCCCAGCCCGTTCGAGACGATCAGTTGCGCACCCGTGATCCGAGCCGCCTCCTTGGCCGAGATCTCGAAGGAGTGCGGATCGGCGTCCGGCGGCATGAGGGTCATGACCTCGGCCTGCTCGCCGAGGAGTTCGCCGACGACGTCACCGAGGATGTTGGTCGTCGCCACCACCAGCGGGCGGTCGTCGGCGCTCGCCGCACAGCTCGTGAGACCGGCGCCGAGCACGAGGCCCGACACGAGCACGGCTGCGGTGCGGAGGACGGTGGTCTGGCGGGGGATGGTCACACGCATGGTCAGCGTCCCGTCTCGGCGAAGAACGCCGGTGGCGTGTCGAAGGTGAACGTGCGGGCGATCCGCGCGGCATCGCCGTAGTCGATCTCGACCACGGTGCGGGAGCTCGGGAGGTTGAGGTAGGCGCGGTTCTGGTCGACCTCCAGCTGGACCCCGGCGGCGAGGTCGGGCGCGCCCGCCAGCGCGGTCGCAGACCCGGTCACGGCACCGGTGGCACCGTCGACGATGAGGAGGTCGCCGGTCGTCGTCAGGCCGACGACGTGCTGGTCGCGGTCGTCCACGGCGGTGACCAGTCGTAGGGGTGTGGGGGTCGGCAGCAGGGCCCAACGGCGTTCGCGGGTGTCGAGGAGCCAGGCACCGGATGTGCCGGCGACGGCGGCGACGGTCGGGCGACCGGGACGCGCATGGAAGGACGTCGCCCGCTCGTCGGCGGCGACGGCCTGCGGGTAGGGGATCGCCTCGAAGGCGGGGACCGGGTCGGGGTCACTCGAGCTGCGGTCGACGACGGCGAGGAGCGCGCCCTCGGCGCAGCCGATGATGACGCCGACGTTGGTCGCGATGCTGCCGGCCGGTTCGGTGCAGCCGGCGAGCACGACGTCGGCCGCGGCCACGGATGTCGACGCGGGGTCGAGGAGTTCACCGTCGGTGCCGTGGACGCGCAGCTTCCCGCTGCCGTCGGTGGCGATGACGGTCTCGCCGATCGGGACGGCCAGCCCGGGGGCGCCGGGGGAGCTCTCGATCCGCCCGGACTCGGCGATGTCGCCCGTGCCGAGCGCGGCGGTGTCGAGGAGGACGGTCTCGCCCGAGCCCGCGAACCGCACGGCGGTCGTCGTCGAGCCGGCGATGACGTCCGCCGGTCCGTCACCCTCGACCTCGCCGACCACGCGCGGCTCGGCCCGGTAGTAGTGCTGGTGGTCCTCGTGGTCGACCGTCCACACACCGGTGTCGATGATCGTGACGGTCCCCGCGGGCTCGGAGTGCGCGGCCACGAACCGCCCGTCGCCCGTGAGCGCTGCGAGCGGGCCGAGCTCGGCGATCGTCGTGCGCTCCTCGCTGAGGAGGTCGGTCAGTTCCACGGCGCCGGCCTGGTCGGCCGTCGCGAGGTGCAGTTGCGGCTCAGGGAGTTCGCTCGCACCCTCGACGTAGCCGTGGCCACGCGCCTCGCCGGTGGCGGTGGGGGTCGGCGACGCCCCGCCGGGCGGGGCACAGGCGGTGAGGGTCAGCGCGAGCGCTCCGAGAGCGAGCGCGGTCCGCGCGGGGCCGGGGCCGCGGCGGTCGGTCCGGGGAGTGCCGGTTCGGATGATCGGTCGGGGGAGTCGGTGCACGGTGCGCTTTCCAGGTGGGTCGGATCGGTCGATGGTTCGAGGTGGGGGCTGCCCGGCCGCCGGATGCGTGCGACGAGCGACCGCACGGCCCACGAGGCCGCTGCGAGCAGGATCGAGCAGGCGGCGATCGAGGCCCCGGCGGCGGTGTCGCCGTGCCAGGAGACGAGCAGGCCGAGGAGGACGGCCAGCGCGCCGAAGACGGTCGCGAGCAGCATGGTGAGCGGGATGGATCGTGCCCAGTGGGCGGCGGCGACCGCGGGGCCGAGGAGGAGCGCGACGACGAGCAGTGTGCCGACGGCGCTGTAGGAGGCGACGACGGCGAGGGTCACCAGGCCGACGAGCGCCGCGTGGGCGAGACGCGGACGGAGGCCCATCGTCGCGGCGACCCGACGGTCGAACGCGAGGGCGACGAACGGTCGGTGGAACGCGATCGCGACGAGCACCGTGACGACGAGGGCGACGGCGAGGCCGAGCAGGTCGGCGTTCCGGATCGCGAGGATGTCGCCGAAGAGGATCGCCGTGAGGTCCGTCGCGAACGATCGGCTCGACGACACGATGATGACCCCGAGCGCCAGCATGCCGACGAAGAGCAGTCCGATGGAGGTGTCGTGGGAGAGCCTGCCGCGTCGGGAGACGAGGCTGATACCGGCGCTCATGACCACGGCGCTCACGGCTGCCCCGGCGACCGGCGGGAGGCCGAGCAGCGCTGCGGTGGCGACGCCGGGGAGCATGCCGTGGGCCATCGCCTCGCCGAGGAAGGCGAGCCCACGGAGCACGACCCAGGTGCCGACGACCCCACAGATCCCCGCCACCAGCACGCCGCCGACGAGGGCGCGGAGAAGGAAGGCCGCGGTGAACGGCTCGGTGATCCAGGTCATGGTCGAGCACTCTACATGAAAATGATTCTCAGTATTGATAGGGTGAAGCCATGCGAACCCCGTCGAACCGTCCTGTTCCGGCAGCGCCCGGCCGCCCGAGGGTCGTGACCATCCGACTTCGCCAGGTGACGGCCGAGTACGACGGCCAGCGGGTCCTCCACAGGATCTCCGCCGAGCTCCGCTCGGGCGCGATCACCGTGGTCACCGGTGCGAACGGAGCCGGGAAGTCGACACTGCTCGCGGTCCTCGCGGGGCTCCATCAACCGACCACCGGCGAGGTCGACGGCCTGGCCGGGCGGGCCCTCGCTTACGTCCCGCAACGGAGCGCCGTGCCGGAGCACTTCCCGGTGACCGCGCGCGACGTCGCCTCGATGGGGCGGTGGCCGGCGCTCCGTCACCGCTGGGCGCGACTCGACGCTCGTGATCGCCGCCTCGTGGACTCGAGTCTCGACCGCCTCGACGTCCTCCCCCTCGCGCCGCGTTCCTTCGGGGAGCTCTCGGGCGGCCAGCGTCAACGGGTCCTCGTCGCCCAGGCGCTCGCCCGCGAAGCCGACGTCCTCCTGCTCGACGAACCGACCGTCGGCCTCGACCTGGCTGCAGGGCGGGCGATCCGAGCGGTCCTCCGCGCGGAGGCGGAGCGGGGCGCGACGGTCGTCGAGGTGACCCATGATCCGCTCGCGGTCACGGACGCCGACGCGCGGTTGCACCTCGAGTCCGGCCACCTCGTCCCGGCGTTGCGGTGAACCGGCTGCGTATCGCCTGGTCGCCTGCTGCGCGGGCCCGGCGCGTTGCTAGAGTTTCGGCATGAGCCAGGCCGACCAGCACCCCGAACCCACCGCCGGCGCAGCTGCGACGGATCCAGCGGCCACCGAACGGCTCGGCCGGCTCCGGAGCAGCATCGACAACATCGACGCGGCCCTCGTCCACCTCCTCGCCGAGCGCTTCAAGTGCACGCAGGAGGTCGGCCGGCTGAAGGCCGAACACGACATGCCCGCGAGCGACCCGGCGCGCGAGCAACGCCAGATCACCCGGCTGCGGGCGCTCGCCGAGGAGTCGCACCTCGATCCGGCCTTCGCCGAGAAGTGGTTCAACTTCGTCGTCGCCGAGGTCATCCACCACCACGAGCGCCTCGCCAACCAGCACTGATCCCGGGCACCCCTCGCATCTCGCCGCGCAAGGGGTGACCCCCTTCGGACGGCGTCCAGCGTCCTGCGCCAGGATGGGACCATGACCTGGAACGCCGACTCCCTGCCCGATCAGACCGGACGCGTCGTCCTCGTCACCGGAGCGAATGCCGGCCTCGGCTTCTGGACGAGCCTCGGACTCGCGCAGGCGGGCGCGGAGGTGATCCTCGCCTCGCGGAGTGCATCGAAGACCGAAGCGGCCATGCGCGCCATCCGGGTGAAGGTGCCCGACGCCCGACTCAGCCACCTCCCGTTCGACACCTCCTCGCTCGACTCGGTGCGCGCGACCGCCGGCCGGCTGTCGGAGCTCGACCGGCTCGACGCCCTCGTCGCGAACGCCGGCATGGTGCACATGCCGAAGGACCGCCAGGAGACGGCCGACGGCATCGAGTTGGTCTTCGCGACGAACGTCGTCGGGCATGCCGCCCTGCTCGCCGAAGCGCTGCCCGTGTTGCAGCGCACGGCGGACGAGCACGACACCGCGCCGCGCGTCGTGCTCCTCGGCAGTCTCTCCACCCTGCTCGTCCGATTCCACGGCGACGACCTGCAGCTCCGTGAGGGATACAGCGGCTGGCAAGCGTACGCCCAGTCGAAGATCGCCCTCTCGTCGCTCGGCTTCGAGCTCGACCGCCGGCTCGCCGCGTCGCACAGCACCGTCCGGGCGCTCGTCGCGCACCCCGGCTACTCGGTCAACGGACTCGACCGTCGTGTCCCCGGTGTGAACGAGCCGACGCGCGGACGTCGCTGCTCCGACACGCTGCAGTCCGTCTACGCGCAGAGCAAGCAGCGCGGTGCCGAGCCGACGCTTCGCGCGGTCACCGACGAGTCGGCCGACGGTGGTTGGTTCTTCGGTCCGCGGTGGCTCACGAAGGGCGACGCCGTGCGCCAGGCCCCTGCGGCGATCACGACCGACCGGGACGTCGCCGCGGCACTCTGGACCGAGCTCGAGCGGCTCATCGGCACGCCCATCCTCCCGACGCGCTGACCAGCGTCCGAGTCGGGCCGTTCAGTCGGCGGGGGTGGCCGGGGGTTGCAGCACGCGCAGCCATTCCTCGGTCTGCGCGACGTGCGCGGAGGCCGCGCCGGCCGCACCCACCGGGTCGCGGGCGATGATGGCCTCCGTCATCGAGCGATGGCCTCGGTTGCTCACCCGCCGCAGTTCGTCGCCGTCCGGCAGGCTGAAGACGTCGTAGGCCCGCGAGCGGGAGCGGAACACCTGCAGGAGCGCCGTCAGCGTCGCGTTGCCGGCGGTCCGAGCGATCAGTTCGTGGAACCGGTGGTCGAGTTCGCTCGACTCGGCGGGGTCCGTCGTCTCCTCCATCGCCGCGACGAGCGATGCCAGCTCGGCGTGGACCTGCTCGCCGGCGCGGGCGGCCGCCTGCGAGGCCGCATGGGTCTCGAGGACCCGTCGGAGCTCGTACATCTGCAGCAGCCCGTCGAGGGGGAGGAGGTCGACGGTGAGTGACAGGCTGCCGATGATCTCCTCAGGACGCAGCATCGACACGTAGGTGCCCGAGCCGTGACGTGACTCGATGATGCCGAGTGCCGCGAGCATGCGGACGGCCTCGCGCAAGGAGCCGCGGGACACACCGAGTTCGTCGCACAGCTCGCTCTCGGCGGGGAAGCGCTGACCGGCGACGAGGCGCCCGGACGCGATCATGTGCCGGAGCCCGTGGAACGCCGTGTCGACTGCTGACATGCCGGTCCTCCCAAGGGTCGTCACGCCATCGTAGCGGCCGTGCCACGGTGCGCCGGCGAGCACGCGGGGCGTCGAGACATCCGATGACTGTACGCCTCCGACACAAGTCATCGGATGACTATTCCTCGCAGACGTGCTTTCGACCAGTTGTAACACGATAGAAACCAAAGTCATCAAACGTGACCTCTATGGTTATCGGACAATCCACTGCATAATCGACTCGGAGGAACGTC
Source organism: Plantibacter sp. ME-Dv--P-095 (assembly GCF_030209365.1). Classification (NCBI taxonomy): domain Bacteria; kingdom Bacillati; phylum Actinomycetota; class Actinomycetes; order Micrococcales; family Microbacteriaceae; genus Plantibacter; species Plantibacter sp. ME-Dv--P-095. The sequence continues at coordinate 22,936 of NZ_JARVSB010000012.1, forward strand.
ACTGTGGACACTCGCACCATCGCACGGCCAGCGCCGCTCATGCTCGGCGACGGCCGACCTGCCACGGCCGCGTGGACGCTGGATCCGACCAAGCGCCACATCAACCACGGTTCCTTCGGTGCAGTCCCGATCGTCGCCCAGGACCACCAGCAGGCGCTCCGCCGCGAGATGGAGGCCGCGCCGCTCACCTGGTTCCCCGCACTCCCCGCGAAGGTCGCCGCCGCGCGCGTCGGCATCGCCGACTTCCTCGGCGCATCGGTCGACCAGCTCGCGATGGTCCCGAACGCGAGCGCCGGCGCCAGCGTCGTCTTCTCCAGCCTCCCGGTGCAGCGCGGCCTGGAGATCGTCGTCACCGACCACGGCTACGGCGCCGTCACGATGGGAGCCGAGCGGCTCGCACGCCGGTGGGGCGGCACCGTCCGGACCGCGCGCATCCCGCTCGACGCCGACGCCCAGACCGCCCACGACGCCGTGGTCGCCGAGTTCAGCGACCGCACGGCCCTCGTGGTGATGGACCAGATCACCTCGCCGACGGCCCGCCTCCTGCCGGTCGAGCAGATCGCGGACACCGCCCGCGCTGCCGGGATCCCCACCCTCGTCGACGCCGCCCACGTCCCCGGCCTGTACGCCGACCCGATGCGCGACCTCCACTGCGACTTCTGGGTCGGCAACCTCCACAAGTTCGGGTGTGCGCCCCGAGGGGCCGCCGTCCTCGTCGCCCGCAGCCCGCTCGCGCAGGAGCTGTACCCGCTCATCGACTCGTGGGGCTCGCCGTACCCGTTCCCTGAGCGCTTCGACACCCAGGGAACCGTCGACGTCACGAGCTACCTCGCGGCCGGCACCTCGCTCGGGTTCATCGAGGACAGCTGGGGCTGGGACGAGGCGCGCACCTACATGACGGAGCTCGCGGACTACGCCGTCGACGTCGTGGCCGACGCGGTCTCCGCCATCACCGGCGAGGACAGCCGGGTCGACGTCGGGATGCCGGTCAACGCCCTGCGGCTCGTGAAGCTGCCGACGGGTCTCGCGACGACGCACGCCACCGCGGACGGCCTCCGCGACCGCGTCTCGGCCGAACTCGGTGTCGAAGGGGCGTTCACGAGCCTCGACGGGATCGGCTACGTCCGCCTCTCGACCCACGTCTACAACACCCCGGAGGACTTCGAGGACTTCGCCGAGCACGCCGTCCCGGTCCTCGCGCGATGGGCCGAGCAGGAGCGCGCGGCCACGAGCTGAGCGTCGAGAGCACGCCTGTCACACCAGCACCCCACATCGTCACACCAGCACCCCACACAGCACCCCCACCAGCACCACTCAAAGGAGAAGCGAGCATGAGGAAGTCACGTGCATCGGCCGCCATCGGCCTGTCCGTCGTCGCCGGCCTCGCCCTGTCGGCCTGCGCCGGCGGAGCGAGCGACGGCACCGTCACCCTGCAGATGGTCGAGAGTCTGACCAACCCCGCCCGGACCGAGGTCCTGAAGACGCTCATCGCGGACTTCGAGGCCGAGAACCCGAAGATCAAGGTCGAGCTCATCTCCCCGCCGACCGACCAGGCCGACCAGAAGATCACCCAGATGCTGCAGTCCGGCTCCGGGGTCGACGTGCTCGAGGTCCGCGACATCACCGTCGGTCCCTTCTCCACCAACGGCTGGCTCGCCGACATGGACAGCGAGCTGAAGGACTGGAAGGGCTGGGACGACCTCACCGACAATGCGACGAAGTACGCGAAGGGTGAGGACGGCAAGGTCTGGTACGTGCCCTACGGCTTCTACGGCCTGAGCCTCTTCTACCGCACCGACCTCGTGAAGGAGGCCGGATTCGACGGCCCGCCCGCGAGCTGGGAGGACCTCCTCGAGCAGGCCTCGGCCATCCAGGACCCCTCGAAGAACCAGTTCGGCTACGCCTTCCGCGGCGGCACCAACGCCAACAGCAACGTCGTCGCCGCGATCGAGGCCTACGTCGCCGACGACCTCGACACCGAGAACGCGTTCAAGCTGACGAACGGCGACACGATCTTCTCCGCACCGGAGGCGCTCGACGCGGTCAACACCTACTTCGACCTCTTCAAGGAGGCTTCGCCGCCGTCGTCCGTCGCGTGGGGCTACCCCGAGATGGTCGAGGGCTTCTCCAACGGCTCGACCGCGTTCCTGCTGCAGGACCCCGAGGTCATCGCGACCGTCGAACAGTCCGAGGCGATCACGGCCGAGCAGTGGAGCACGGCTCCGCTCCTGACCGGACCGACCGGCAAGGCCGCCCAGCCCATGGCGACCGCGGGTTGGGGCACGGCGGCGTCGAGCGAGCACAAGGCGGAGGCGGCGAAGCTCATCGAGTTCCTGTCCGAGGACAAGCAGGCGACGACGTTCGCTCAGGAGAACAGCCTCGTCCCGATCGTGAAGAGCGCCGCCGAGAGCGACTTCTACAAGACCGGTCCGTGGGCCAGCTACGTCACGATGAACGAGAACCCGGACACCTACCTGAGCGTCACGCAGCCGCGCGGCTCCTCCTGGTGGACCGAGTGGATCCAGAAGTCCGACTCCGAGATCCAGCAGGTCCTCATCGGCCAGCTGACGCCGGAGAAGCTCCTCGCGGGCTGGGACGAGTACTGGACCGAGAAGTGGAAGAGCGAGTAACCGTCCATGACGACCACCACTGACGAAGCGGGTCGCAAGCAGCAGCCTGCGGCCCCGACACCCCCGGCCGGTCCTCCGCGGACCGCCGGCGGGCGTCGGCGGCGCACCTTCACGGTGCGCCGCGGCTTCGGCCTCCTCGCGTTCCTCGCTCCGGCGTTCATCTTCGTCGCGATCTTCATCTACTACCCGATGATCGCGGGCTCCCAGATGGCGTTCCGCAACTGGAACCTCGCCAACCTCACCGACACCTCGTGGGTCGGTTTCGCGAACTTCCTGGCCGTGTTCGCCGACCCCGCGTTCGGCAAGGTCGTCGCGAACACCGTCCTCTGGGTGGTCGCCTCGATCGTCCCGCAGTTCGTCATCGGCTTCGGCATCGCCCTCTGGTTGCGCCGGAGGTTCCGCTTCCGTGGGCTCTACCAGGCGATGATCTTCTTCCCGTGGGCGATCTCCGGATTCCTCATCGGCATCCTGTTCCGCTGGATGTTCAACAGCGAGTTCGGCGTCATCAACGACCTCCTCCAGAAGGTCGGGCTCATCGACACCCCGATCCCGTGGCTGGCCGACCCGAACACCGCGATGTTCGCCGTCATCGTGGCGAACGTCTGGTACGGCGTCACCTTCTTCGCGATCATGATCCTCGCCGCCCTGCAGTCGGTGCCGGAGGACCTCTTCGAGGCCGCGGCGCTCGACGGTGCGGGCAAGGCGCGCATGCTCTTCCAGATCACCATCCCGTACATCCGCACGACGCTCGCCCTCACGGTGCTGCTGCGGGTCATCTGGATCTTCAACTTCCCCGACATCATCTACGGCATGACTGGTGGCGGTCCGGCGAACCAGACGCACATCCTCACGACGTGGATGATCGCGACCACCCAGCGCGGTGACTACGGCCGGGCGTCCGCGATCGGACTCATCGTCGTCGCGATCCTGCTCGTCTTCACGGCGTTCTACCTGCTGTCCATGCGCGAAAAGAAGGTGAAGGCATGATCGACCAGGAGACCCGGACCGCGAAGGTCGTCAAGTTCCTCTTCCTCGGGCTCTGGCTCGTGATCACGGTGTTCCCGCTGTACTGGATCGTCGTGACCTCGTTCAAGAAGCCGGGGGCGATCTTCTCCTACCCGCTGACGTACTGGCCGGAGGTGTTCTCGATCGAGAACTACCTGGGCCTGTTCAGCAAGGCGCAGTTCGGCACCTACGTGCTGAACAGCCTCATCGTCGCGACGGTCGCGGCCGTCGTGGCGACCTTCATCTCGATGCTGTCGGCCTACGTGCTGGCCAGGTTCGAGTTCCGGAGCAAGGGAGCGATCCTCCTCGCGTTCCTCGCCACCCAGATGATCCCGTCGTTCATCGCGCTGGGACCGTTGTATCTGCTGATGACGCAGTTGAAGCTCGTCGACAACCGGTTCGGGCTCATCCTCATCTACATCGCGGTGTGCATCCCGTTCTGCACGGTGATGCTCCGCGGGTTCTTCGAGAACATCCCGGATGCGCTCGAGGAGGCGGCCATGATCGACGGCTGCTCGCGGTTCGGGGCCCTGTTCCGGGTGCTCGTCCCGGTGCTGAAGCCCGGCATCGTCGCGGCGTTCATCTTCAACTTCGTCAACTGTTGGAACGAGCTGTTCCTCTCGGTGACGCTCATCAACAGCGACGCGAACAAGACGATCCCGACGGCGCTCAACGGCTTCATCACGAGCTACAACATCGACTGGGGCTCCATGTCGGCGGCCGCCGTGCTCACGATCATCCCGACGATGGTCCTGTTCGCCTTCGCCAGCCGGTACATCGTGCAGGGGCTGACCTCGGGGGCGGTGAAGGGCTGACGCCGCAGCGAATCGAACCTGGAAGCGAGCTGGTAGTTCGTCTCTCTAGCGACCTCCAGGTGGAAGATGAACCATGTTCGGTTCGAAGCAGACGACGAAGTCCCTCCGTTACGCCCGCTATGGCGGCCCCGACGTCCTCGAGTTCGTCGAGTCCGAGATGCCGCATCCGCGGTGGGGCGAGGTCGTCGTCGACGTCCTGGCGAGCGGCATCAACCACATCGAGGCCTTCGTCCGCGAGGGGAACCTCGCGGACACGGTCCCGATCGAGCTGCCGACCGGGCAGGGGAGCGACTTCGCCGGGTTGATCCGCGAGGTCGGCACCGGCGTCACCGGCTGGAGACGCGGTGACGAGGTGATCGGCCACGCCGTCCGTGGGGCACACGCCACCCAGGTCGTCGTCCCGGCGTCGTCCCTCGTCCGCAAGCCGAAGCGCGTGAGCTGGGAGGAGGCCGGCGGTCTGTACCTCGCCGGGCTCACCGCGCTCGAGACCCTCGACGGTCTGCACCTGAAGCGTGGCGACACGCTCGTGATCTCCGCTGCGGCCGGCGGCGTCGGGAACATCGAGGCGCAGTTGGCGACCTTCGCGGGCGTGCGCGTGATCGGCACCTGCGGTGAACGGAACCACGACTTCCTCCGCGAACAGGGCGTCAAGCCGGTCGTCTACGGCGACGGGATGGCCGATCGGATCCGGACCCTCGCTCCCAACGGCGTGACGGCGTTCATCGACAACTTCGGCCAGGACGGGCAGCAGCTCGCCGCCGAGCTCGGTGTCCCGCCGGAGAAGTACCGGTCGAGCGAGGACCGGAAGGCGATCGAGCTCGCCGCTCTTGAACCGGACGAGGAGTTCGCCGCACACGCCACGAAGCAACTCGAGCGACTCGCGGAGTACGCGGCCGACCATGCCTTGAAGGTCGTCGTCTCGGCGTTCTACCCGTTCGACCTCATCATCGACGCCTTCGAGGACCTCGAGCGTCTGCACGCCCGCGGCAAGATCATCGTCGGCATGCGACCGGCGAACCCCGACCGCATCGTGAAGCAGCGAGACCTGCACGACGCGAGGCCGTAGCCTTCGTCGCTCTCGGCTAGGTGAAGATGAAGCCGAGGACGGTCGCGCCGCCTCCACCGAGGACGAGCGCGACGACGAGCACCCAGGCGATCAGCCGCTGACGGCGCTTGCGCTGCTCGCCCCACTCGGCCAGTTCCCGATCTTCGCCATCACTCATCGTCCCAGCCTATCGGCGAGGGGGTTCACCCCAGCATCAGGCGGTGGCCGGGACGAGCGCCTTGACCGAGGTGGTCCTCGCCCGGGCGACCGCGAACGTCGTCGCGGCGAGCGACCCGAGGAGCCAGAGGACGAGGCCCACCACACCGGCCGCGGCTCCCGTGTCCCCGATGGCGATCGCCTGCAGTCCGCCGAGCGCTGGGGCGATCGGCAGGAAGGCGAGGAGCTGGTCGAGTACCTGGGGGACGGTCGCGATGATGCCCGTCGCCAGACCGACGATCGCGACGATCATCGAGATGAACCGACCCGCACCACCGAACAGGGCGTTGAGCGCCTGGTTCGCCGCAGCGAACGCGAGCCCGGCCAGCACCGCGATCCCGGCGTACGCGGACCACCCCGCCGGGTCGAGGTCGAGCAGCGGCGCGGTGATCACGGCGACGAGGAGGCCCTGCAGCATCCCGATCGCACCCGCGGGGACGAAGGCACCGAGCGCGAGTCGCAGGGAGGAGCGGGTGGAGCCGAACGCCCGCGTCGGCACCGGCCGCAGCACGAGGAAGCTCGCGAGCGCCCCGAGCCAGAGGGCGAGGACGGCGTAGAAGGGCGCGCTGTTCGTCCCGAACGACACGGTCGCGGAGTCCCCGGCGGACACCGGGTCGGCGACGACGTCGGCGAGGTTCTTCCGGTCGTCGCTCGTGTACGTCGGCAGACTGTCGACGGCGCTCTGCAGGCCGGACGAGAGCGAGGTGATCCCACCGGACAGGGTCCCGGCGCCCGACGCGAGCTGGCTCGACGCGTCGGCGAGCTGGGTGGTGCCCGTGGCCGTCTGGCCGGCGCCGTCGGCGAGCGCGGACGCACCCGTCTGCAGCTGCGCCGTCCCGGTGGCCGCCTGGGACGCGCCGTCGGCGAGTCCGGCCGCCCCGGCGGCGATCTGTGCCGCGGCCGTGTTGAGCTGGGCGATGCCGGCGACGAGGTCGGGCATCTTGGAGGAGAAGGTCGTCGCCCCGGCCGCCAGACCGGCTGCGCCGCCGGCCAGCTTGGTGGTGCTGTCCGCCAGTGATGCGGTCCCCGGGTAGTCCGTGGCCGCGCCGACGTCCCCGCCGGTCGTGACCGTGGTGGCGAGGCCACTCGCCTTCGCGACGTCAGCGCAGTAGATCGCGGACGCTCCGGATGCAGCGCAGTCGGCGGTGAGCTTGGCCAGCTGTGCAGCGACGGAGGCCGTGAGCTGCTTGGTGCCCTGGGCGCCGGCCGACAGCCCGGCCAGACCGGACGACACCTCACCGGCACCACTCGCGAGCCCCGCCGCTCCAGCGACCAAGCCCGGGTTGTTCTCGCTGCCGTCACCCTGCGCCCCGGCGTTCAGCGTCGCGGCACCACTGGCGAGCTGACCCGCCCCGCCGCTCAGCTGCGTCGCACCGGACGACAGCTGCGTCGCACCGTCGGCCAGCGCACCCACCCCGTCGCTCAGCTGCGTCGCACCCGTCGACAGTTGTGCCGCACCGGTGGCGAGTTGCGTGGTGCCGTTCGCGAGTTGCTGCGCGCCCTGCGCCAGGGACAGCCCGCCGACGGAGAGCTGTTCAGCGCCGTCGGCGGCCGTCCCGAGCTGGTCGTGGAGGGTGTTGAACCCCACGTAGACGTTCTCGAGGTAGGTGGTCGTGAGCTGACGCCCGAGGAGCGAGGCGGCGGTCTGCGTGATGGTCTGCGAGATGGCGTCGTCGACGAGCTTGCTGCGGTCGCTCGTCGTGACGTCGAGGCGCGCCCGCTCGGCGTCGGCCGCGTCGCCCGAGAAGGAGGTCGCGGCCTTCGAGAAGTTCTCCGGGATCGTCACCACGGCGGTGTAGGACCCGTCGGCGAGCCCGGCCTTCGCGTCCGAGGCGTCGGTGATGACCCAGGTGTAGTTGGTCTCCTGGTCGCCGTCGACGAGCCCGGCCGACAGCTGTCGGCCGAGCGGCACCGTCTGTCCGTCGACGGTGACCGGCTCGTCCTCGTTGACGATCGCCGCCGTGACCTGGCCGAGGCGCTCCGCCGGGTTCCACAGGGCCCACACGAGGCCGCCGGCGATCACGAGGGGTACGAGGATGAGGCCGATGATGGAGACGACCGTGACGCCCTTGCCGGAGCGGGCCCGTTCGAGACGGTTCAGGATGGTGCTCATGCGTCGACCTTCGATTCAGCACTGGCGGTGGGGGAGGAGGTGGCGGGATCGAGGTCGAGGACCTCGGTCGCGCCGCTGGGCAGGACGTCCGACAGCGACGCGACGTCGTCGGTGCCGATGACGACCGTGAGCGGCCGGGCCGCCCGTGCTGCTGCCTGCTTCGCGACCAGGAGCCGCTCGTACAGGGCACGTCTCGTGTCCTGGTCCGGCACCGTGTCGACACCGTCGAGGACGACGACCGCCGGACGCTCGGCGAGCGCTGAGCTGAGGGTGGCGACCGGTTCGCCGTGGTCGAGCCGCACGTACGCGACGCGGGCCCGGACGGCCCCGGCCCGGACGGGCAGGACCAGTCCGGCGACCTTGAGCCGTCCGCGGTCCGGCTCGAGACGACCGGAGAGCGTGAGGAGGAGCGCGGTGACGGACACCGGTCGGGATCCTCGGACGGCGAGCACATCGCCGACCGCCACCGTCGTCTCGACGTCGCGGTACAGCGGACCGCCAGGGCCCTCGAGGGTGAGCCCGTCGGCGGCGATCGCCACGTCGGCCCCGCCGTGCCAGGCCCGCAGCTCCAGTTCCCGCTGCAGCCCTTCGCCCTCGACGTCGAACGAGGGGAGGACCCGGTCGAGCCATCTCGGCAGGTACCAGGCGCGGTCGCCGAGGAGGGCGAGCACCGCGGGGACGAGGGTCATCCGGACGATGAACGCGTCGACGAACACCCCGACGGCGAGCCCGAGCGCGATGGGTTTGATGTTCGTGTCGCCCTCCGGCACGAAGGCGGCGAACACGGCGAACATGATGACGGCGGCCGCGGTGACGACCTTCGCCGAGCCGAGGAAGCCGGTCTCCACCGATCGGCGGGCGAGCTTCGAGTGGACGAAGTCCTCGCGCATGCGGGAGACCAGGAAGACCTCGTAGTCCATCGCGAGTCCGAACAGCACGCCCATGAGGATGATCGGCATGAAGCTGATGACCGGCCCCGTGCGTGCGACGTGCAGCGCCTCGGCGAACACGCCGTGCTCGAAGACGAGCGCGACGACCCCGAAGGAGGCGGCGACGGACAGGAGGTAGCCGAGGGTCGCCTTGACCGGCACCCAGATGGACCGGAACACCATCGTCAGCAGCACGAGCGAGAGGCCGACCACGATGAGGCCGAACGGGAGGAGCGCGCCGCCGAGTCGGTCGGAGATGTCGATGCCGATGGCCGTGAACCCGGTGACCTTGAGGTCGACGTCGTACTCGTCGAGGAAGTATTGGTGCAGGCCGCGGATCTCGGCGACGAGGTCCTTGGTGGCCTGCGAATCGGGGCTACCGCTCGGGATCACCTGGATGATGCCCGTGTCGGCCGTCGCGTTCGGGGTGGCGAGCGGGACGGCTGCGACGCCGTCGAGTCCTTCGATCTCCTGCTTGAGGTCGGCCATGAGCCCGAGTGGGTCGGTGCTGCCGACGATGCTCCCGGTGACGACGAGGGGGCCGTTGAAGCCTTCGCCGAAGTGCTCGGAGACGAGGTCGTAGGTGATGCGGGCGCTGTCGCTCTCGGGGAGCGAGCCCGCGTCGGGGAGCGCGAGCCGGAGGGACAGGGCGGGGATGGCGAGGGCGCCGAGCACGGCCACGACGGCGACGATCGTGACGATGGGCAGGCGGGTGACGCCGCGGACCCAGCCGAGGAAGAAGCGGTTGGGGCGCCCTTCGACAGGCTCGGGGACCGGGTGCTGCTGCTCAGGGGCCGGGTCGTGGTGCTCAGGGACCGGGTCTCCGGCCGTCGCCTGCCGCTTCGCGCGCCTCGCCTTCGGCCGGAGCCGTTCGCCGGCGAAGCCCAGCATGGCGGGGATGAGGGTGAGCGAGATGACGACCGCGATCGCGACGCCGACCGCCGCTGCCACGCCCATCGTGGTGAGGAAGGGGATGTTCGCGACCGCCAGGCCGAGCAGCGCGATGATGACGGTGAGGCCCGCGAAGATGACGGCGGACCCGGCGGTGGCGGTGGCGCGGGCGGTCGACTCCTCCGGATCGAGACCGGTGCGCAGACCGTCCTGGTGCCTCGAGATGATGAAGAGGGCGTAGTCGATCCCGACGGCGAGGCCGAGCATGAGTGCGAGCATCGGCGTGGTGGAGGAGATCGGTCCGAAGACCGTCGCCACGAAGATGAGCGCCATCGAGATGCCGACCCCGAGCAGTGCGGTGATGAGGGGCATGCCTGCCGCGAGGAAGGAACCGAAGGTGAGGACGAGCACGACGAGGGCGACGACGACGCCGATGAGCTCGATGATGCTCAGCGTGGGCAGGCTGTTGCTGAACAACTGCCCGCCGAGCGACGACTGCGCACCCGTCGGCAGGCTGTCGGCGAGGTCCGCCTCCGCGCGCTCGAGGTCGGCGACGGTCTTCGCGGTGATGTCGGACTGGGCGCTGTCGAACTGGATCGAGATGAGGGCGGCCCGCTGGTCGTCGGAGACGGCACCGGTGATGTCCTCGTCGAACGGCGACACCGCCTGCTCGACCTGATCGATGCGGCCGAGCGAGGTGACGGCGTCGTCGATGGCGGACCGGACAGCGGTGTCCTCGACGGTGTCGCCGGCGGGGGCGACGACGACGATCTGAGCGGACGCGCCGCTGACCTGCGGGAAGGTGTGCTCGAGCGAGTCGAGCGCCTCCTGCGACTGGGTGCCGGGGATGGAGAAGGCGTTGTCGGTGCCCTGGTTGAGGAGCAGCGCTCCAGCGCCCGCGAGCGCGAGCACGGTGATCCAGAGGATCAGCACCAGCTTCCGGGCGCGGAAGGCCCAGCGGCCGAGGGTGTACAGCAGTGAGGACACGCGTCGCTCCTAGCGAGGCCGGTGCGCTGCGAGCAGTCGGACCGGCCGACGGGTTCGGACAGATTCGATACAGCGGTGTATCCGATACATGACTGTATTCGATACACTCGTGTATCGGCAAGGGGCCGGAACTGCTGTCAGTAAGGTGTCAGGATGCACGTGCGCGAAGGAGTCGAGTCCCCGAACGACGAGGCGCCGGTCGAATCGGCTCGCCGGCAACGGACCCGCGAGCGGCTCGTCGACGCCGCCTACGAGGTGTTCGCCGAACTCGGGGTGCATGCGGCTTCGGTCGAGCAGATCAGTGAGCGCGCCGGGTTCACCCGGGGTGCCTTCTACTCCAACTTCGAATCGAAGGAGGAGCTGTTCTTCGCGCTCGAGTCGCGGGAGAACCAGCTCCGCCTCGACCGGCTGGAGGCCGGATTGCAGACCGTCAGCCCGTCGCTCCTCGACGCAGCGGGCCGATACACCGAGGGATCACTCGAAGCCCTGATCCGCGCGTTCCTCGAACTCCAGCCGGACGACCGCCGGTGGTGCCTCGTGCAGTCGGAGTTCCGGATGCTCGCGATGCGCGACTCAGGCGTCGCCGCCCGGTACCTCCAGCATCAGGAGAGCGCGGGCCGGCAGCTCGCTGCGTGGCTCGACCAGGCGGCCGGGCTGGCGCACGTCAGGTTCACGATCCCGACGCCCGACATCGCGAACATCGTCGTCGCCCTCTACGAGTCGGCGATCCAGACGGCGGTCCTCATGGACCCGGACGGCGACGAGGGCTCGCCGCGCGAACTCGCCATGCGGACGCTCCCGGCCATCGTCCGGGCCCTCACCGAGGCCGTCGACGACTGAAGGCGGTTCCGCTCGTCCGGGCCCGCTCCGGCGTCTCCGTGAGCGGGCCCGGGACGGTGGTGTCGGGTTCCGGCCCGGCTCAACCGCTGAGGGCCGAGGTCGGTGGGGTCCTGGCTGCGCGGATCGCCGGGTAGAGGCCGGCGATCGCGCCGATCACCAGCGTGGCGCCGACCCCCGCGAGCAGTACCTCCGGCGGTACGGCCGTCGGCCAGTCGTTCATCGCGGCGACGACACTCGTCACCGCCGTTCCGAGGCCTGCGCCCGCGACCCCGCCGAGGGCGGAGAGCAGGAGGGCCTCGGTCAGGAACTGCGATCGGATGTGGCCGCGGGTGGCACCGAGCGCTCGACGCAGGCCGATCTCCCGTCGACGTTCGAGCACGGAGATCACCATCGTGTTCGCGACCCCGATCCCGCCGACGAGGAGGGCGACCGAGCCGAGCCCCAGGAGGAGGCCGGTGAAGGCCCGATCGGCGGCCTGTTTGGCGGCGAGGGCGTCCGACGGTCTGGAGACCTCGACCTCCTCGGGCGCCGCGGGGTTCACCGTGCGGGGGAGGAGGTCGCGGACGGCCTCGACGCGCTCATCGGTGGACCGTTCGTACACCGTGGTCGGTTCGCCGTCGTACCCGAAGCGTTCGGCGGCGACGGTCTCGCCGATCATCGCCGCGGTGTCGAGTTCCGGTGCGAGGTCGAGCGGCTCCAGGATGCCCACCACCGTGACGTACTGGTCGCCGAGCTGGATCATCGAACCGACCGTCGTGATGCCGAGTCGTTCAGCGGCCTTGGACCCCAGGACGACGGCGGGGTAGCTCCCCGTCGCCCGGTTCAGCCAGTCACCGGAGGCGAGCTTCCCGCCGACGACGTCGAGCAGGCCCTCCGACACCGCGGCCGCCCAGAGGCCGCCGCTCGACGCTCGGTCGATGAGGCTGCTGCGGTAGACGAGCACACCGTCGAGCGCCGCTGCCGAGCCGGCGTGTTCGACGCCGTCGATCAGCCCCACCTTGCCGACGGTGTTCGCGGGCAGGGTCGCCGCCTCGCCGAAGAGATCCTTGCCGGGTTGGACGGTCAGCAGATTCGTCCCGAGGGCGGAGAGCTGCGCCTGCAGTTTCGCCTGACTGGACGAGGAGATCCCGACGACCGCGATCATCGCCGCGATACCGATCGCGATCCCCAGCGCGGACAGGACCGCACGTGTCGGCCGTGCCCGGAGACCCGTCGTCCCGAGCCGGAGGATGTCGCGACCGAGGAGCCGTGACCGACGGTCGTGGTCGAGATTCATGGACCCGCTCATGCGGCGCGCCCCGAATCGCTCACGATGTGGCCGTCGCGGATCGCCACCTGCCGGGGGAGTCGCGCTGCGAGTTCGGCGTCGTGCGTGATGACCACGACGGTGGTCCCCGCCCCGTGGAGTTCGTGCAGCAGGTCGACGATGCTCGCCCCGGACACGGAGTCCAGGTTGCCGGTGGGTTCGTCGGCGAGGAGGAGCGGCGGGTCGCCGACCACGGCACGTGCGATCGCGACCCGCTGCCGCTCACCGCCGGAGAGCTGCGTGGGACGATGACCGAGTCGGTGGCCGAGGCCGACGCGTTCGAGGGCGACGACCGCTCGTCGACGGCGCTCGGCCCGGGGGACGCCGGCGTAGATGAGGCCGTCGGCGACGTTGTCGACCGTGGTCGAGCCGTCGGCGAGATGGAACTGCTGGAACACGAAGCCGATGCGGTACGCGCGGAGCGCCGAGAGCTTCGCGTCCGAGAGGCGCCCGACGTCCGAGCCGGCGATCCGCGCGGTGCCGCTGGTGGGACGGTCGAGCGTCCCGATGAGGTTGAGCATCGTCGACTTCCCGGAGCCGCTCGGTCCGACGATCGCGACGAACTCACCCTCCTCGACCACCAGGTCGACGCCGGCGAGCGCGAGGGTGGGTGGCTCTCCGTATTCGCGGGTGACTCCCTCGAGGTGGATGATCGGTGGTCTGGCCGCCCGTGCCGGTGCGGCGGGCGATACCGTCCTGGGGTCCGTCATGACACCGGCACCACGACGTCGAGACCCTCGCGGACACCGTCTCCCGAGACCTCGACCCGCCCGTCGGCGAACAGCCCCGTCGTGACGGGGACCTGCTGATGCTTCCCCTTCCCGTCGACGACCTCGACGCCGAAGGTCGTGTCGTCGATGGCGATGAGCGCTTCGACCGGCACGGAGAGGACGTTCTCGCGTCGTTCCGTGGGGAAGCCGACCGTGACGGTCGCGCGTTGGAGCTCCGCGACCGCCGCAGGGTCGTCCAGGGTGACACCGACGGGGATCGTGACCTTCTTCTGACCGTCCGCGTCCGATTCGGTCGGGACGCCGACATCGCTCACCGTGCCGGTCGTGCGCTGGCCGCCGGGGAGGTTCACGTCGACCGTCGTCCCGACGACGCCGAGACGCTGATCCGCCAGCTTGAGCGGGACGTCGATGCGCTTGGTCAGCGACGACACGGTGACGACCTTGTCCGAGGCGGCGGTGCCGACCGCGGCGTCCACCGACGCGATCCTGACGTCGCCCGGCATGAAGACGACGGAGCCGAGCTCCAGTCGTCCCGTCTCCTCGACGCCGAGGGCCTCCTGCCACCGCTCGATGGCACGCGCGGTGGACGCGGCGAACTCGTCGTCCGGTTCACGATCGAAGTACCCGAGCGCCGCGAGGCTCATCTCGAGTTGCCGGACGTCCGGTCCGTCGCTCATGCCCGACCCGAACGCACGCCAGGCGGGGAGCGGTCCGTGCAGGAGCGTGACCGGGACGTTGTCGACGGCGTAGAGGGTGCCGCCGAGCGACACCGTGCTGCCGGGGGTGGGGGCCGCGGTGACGATGCCGGCCCCGCCGCCGATGGTCCGCTGATCGGCGTAGTCGAGGGTGCCGGTCGCCTGGGTCGTACCGGCGAGCTCGCCTGCCGTGATCGGTGCGGTACCTGTGCGGACGGTGTTCGACGGCTCCTCCTGGCCGGTCGGTCCGGCCGAGGACAGAGCCGCGATGCTAGCGACGGCGCCGCCCGAGATCAGGACGGCGCCGACGCAGAGGGCTGCGACGATCCGAGGACGGATGCTCATCGGCCGGTCGAGCCGGTCGAGCTGCCGTTGCTCAGGTCGAGGCCGCAGGCGTCCAGCACGTCCTCAGGGATGTCACTCGGGATGTTCATCGCCTCGCCCTTGACCGGGTCGGGGACGTCGATGCCGTGCTCGCGGAAGCACTCGGCCATCTGGAGCTGCTCGTCGAACCGGTCCGAGACGGGGACGTCGCCGCCTGACGGTGCGGGCGGGGTTCCGAGCTTGTCGGTGCACGTCTTGGACGCGGCCGTGAAGGCTTCCGGGTCAGCGTCGCCGAGGCTGATGGCTGCGCCGGAGCCGTCCTTGCCGGGGTCGGGGAGGTCCACCCCCTCGTCGCGCATGCAGGAGGCGAAGGCGAGCTGCCAGTCCTCGAAGCTCTGGACGGTCGACGGGGTCTTGGACGAGGACTCGGATTCGGGTGAGCCTGACGCGCAGGCGGCGAGCGATCCGACGAGGAACGGGATGGCGATCAGTGCGGCGAGCGTGCTGAACGGCCGACGGACGGGACGGGTGGTGGTGGTGTGCACGGGCATGGTCGCTCCTTCGTTGCGTGCTGACTGGTGACGACCAGTCCACTCGGTGACGCGTTGCCCGGGCGTCAAGGAAACCGTTGACGTTCTCGGAACATCGTGCAGCGCACGATGACTAACCGACATTCGGGGTATGCCCGATCGGTGTCCGTACGCTCGCCGGGTCACCCACCCACCCGCCCATCGAAAGGAACCGCCATGCGCGTCCTGATCGCCGAGGACGAGGCCTACCTGGCCGAAGCGATCCGCACGGGTCTCCGGCAAGCCGCGATCGCCGCCGACGTCGCGCTCGACGGCGGCGCCGCGCTGGAGGCGCTCACGATCAACGACTACGACGTCATCGTCCTCGATCGCGACCTGCCGGGCACCCATGGCGACGACGTCTGCCGCATCGTCGTCGCCGAGCACCCTGAGGTCCGCGTCCTGATGCTCACGGCCGCCCGCCGACTCGACGACACCGTCTCCGGGCTGGGGCTCGGAGCCGACGACTACCTCGCGAAGCCGTTCGAGTTCCCCGAGCTCATCGCCCGCCTCCGAGCCCTGGCCCGCCGTACCACCGAGTCCCGCCCTCCGGTCCTGGAGCGCGCCGGCGTCCGACTCGACCCCTTCCGACGGGAGGTCTTCCGCGACGGCGCCTACGTCAAGCTCTCGCGCAAGGAGTTCGCCGTCCTGGAACAACTGCTGCTTGCCGACGGCGGTGTGGTGAGCGCGGAGACGCTCCTCGAGAAGGCGTGGGACGAGAACGTCGACCCCTTCACGAACACCATCCGCGTGACGATCTCGAACCTCCGCCGTCGCCTCGGCCGACCGTGGGTGATCACGACGGTACCCGGTGTCGGATACCGGATCGAGGGCGACTGATGCCGCGCACCGCCGCCGCGGGCCGGGCCGCCCGACCCAGTCGCCTGACCGTCCGCCTCCGCCTGACGCTCACCTACGCGGCGCTGTTCACGATCGCCGGGTCCGTCATGCTCGTCCTCATCTACACCTTCATGCGGTACGTCCCGACCTACGCGATCACCTCGATTCGCACGACGACGGGCACCGTCGACGCGACACGCCTGGAGGCGGCGACACCGACCGACGGCCCTGGTGACGCCGCGACCTACCGACCGGTGGAAGGCCTGACCTCGGCCGACGGCGGCGCTGCGCTCATCGTGTCCGACCAGGGGGACATCCTGAACACCCTGCTGGTGTGGTCCCTCATCGTCCTCGTCGTCCTCGCCGGTGCGAGCGCGTGGGTCGGGTGGCTCATGTCGGGTCGACTCCTCCGGCCGCTGCAGGAGATCAACCGGGCGGCGCAGCGCGCGGCCGCCGGCTCGCTCGACCACCGGGTCGCGCTCGCGGGACCACGCGACGAGATCACCGACCTCTCCGACACTGTCGACCACATGCTCGAACGACTCGAGCGCGCGTTCCACGCCCACCAGCGGTTCGCCGCGAACGCCTCGCACGAGTTGCGGACGCCGCTCGCGACGACGCAGGCGATGCTCGACGTCGCCGCACAGGACGAGCACCTCGACGAAGCGACCGTCCGCGAACTCATCACCCGCCTGCGCGACACGAACACGCGCAGCATCCGGACCGTGGAGGCCGTCCTCGACCTCGCCGACCTCGGACACACCGAGCTCGGCGTCGCGGAGGTCGAGCTCGACGAGATCGTCGCCGACGCCGTCGCCGCGGTGTCCACGGCCGCAGCGGCCCGTGGTCTCCGGTGCACCACCGATCTCGAGGTGTGCTCCGTCCTGGGCGACGCGGGGATGCTGCAGCACCTGTGCGGGAACCTCGTCCAGAACGCCGTCCGGCACAATGTCGACGGCGGGTTCGTGCACGTGTCGCTGGCCCGCGCGGGCACACCGGAGGATGCCGTTGTCCTCCGGGTCGAGAACTCCGGCGAGCACCTCCCGGCCGAGGCCGTCGCGCGGCTCACGGAGCCGTTCTACCGCGTCGGTGGCCGTGTCGCGGGCGACGCCGAGCGGTCACGGGGACTCGGACTCGCCATCGTGGAGAGCATCGTCGAGGTCCACGGTGCGGAGATGCGCCTCGCCGCCCGCCCCTCGGGTGGCCTCGTCGCCACCGTCACGTTCCTGGCGGGCCGAGGAGACGCGGCGACCGAGGCGTCGGCTCACCTCGCCGGTTCGGCTCGCTCGCCGCGCGCCCACACGAAGAAGCCGGCGAGTGTGAACGCGCCGTAGAAGAGGTACATCGATGCCGAGACCCAGTACCCGGCCCCGAACAGGAGCGGCACCCCGACGATGTCCACCGCCACCCAGATGAGCCAGAACTCGACCCACCGTTTCGCCATGCCCCAGGTGGCGAGCAGGGAGCCCATGAAGATCCACGCGTCGGCCCAGACCGGTTCGTAGGAGCCGAGCGCGCGGAAGAGCGGCGTCAACAGGAGCGTCCCACCCACCAGCAGAGCGACGAGCACGAGGCGGGCGCGCGCACCGGCCCATCGGGGCCTGATGACCGACACGGGACCGGTCGCCGTCTCGACGTGCTCGTTGCGCCGCCACTGCACCCACCCGTAGACCGAGACGACGATGAACATGAGCTGCCGGCCGGCTTGGCCGAGGAGGTTCGTCGGGTTCGGTGTGTGGAACACGGCACCGAGGAAGACGGTCAGCAGCAGGGCGTTCCCGATGATCCCGACGGGCCAGGCCCAGGCTCGGCGACGCATGCCGCCGAGGGCGCTCGCCAGTCCGAACAGGTTGCCGACGACCTCCCGCCAGAGGACCACCTGGTC
Organism: Plantibacter sp. ME-Dv--P-095; assembly: GCF_030209365.1. NCBI lineage: Bacteria > Bacillati > Actinomycetota > Actinomycetes > Micrococcales > Microbacteriaceae > Plantibacter > Plantibacter sp. ME-Dv--P-095. The sequence continues at coordinate 40,757 of NZ_JARVSB010000012.1, forward strand.
GCCGATCGTGAAGGTCGCGTCGAAGAGCCAGAGGAGGAATCCCACTGCTGTGCTCCGTTCCGACAATCCGCGGCCACGCGGCCGACGGTCCACCGTACAACGAGCGGAGCCGCCTCCCGATCGGGAGGCGGCTCCGGGACGGCGTGGAGCGGCTAGCTCGCGGAGGGGACTCCGCCGCCGGCCGCGACGACCTGCTCGAGGAAGGCGTCGGTGGCCTTCGCCTGGGCGCGCATGACCCGCTCGGCGTCCTCGGCACTCCGCGCCTCGGCGGCCGCCACGAGGCCTGCGACGTACGCGGCGAAGATGTCCCACTGGAAGAACTCGATCGTGGGCAGCGCGGTGTAGGTCACCCGCGTGTTCATCTGGCGGGCGACCTGCTGCAGCAGCGAGTTGCCGGAGCGCTCGACCATGAAGTCGGCGAAGTCGGAGGAGGAGCGGAGCACGTGCTTGTCGCGGGCCTCGATGTCGGCGAGGACGGCGTCGCCGAGCGCACGGAACGTCTCGACGTCCTCGTTCGTGAAGTGGGGGATGCTCCAGCGCGCGCTGAGCTCGTGGAACCCGTTCAGGAGCCGCAGCGCTTCCGCGTACTGCTCCAACGTCGGCTTGGCGACGCGGGTGTACCGCTGCGGAGCGGTCTCGACGAGGCCGATGTCGGCGAGCTTGCTGATGGCCTCGCGGATCGGGGTGCGCGACACCCCCAGCCACTTCTCGAGTTCCTCGTCGTTCAGGCGTTCCCCGGGCTCGAGCGTGCCGTCCTCGATGGCGGTCAGCAGCTGGTCGAACACGATGTCGCGGAGGAGCTTCCGAGGGCTCGACTCGACGGTCTTGGGCACGGGCATGGGTCTCCGATCGTCGAGCTGGGATGTGACCTGTTCAGGATACCGATATCCGAGGTGTGTTGGACAGTTTCACGCCTCATGTGTTGTGGATCATGCGGGAAAACATCGACATCTTCACAAGTATTTGATATTCTAGTTGTGCTGCTCGCCCGATGGGCGGCTTCCATCAGCCTCTGCACCCGTTCCCGCCCGGCTGCACTCCGGCGCCTCCCGGCCGCCAGGAGGTGTTCCGAGCACCCGATCATTGGAGCCACCATGTCCACCGGTCTTGCCGTCAGCGTGCTCGAATGCCCCTCGGTCCCTGAGGTGGCGGGCTTCTACGCGATGCTCGGGGCGCGCATCAGTCGGTTGGACACCGCGACCGAACGCCGCCTCCACGTCTCGGTGGGTGGCGGCGAGCTCCTCTACATCGAGCGACGTGGGATCGCACCGGTGTCGACGGGTGGGGAGCGGGACTCGGTCTGCATCCTCGCGGCGGTGAGCCCGAAGGCGCTGTACCTGGAGTTTGCCCGACGCATGTTGACTCACTGCGGTGAGGTGTTCGAGGTCGGTGTACCGGCGCTCCTCCCGGAGGACCATGGCGGTCGACACGGAGAGCGCTACCCGGGTTTCGGCCTCGTCGACCCGGCGGGGAATCTCATCCGGTTCGTCCGCGCCGGATACTTCGACCGGTTCCGGCCCCTGCCGTCGGCATCGCTCCTCACGGCCTGAGGGCCGGGCTCTTGCTATCCTGGCGCGCGCGCATGCACCCCCAGCATCGCGGGAAGGCGGGACTCATGTCGGTCGCAGCTGCGGAGGGGGATGGGGTGCGTCCTCGACGGATCCACCTGTTCCAGACCCTCGGCGCGCTCATCGGTGGTGTGACCCGGGTCACCGTCCCCTCGCTCGGCGATGCCGAACGCGCCGCGTTGGTGGCGGAGATGGATGTGATCGTACGACTGATCGGGCGGGCCGACCCCGTGGGCTACGCCGAACACTCCTGGCGGCTCATGGATCATCTCGTGGCCTGCTGCCCGAACCGCATCCTCGTCACGACCGCCCGCGACGCCCTCGCGCTCCTGTCGCCGCACCTGTCGGTGACCGCCGAGACCGAGTGGCTCGACTGGGCCGAGTTGGGCGTCGACTTCCCGATCCTTCGCGATGCCGTCGCCGAGGGTGACGCGATCGCGGCGGAGTTGGCCGTCGAGCGTCTCTTCGGCATGGCTGCTTCTCCTGCATGATGCCCTTCGATGCATGACGCATGACCCGGACGCATTCCAACATCTGATATGCTGAAGAGGTCGCTTGCGACCACATCCATGGAGACGCCGGCCCGGACATTCGGGTTCCCGGCCTGAGCGCCCGTGGGTGAGTCGGGTGGGTGGGTTTCGGGTATCCGCCCACCCGACGGAACAGCCCCCGCGCCTTCGGGCGCGGGGGCTGTGTCACGGCTTCTGATCAGCCGATGGTGGATCAGCCGATGACCGGCCCGAAGCGCTGCGGCAGGACGCTCTTCGACACCTGGCGCAGCTCGGAGACCGTCATGGTCAAGACGTCCTGGATCTCGAGGGCGGGCTCGGTCGCCTCGCCGACGGCGGAGGCGTCGGTCACGCCGATGCGGAGCACGGGGTACCCGCGGCCCTCGCACAGCCCCTGGAACTTCACGTCGTCCTCGCGCGGAACGGAGACGAGCACCCGGCCCGTGGACTCCGAGAAGAGCGCCGTGGTGAGGTCGACGCCGTCGCGGCTGAGCACCTCGCCCAGGAAGACCCGCGCGCCGACACCGAAGCGCATGACGCTCTCGGCCAACGCCTGAGCGAGGCCACCGTCGGAGAGGTCGTGGGCGGAGGACACGAGGCCTTCCTTCGCCGCGGCGTGCAGCAGCTCGGCCAGCGTCTTCTCGCCCGCGAGGTCCACCTTGGGCGGGTGTCCGCCGAGGTGGTCGTGGATCGTGCCGGCCCAGGCGGAACCGTCGAGTTCGAGTGCCGTAGTGCCGAGGAGGTACAGGTTGTCGCCCTCGTCCTGCCAGCCGCTCGGGATGCGGCGCGCGACGTCGTCGATCACGCCGAGCACGCCGACGACGGGCGTCGGGAAGATCGGGACGTCGCCCGTCTGGTTGTAGAACGACACGTTGCCGCCGGTGACGGGCACGCCGAGTTCGAGGCAGGCGTCCGACAGGCCGGCGACAGCCTCGGAGAACTGCCACATGACCTCGGGGTTCTCCGGTGAGCCGAAGTTCAGGCAGTCGGTGACGGCTGCGGGCACCGCGCCGGTGACGGCGACGTTGCGGTACGCCTCGGCGAGGGCGAGCTGCGCGCCCTGGCGGGGGTCGAGCTGGCAGTAGCGGCCGTTGGCGTCGGTCGCGATCGCGAAGCCGAGACCGGACTCCTCGTCGACACGGATCATGCCGCCGTCGTCGGGGAAGGAGAGCGCCGTGTTGCCCATCACGTAGTAGTCGTACTGGTTGGTGATCCAGCTCTTGTCGGCCAGGTTCGCGGAGCCGAGGAGGGCACGGAACTGCTGCTCGAGCTCGGCCGGTGCGTCGGTGCGGGGGAGCGCCGACGCGGAGTCGGCCTGCAGGGCGTCGATCCAGGTGGGATACGCGACCGGGCGCTCGTAGACCGGGCCGTCGACCGCGACGGTCGAGGGGTCGACGTTGACGATCTCCTCGCCGTGCCAGTTGATGACGAGGCGGCCGGTGTCGGTGACCTCGCCGAGCACGGAGGTCTCGACGTCCCACTTGTCGGTGACGGCCAGGAAGGCGTCGAGCTTGCCCGGCTCGACGACGGCCATCATGCGCTCCTGCGACTCCGACATGAGGATCTCCTCGGGCGTGAGCGAGGGGTCGCGGAGGAGGACGTGTGAGAGCTCGACGAACATGCCGCCGTCGCCGTTGGCCGCGAGCTCACTCGTGGCGCAGGAGATCCCGGCGGCACCGAGGTCCTGGATGCCCTCGACGAGGCTGTCGCGGTACAGCTCGAGACAACACTCGATGAGCACCTTCTCGGCGAACGGGTCGCCGACCTGGACGGCCGGTCGCTTCGTCGGGCCGTTGGCGTCGAACGAGTCCGACGCGAGGATGGAGGCGCCACCGATGCCGTCGCCACCGGTGCGGGCACCGAACAGGACGATCTTGTTGCCGACGCCCGAGGCGTTCGCGAGGCGGAGGTCCTCGTGACGCAGGACGCCGACCGACAGGGCGTTGACGAGCGGGTTGCCCTGGTACACCTTGTCGAAGTAGGTCTCGCCGCCGATGTTCGGCAGGCCCAGGCAGTTGCCGTAGGAGGAGATGCCGGCGGTGACCCCGTGCACGACGCGCGCCGTGTCGGGGTGGTCGATGTCGCCGAAGCGGAGCTGGTCCATGATCGCGACCGGACGTGCACCCATCGAGATGATGTCGCGCACGATGCCGCCGACGCCCGTCGCCGCACCCTGGAAGGGCTCGATGTAGGAGGGGTGGTTGTGGCTCTCCACCTTGAAGGTGACGGCCCAGCCCTCACCGACGTCGATGACGCCCGCGTTCTCGCCCATGCCGACCATGAGGTTCTTCTTCATCTCGTCCGTGACCTTCTGCCCGAACTGGCGCAGGTAGATCTTGCTGGACTTGTACGAGCAGTGCTCGCTCCACATGACGGAGTACATCGCGAGTTCGCCGCTCGTGGGACGCCGGCCGAGGATCTCGCGGATCTTCGCGTACTCGTCGGCCTTCAGACCGAGCGCGCCGTAGGGCTGCTCACGATCCGGGGTCGCGATCGCGTTCTCGACGGTGTCGGCGACGGCGGAAGTGGTGGGGGTGGTGGTCGTCACGAGGGCAGGACTCCAAAGGAAGAGGGGGGATGCCGGACCCACCAATCTTAGCGGCGCGCGGTGACGAACAGATCCTCGGATGGGCGTCGGAGGTCGAGGCCGATTCGTCACGGTGTGGTGCTGGATTCGGGGTCGCTTCACGAGCTTCGAGATCGACCGTGACGAACGGCGTGATGGCTGCGTCCTATCACCAACGGAGCGATCAACCGCTCGCTCGAGACGAACCAGGAAGGGCAACACCATGTCGAACACCACCTCCTCCCCGAAGCCCACCGTCACGAAGGGTGTCGTCGGTGAGAACAACGCGGCGACCCAGGCGAACACCTACGGCAAGACGGTGATCGACAACGGTGTGGTCGCGAAGATCGCCGGCATCGCCGCCCGCGAGGTCCGCGGCGTGCACGCCCTCGGTGGCGGCGCAGCCCGCGCCTTCGGTGCCATCCGCGACGCCATCGGCTCCTCCGACCTGTCGCAGGGCATCCGCGTCGAGGTCGGCGAGACCCAGGTCGCCGTCGACGTCGTGATCGTCGCCGACTACCCGGTCGACCTGCAGGCCGTCGCCGGCGAGGTCCGCGCCTCGATCATCCGCGCGATCGAGCAGTTCGTCGGCATGGAGGTCACCGAGGTCAACGTGACCGTCAGCGACGTCTTCATCCCGTCCGAGGACGAGGACCAGGACGCTGAGGCGCGAGTCCAGTGACCGCGACCAACACCGGCATCCTGATCGGCGCCGTCCTCGCCCTCAGCTGGGTGGCCTTCGGGTTCTGGGCGTTCGTGTTCGTCGCTGTCGCGATGGGGATCGGTGCTCTCGTGGCCCGCATCGTCACCGGCCAGACCGACCTGAACGCGATCGTCGACGCCGTCCGCGGGAAGCGCGTCTCGTCATGACCACCGCCGTCCTCGACCGCGGGGTCACCCCGGTCGCCGAAGCGCCCGTCGTGCACCCGCACGGCGGGCCGGGCCGGACGCGGATCACCGCGAAGGCCCTCGAGCACGTCGCCGTCAACATCGCGGCCGAATCGCTCGGGGTCCCGGCGGGACGCGTGAAGGTCGACCTCGCCGACGACCGGGGCGCGCTCGCGCTCATCGTCACCTCGCCGATGCGCGCGATCCCGTTGGCGCGCGTCTCGGCCGCCCCGGAGGCGCTCCAGCGTTCCGGGGGCTCCATCGTCGAGCGGGTCTCGGCCGCCACCGCAGCCATCGCCGCGCGCGTCGAACAGTTGTCCGGCTCGAGCGTCTCGCGTGTCTCCATCCGCGTGAGCGGACTCGAGATCGACCAGGAAGGACGGGTCTCATGACCGCCACCGCAGCCACGACCCCGGCCGCCGGTCCGACCAAGGTGCTCCGTCGCCTGGCTCGCCGCGAGCTGCACTCGCCACGTTCCACCGCCGCGATCCTCCTCGCCGTCCTCCTCGTGCTCGTCGCGCTCTGGATCGCCGTCGAGACGCTGCTCGCCCTCATCGGCGTCCGCCCGCTCCTCGTCGCTCCTGGCGAGATCCCGGGCGCTGCGGCGAGTCTGCCGACCACGCAGCCCGTCATCCTCGGCGTCGCGGGGGCACTCGTGCTCGTCCTCGGCGTGATCCTCCTCGGGATCGCCATCGGACCCGGGCGTCGGCACCGTCACCTGTTGTCGACCGGCCGCGTCCTCGCGGTCGTCGACGACGAGGTCATCGCCTCCGCCCTCGCACAACGCGCCTCGACGACGGCCGCCACGCACCCGGACGGCACCACGGTGGCGGTCGGACGACGCAGCGCGGCGATCCGCATCACCCCGGCCAGCGGCATGCCCGTGGACCGCTCGGAGGTCGACCGCGCCGTCGCAGCAGACCTCGACGCGTTCGGCCTGCAGCCGTCGCTCCGGGCCACCACCTCCATCTCGTCGAACGGGAAGGTCGGACAGTGAACTCCACCAACCGCGGACTCAACCGTCTGCTCATCCTCATCGTCGGACTCCTCCTCGTCGTCCTCGGGGCAGCGGCGCTCGCCGTCGTCACCGTGCCCGTCGTCGCCGACTGGTGGCGCGACAACCGTGGCTCCGTGCTCGACACGATCGACGGCTGGTTCGCCTGGAACCCGTTCGCCGCGGTGCCGGGCACGGACGCCGGTCAGGCGGCCCCGATCCTCGTCCCGATCGCCGGGATCGTGCTGCTCGTGATCGTCGCCGCCCTGCTCATCTCGTTCGTCCTGCGACAGGGGCGTGGCCGTTCCGGGATCGTGCATCGCGCCTCGGTCGACCACGGCGACATCGTGCTCCAGACGGACGTCGCGGCCGACGCCCTCGGTGATGCGCTCGACGACACGGAGGCGTTCTCGGCCGTCCGGGTCTCCGCATGGGACGTGAACCGGGCGCAGGCGCTCAAGGTCGCCGTGACCTGCCGGCGCGGCGTCTCGCCCCGCACGGCAGTGGAGACCGTCAGCTCGGCCGTCGAGTCCCTCGACCGCCTGCTCGGCGTCGAGCTCCCCGTCCTCGTCGAGGTCGGTGGTGGCTTCCGAGCCGCCAAACCGAAACGCGTCCTGCAGTGATCGTCACTGCGCAGGACGCGCCGGTGCAATTGCAAGCCCCAGTCCGAATCGGCTGATCCGCAGCCCCGCGTCGCAGAATGCCAGTGTCGCGGAATGAACCATCGGGACACATCAACGCCCCACGGCGCATCCGTGGGAGAGGGAGCAACACCATGGGTAAGAAGATCCTCCTCATCATCGTCGGCCTCGTCGCCTTCGGCGCCTACACGCTCGGCGCGAAGGCCGGGCGCACGCGGTACCGCGAGATCAAGCACGCCGCCGAAGAGTTCTGGAACGACCCGCGCGTCGAGAAGGCCCGCAAGCAGGCCGTGAAGAAGGCGAAGAAGGCCACGGCGAAGGCGCAGAAGGAAGTCCAGAAGAAGCTGCACTGAGCTGAGCTGCGCCGGCCCCTGGGTCGGTCGCCGAGTCGGCCCGCCGCAACGAGAACGCCGTCCACCCGCCTGAGTTCAGGCGGGTGGACGGCGTTCTGTCGTGGAACGGCGTCGATCAGCCGACGAGCGGGCGGAGCCCCTCGACGAGCGGCGTCGTCGGCCGGCCGATCAGGCGGCTGAGGTCGCCGGAGGTGTCCCCGAGCAGGCCGTCGCGGGTGTTGCCGTCGAGCGCGACGACGAAGCCGACCGTGCCCTCGTCGAGACCGGCGGCCAGGAGCGCCTTCGAGTGGTCCTCGGGGGAGAGGTCCTGGTAGGTGACCTCGCGACCGATGAGCTCGCCGATCGCCTGGGCCAATTCGGGCTGAGTCCAGGCGACGTCTCCGGAGAGTTCGTAGACGGCGCCCTCGTGGCCGTCGGTGGTGAGGACGACGGCTGCCGCCTCCGCGTAGTCGGTGCGGGACGCGCTCGACACGCGTCCGTCGCCGACGCTCCCGACGAAGGACCCGGTCGCCTTGGCCTGGTCGACGGCCTGGCCGTAGTTCTCCGTGTACCAACCGTTGCGCAGGATGGTGAACGGGACGCCGGAGGCGCGGAGGAGTTCCTCGGTCGCCTTGTGCTCCGGCGCGAGGATGAGGGGCGAGGTGTCGGCCTTCGAGGCGCTCGTGTACACGATGCGGGCGACGCCGGCGCGCTTCGCGGCGTCGATGACGTTGGCGTGCTGGGCGACGCGCTGACCGACCTCGCTGCTGGAGACGAGCAGGACGGTGTCGCCGGCCTCGAGGGCGGCGTCGAGCGTGCTCGGGTCGGCGAAATCGACCGTCGCGGTGCGCACACCCTGTGCGGCGAGGTCGGCGAGGGCCTCGGTGCGGCGGCCGGTGGCGACGATGGAGGCGGGATCGGTTCCACGGGCGAGCAGGTGCTCGACGACGAGGTGGCCGAGGTGGCCGGTGGCTCCGGTGACGACGAGAGACATGATGGTCCTTTCGTTGGGGTTCGCTGAGGAGGAACCCGCTCGCCATCACATTACTTCCCGATCTGCAGTACCCACTTTCAGGTAAGCTACTGTCTTCGACGTAAGGAATGAGCCATGACAAGCGGAACCGTCCAGCTGGGAAGACGCCCGGGATTCACCGACGGCATCCTGCCCGCGGCATGCCCGTCACGCACGGTGCTCGACCACGTCACGAGCAAGTGGGGCGTGCTCGTCCTGCTCGCCCTGTCCGACGGCACCCACCGCTGGGGTGAGCTGCGGCGAGTGGTCCAGGGCATCAGCGAGAAGATGCTCGCGCAGACCCTGCGGACCCTCGAGGAGGACGGACTCGTCGTCCGGGTCGCCCACCCCGAGATCCCGCCCCGGGTCGAATACAGCCTGAGCGATCGGGGCCGGGACCTCAACGAGCACCTGATGCCGCTCATGGCTTGGATCGACGGGAACGCGTCGGAGATCCTCGGTCGCTAGGCGGTCCGCCCGAGCGCCGCAAGGACGTCGACGAGGGTCGACGGATCGCCGACGTTGCCCGGCACGACGACGTAGAGCTTCTCCTCGTCCTCCGGGGTGACCACGCTCCAGACGCTCACGCCCGGCAACACCTGGCCGAGCACCCGTGCGCGCCGTGCACCGAGTCCGACCCGGGCGACCTCGGCGGAGGTGATGCCGCCCTTCGACACGACGACCTCCACCGATCGTCGGAGCGCAGCGGTCGCCGACGTCAACGCGATCATCACCCGCTCGCCGTGGTCGAGCGTGTTGTGCGAGGCGTCCCGTTCCCGCTCCGACGAGATGGCGGCGAACCCCGTCGCGGCGAGTCTCGGTCGAGCGACCTCCGCCACCGCCCGTCCGGTGGCGACCGCATCCTGGAGGGCGTCGCTCGTGGGGACGATCTCGGCGGGGCCGAACGCCGCCTCGACGGGCGCGAGCTGTCGCGTCGCACCGATGGTGTGGGAGCCGCAGACGAGGAGCACGGGGACCGGCTCCGCCACGAGCGGCGAGGGGAGCAGGCCGTCGCTCTCGACGCCCGCGATGGCCGCGGCGAGCGGTGACGCGGACCGGACGACCACGTCGGCTCCGTCGGCCCAGGCTGCCGTGATGGCCTGCGCGATGATCCGGACGTCGTCTCCGGTTTCCGCGTCCGGAAGGAGCACCGTTCCGGGAACGGCATCACGGAGGGCTGCTCGGAACGCGGCGGCGCCGTCGCGGAGATCCGCCAGATCGAAGTGGGTGGCCTCCCGCCCGGACTGTTCGCGCACGTAGTCCGGCAGATGTCCCGAGCGGAACGGGAACACGGGGTCCTGGGCGTACTCCGTCTCGTGGGCGGGCAGTGTCTCGTCACCGATCCGGACGTAGTGGGTGCCGTCGATCGTCGTGCGCCCACCCTCCGGGAAGGCCGGGACGAACACGATGACGCTGCGGTCTCCGGTGAAGACGGCGGTCTCGGGGAACACGTGCCCGCGCAGGGTCGAGTCGCCGCGGAGCACGACATGGATACGTTCTCCCAGACGACGCCCGGCCTCCGCCGCCTGGTCACGGGTGCGTTCCAGGAGCGCCACGGCCTCGTCCTCCGGGACGGCGCGGGTGTTGGTGAGCAGGTAGACGGCGTCGGCAGAGCCGAGCGCAGTCTCCAGGAGGTCGGCGTCCCACTCCAGTAGGACGTCGACGCCGGACGCCGACTGCGTGCCTGTGGGGTCGTCGTCGAGGATGAGGGTCTTCATGCGGTGGCCTCCTGATCGGCCCGATGTGCGGTATCGGTCCTGAGCCCGCTCATGCGTCGGCTCCCTGGTAGGTCTCGATGACCCGCGAGTCGTCGCGCGCGCCGAGCCCGGCTGCCGCCGCGGCGAGGAACCGCTCGCGCGCTGCGTCGAGGACGGGGGTCGCGGCTCCGGCAGCGCTCGCCGCACTGGCGACGAGGCCGGTGTCCTTCACGAAGATGTCGACGCGGCTCATCACCGGTGCGTCGGTGTCCTGCAGCATCCGCGGCCCGCGGTCCGACAGCATCCAGGACGCGGCCGCGCCGGACTCGACGAGGGGGAGGACGGCCGCGGGGTCGAGACCGAGCGAGGTCGCGAGTGCGAGGGCTTCCGCGGCAGCGGCGATGTGCACGGCGCAGAGGTGCTGGTTGACGACCTTGATCGCCTGTCCGTCGCCGATCGCCTCGCCGACGATCCTCGCGGTCCCGAGGGCGGCGAGCGGCCCGGCGGCGGCGGCGGTCGCGGTGGGGGAGCCGGACACGAACATGGTGAGTTCGCCGGTGCTGGCGCGTGCCACACCGCCGGTCACCGGGGCGTCGACGACTGCCGCGCCCGCGGCTTCGAGGCGGGCTGCCTGCTCGATGACGGAGGCGGGTCCGACGGTGCTCATGATGATCCAGGTCTGGCCGGCCGGGTCCGTGTCGGCGACGGCGAGGTCGACGAGTTCGGCGAGTTGATCGGGTGTCGCGACCATGACGACGACGGTGTCTGCGCGGGGTGCTTCGGTGATCGACCCGACCGCGGCGACGCCGGCGGCGGACGCGCGTTCCCGTGCGGCGGGGAAGGGGTCGACGCCCGTGACCTGGTGACCTGCCGCCGCAAGCTGGCTGACCATCGGCAACCCGATCGCACCGATGCCGACGAAGGTGATGGTGGATGCGGGCTGTGGCGTCGATGCCATGGAGTCCTCCAGAAGATTGGTTGGACCAATCGTACCGACGACGTTCCGTGGAGGCAAGCATCGGAGCTCTTCGACAGGCCCGGGGACCTGAGGTAGTCAGAACGGCGCGGGGTCCGGCTCGGTTCGATGGCGTTTGCCGTCGGGTGTCGTCCAGTCCAGCACGCCACCCGGCCCGTGGTCGAGGTCCCATCCGGGGAGGTGCTTCATGCGGTGGTGATGTCGGCACAGGCACGCGAGATTCCCGACATCCGTCGTGCCGCCGTCTTCCCACGCCACCGAGTGATCGAGATCGCAGGCCCGAGCTCGCCTCCCGCACCCGGGGGCCCGACACGTGCCGTCCCGGAGGCGCACAGCGCGCTGGAGATCCGCGGGCACTCGGTACTGGCCGCGGCCGACGGAGAGGACGGCTCCGGTTTCCGGCTGCACGAGGATTCGGGTGAAGGAGGGTGCGTTGACCGCGATGCGAGCTGCGGTCTCGGGATCGATCGGCCCGTATCCGTCGAGCGTCGCCGGTGCGTCGGAGACACCGGCCAGGCTCAAGGCCGGGACGGTGATCTGCACGGTCGGCTTGATGTGCTCCTGGACCTCGATCGGGTGCGGGAGCGCCGGGCTCGACATCACATCTTCCGGGGTCACTCCGATCAGCGCGAGGGCTGCGAGGGCGTCCGCCTGGAGTTGCGCGCACGTGCGGGCGTCGCCGGCCTTGCGTGATTCGGCAGCCGCCGCCTCGACCCGCTCGATGATGCCCTGCGCAATGGGTGCCGTGGTGAAGAGGTGCACCCACGCCATGCCGTCGGCGGCGCGCTCGAACTCGACGCGGCGGTCTGCCTCGGACCGCTGGGCTCGGGCGGTGATCGACTCGGGGTGGAGGCGCTCGCGCAGGACGCGGGCGCGCTTCCGAAGGTTCGCGTTGGTGGACCGTTCTGCAACTGGCAACACTGCCGCCAGGAACGCCGCCCGACCCGCGGTCGGCACGTCGCTGAGCTGGTCGACGATGGTCTGGGCATGCGGGGCGGAGATGCGACCGGCCTCGAGCGAAGCGAGCACTGCGGGTGCCTCGTTCACGAGCCGTTCCGCTTCGTTCGTCGCCCGCTGAACCGTCTGCTCGGGCGTTCGCGTAGCCATGGCGAGCGCCGCGCAGGTGGATCGGCGGGAGAGGGCCTGCCGTTCCGCGGGTGGGTACACGGCCGGGACGACCGAGTCGGCGAGGGCGTCGGCGTAGGCCGCCGAGCGAGCCAGGAGTCGCGCCGCCCGAGCGGCAAGCACGGCCTGCTGCCGGCAGATGTCCGCGTACTCGTCCGAGAACTCCGCGAGCTGCATGGCGTACTCGTCGCCAGCTCGAACTGCGGAAGTGGTGCTCTCGGTCATGACTCCAGTCCACCATGGACCACTGACATTCCAGATGCTGAGAGGCGCCGGTGGTGGACGTCCACTCTTGGGCCCTTCGACAGGCTCAGGGACCGGGCGTGGAAGGCGGTGCGCGAGGCGCTGGGACCGAACGTAGCCCGGGCACACCTCTCCGGTCCCTGGACCTGTCGACGCGGACGCCAGCAACTCGACCGGCTCGGAGAGGGAAGGGTGCGCTTGATGGAGGTCCGCCGTGGGCACCTCGACAAGCTCGGTGAGCGGAACGGGTCCCGGTCCGGGGTCGCGAGCCGGTCAGCGCGGGCGGTCGTCTGCGCTGAGCTGCAACCAGTCCTCGAAGTGCTGACGCATCGCACGTCTCGCGGCGTCGGGATCACGAGCCGCCAAGGCGTCGACAACGGCGTGATGCACGCTGTCCGTCCGCCGCACGCCGCGGCCATCCGGCTCCTCCACCTCGATCGCCCGGAGCCGACGCTGCCGGATCGTGTCGCGCAGCACATGGCTGAAGCCCTCGTGCATGAGCCGAAGGATCGGGTCGTCGACGATCGCGTTCAGGCGACTGTGGAAGGTGACATCCGCCTCGAGCGCCGCGTCGTGGTCCCCAGCGAGCGTCGCGGCGATCATGCGGTCGACGTCTGCGCGCAAGAGCTCGACCTGCTCGTCGCCCACCAAGCCGGCGGCGGCCTCCGCGACGGTCTCCTCCAGCAGCATCCGCGACCGCGCGAACTGGGCATCCGTGAGGTACCCGAGCTGTCGGGAGATCGTGAACCAACTGCGGACGAAGTCGTCGCCCGGGGCATCGATGTAGGTGCCTCTGCCCTGGGTGCGATGCAGGAAACCGAGCCGTTCGAGCACGGCCAGGTGTTCGCGGAGCGCTCCGCGACTCATCTGCAGCGCTTCGCCGAGCTCACGTTCCGGTGGCAGCCGCCGCGCGGTGGTGCCGGGTTCCGGCGTGGCCAGCTCCACGAGCCTCCCCACGAGCGCCTCGAGCGGCTCCGACATGCTGCCCCCTCGATTGGTCCGACCAGTGACGATGGTAGCTGGTGGTGCCCTTCGACAGGCTCAGGGACCGGGGCAGGCTCAGGGACCGGGGTGGGCTCAGGGACCGGAAGTCGCTTCGTCGACGCAAACACGCCCGCCCCGACGGATCGGGACGGGCGTGGAGACGACGCGTGCTGGCTAGACGGCCTGGAGGGCTTGCACCGCGCTGGTGAAGAAGGCGAGGCCGTCGACGCCGGAACGCATGGCGAGCGGGGTGTCGGGCCCGAAGCCCGGCTCGATGGCGTGCTCGGGGTGCGGCATGAGCCCCACCACGTTGCCGGCCGGGTTCGTGAGGCCGGCGATGTCGTCGAGGGAGCCGTTCGGGTTGACGCCCGCGTAGCGGAACGCGACGAGCCCTTCGCCCTCGACGCGCTTGAGCGTCTCGGCGTCGGCGATGTAGCCACCGTCCGCGTTCTTCAGGGGGATCGTGATCTCCTGCCCCTTCGAGAACTGGTGGGTCCAAGCGGTGTCGGCGTTCTCGACCGTGAGCAGCTGGTCGCGACGGATGAACTGCTGGTGGGCGTTCCGGATGAGGCCACCGGGCAGTAGGTGCGCCTCGACGAGCATCTGGAAGCCGTTGCAGATCCCGAGGATGGGCATGCCCTTCGCGGCCGCCTCCTTGAGTTCCGTCATGATCGGCGAGACGGCGGCGATCGCGCCGGCTCGCAGGTAGTCGCCGTAGCTGAACCCGCCGGGGAGGATCACCGCGTCGACACCCTTGAGGTCGTGGTCGCCGTGCCAGAGCGCGACGGGCTCCGCGTCGGCCATGCGGACGGCGCGCTGGGCGTCGCGATCGTCGAGCGAGCCCGGGAAGGTGATGACGCCGACGCGGGTGGTCATGCCTCGGAGCCCTCGGGGTAGTGGATCGCCACGACGTCCTCGATCACGGCGTTCGACAGGATGTCGTCGGCGATCTGCTGCACCGTGGCGCGCGTGGCGTCGGTGATGGGGCCGTCGACCGTCAGCTCGAAGCGCTTCCCGATGCGGACATCGGTGAACTCGCTCTTGCCGAGACGCGCGAGGGCGCCGGCGACGGCCTTGCCCTGGGGGTCCAGCAGTTCGGCTTTCGGCATGACTTCTACGACGATGGTCGGCACGGAGGTCTCTTTCGTTGCGACGCGGCGGGGATGCGAACAGTCTAGCGTCGAGCGAACGACACCCGTCCGATGCGATGCGTCGGACGGGTGTCGGGCTCGATCGGTCACTCGGGCAGTGCGGCGTCCGCCTCGTTCGCGTCACCCGCGATGCCGCGTGCGAGGGTCTTGTTGCGGAAGAAGTCGGGCCGGAGCTTCGCCTGGATGAGCATGATGACGATGCCCGCCACGATGATGATCATGCCGAGGATGAACACGAGGCCGACACCACCGATGTTCGACCCCGAACCGTAGGACGGGTCGGCGCTCTCGATGATCGTCGTGAAGAACAGCACCCCCAGGATGAGTCCACCGAGGAGCGGGGCGACGAACTGGAAGAAGCAGTTCCGCACGCTCGAGAACCACTGCTTCCGGAAGTACCAGACGCACGCGAACGCGGTGAGTCCGTAGTAGAAGCAGATCATCATGCCGAGCGTGGTGATGGTGTCCCAGAGCACGTCCTCGGAGATGAACCGCATGACCGCGTAGAACACCGAGGCGACGACGCTCGAGACGATCGTGGCGTAGCCGGGCGTGAAGAACTTCGGGTGCACCTTGGAGAACTTCGGCGACAGGGCGCCGTAGTGGCCCATGGCGAGCAGGGTGCGCGCCGGCGAGACGAAGGTCGACTGCAGGGAGGCCGCCGAGGACGACAGCACGGCGATCGACACGAGGACCGCCAACGGGCCGAGGATGGGGCCGGCGAGCGAGAAGAACACGTTGCCCTGGATGTCCTCGTTGCCGAGTCCGAACTCTCCGTCGCCGACACCCGCGTAGTTGATGAGGGCGACCGACAGGAACAGGTACAGGACGACGATGATGACGACGGTGGCGGTGGCCGCCTTGCCGGGCGTCGAGCTCGACCCCTTCGTCTCCTCGCTCATCGTCAAGGTGACGTCCCAACCCCAGAAGATGAAGATCGAGAGCGACAGGCCGGCGGCGAACGCGCTGAACGAGCCGACCGCGAAGGGGTTGAACCAGTCGAGCGAGATCGGCAGGGCGTCGAACGCGTCGCCGCCTGCGACGTGCGCGAACGCGACGATGCCGAACAGCACCATGACGAGGAGCTGGAAGCCGACGAGCACGTACTGGAGTTTCTGCGTCGTCTGCATGTCGCGGTAGGAGATGAGCGTGGCCCCGAGCATGAACGCGAGACACGTGATGACGTTGATGAACGGGTTCGACGTCAGGCCGGCGATGTCGGGGTTCTGGAAGATCTGCGACAGCATCAGGTAGAAGAAGTCGACGGCGATGCCGGCGAGGTTGGAGAGCACGACGATCGTCGCCGCGATGAGGCCCCACCCGGCCATCCACCCGACCCAGGGACCGAAGGCGCGGGTCGCCCAGGTGAACGAGGTGCCGGAATCCGGCATGCGGCTGTTGAGTTCGCGATAGCCGAAGGCGACGAGCAGCATCGGGATGAAGCCGACGAGGAAGATCGCGGGCACATGGGTGCCGACCTCCGCGACCGTCGGGCCGAGCGCCCCGGTGAGGGTGTACGCGGGCGCGATGCACGAGATGCCGATGACGATCGCGCCGACGAGGCCGACGGTCCCGGCGCCGAGTCCCTTCTTGGAGAGGGCGCCGGTCGCCGTCGTCTCGGGGTGGGCGACGTCGCGCGCCGGGGTGGATTCGGGAGGAGTCATGTCGGGTCTCCGAGGGTCAGCACGGAGTCGCGGGGCACGACCACCATGGGTACGGGGAGCTCGCGCAGCATCTTCGCTGCGGTGGAGCCGAGGAAGAGGTGCTTCGGGGTGGCGAGTCGGCTGGAGCCGACGAGGACGATCTCCGCCGGCTTCCAGTCGAGACCGGCGACGGCGTCCTCGATGCGGGTGCCCGAGGCGATCTCCGTGGTGACGTCGACGTCGGACGGCAGGTGCTCGGTCGCGTACGCGAGCACCTCGGCCGCATGGGCCTCGGCCCGGGTGGTCGCCTCGGGGTGCTCGGCGCCCTCCGGCTGGTCGAGGGCGACGAGTGACACGAGGCGGAGCGGGATGACCGCGTTCTTCGCGACGACGATCGCGGCGTCGAGCAGTTGGTGTGCGCCGGCCCTGGTGCCGATGGCGCAGGTGATGCGGCTCACCGTGCCGCCGGTGGGCTGCGCCTCGAGGAGGTCGCGGCTCCCGACCGGTGCGAGGGCGACCGGCACGACCGCCGAGTGGAGGAGGGTGTTCGCGACACTGCCGAGGGTGAAGCGTCCGAGGAGCCCGCCGCGAGCCGCACCGATGATGATGAGACCGCCCTCGAGGATGCGGGAGGCCTCCAGCAGCCCCTCCGCGAACGACTCGTCGTAGACCAGGTGGGTCTTCGCCATGACGTCGGACGGGACGGCGGCCAAGGCCTCCGCGAGCCAGCGTTCGGCGGTCTCGCGCAGGAACCGCTCATAACCGGGGTCGGCCGGCGTGATCGTCGGCCGCTCCTCGTTGGCGAGCACGAGGACGATGTCGAGACGGGCGCCCGTCGTCCTCGCGATCCTGATGCCGAGCGCGAGCGCATCGCGACCGGCCGGAGTGTCTGTGTAGCCGACGATGTATCTCATCTGGTGTTCGCTTTCGATCGGGTGCGAAGGTGCCGGACTGCACGGCGGTGTGCGGGTGTTTCGTTGGTGCAGGGTATCGACGGGGGTGGTCCTTCGACAAGGTCAGGGACCGGGAGACGCTACGCCTGGTGCCGGGCGATGATCGCTGCGGCGGTGTCGGCGCCCTTGCGGATCGCGCCGTCGACGTGCTGGTAGCCCTCGGCCGCGAGGTCACTCGTCGACCAGTAGATCGGTCCGACGGGCGTCGACTGCATGGCGCCGTATCGCGACAGGCCGCCCAGGTCGAAGCTGGCCGCGTATGCGCCGCGGGTCCACTCCTCGCTGCCCCAGTCGCTCTCGTAGTACACGACGGGCGACAGTGCCTGCTCGCCGTAGTAGTGGGAGAGCGAGGTGAGGATGCGCTCCCGGCGCTCCTCGGCGCTCAGCTTGAAGACCTCGTCGGCGCGCTCGTCCGAGACGAACCCGACGAGGGTGCCGCGCGGGTCCTCGTGGTTGGTGTTGTCGTACGCCTCGTGCACGAGCTCGTACGGGCTGAACGCGGTCGCGGAGAGCCCGTCCTCGCGCCAGAACGGCGTCTCGTACACCGCGTGCACCTTGATGACGAGACCGAGCGACATGTGCTGGTGCATCTGGTGGCTGAGTCGCGGCAGCGGCGGCTGGAAGTCGATCCGCGAGTACAGGTTCGGCGGGACCGCGACGATGGCGTAGCGGGCGTTCACCGTCACCTTGTCGGCCTCGGCTGAGACGCCGGTGTCAGACCACTCGAGTCGTCGGACGGGCGATGACAGGTGGACGTCGTCGCCGAGGGCCTCGGCGAGCTTGATCGGGACCTGCTGCAGCCCACCGACGACCCGCTTGTCGAGGATGAAGTCCGCCTCGACGAGGTGGGTGAAGCTACCCGCCGACGCCGCCATGAGCAGTGCCTGCAGCAGCGAGAAGGAGTGCGAGGGCTTCGTGAGCATCGCGGCCGCGATGAACAGGGCGATGTTGTCGCGCGCCTCGACGTCGTCCGTCTGCTCCGCCAACCAGGCGCTCCAGGAGATGCGGTCGTACTCGGTCGCCTTCTCGTGCGCCCACGGCTCGGTGACCCCGACCTGTTCCACGAGCTCGTCGAGGAGGGTGATCAGTCGCTCCATCTCGGCGGCCGTCGACTCGGCCACGGGGAAGATGTCGCCCGTGAAGCGGGTGCGCACGCCGTCGGCGTTGACGTAGACGCTGTCGCCCTCGCGGTAGCGGGAGTAGGTGTCGAGTCCCAGCTCGTCGAGCGTCGCGAGGAGCGCCGTCTGGTCGGGGGAGACCCACTGCCCGCCGAGCTCGAGCATCGCGCCGTCGATGTGGTTCGTCCACAGGCGGCCACCCACGCGGTCGCGAGCCTCGAGGACGGCGACGGACAGGCCGGCTGCGCGGAGCTTGGTGGCGGCGGTGAGCCCGGAGGCCCCGGCGCCGATGATGACGACGTCGCGTTCGATAGCACTCATGAGGTGTCTTCCTGTTCGTGGCCCTGCGACAAGCTCAGGGACCGGGGTGGTGCTCGGGGATCGGGTGGTGCGGGTGGACCGGGGTGGTGCTCGGGGACCAGGACGCTCGGGTGGGTGACCCGGTCGGGATCCGCGTCGATAGTCGAGTATGGCGGTTCGCGCCGTCGGATGGAACCGTCGGTGTCGATCTCGACGGTCGATCCGACGGACGGCGACGCTTTCGGTCGTCGTCCGCCGGGCGGGTGGTGGCGACCGTCAGTCGATGGGCGTCATGGTGTACTTCGGGTACAGGTACTCGTGGATGCCCTCGAGCCCGCCCTCTCGGCCGATGCCGGACTGCTTGACCCCGCCGAACGGCGCCGCCGCGTTGGAGATGACGCCGACGTTCAGGCCCATCATGCCGGTCTCCAGCCTGCCGATCATGCGCTGTCCGCGCGCGAGGTCGGTGGTGAAGACGTAGGAGACGAGGCCGTACTCGGTGTCGTTCGCGAGGCGCACGGCGTCGTCCTCGTCGTCGAAGGGGACGATCGCGAGGACCGGGCCGAAGATCTCCTCGCGGAGGATGTCGGACCCCGGGACGACACCCGTGACGACGGTCGGCTGGAAGAACGTCCCGGCGCCCTCGACGGCCTCGCCACCGGTGAGCACCTCGGCGCCACGTCCGACGGCGTCGGCGACGAGCGTCTTCGCCTTCGTGACGGCGCGGTCGTCGATGAGCGGGCCGATCGTCACGCCGTCCTCGGTGCCGCGGCCGATACGGAACGCGCGCACCCGTTCGGTGACCCGCTTGGCGAACTCATCGGCGACGTCGCGGTGGACGATGAAGCGGTTCGCCGCGGTGCACGCCTGTCCGATGTTCCGGAACTTCGCCGCCATCGCGCCGTCCACGGCCTTGTCCAGGTCGGCGTCCTCGAACACCACGAACGGGGCGTTGCCGCCGAGTTCCATGGAGGTGCGGAGGACGTTCTTCGCCGACTGCTCGATGAGCTTCTGGCCCACCGGCGTCGAGCCGGTGAAGCTGAGCTTCCGGAGGCGCGGGTCGGCGATGATCGGTGCGGACACGGCCGAGGAGCTGGCCGTGGTGATGACGTTCACGACCCCCGCCGGGAGACCGGCGTCCTCGAGGAGCTTCACGAAGGAGAGGGTCGTCAGCGGGGTGAGCTCCGCCGGCTTCACGACGACGGTGCACCCGGCGGCGAGCGCCGGTGCGATCTTGCGGGTCGCCATCGCGAGGGGGAAGTTCCACGGTGTGATGAGGAAGCAGGGCCCGACGGGGTGCTGCGAGACGGTCATCATGCCGGTGCCCTCGGGGTTGGAGCCGTAGCGGCCCGAGATGCGGACGGCCTCCTCCGAGAACCAGCGGAGGAACTCGCCGCCGTAGGTGACCTCGCCGTTCGCCTCGGCGAGCGGTTTGCCCATCTCGAGCGTCATGAGCAGCGCGAACTCGTCCCGGCGTTCCTGGAGGAGGTCGAACGCCTTCCTGAGGATGTTCGAACGCGTACGGGGCGCGGTCGCCGCCCAGTCGTCCTGCGCGGCGACGGCGGCGTCGAGCGCGGCGGTGCCGTCGGCGACCGAGGCGTCGGCGATGGTCTTGATGACGTCGCCCGTGGACGGGTCGGTGACCGTGAGGGTGCCACCGTCGGACGCGTCGCGCCAGACGCCGCCGATGAAGAGGCCGTTCGGGACCTTGCTGAGCAGTTCGGTTTCGCGTGCATCGGTCATGGGTGGAGCTCCTTGCTGGGGTCGATGGCGTCGGTGACAGTGTTTCAGCGTGCGTGCCCCTCGACAAGCTCGGTGAGCGGGGTTGCGATGTCGTGGAGTCGCCGGGGTGCTGGGGAGCGGGCTCGTGCCGTTCCGCCCTTCGACCGGCTCAGGGACCGCTCGCCGAAGGGCGCGGCGTCAGCTCGTGGCGAGTGCCTCGAGCACGACGTCGAGTCCCTCGTCGAGCAGCTCGAGTGGGATGGTGAGCGGCGGGAGGAACCGGACCACGTTGCCGTAGGTGCCGCAGGTGAGCACGATCACGCCGGCCTGGTGCGAGGCTTTCGCGACGCGCGCGGTGAGCGTCGCATCCGGTTCGCCGGTGGCCGGGTCGACGAACTCGACGGCCATCATGGCACCGCGTCCGCGGATGTCGCCGATGCGCGGGTCGGTCGCTTGCGCGGCGGTGAACCGGTCCACGATGCGCGTCTCGATCGCTCGGGCCGCAGCGGCGAGGTCGTCCTCCTCGTACGCTTCGATGGCGGCGAGCGCGGCGACGCAGGCGAGCGGGTTCCCGCCGTAGGTCCCGCCGAGACCGCCGGCGTGCGGGGCGTCCATGATGTCCGCACGTCCGGTCACGGCCGAGAGCGGCAGCCCGCCCGCGATGCCCTTGGCGGTGATGATGAGGTCCGGCACGACACCGAAGTGCTCGGACGCGAACATGGCGCCGGTGCGGGCGAACCCGGTCTGCACCTCGTCGGCGATGAAGACGACGTCGTTCGCGCGGGCCCAGTCGAGCAGGGCGGGGAGGAAGCCGTCCGCCGGGACGATGAAGCCACCCTCGCCCTGGATGGGTTCGATGATGATCGCGGCCAGGTTGTCCGCGCCGATCTGCTTCTCGATCTGCGTGATCGCCCGCTGCGCCGCTTCGGCACCGGACAGCCCGCCGTCACGGAACGGGTAGGAGAGTGGCGCGCGGTACACCTCGGAGGCGAACGGCCCGAAGCCGCTCTTGTACGGCATGGACTTCGCGGTGAGGGCCATCGTGAGGTTCGTGCGGCCGTGGTAGGCGTGGTCGAACGCGACGACCGCCTGCTTCTTCGTGTGGCTCCGAGCGATCTTCACGGCGTTCTCGACGGCTTCCGCGCCGGAGTTGAACAGCGCCGTGCGCTTCGCGTGGTCGCCGGGGGTCAGTCGGTTCAGGGCTTCGGCGACCTCGACGTAGGAGTCGTACGGGGTGATCGTGAAGCAGGTGTGGGTGAACTCCTGCAGCTGACGGGTCACCGCTTCGACCACGCGTGGGTTGCTGTTGCCGACACCCGTCACAGCGATCCCGGATCCGAGGTCGATGAGCGAGTTGCCGTCGACGTCGACGAGGACTCCGCCGCCGGCGCCCGCTGCGAAGACGGGCATCGTGGTGCCGACCCCGGACGCCACCGCGGCGTGCTTCCTGGCCATGAGTTCTTCGGAGATCGGTCCGGGGATGGCGGTGACGAGACGACGTTCCTGGGGAAGTGCAGGTCCGCCGAGGACGTCGGTCGTGGGGGCGCTGCTCATGCTCGTCATCGATGCTCCGTTCGATCTGGCGGTCGGCCGCCGCTGCTCGACGTCGACCGCTCGTGATGCAGCCATGCTAGGCAGCGCCGATCCCCGGGACACTCGACAGTTCGTCGATGTCGAGCATCGCCATTGGACGGACTGGCACCGCGACGTAGACTCACGCCATGGCCCCGTCGTTGCAGCACCTCCTCGATCGTCACGCCCTCGGTCTCCGACTCGTCGTCGCCGGGACGGCCGGATCGCTCGAGCGTCCGGTGGCGTGGGTGTCGAGCTCCGACCTCCCGGACCCGACCCCGTTCCTGATCGCGGACCAGATCGTCCTGACGACCGGCACCCAGTTCGGTACGGCCGTGTCCGCCACGCAGGTGGAGGCGTACGTGGCACGCCTCGCCGCGGCGGGCGTCGCCGCCCTCGGGTTCGGCACCGAGGTCATCACCGCCGGCCCGCCGTCGGAACTCGCCCAGGCCTGTGCCGATCACGGCGTCCCGCTGTTCGAGGTGCCCTACCGCACACCCTTCATCGCGGTCATCCGCTACGCCGCCGACCTCATCGCCGAAGCCGACCGGGAACGGGACGCCTGGGCCCTCGCCGCCCAGCGGTCCATCGCCTTCGCGGCGCTCCGCCCGGACGCCTCGCACGCGGTCGTGACCGAGCTCGCCCGCGCGCTCGGCGCCTGGGTCGTGCTGCTCGACGCCCATGCCGCGACCATCGCCGACGCCGCTGCCGACGGAGGGCGGCTCCGCGGCCGAGACCGCCTCGTCGAGCGGGTCGCGGAGGAGGCGCAGGGGCTCCTCCGACGCGGCCAGCGATCCGGGGCGACGTTCACGAGCCCGAGCGGGACGGTCTCGCTCCAGACGCTCGGCCGCCGCGGCGACCTCCGCGGAGTGCTCGCGATCGGCGGCGCCGACGGCCCGCTCGACGCCGCTGCCCAGGGCGTCGTGACCTCCGTCGTCGCGATCACCGGCCTCACCCTGGAACAGGGCGGGGCGCTCGGACGGGCCGGTCGAGCGTTACGGCTCGGCGTCTGGCGGTTGCTGCTCGCCGGTGAGTCCGATGCCGCCAGAACCGTCGCCGAGGAACTCACGACGCCCCTCCCGACGGGCGCCGTCCGCGTCGGCGTGGCCACCGCCGCCGACGACGGCCGGGAGGCGTTGCTCAGCGAGCTCGAGCGTGCCGCGGCGCTCGCCGTCGGGGAACTGTTCGTGGCGGAACACGACGGCCGACTGTCCCTGCTCGCTTCCGACACGCCCGGCACGGACGCCGTGCTCGAGGGGCTGTTCGGCGGCACGCCAGGCCGTCACCTCGGGCTGTCCCGGGCGGTCGGACTCGCGGACCTCGCCCTCGGTGTCGGCCAGGCGGTGTCGGCCCACGCGCAGGCGGCGGCCCAGGGGCGGTCGATCGAGCGGTTCGGGGCGCTCGCGGTCGGTGGGATGACCGGCCTCCTCGACGCCGCACGGTCACGTCCGGTCGCAGAGGACCTCCTGGGGCCCGTGCTGCTCGCCGACCGCGAGGAGGGCTCAGTACTCGTCGAGAGTCTCCGGCAGTGGCTCGAGGCCAACGGGCAGTGGGATCCGGCCGCGAAACGCCTCGGGATCCATCGGCACACGCTGCGGAACCGGATCACCAGGGTGGAGCGGCTGCTGGAGCGCCCGCTCGACACCTTCGCGGCGCGGACGGAGGTCTGGCTCGCCCTCGTGAGTCTCGACGATGCGGGTGCGGGCTCAGGCTCGGGCAGCGCGCGGGACTGACCAGCGTGCGTCCGGTCGGCTACTCGCCCGAGGCCACCGGGTGCTCGTCGTGGAGCGAGCGGAGCGCGGTGACGACGTCGTCGTGCCAGCGGCGCGCGGCCGGCAGCACCCCGCCGAAGATGGGCGTGTCGTGCGTCGCGCCGAGGTAGAGCACCCCGCTCGCGTCGACGCCGTCGGCCCGGAGGGCGGCGAGGTACGCCGCACCGTCGCCGCGCAGCGGGTCGTACTCGGCCGTGAGGATCACCGCGCGCGGGAGGTCGGCGTGAGAACGGGCGAGCAGCGGCGACGCGTGGGGCTCCTTCGCCTGACGGCGGTCGAGGAGGTACGTCTTCGCCACGGACCGCAGCTCCTTGATCGCGAAGAAGCGCGGAATGCCCATCTCCCGGACGGGTCGGAGGTCGATGTGGCCTCCGGTGAGGTCGGTGACGGGCACCTCGAGCAGTTGGAGACGGATCGGGCGCCGGCCGCGCTCGCGATTCAGCAGGGTGAGCGCCGCTGCGATGCTGCCGCCGGCCGACACCCCGGCCACGGCGATGCGTTCGGCGTCGACCCCGAGCGTCGTCGCCTCGGTGAAGAGCCACTCGAGCGCCGCGTGGGCCTGCTCGAGTTGCGTCGGGTACCGGTGTTCCGGCGCGAGCGCGTAGTCGACGGCCGCGATCACGACGCCCGCGTCCGCCGCCCGCCGCCGGAAGCCCGCGTCGGTCGTCGGGTAGTCGATGCCGCCGATCCGGAACGCGCCACCGAAGCAGGACAGGACGGCGGGCACCGGCGCACCGGCGTCTGAGCCCTGCGGGTAGTAGAGCCGCACACGGACGTCGGGGAACCCGGTGACGGGGACGGTGTGCTCCTCGATGCGCAAGGCCGGGCCGGGCACGCCGACCGTCGCGAGTTCCTTCTTGTCCCAGTTGAGGGCCGCCTTGCGGTGCTGCTTGCGGGTCTTCTTCCGGCGAGGGGCCGCCGTGGTGGTGGCCGCCGTCGTCTTCGGTGGCTGCTTCGGTCGACCAGGTTCCGGCGTCGTGCCCGGGGTCGGCTGCGGCCGCTTCACGGTCGTCGTCTTCGGCCGGAGGAAGAACGCCTTCGCCTGCTCGAGCGCACTCGAGATGAGGTAGGCGCGGTGCGTCCGCGCCCGTTCCACGAAGATCGGATCGAGGGGCATGTCAGCTCGCCTGCTCTCATCGGGACAGTGGGTCACAGCAGTCTAGGGCTGGTGGCCCGAGGCGTTCGAGCCGTGGCGCTGAGGCGGTCGGTCGCATCCGTCGCCGCTGGTTCACCTGCTGTTCACCTGGCGTCCCGGCCCTGTTCGGGTGCCACTCATAGCGTGGCGGAGACGGCAACGGGGGGAACCATGCACACGACGCTCACCGCTCACGTCGGCAAGGACGTCTTCGTCCGGCCGTCGCCCGTCGCCATGGTCTGGCAGGGGCCCGGCACGCGTCACCAGGCGATGGCGGTCCCGGGTGTCACCCTCGGGTCGGGAGACGTGCTCGTGGAGGTGGAGCTCGCGACGGTGTGCGGCTCCGACGTCCACACCGTCCTGGGGCACCGTGAAGCGGCGACGCCCCTCGTCCTCGGGCACGAGCAGGTCGGTCGTGTCGTCGCGGTCGGCGGCCCGGTGACGGCGATGGACGGCACGCTCCTCGTGGCCGGCATGCGCGTCGTGTGGTCGGTCGTCGTGAGCTGCGGCGTCTGCGACCGGTGCTCCGCCGACCTCCAGCAGACCTGCCGCCGACGCGCCACGTACGGACACGACCGCGTGCATCGCGGGTGGGAGTTGAGCGGTGGGTTCGCGACCCACGTCGAGCTCCTCGAGGGCACGGCCATCGTCATCGTCGGGGAGACGCCGCCCGCCGCCGTCTTCGCACCCGCCTCCTGTGCAACGGCCACCGCGATCGCCGCACTCGACGCCGCCGGGCGCGACCTGACCGGAACCGCGGTCCTCGTCACCGGCGCGGGGATGCTCGGGCTCACGGTCACGGCCATCGCGACGGACGCCGGCGCGCGCGTCGTGGTGAGCGACCCGGACCCGGCCCGTCGCTCACTCGCGGGGCGCTTCGGGGCGGTCGCCACCGTCGACCCGGCCGCCGGCGAGGCCGAGCACCTCGACCTCGCGCGTCTCGCGGCTGGTGTCGAGGGCTTCCCGGTCGCCCTCGAGGTGTCCGGTGAGGTGAGCGGCATCGACGCCGCGATCGGGGCGCTGTCGATCGGCGGGACCGCGGTGCTCGTGGGCAGCGAGTCACCCGGAGCGCCGCTCGGCATCGACGCCGAACGCATCGTGCGCGGTCTCCTGACCGTGCGCGGCGTGCACGACTCCCGGCCGCGCGACCTGCAGCGAGCGGTCGACTTCCTGACCGGTGCCTGGCGGCGCTACCCCTTTGCCGAGCTCGTCGGTGCCGAGTTCGCGCTGGACGACGTCGACGAGGCGCTCGTCGCCGCCGCGTCCGGTGCGTTCCCCCGGGTCGGGGTACGGCCCTGAGTCACCACCGCTCGGAGCCGCGCATGACTCGGTGCGCCGCCCGGCCATCGCCGTCGCACGACGTGACCCCTTCGGGCGCCCCCCATTCCGGGGGCCAGCACACGGGCTTTTCCGCGGATTCCCGCCGATCCCGGGCCTCGAAACGCCCCGGATCACCCACCTTGTGGGGTATCCTCGGGCCATGACGGTCACGACTCGCCACCCCGGTGTGGTCCGGGTGGGTGGCCGCCTCATGATCGTGGATCCATTCGCGGAACGAGGCGAGCTCACCGCGGGTCAGGAGCGCGTCCACCAGCTCCGACGTCGGATCACCATCCTCCTCGGCACGTTCCTCCTTCTGGTCGGCTTCATCGTCGGTGCGGCCGTGGGTGTGCTCGTGGAGTGGATGCTCGTCCACGACGAGACCCGGTCCGTCTCACTCCCCGGCTTCGACCCGGAATGGGCCCCGGGACTCGACGTCGTCGGCGCACTGCTCGGCGTGATCCTCGTCGCCGTCCTCCTCCTCGTCTGGGCCGAGCGGCGGAACCACCATCGTCGGCTGGACGGCGGTCACCAGCCGTCGCGCTGGGTCGACCCGCTCAACGACCACCTGATCGGCCTGAGCGACGACGTCTCCTGGACGTCACTCTGGACGCTCACCCGCATGTACGCCACCGCCGAACGGTTGCAGCGCGAGCTGATGGAGCGCAGCGCGGCTCGACGCGAGGTGGGAGCCGACGACGAGTGCGACCTCGTCGAAGCGCAGCTCGCTGCCGACGACGCGCGCGACGCGCTCGAGAAGACGGCCCAGCTCATGGGCGTCATCGTGCCGGAGGGGCCGCTGCCCGACGCACAGGCCATCGCGGCCGACGGTGCGCGACTCCGAGCCCGTCGTCGGATGCTCTGAGCGGCCTGCGCTGAGCTGAGCTGCCGTCGTCGAGACCCTCGCCGTGGTCAGCGAGCGTGCGGGAGGCCCGTGAGACGCTCGAGGAGTTCGCGGTACCGTGCCGCGGTCTGCGTGACGATCTCGGACGGCAGCGTCGGCGGCGTGGGGGTCGCCTCGTCGTGCTGGTCCCAGTTGTGGGCGAGCCAGTTGCGCACGATCTGCTTGTCGAAGCTGGCCATCCGCTCGGTCGGGTCGTCGCCGGCGAGGTAGACGTCGCGATCCCAGTAGCGGCTGGAGTCGGAGGTGAGCACCTCGTCCCCGAGGGTGATGACGCCGGTCTCCGGGTTCCGGCCGAACTCGAACTTCGTGTCGGCGAGGATCACCCCGTGGCGCTCGGCGGTCATCGACGCCGTCCGGTAGATCTCGAGGGACAGATCCTTCAGGGCGACCGCGTCGTCCTCGCCGATGAGCTCGACCATGCGACTGAACGAGATGTTCTCGTCGTGCTCGCCGAGCGGTGCCTTGTACGCGGGCGTGAAGAGCGGTTCGGGCAGCTGGTCGCCGTCGCGCAGTCCGTCCGGCAGGGGGATGCCGCAGACCGTGCGGCTGGCGACGTACTCCTTCCAACCGGAGCCCGTCAGGTAGCCGCGCACGACGCACTCGACGGGGAACATGTCGAGCTTCCGGACGAGCATCGCCCGGCCGGCGAACGCGTCGGGGATCGTCGCGACGGCGACACCTGAGGCGTCGAGCCGGTGGTCGGGGACGAGGTGGTTCGGGACGTCCCGCAGCTGGTCGAACCACCAGAGGCTCAGGCTCGTGAGGAGCTCGCCCTTGCCGGGGATGCCCGGTTCGAGCACGTGGTCGAAGGCGCTCACGCGGTCGCTCGCCACGACGAGCAGGACGTCCTCGGGGCCCTCGGCCGGTTCGTACAGATCTCGGACCTTGCCCGAGTAGACGTGGTTCCAGTCGTTGGTGTCCGAGGATGCGCTCACCCCACCAGTATCCTGCATCGGCGGCATGCGGGACCGACGGCGGGCTTGCGAGGGTAGGTGCATGGGCGTATATTCCACCCGCGCCCTCGCCTGGCACGTGCCGGTGCCCGCGCCCCACTCCACGAGCAGGCCATGCGACCTCCTCCTCCCCGCAGAAAGCGACACCATGTCCACCTCCTTGTCCACGCCACCGCAGGGTGTCAGCGGTCCGACCCCGGGAGCGGTGCGGCCGTGGCCGGCCCTCTGGTCCCTGGTCATCGGCTTCTTCATGATCCTCATCGACACCACCATCGTGTCGGTCGCGAACCCCGCGATCATGCGCGGCCTCGACACCGACATCAACAACGTCATCTGGGTGACGAGCGCGTACCTGCTCGCCTACGCGGTGCCGTTGCTCATCACCGGCCGCCTCGGCGACCGCTTCGGGCCGAAGAACCTCTACCTCGTCGGCCTCGTCGTCTTCACGCTCGCGTCGCTCTGGTGCGGGTTCTCCGGCACCATCGAGATGCTGATCGTCGCGCGCGTCGTGCAGGGGCTCGGCGCCGCGCTCATGACGCCGCAGACGATGGCCGTCATCACGCGCATCTTCCCGCCCGACCGCCGCGGTGCGGCCATGGGCCTCTGGGGTGCGACCGCCGGTGTCGCGACCCTCGTCGGCCCGATCCTCGGCGGGGTGCTCGTCGACGGCCTCGGGTGGGAGTGGATCTTCTTCATCAACGTGCCCGTCGGCATCGTCGGCTTCATCATGGTCTGGCGCAACGTGCCGGCCCTGGCCACCCACCCGCACCGCTTCGACATCCTCGGCGTCGTGCTCAGCGGGCTCGGCATGTTCCTGCTGGTGTTCGGCATCCAGGAGGGCCAGAGCTACGAGTGGGGGACGATCGTCGGCCCGATCACCGTGTGGAGCCTCATCATCGCGGGGGTCGTCGTGCTGGCCCTCTTCGTCGTCTGGCAGGCCGTCATGAAGGGCGAGCCGCTGCTCCCGCTGGCGCTCTTCCGCGACCGCAACTTCTCGGTCGGCAACCTGGCGATCTCGACGATCGGCTTCACGGTGACGAGCCTGTCGCTGCCGCTCGTGTTCTTCTACCAGACGGTGCGCGGGCTGACCCCGACGCAGTCGGCGCTCATGCTCGTCCCGATGGCCGTGCTGTCCGCCGGGCTGGCACCGGTGGTCGGCCGCGCCATCGACCGCGTGAACCCGAAGTGGTTCGCGCTCGCCGGGCTCCTGCTGCTCGCGCTGTCGCTCGGGTGGTACTCGATCCTGCTGACACCGGAGCAGCCGATCCTCATGCTGCTGCTCCCGAGCGCCGTCCTCGGCCTGGCGAACGGGTTCATGTGGGGTCCGGTCTCGAACCTCACCACCCGTGGTCTGCCGCAGCACCAGGCGGGCGCCGGCTCGGGTGTCTTCAACACCACCCGTCAGATCGGTGCCGTCCTCGGCAGCGCGGCCATCGCCGCCCTCATCCAGGGCCGGCTGGCGGCCGAACTCCCCGCGGCTCCCGGCGGGGCGACCGGCGGCGTGAGCGAGGTGACCGGTGGAGAGCTCCCCGAGGCCCTGCACGCGGGCTTCACCGCGGCGATGTCGCAGTCGCTGCTCCTGCCGGCAGGGTTCGCCCTCCTCGGCGCGATCATCGTCCTGTTCTTCCAGAAGCCGAAGGCTGCGGCGTGGTCGACGCCCGAGACCCAGCACGGCCAGGCCGCTGCGGCCGCCGAGGCCGCGCGGGTCGAGACGGAGTAGCCGGGCGCTGCGGCGGCACCGGGCGGGTCAGGGGCCGACGAGCTCCGTGACCGTCCTGGTGTCGCCGTTCCAGAACCGGAGGCCGAGGACCTCACCGTCCGGAAGCGGCCCGAGCGAGGCCAGTGCCTCGAGCGCGGCTCCGGTCTGCTCCGAGACGATGCGTCGGGAGAGCGTGACGTGCGGCGTCCAGGCTCCCGGTCGCGTGTGGTCGAACCCACCCTCGACCACGGCGGCGACCCGACGGTGCAGCGCGAGGAGTTCCAGGGTCGGCACGACGCCGAGCGCGAGCACCGCGCCCGATCGGCGCGGGAAGGTCAGCGGCGCCCCGAGGCGGACGGTGAACGGCTCGAAGACCGGCCGCCCGTGCAGCTCCAGTGTCTCCCCGGCGAGCAGCGTGATGTGCGGGCGGTTGCTGGCGCCCTGATGCGTCGACAGGCTCGGCAGGCCGAGGTCCGACAGGGCACGCCAGCGCGCTCGGACGGCAGCGTCGAGCTCGTCGTCGAAGGTCAGATCGACGCTGTGCACCATCAGTCCGTCGCCACCGCCCAGACGTCGTCCAGCGTCGCCGGGTCGTCGAGGACCTCGGCGCTGGCGTGGAAGTCGGGGTACGGGAGGAACGTCTGCACCGCACCAGTCAACACCGGACGGGTTCTCGGCGGCAGGGCTTGCGGTCGGGCCTCAGTCGGCGGGGAAGAACGGGGTGACGGCGGCGGCGAAGGACCGCGGCTGCTCGATCCAGGGGTAGTGACCGCAGCCGTCGAGCACGATCGCCTGGCCGAGCTGAAAGCGCTTCGCGAGATCGAGGACCGGTGCGAGTCCGGTGAGGCCGTCCTCGGATCCGGCGATGATGAGCACGGGTGCCGCGAGGTGACGGAGCGCGTCGCGGAGGTCCTCGACTTCGTCGGGCGTCGGGGTGTAGACGAAGGCGTCCTGAGCCACCGGGTGCCAGGCGCCCAGGCGTTCGTGCTCCTGTGCCGTCTCGTCCCAATCGCCCCAGGCGATGGGGGCGACCGCGGGGAAGAGCCGGTTGCCGGTCGCCGAGTCCGGCGCGGCGAGGAGCGCCGGGAGTGCGTCGAGGAAGCCCGGGTACCAGTCCGCGGCGGCGTGCCGGGCGATGATCTCGGCGCTGTCGTCGTCGGCGTCCACCAGCCAGGTGGCCGGGGGCGTGACGAGGCAGAGGCGGTCGAGGTGCTGCGGGTACCGGGCGGCGTAACTGATCGCGACCCGCGTGCCGGCGGAGTGGGCGAGCAGCTCGAAGCGGTCGAGGCCCAACCACAGACGGACCGCTTCCACGTCCTCGGCGAGTTCCGGCCACGTCGCCGTCGTCCCGGCCGGGCCGGCGTCCGACTCGCCGACCCCACGCTGGTGGAGGACGATCAACCGCCGGCGAGTGCTCAGACCGCCGAGGTCGCCGAGGTAGACCGGGTGGCGGGCCGGGCCGCCGGCGAGCACGACCAACGGCGGGAGCGACTCGTCGCCGATGACGTCGACGTGCAGGCGTGTGCCGTCGTGACTCGTGAGGCTCGGCATGGTGTCGGTCGTCGTCGCGTCAGGAGACGCGTGCGGCGATGTCGGTGCGGTACTGCCCGCCCTCGAGCTCGATGCGCGACAGCGCCTCGTAAGCCCGGCCCCGCGCCTCGGCGAAGGTCGACCCGAGCGCCACCACGTTGAGCACACGACCGCCCGTGGCGACGAGCCCGCCGTCGACGTCCGCCGTCGCGGCGTGCACCAGGTGGACGCCCTCCACCGCGACCGCGGCGTCGAGACCGGTGATCCCGCGTCCGGTGACCGGCGTCTCCGGGTAGTTCTGGCTCGCGAGCACCACGGTGACGGCGCTGGCCTCGGCGAAGGCCGGGCGCGGCTGCTCGCCGAGGGTGCCGGTGGCCGAACCGAGGAGGAGTGCCGACAGCGGCGTCACGAGGCGCGGCAGCACGACCTGCGTCTCGGGGTCGCCGAACCGGGCGTTGAACTCGATCACGCGGATGCCGCGCTCGGTGAGGATGAGGCCGGCGTAGAGCAGCCCCTGGAACGGGTTGCCCTCCGAGGCCAGCTGACGGACGACCGGCACCGCGACGGTCTCGAGGACCTCGTCGACGAAGGCGGTCTCGCTGCCGAAGCGGTTGTCGAGCCAGGGCAGCGGCGAGTACGCGCCCATGCCGCCGGTGTTCGGCCCGGCGTCGCCGTCGAGCAGGCGCTTGTAGTCCTGCGCCGGGGACAGGGGGAGTACCGTCTCGCCGTCGGTGATGAAGAAGAGGGAGACCTCCTGGCCGTCGAGGAACTCCTCCACGAGGATGCCGCCGTAGCCGAGCCAGTTGGTCGCGTGCTGGATGGCCGCTTCGCGGTCGTGGGTGACGAGGACGCCCTTGCCCGCGGCGAGGCCGTCGGCCTTGACGACGTAGGGGGCGCCGAACTCGTCGAGGGCGGCGATCGCCGCGTCGAGGTCCTCGGCGCGGACCGCACGGCCCGTGGGCACACCGGCTTCGTCCATGATGCGCTTGGCGAAGGACTTCGAGCCCTCGAGGGCGGCGGCGGAGCGGTTGGGGCCGAAGACCGGGATGCCGGCGGCGCGCAGCTTGTCGGCCACGCCGGCGACGAGCGGCGCCTCCGGACCGATGACGACGAGGTCGACCGCTTCGTCGCGGGCGAAGTCGCGCACGATCGACGGGTTCTCCTGGTCGATGCCGACCACGGTCACATCCCCCGCGATGCCCGCGTTGCCGGGGGCGGCGATGATGTGGTGCCCGGCCTCTTCGGAGAGGAGAGCCTTGATGATGGCGTGCTCGCGGGCACCGGAACCGAGGACGAGGATCTTCACCCGTCTAGCTTAAGGCGCAATGCCCTAGCCTCGGATGCATGGTCAGACCCAGGATCACCGACGCCGTCGGCCGTGCCGCCCTCGAGCAGGCGCTCGGTGACGGACCGGTGGCGCGCACCGACATGGCGACCGCGGTGCGGTACCTGCTGGAGCTCCTCGTCGAACGGGCGCCGGGCAACACCGTCGAGGTGCGGGTCCCGCCGTTCGGAGCGGTGCAGTGCATCGAGGGCCCACGGCACACTCGCGGGACGCCGCCGAACGTCGTGGAGATGGACCCGCCCACCTGGCTCGCCCTCGCCTCGGGGCGCATCGACTGGGCGGCCGCGATGGCCGGAGGGACGGTCCACGCTTCGGGGCAACGGGCGGACCTCTCCGGTCTCGTGCCCCTGCTCCTGCCGCGCTGAGCCCTGCCGCCGACCGCCGACCGACGCGGCTCCAACCCGGGCCGGCTGCAGCGGCGTCCGGGTACATTGGTGCGGTGACCTCCAACATCGACCCAGCGACGAGCCGTCCCGACGACGCCGAGCCGCACGGCGCCCACGATCCCCTCGACGCCGTCGAGGAGACGACGCTCGACGCCACGATCGTCATCCCCACGTACAACGGTGAGATGTACCTCGAGCAGATCCTCACCGCGATCGAGGGGCAGGAGTACGACGGCACCTTCGAGACCCTGGTGATCGACTCCGGTTCGACCGACCGCACCCTCGACATCGTCGCCGCGCACCCGGACGTCCGCCTGCACGTCATCCCGAACAGCGAGTTCGGTCACGGGCGGACCCGCCAGCTCGCAGCCCGGCTCGCCCGTGGCAAGGTCGTCGCCTACCTGACGCACGACGCGATCCCCGGCGATGCACGGTGGCTGCACGAGCTCACCGCGCCGCTCGATCCCGACGGCCTGGACGTCGTCGCGGTCATGGGCAAGCAGGTCGCCCGCCCGACCTGCTTCCCGCTGCTGAAGTACGAGATCACCGACGTCTTCAACAACTTCGGGCCCGACTTCGGGACGACGGTCTTCGCGAACGACGGCTTCGCCGACGGGAACGGCGGCCTGCTCGACGCCCTGGCGTTCTACTCCGACGTCAACTCGGCCACACGGCGGGACCTCCTGCTCGGCGACATCCCCTACCGCGACCTGCCCTACTCCGAGGACATGGCGTTCGGTGCCGACATCATCGCCGCGGGCCTGCGGAAGGCGTACGCACCGCGCGGCTGGGTGATCCACTCCAACGACCTCACGCTCGACGAGTACCGCAAGCGCATCTTCGACGAGACGACGGCGCTCCGCCGCATCGGCAAGCCCGTCACCCGCGTGAGTCGGTTCCGTCAGGTGGCCTACACCGTGTTCGGCGCCCTACGCGATGCGAAGCGGATCGTCCGAGACCGGCAGTACGGCTGGAAGCGCCGCGCGTACTGGTTCGTCATGAACCCCGCGTACCACGCGGCGAAGTGGAGCAGCTACTACGTCGCCTCCCGCGTCGACTTGAACGACGAGGCCGCCATGCGTGCCGGATCGTTGGAACACAGCCGCAAGTAGCCCGTCGCATGCTCGGCCGCGGCTGAGTCTCCGTCAGCCGATCTCGCGGAGCAGGGCGAGCCGACTGCGCGTCCGGACCGCGTCGCGGGCGAAGCCGCCCCGGCCGGGACCGGGACCGGCGATGAAGGTCTCCCGGTCGGTCGCCGCGACGACGTGCAGTTCGACGCCGAGGTCGCAGAGCGCGTCGACGAGGTGGACGAACCGGGCGCGAGCCTCGCGGGTGAGCTCGTGGGAAGCCGGGAGGGCGTCGAGCACCCACCGGTCGTAGTCCGCCGCCCACGCGAGGTAGTCACCCACTGAGGTCGGTCGCTCGAGGAGCTCCGCCGCGGTGAACCAGACGATGCCGTCGCCAGCGGCCGCCGCGCGGAAGGCGTGCCCGCTGATCGCCAGCGTCGTCGCCTCGTCGGGACTGGGACGGTGGAGGCCGAGGGTGACGAGATGGGCGTCCGCTGCCTCGCCGGTGACGGACCAGCTGCCCCGGGCGAAGCCGTCGCGTCGCCGGATCGGGGAGGAACGGCGGTGATCCGCCGAACCGCCGAGCTCGACCACGGTCATGTTCGCCTCGATCATCGCGATGCCCGGCTCGAAGAGGTGGTGGTACACCGGATCGGGCAGGAGGTCCTGCGGCCGGAAGTTCGAACTCGTCAAGAGGGTCACCTGCCGGGCGAAGAGCGCCTCGAGCAGCCGGATCATGAGCATGCCGTCACCCGGATCGTGCACGTGGAACTCGTCGAAGAGCACGACGTCGACGTCGTCGAGCAGTTCGTCGACGGCCTGCTCGACCGCATTCACGACCGCTCCGGCCGCCGCGCGGGAGCCGGCGCCGGGCTCACCCGTCGCCCGGGCGGCGTCGGCGGCCTCGGTGCGGAGCCGATGGATCGAGGCGTGCAGCCCGCGGAAGAAGGAGTGGAAGTGGACCCGTCGTCTCCGCGACGTCGGCAGGGCGGCGAAGAACGCATCGAGCAGCCAGGTCTTCCCGCGACCGGCCGCGCCCCAGAGGTACAGGTGGGCGGGCTCGTCCCCGCCGATCGGCAACGCGGCCAGCCGGCGCACCACCTCGAGCTGTTCGGGCTCCAGGGTGAAGCCGGCGTCGCGGGCGGCGGCGACGACGGCCGCGAGCACGTCCTGCTCGGACGCGTCGTCGGACGGGATCGCCCCGGTCGTCTCGATCGTGTCCACCGCTCGATCGTAGTCGCCGACGGATGTCGGCCCGCGTTCACCATCGGTTCACGGTGGCCGGGATCGTGGGGGAGAATGGAGTCATGACAGATGCCACCGGGCAGCCAGCGCCGGAAGCTCAGCTCCCCTCCGAACCCGCCACCGACACCGAGGTCGCGACCGTGTACTCCTCGGGGTCCGTCGCCGTCCGCCGCTCGCCCCGCTACTGGCGGTTCCTCGTCATCGGGGCCTTCGTGGGCATCATCGCGGCCCTCGTCCTCACCTTCGCGTTCCCGACGAGCCCCGACTACTCGCTCACCCAGGTCTTCGGCTTCCTGCTGCTCGTGTGCATCGTGGTCTTCGGCGCCGCCGCCCTCGGGATCGGCCTCCTCATCGACCGCTCGATGGCACGACGGACCCGGATCGTCCGAGCGGATAGAGTTGACGTGCATCCAGCCGGAACCCCCGCGGCAGACGCGGAGCCGACCGGTCCCGCGAGTGCCGAGCCAGGTGAGTCCGGCCCCCCGAATCCACCCACCGCAGAAGGTTCAGGACGGTCATGACCTCATCCACCACCTATCGGGAAGCCGGTGTCGACACCGCAGCCGGTGACCGCGCCGTCGACCTCATGAAGGCTGCCGTCGCCAAGACGCACGGCCCCGAGGTGTTCGGTGGGTTCGGTGGCTTCGCCGGCCTCTTCGACGCATCGGCGCTCACCTCCTTCCGTCGCCCGCTGCTCGCGACCTCCACCGACGGCGTCGGCACGAAGGTCGCGATCGCGCAGGCGATCGACAAGCACGACACCATCGGTCAGGACCTCGTCGGCATGGTCGTCGACGACATCGTCGTGGTGGGCGCGAAGCCGCTCTTCATGACCGACTACATCGCCTGCGGCAAGGTGCACCCCGAGCGCATCGCCTCGATCGTGTCGGGCATCGCGCGCGCCTGCTCCGACACCGGGACCGCACTCATCGGTGGCGAGACGGCCGAGCACCCCGGGCTCCTCGGGGTCGACGACTACGACGTCGCCGGAGCCTGCACCGGAGCCGTCGAAGCGGATGCGATCCTCGGTGAGCACCGGGTGGAGGACGGCGACGTCATCCTCGCCCTCGCGTCCTCCGGTCTGCACTCCAACGGGTTCTCGCTCGTCCGCCACATCCTCGCCCAGGCGGGCGTCGGCTACGGCGACCACAGCGACGAGCTCGGCACCACCTTCGGTGAGGCCCTCCTCGAACCGACGCGTCTCTACACCCTCCCGCTCCTGCGCCTGCTCGACGCCCCCGCGTTCGCCGGTGGCGTGCACTCGCTCAGCCACGTCACGGGCGGTGGCATCGCCGCGAACCTCGCACGCGTCCTCCCGAAGGGCTCCTGGGCCGAGGTCGACCGCTCCACCTGGAGCCCCGCTCCCGTGTTCCGCACCTTGAGCGACCTCGCAGGCTCCACGCTGGAGTCCAGCGAAGGCACCTGGAACCTCGGTGTCGGGTTCTTCGCCGTCGTGTCGCCCGCGCTGGCGGCCGACATCACTGCGGCGCTCGACGCCGACGGCATCGCGACCTGGCAGGTCGGCACCGTGCACCTCGGTGCAGACGCCGCCACCCACGACCTCACCGGCTTCGAGCAGGGCGCGAAGGGGGTCGACGGCGGCGCCGTCCGCCTCGTCGGCGCCTACCGCGACTGACGCCACCGCCGCACGTCCCGCTTCCCTCCGTTCCGTCACTCGCCCAGCACGAACCACAAGGAGTCCCCACGCATGTGCGGCATCGTCGGCATCGTCTCAACCGAGCCTGCCAATCAGCAGGTCTACGACAGCCTCCTGCTCCTGCAGCACCGCGGTCAGGACTCCACCGGCATCGCCACCGCCGACGGCAGCACCTTCCACATGGTGAAGGCGAAGGGGCAGGTGCGGGAGGCCTTCCGCACCCGCGACATGCGCTCGCTGCTCGGCAACATGGGGCTCGGGCACGTGCGCTACGCGACGAAGGGCGACGCCGCCAACGAGAGCGAGGCGCAGCCGTTCTACGTGAACGCGCCTTACGGCATCACGCTCATCCACAACGGCAACCTCACGAACACGCGTGAGCTCAGCAAGGACCTGTTCCACGTCGACCGCCGTCACGTGAACTCCACGAGCGACACCGAACTCCTCCTCAACGTGCTCGCGACGGAGCTGCAGGGGCAGATCAGCGGCCTCGACCTCGACCCCGACCAGGTGTTCAACGCCGTGGAGAACGTCCACGAGCGCGTCGAGGGCTCCTACGCGACGATCGCCCTCATCGCCGGCCACGGGCTGCTGGCCTTCCGCGACCCGTTCGGCATCCGCCCGCTCATCCTCGGGAAGCGCCAGACGGGTCTGGTCGGGAACGACTGGGTCGTCGCCTCGGAGTCGCTCGTCCTCGAGGCCGGTGGCTACGAGACCGTGCGCGAGATCGCCCCGGGTGAGGCCGTCTTCATCACCGCCTCCGGCGAGCTCTACTCCCGCCAGTGCGCCAAGAACCCGCGCCTCGTCCCGTGTTCCTTCGAGTACGTCTACCTCGCGCGGCCCGACTCGGTCATGAACGGCATCTCGGTCTACGAGGCACGGCTGCGGCTCGGCAACCGGCTCGCCGACACCATCGCCGAGTACACGCCGATGGGCGACATCGACGTCGTCATGCCGATCCCCGACTCCTCACGGCCCGCGGCCATGCAGGTGGCGCAGAAGCTCGGCATCGAGTACCGCGAGGGCTTCTACAAGAACCGCTACGTCGGCCGCACCTTCATCATGCCGGGCCAGGCCCAGCGCAAGAAGAGCGTGCGCCAGAAGCTCAACGCCATGGGGTCGGAGTTCAAGGGCAAGAACATCCTCATCGTGGACGACTCGATCGTGCGCGGGACCACCTCGAAGGAGATCGTCGACATGGCCCGGCTCGCCGGCGCCAACAAGGTGACGTTCACCTCCGCCGCCCCACCCGTCCGGTACCCGCACGTGTACGGCATCAACATGCCCTCGCGGCAGGAACTCGTCGCGCACGGGAAGAAGATCCCCGACATCGCCCGCGAGCTGGGCGCCGACAACCTCATCTACCAGGAGGTCGCCGACATGAAGGCCGCCATCCTCGAGGGGTCCGGCATCAGCGACCTCGAGATGAGCTGCTTCACCGGTGAGTACGTCACGGGCACCGTCTCCGAGGAGTACCTCGAGTGGGTCGAGCGCTCGCAGCTCTCCTGAGCGGCTGAACCCCCGCACCTGAACGACGACGGCGCGCGACCCCCGAGGGGATCGCGCGCCGTCGTCGTGTCGCGGGTGCTACTCGGCCGTGCCCGGCTCGGTGGCCGTCGTCGGAGCCTCGGTCGGCGTGACCTTCGGCTTCGTCGTGCGCGGCTTGGCCGGAGCCTTGGCCGTCGCGGCCTTCGGCGTGCCGTCCGTGGCGGAGGCGGACGTGGCCCGCTTCGTCCCCGTCGCACCGGCGGCCTTCGTGGCCGGAGCCTTCGCCCCGGTAGCCTTCGGTGCGGCGGCGCCGGTGGAGGCGCGGGTCGAGCTCGTCTTCCGGACCGTGGTGCCGGCGGCCGTCGCCGCCTTGGCGGCGGGCTTCCGCGGTGTCGTCGAGCGCGTCGTCGTCTTCCGCGGTGCACTGACGGTCGCGGCGGGTGCCGCTGCGGCGGACGTCGTCGCCCGGTCGGTGGCGCCATCGGTTGCGGTGCCCTCGGTGGACACGTGCTCGACCGGAGTCTCGCCGTCCAGTCGTGCCTGCGTCTCGTCGGCGGCCGCCGTCACCGTCTCGGTGTCGCCGGTGGCCGTGGACTCGAGGACGATGGACTCGGCCGGTTCGCTCGGCGCGTGGTCCGTGGCCGTCGGCAGGCCGGTGCCGGAGAAGACGGCGGCGAACTGCTCGGTCGGCGTCGGCTCGGTGGTCCGGGGCGGAGCTGGGACGGCAGTGGTCTCAGCCGACGGCTGCTCCTGCGTGCCGTACTGCTGGGTGCCGGTGTAGGCCTGGGTCGCCGAGTCGGGCGACGGCTGGGCGCCGTATCCGGCCGTCGGGCCGGTCTGGTACTGCGCGGTGTCGTAGGACCCCGTCTGGCGCTGGTACTGCGTCGGGTCGTAGACGGGCGCCTGGCCGGTCTGCCCGTTCTGGTAGACGGAGGGGTCGTAGGCGGTGGTCTGGCCACCGGTGTACTGCTGACCCTGCTCGTACGTGGGCTGGGCGGCGGCCGCACGTGCCGCGGCACGCTGCTGCTGCCTCTCGACCAGACGGGCGACCTCGGCGTCGATCGCGTCCTCGGTGATGTGCTTCGACGGCCCGTAGGCGTCGAGACCGACGAACAGGACCGCGATGCCCATCACGAAGATCGGCCAGATCGGCCAGAAGTATCCCCAGGCGCCCGTGAGGAGCCAGATGACGACGAGGAGGACGGAGACCGCACCCCAGACGGCGAGGAACTGCTTGAAATCGTGTTGCGCCTTCAGGCGCTTCTTGGCGGCACTACGGAGCTCGTCGGTGTTCATCCGTCCAGGCTAGTCTTCGCCTCGTCAGAACTCCATTTGCCCAGGGTCGTCGGAGAAACCCCTCAGCTGCGGGTGACGACTCCGATGGTGGACACCGTTCGACGAACGGGAAGGACGCGACTACGCGCCCTTCGCCTCACCGTCGGCGTACTTGTCGGCGTACTCAGCCCACTTCGCGATCTCGTCGTCGTAGCTCTCGTCGACGCCCGTGTTCGGGCCGTCGGCGGAGTGTCCCGTGAGCTCGCGCTCGAGCGCGTTGTAGTTCACGTCCGGGCTGAACGACTTGAGCTCACGAGCGATCTTCGTGTGCTTTGCCTTTTGACGGCCACGACCCATGCGAGACCCCCTCATGATTTTCTGACCGGCCGCGCTTGCGGGGCGTCCGGGGCTTTCGCCTACCAGGGAACGATAAAGACTAGCGTTCAGCTTACCATGCTGCCCGTGGCCGGAGCGCTCGTGCGGGAGGACCCGCTCGGCGGGCGGGCTGCACGGCGTGCCGCACCGGGGGTGGGCCTGCGCGACGACTGGTGGGACGATGGTGGCATGACCGGAACCCTGCACATCACGGGAGACCAGGACGCCGACCGGCTGCTGTCCTCGGACCCGCTCGCCCTCCTCATCGGCATGCTCCTCGACCAGCAGGTCCCCATGGAGACCGCCTTCGCCGGCCCGCTGAAGATCCGCGATCGTCTCGGCTCCTTCGATGCGGCCACCATCGCGCGGGAAGAACCCGAGGCGTTCGCCTCCCTCTTCAAGACGAGTCCCGCCGTGCACCGGTTCCCGGGTTCCATGGCCGGGCGGGTGCAGGGGCTCTGCGCCGCGATCGTCGACGACTGGGACGGCGACGCGGAGGCGATCTGGACGCGCGGCGCGCCCGACGGCCCGGAGATCCTGAAGCGCCTGCTCGCTCTGCCGGGATTCGGTGAGCAGAAGGCGAAGATCTTCCTCGCGCTCCTCGGCAAGCGCTACGGACTGAGCGCCGACGGCTGGCGCGAGGCGTCGGAACCCTACGGCGAGGACGGGAGTCTGCGATCCGTCGCCGACATCGTCGACCCGGAGTCGCTCGCGCAGGTCCGAGCCGCCAAGCAGGCGGCCAAGGCCGCCGCGAAGCGCGCGAAGGGGGAGTGACGACATGAGCGAAGCGCAGCGGGGTACCGCGATCGTGGTCGGTGTCACGCCGGGGCAGCCCGATACCGTGCTCGTCGAGGCAGCGTCGTTCGCGCAGGCCTTCGCCTGCCGGCTCGTCCTCGCCCACGTCGACGCGAGCCGGTTCGTCGTGGTCGAGAACGTCGACGGCACCGTCACGTCGTTGCCGTTCGACGCCGATCTGCACGACTTCGACCCGGAGCCGGCCGATCCCGGCCTCGAGGCGACCGCGCATCGTCTCCTCGACCACACCGGCGTCGCGTGGGAGCTGACCCAGCTCGCCGGCGATCCGGCGCGCGCCCTCGGCAGGCTCGCCGATTCGGTGTCCGCGCGGGCGATCATCGTCGGAACCCGGGAGCGTGGCCT
Organism: Plantibacter sp. ME-Dv--P-095; assembly: GCF_030209365.1. NCBI lineage: Bacteria > Bacillati > Actinomycetota > Actinomycetes > Micrococcales > Microbacteriaceae > Plantibacter > Plantibacter sp. ME-Dv--P-095. Next base: position 82,060 of record NZ_JARVSB010000012.1, read on the forward strand.
GCGGAAGGGCATCCTCGAGTTCTTCAACGGTTCCGTCGCCGCGACGCTGGCCCATCGGCAGGCGCGTCCGGTGGTCGTGGTCCCTCTCGCGCCGAGCGCCACCGACGAACCGCTGTGGGACGCCCCCGCCGGCGACCTGCGGTGACGGCCGCTCCGACGGGGACACGGGCTCCGCACCTCCAACCCGCCACGATCGCGATGGTCGCGCTCGGTGGCGCGATCGGGACGGGCGCCCGCGAGGCGATCTCGCTCGCGATCCCGCCCATCGGCGGTGTCCCTGTGGCCATCCTCGGCATCAACGTCGTCGGCGCCTTCCTGCTCGGCCTCCTCCTCGAGTCGCTCCTCCGACGCGGGCCCGACGACGGCCGTCGACGTGATCTCCGCCTCTTCCTCGGCACCGGCGTCCTCGGCGGTTTCACGACGTACAGCGCGCTCGCGGCCGACAGCAGTGTCCTCCTCCTCGAGGGGAGCGCGCTCGTGGGGGTGCTGTACGCGGTGGGGAGCGTCGTGCTGGGCGTCCTCGCGAGCTGGAGCGGCATCGTCCTCGCCCGACGGATCGGCGGTGGCCGCTCATGACCCCCTGGCTGTTCCTCGCGATCGCGGCGGCCGGCGGTGTCGGCGCCGCTGCCCGCTTCGTCGTCGACGGCCTCATCCGCTCCCGTGTGGGTGGTGCGTACCCCTGGGGCACGACCGTCATCAACGTCAGCGGGTCGCTGCTGCTCGGCCTCGTCACGGCGCTGGCCCTCGGCGGGGTCGTCGACGAGGCGTGGCGCCTCGTCCTCGGGGGTGGGCTGCTCGGCGGCTACACGACGTTCAGCACCGCGAGCATCGAGACCGTCCGGCTGCTCCACGACGGACGTTCCCGGGCCGGATTGACGAACGTGTTGGGCATGCTCGTCGCGTCGGTCGTCGCGGCCCTGGTCGGCTACGGGCTCGGTTCGCTCCTCGCCTAGCCGCTCGTTCGCCCAATTCTGGGCGAATGAGCATTCGTTCGCCCGAAGATGGGCGATCGAACACGGCGGCTATGCCTCGAACCGGCGGTTGTGCCGGATGTTGAGCGCGATGGGGATGCCGAGGGCGATGACCAGCAGCAGGACGCTCCAGAAGCCGATCTCCGACCACAGGAGGAAGACGCCGAACACCCCGAGGCCGCCGGAGAGTCCGCGCAGGATGATCGTGAACTGGGGGAGCCGCTGCGGCCGCCCCTGCCACATCGGCAGCGGGGAGTCGGGGTTCGCCGCGATCAGTCGCGCCATCGAGAGGGTGCCGGACACGGCCGCGAGAAAGAGCAGCGAGAGACCCCAGGTGAACATGCCCTCAGTCTGTCAGCTCCGACCGGACGCGGCCTGTGCCGCCCAGTCGGCCACGCGTCGAGCGCTCTCCTCCTCGGACAGGTCCTCGATGCGGGACATGATCGACCAGCGGACGCCGAGCGGGTCGCGGATCGACGCGAAGCGGTCGCCGGAGACGAAATCCGTGGCCGGCTCCCGGATCGTCGCACCCGCGGCCGTGGCCCTCGCGACCACCGCATCCACGTCGGCGCAGAAGAAGCCCAGGGAGTAGCAGTCGGACTCGCCGCCGGGCGCAGGGATCAAGCCGTACTCCGGGTTCGGTTCCCCGAGTTGGAGGCGTCCGTCGCCGAGGTCGAGTTCGGCGTGCACGACGACGCCGCCCATCTCGGTGGCGTCCACCAGTCGCGCCCCGAGGACCGCTCGGTAGAATTCGATCGCCTCGGCGGCGCGCGCCACCACGAGGAACGGGGTCAGGCTCGTGGAGCCGTTGGGCACCCCGGCGGTGGTGTGGTCGCCGGTGACACCGGTCTTCGATGCAGTGGATTCGCTCATGCTGCGACGGTACGGACCAGCAGGGCCGGGTGGCTTGAAGATTCGCGACGAGAGGGCCAGATGTCCGGTATCGACGGCACCGGGGCGTCCATCGATCCCCGCGGCGTGCTCTACCCGGCCCGGTTGCCGACCTTCCACCGGGTGGAGGCGCCACCGGGGCTCTCCGGCCTCGTCCGGTGGTTCTGGATCCCGGAGTGGCGACTCGCACCGGGGCGAAGCTCACGCCAGGAACTGCTGCCGTTCCCCGCGTCCAACCTCGTCGTCGGGCCTGATGCGGTGACGCTCGCCGGCCCGACCACGAGCGCGTCCCACCGCGATCTCACGGGGAGCGGCTGGGTGGTCGGCATGCTGCTGCGGCCGGCGGCGCTCATGACCCTGGTCGACGATCCCGGGACGCTCCGCGACGTCGAGGTGCCGTTCGCAGCGCCGTCGCTCCACGGCGACGTGGTCGCGGCGATGGCCGGCCAAGACCGCGACGCCGCCCGCAGCGGGGCGGTTCGCGCCTGCCTGGCCTGGTGCGCCGACCGGTTCTCGACGGCCGACGCCGACGGCCTGCTCGCCAACCGGATGGAGGAGGTCGTTGCGGGTGACCGCGACATCGTCAGGGTCGAGCAGCTCGCAGCACGCCTCGGCGTGGGCGTCCGTGCCGTCCAGCGGCTCGCGCAGCGGTCCGTCGGGCTGCCGCCCCTGACGATCATCCGGCGCTACCGGTTGCAGGAGGCGGCGCAGCGTCTGCGAGACGACGCCGACGTCACGATCGCCCAGGTCGCCGCGGACCTCGGCTACGCCGACCACGCGCACCTGACCTCGGACTTCCGACGGGTGCTCGGCCTGACGCCGACGGGCTACCGTCGTGATCCCGACAGCCGCCCAGACCGGTGACGCCCGGCGCCGGGCGCTCGGCTCAGGTCCTCGTGCGGCCCGTGTTGCGGTCGATGTGCGGCTTCCGCTCGATCGGCTTCTTCACGCGCACGATCTCGCCGCGTCGCTCCTGCCCGGGCAGCGGACGGGACCGGCGGCCGTAGATGAGCTCCGAGGAGTCGAGCAACCACGGCACGAGCGCCACGGTGACGCCGTGCACGAGCATGATCTGGTTGCGGATCCGTGAAGCCCGCCGATTGTGGAGGAGGCTCTCCCACCAGTGGCCGACGATGTACTGCGGCATGTAGACGGTGACGACCTCGGAGCCGTGCTCCGCGCGGTGGGCCTTGATGTACTTCGCGAGCGGCATCGCGAACTCGCGGTACGGCGACTCGAGGATGACGAGCGGGACGTGGATGTTCTGCTCGATCCACTGCTGCTCGAGCAGTTTCGTGGACTCGGGGTCGACCGAGATGTGCACGGCCTCGAGGCTGTCGTGCTTGGCCGCGATCGCGTAGTCGAGCGCCTTGAGGATCGGCTTCTGCATCTTGCCGACGAGGACGATCGCGTGGTCGCCCGTCGCGCCGAAGGTCGTGGTCGGATCGACCTCGACCTCCTTCTCGACGTCGCGGTAGTAGCGGTTGACGCCCAGCATGAGCACGAAGAGGATCGGCATGAGCACGAACACGAGCCACGCGCCGTGGGTGAACTTGGTGATCGTGACCACGATGAGGACGCTCGCGGTGAGCAGCGCGCCGAACGCGTTGATCGCGAGGCCGCGGTAGACGGAGCCCCGGTTGTCGCAGCCCTCACGGAGCATGCGCAGCCAGTGCTTCACCATGCCGGTCTGCCCGAGCGTGAACGAGACGAAGACCCCGATGATGTACAGCTGGATGAGCTGCGTGAGGTTGGCCTGGTAGACCACGAGGATCGCGCAGGCGGCGAGCCCGAGGATGATCATGCCGTTCGAGAACACGAGGCGGTCGCCGCGGGTGTTGAGCGACTTGGGGGCGTAGGAGTCGCGCGCGAGGACCGAGCCGAGGAGCGGGAACCCGTTGAACGCGGTGTTGGCGGCGAGGAGGAGGACGCACGCCGTCGCCGCCTGGATGAGGAAGAACGGGATGCTGTTCGCGCCGAACACCGCGGTCGCGACCTGCGCCATGAGACTCGGCTGCGGCGTGGTGGCGCAGTTCGCGAACCCTTCGAGGTGGCAGGCGTTCTCGGCGTAGTGCACGCGGGAGATGAGCGCGAGGGCGGTGAGTCCGACGAACAGCACGATGGCCGTTCCGCCCATGAGGACGAGGGTCTTCTGCGCGTTCTTGATCTGCGGGCGACGGAACGCGGGGACACCGTTCGAGACCGCCTCGACGCCCGTCAGCGCCGAACAGCCGGAGGAGAACGCGCGGAGGAGGAGCAGGATGAATGCGGCCTGCGTGAGGCTCTCACCCTGGACCGTGAACTCCGCGCTGGACGCGACCGGGGCGTCGCCGAGGAAGGTGCGCGCCAGCCCGGCGACGATCATGACGAGCACGCTCGCGATGAAGAAGTAGGTGGGGATCGCGAAGGCCTTGCTGGACTCGCGGACGCCACGGAGGTTCACGGCCATGAGCACGAGCACGAAGCCGACCGCGAGCTCCACGCGCCACGGGTTCAGCCCGGGGATCGCGGAGATGATGTTGTCGACGCCGGAGGCGACCGACACGGCGACCGTCAGGACGTAGTCGACGAGCAACGCCGAGGCGACGACGAGGCCGGCCTTCTCGCCGAGGTTGCGGTGCGCGACCTCGTAGTCGCCACCGCCCGAGGGGTAGGCCTTGATGAGCTGCCGGTAGCTCGCGACGACCACGACCAGCAGGATCACGACACACGCGGCGACCCAGGGCGCGAAGCTCAGGAACGCGAGCCCGCCGAGGGTCAGGATCATGAGGAGTTCCTGCGGAGCGTACGCGACACTCGACAGCGCGTCGCTCGCGAAGATCGGCAGCGCGAGGCGCTTGGGGAGGAGCTGGCCCTCCAGGTTCTCGGTCGGCAGCGGGTCCCCGATCAACCAGCGTTTTGCTGATCGTGGTTCTGTCCCGGGCTCTCGACCCTCAGTTGTCACGAGCGGCGATATTACTCCTTCGCCAAGGGGAGTCAAGCGGAGATGGGCTGGATGGACAGGCATCGTCACCCGACCGTGACGCAGTGTTCATCGAGCGGGGGAGTGGCGGACCAGAACGGCCGACGAATATCCTGATCGACGGCTGTTGCCTGGCTGTGAGCCGGGACAGCCGCTCATGATCGACCACCCACCGCAAGGACCCTCATCGTGACCGCTCGCCGTCGTCTCCTCCCGCTCGCCCTCGCCGCCCTCGCCGCAGCCCTGACGCTCTCCGGTTGCAGTGTCGTGGAGGGCATCCTCCCGAAGCCGGCCGAGACCCGTGACGCGCAGTCCGGCGAGATCGTCGGTGGGGGCACCACCGACGTCTTCACGCTCTCCGTCGGCGACTGCCTGAACGACGAGTCGTCCACGGAAGAGGTCTCCGAAGTGCCCACCGTGCCGTGCTCCGAGCCCCACCAGTACGAGGTGTACGGCGAGGTCACCCTGACCGGCGACGACTGGCCGGGCGACGAGGCGGTCACGCAGCAGGCCGACGACGGCTGCTACGCACAGTTCCAGGCGTTCGCCGGGATCGTCTACGAGGACTCCTCGCTCGAGTTCAACTACTACACGCCGACGAAGGGGAGTTGGGAGGAGATGGACGACCGCCTCGTCACCTGCGTGATCTTCGACACCGCCGCGACCACGGGCTCGCTCGCCGGCGCCGCGCGCTGACCCGACGGACGATGAAGCGCCCGTCTCCCGATGTGGAGGCGGGCGCTTCATCGTCCGTGGATCGTCAGGAGCCGCGGAGCTGCTCGCGCAGGCGGTCGCGGACGGCGACGAGGTCGGCGCGCAGGGCCGAGACGGTCGCCTCGTCGAGGACGCCACCGCGTGCGACGTGTTCGCGGAGCTCCGTGCGGACCGCCTGTCGGAACTCGTTGATCGACACGTCCGTCTCGTGCAGCGCCAGGCGGCCCTGCACCTTCTGGTCGGCGCTCTCCTCGGAGGCTGTCGTCCAGCTCGGCCCGGGCTTCGACGACTGCTTCGCCTCGCGCGCCGCGGAGGCGAGATCGGCGCGGAGGCTCTTCATGGCCGCCGTCACCCCGCTCCGGACCTCGTCGGCGATCCGGCGCACGGAGTCGGTGAGCTGGTCCTCGATGCCGTCGAGTTCGCCGGCGCGTGCCGCGAGTTCCGCTCGGCCGGCCTCGGTGATCTCGTAGACGCTCTTCCGGCCGTCGCTCGTCTTGGTGACCAAGCCCTCCTCCTCGAGCTTCGCGAGGCGGGGGTAGATGGTGCCGGCGCTCGGGCTGTACGTCCCGCCGCTCCGATCCGTCAGCGCCTGGATGAGTTCGTACCCGTGCTTGGGCGACTCCTCCAGGAGGCTCAGCAGGTACAGGCGCAGACTGCCGTGCGCGAAGACGGGGCTCATGCTCCGGCCTCGCTCCCGGCGGTCGCCGTGGCGGGCTCTGCAGTCGCGCGTCGGAGGACCGTGACCGCACCGCCGACGGTGTTGAGGCGCACCTCGGCGAACTGACCGGACAGGGCGCCGGTGTGCGAGCTGTAGCCGCCGCCGCGCAGCCCCTTGAGGACGACGCCGTCGATGGCGAGGCGGCCGCCGACGGAGTTCGCCGTGTAGCGCGCGGCGAGGTCGTCGTCGAGTCGGACCGTGATCGCGCCGCTCACGGTGTTCAGGTCGAGCTGCTCCGCGGCGCCGTGGACGTCGAGGAGGAGGTCGGAGGACACCCCGTCGACGGACGCCCTCGTGATGTCGCCGGAGACGGTGACGTCGCCGGACACGGTGTGGGCGTTGATGCGGCCGGTGTGGTGCTGGACGGTGACCTCGCCGCTGACGGAGTTGAGGTCGAGGCGGCCGGTCATGCGGTCGGCCACGAGGTCGCCCGAGACGGTGTTGAGCTTCACGTCGGCGGTGAGTCCGGAGACGAGCGCGCCGGCGCTCACGACGCCGAGTGTGAGCGCGATGTCCCGTGGGACGAGCACGCTCACCTGGGCGGTGGCGCGGTTTGCGCCGAAGTTCGAGAAGACCTCGAGGAAGTTGTCCCAGCGCAGCTGCGGGTGGTCGATCTCCGCGACGTCGCCGTCGATGGTGATCTTGAGGTCCTTGCCGGTGACGGCGCCGACCTCGATGCGCGCACCGGGCTCGTCGTGCCCGATGATGTCGACCTGGCCGCCGATGAGGCCGACCTTCAGCCGCCTCACGAGCTCGAGGTCGATGATGCGGCTCTCGCCGGGGGCGATGATCCACTTCTCCTGTGCCATGGTGCGCTTCCTTCCGATTGAACGCGATATATCGCGTT
>NZ_JARVSB010000017.1:0-74598 GCF_030209365.1 Plantibacter sp. ME-Dv--P-095
GATGTGCGAGGCATTCAGGCCAGTGTACCACGACTTCTCGGACAGCTGTCCGAGACAGCCAGTGACGGCGCGGGCACACCCCTCCCGGGCACTGAGCGTGTCGAAGTGCCCACGAGGAACGCTTCGACAGGCTCAGGGACCGAACGTCGAAGGCGATGCGCGAAGCCCAGGGACCGGCGTCTCTCGGGCACACCCGCTCATCGCACCCACGTCACCCCTGCGCCGGGGCGGCGATGTTCACCAGCCAGGTGATGCCGAAGCGGTCCTGCACCATGCCGAAGGAGTCACCCCAGGGGGCCACACTCAGCGGCTGCTGGACCGTGCCGCCGTCCGCGAGCCGCTCGAAGTACTCGCGGAGTCGGGCCTCGTCGGTGTCCGGCCCGCTCAGTGACATCGAGAAGTTGTTACCCTCGCGGTAGTCCATGTGCTTCGGCGTGTCCGATCCCATGAAGACGATCCCGGCGTCGCCGGTCAGCTGGGAGTGCATCACCAGATCGACCTCGTCCGGCTCGACCGCGGCACCGAAGTCGCCGAACGTCGACACCGTCAGTTCGCCGCCGAAGACGCCCTGATAGAACTCCATCGCTTCGCGGGCTGTCCCGCGGAAGCCGAGATACGGGTTGAGCGTCGTCATGATCGTCCCTTTCTCCTGGGCGGGTGCACCGTCGCACTCGTCTCGCGATCATTCTCAACCTCCGGCGTCGGATGCGCGAGCACGTTCTGGTGGCTCCGCCACGAGGGGCCGGGACGCTCACGGCTACTAGGCTCGTCTGGTGCCCTCGCAACCCCAGCCCCTCCGCATCGCGATGATCTCGCTCCACACCAGCCCCGGTGACGAGCCGGGTTCCGGTGACGCCGGCGGGATGAACGTCGTGGTGCGTCATCAGGCCGTCGCAATGGGCGCCGCGGGGCACGAGGTCGACGTCATCACCCGGCGGTCCTCCGCCGGCCAGCCGTCCTCCTCCGCCCTCGCCCCCGGCGTGACGCTGCGATTCCTCGACGCCGGACCCGCTGAGCCGGTCGCGAAGGGTCGACACGAGGAGTTCGTCGAGGACTTCCGTTCGGAGCTCGCCCGGCTGCCGCGGTACGACGTCCTGCACGCCCACCACTGGTTCTCGGGCATGGCCGCACTCCCTCTCGCGCGTGAACTGGCGGTTCCGCACGTGCAGAGCTTCCACAGCATCGCCGCCGAGTCCACCACGCCGCTCTCCCACGGCGAGCGTGCCGAGTCCCCCGGGCGTCTGGCAGGCGAGGCGTGGCTCGCCGCGGAGTCGGACGCCGTCGTCGCGATCAGCGCGGCCGAGGCCGACACCGCGATCACCCGACTCGGAGCCCGCCCCGATCGGGTGTCGATCGTGCCGCCCGGTGTCGACGGCACGCTCTTCCACCCGCTCGGCGGTGCCCGTTCCGGTCGTCCGACGGCGGTTGTCGCTGGTCGCCTGCACCCGCTGAAGGGCTTCGACCTCGCCATCGAGACCATCGCCGCGGTTCCGCTCGAACTGCGCCCGGAACTCGTCATCGCCGGCGACGTCTCAGTCGACTACGACCGCTATGCGGAGGAACTCGCCGCCCTCGCCCGTGACCTCGGTGTCGCCGACGACGTCCGCTTCGTCGGGCCGCAGTCGCGGGTCGGGCTCGCCACGCTGTTCCGCGAGAGCACGCTCGTGCTCGTCCCCTCCCACTCGGAGACGTACGGTCTCGTCGCGCTGGAAGCCGCGGCGAGCGGCGTGCCGACCGTCGCCGCCGCGTCGGGTGGCCTGCGGGAGGCAGTCGTCGACGGGGAGACCGGCATCGTCCTCGAGTCCCGCGATCCAGCGGTGTGGGGAGCGGCCGTCGCCGGGCTCCTGACCGACCAGACGCGACTCGCTCGCCTCGGCACCACGGCTCGGGAGCGCGCCGAGCACTTCGACTGGCAACGTTCCGGCGACACCCTGGTCGACGTCTACCGGCCCCTCGCCGCCGCCCGGTCCCCACGAGGCGCGTCCGCGGCGACGTCCGCGTCGTGACCGACGGTCTCAGGCCAGCGCTCGAACGCGCGCGAACGGTCCTGGTCGCGCACGCCCACCCCGACGACGAGACGCTCGCGACGGGGGCGCTCATCGCCGACCTCGTCGCCCGCGGGATCACGGTCGTCCTCGTGACCGCGACGCGGGGCGAGCGCGGCGAAGTCGTCGACGGCCCCCTGCGCACGCTCGCCGGAACCGCTGCACTCGCCGCGCACCGCGAGGCGGAACTCGCCGCCGCCTGCGCCGCCCTCGGGATCACCGCGCAGTACTGGCTCGGGACGCCGCCTGCCGCTCGACCGGGGACGACGACGCGGTACGTCGACTCCGGCATGCGCTGGGTGCGGGAGGGGCTGGCAGGGCCAGCCGACGACGTCCGACCGGAGGCGTTCTCGCTCGCGCCACTCGACGAGGTCGCCGGAGACCTGGCCGCGCTCATCGCACACGTCTCCCCCGACCTCCTGATCAGCTACGACCACGGAGGAGGCTACGGACACCCCGACCACCTGCGGATGCACGAGGCGGCTCTCGCGGCGGCAGCGCGGACCAGGACACCCTTCGCCGAGATCGTGCACCACCAGGAATCCCTCGACCCCGATCACGATGACGCCGTCTGGTTCGACCTCCAACACCGGCTGCCCGAGGTCACCCGCGCGCTGCACGAACACGCCAGTCAGCTGACGGTCGACGGCACGCAGCTCGTGCACTCGGGTGGCCAGCGCGAGGACATCACCACCTCGGTCGGTCTCCGCCTCCGTACGCCCTAACCCGCCGCGGCGGGTTCGCGGTGCTCCCGAGGCATGCGGGCGGCGAGCACCGGGACGAGCAGCATGAGCACGACCGCCGAGCCGAACGCCGCGGGGAACGAGAAGGCGTCGAGCAGTGCCCCGGCGACCAGCGGGCCGACGATGGCGCCGAGATCCGATGTCGCCTGGAAGACCGCCACAGCGCGTCCACCCCGTCCGCCGGCGGCGTCGCCGACAGCCGCCGCCGGCGCCGTCCCGAGGAATGCGGCCGCGACGCCGTAGACACAGAGCGCGACGACGAGCATCCAGAGCTCGCCGACGAAAGGCATCGCGAGGAGGGCCAGCGCAGCGACCGGGAAGGCCACCAGCATCGCCGGGCGTCGACCCACGGTGTCGACGAAGCGCCCGGCCGGCCCGAGCGCCAGGGTCTGCGCCACGGCTGCGATCGCGAACGCGACACCGGTCCAGGCCGCTTCCTCGTGCAGCGCCTCGACGACGAGCACGGGGACGAGCGCGCCGCGGACCCCCATCGACGCCCAGCCGTTGGCGAAGTTGGCCAGGAGGGCCGCCTGGTACCGACGGTCGCGGAGCACGGTCCGGAACGGTTCGGCGGGTGCTGCGTGCTCGGTGGGCGCGGCGATCCGACTGCCCCGCAGCATGACGAGGCCGAGGACACCCGCGATCGCGAGCGTCCCGGCGTAGAAGAAGAAGGGCGCCGTGAGCGAGATGGTCGCGAGCAGCCCACCGACGGCCGGGCCGGCCATGCCGCCGACGAGGAACCCGCCCTGGTAGAAGCCGACCGCCCGGCCTCGGCGGTGTGGCGCGGTCGTCCGCAGGAGCAGGGTCATGGCGGCCACGGAGAACATGGCCGATCCGATCCCGCCCGCGCCACGGAGCAGCAGCAGCTGCGGGTAATCCGCCGCCAGGCCGACCAACGCACTCGAGACGGCGACGATCCCGATCCCGGAGGCGAGTACCACCCGCTCGCCGATCCGGTCGACGAGCGCTCCGACGAACGGGTTCGCCACGAGGCGCATGAGCGCGAAGACGGAGACGACCGCTCCGACCTCGAGATAGCCGACCCCGAAGCTGCGGACGTAGACCGGCAACACCGGGATCACGACCCCGAAGCCGAGCATCACGAAGAACGCGACGCCACCGAGGACGAGGACCTCGCGACCGAGCGGCTCACGAGCAACGGCTCCCGCTCCGCCTGGGCGACGGAACGGGAGCCGGATCATGTTCTCAGGCTAACGGTGCGATCAGCCGATCGTCGCCGTGTCGATGACGAAGCGGTAGCGGACGTCGCTGCGGACGACGCGGTCGTACGCGCCCTCGACCTCGTCGGCGCCGATGAGCTCGATCTCCGAACCGATGCCGTGCTCGGCGCAGAAGTCGAGCATCTCCTGCGTCTCGCGGATGCCGCCGATGTTCGAGCCTGCGAGCGAGCGGCGGCCTCCCACGAGCGAGAACACACGGAACTGCTGGGTGTTCTCCGGCAGGCCGACGAAGACCATCGAGCCGTTGAGCTTCAGCGTCGACAGGTACGCGTCGATGTCGAGGTCGGCCGAGACCGTGTTGATGATGAGGTCGAACCGGCCACGGAGCGACTGCAGCGTGCCTTCCTCGCCGGTGGCGTAGTAGTGGTCCGCTCCGAAGCGCTTGCCGTCGGCCTCCTTGGAGGTCGTCTGGCTGAGGACGGTGACCTCGGCGCCGAGTGCGTGAGCGATCTTCACGCCCATGTGACCGAGGCCACCCATGCCGACGATCGCGACCTGCTTGCCGGGACCGGCACCCCAGTGCTTCAGCGGGGAGTAGGTGGTGATCCCGGCGCACAGCAGCGGAGCCGCCACGTCGAGCTCGATGCCCTCGGGGATGCTCAACACGTAGTTCTCATCGGCCACGATCTGCTTGCTGTACCCGCCGTAGGTGGGCTCGCCGTCGTACTCGCGTCCGTTGTAGGTGGCGACGTTGCCCTTGAGGCAGAACTGCTCCTCGCCGGCGACGCAGTTCTCACACTCGCGGCAGGAGTCGACGAAACAGCCGATGCCGACGCGGTCGCCGACCCGGTGCTTCGTGACGCCCTCGCCGACCTCGGTGACGACACCGGCGATCTCGTGACCGGGCACCATCGGGAAGATGGCCTTGCCCCACTCTTCGCGGGCCTGGTGGATGTCGCTGTGGCAGATGCCGGCGTAGAGGACGTCGATGACGACGTCGTTGGCCCGCGGAGCGCGGCGCTCGATCGAACCGACCTCGAAGGGGGCGTCGGCAGTGGGCTTGATGATGGCGGCGACGGTGGTCATAGGACTCCTCGAGCTGTGGGGGTTGGGGGGTGCCGTGGGGCGGGGTGATCGCGCCGGACAGCACCTTCGACGCTAGCAGCCCACTCCGCCCGGGCCTCCCCCAAGAGCTCACGTCCGAGGTGTGCTAAGGCCGACCCGCCAGGTGTGAATCCCTGCAGAGTTGCTTGGCAGTTCCCGCAGAGGATCGCCGAGCTGGTGGCGCCCCGGGCCGAAGCCGAGCAAGGTGGGGAACTCGTATTCGCGAACGGAACGGAGAACACACATGCTCACCCTGACCGAGAACGCCGGCCGAGTCGTCAAGACCCTCGCCGAGAACGCACCACTCACCCCGGGACTGGTGGTCCCGGACGACGCGTCGTCGCTCACGCACGGCGCCGGACTTCGCATCAGCAGCTCCGACGACAACAACTTCGAAGTCACGATGACGGCGACGCCGCATGAAGCGGACCAGGTCATCGAGAGCGCAGGAGCCACCGTGTTCCTCGAGGAGTCCGCAGCGGTCGCTCTCAGCGACGCCGTCCTCGACGCGCAAATCGACGAGCAGGGCGGCGTGCGCTTCGCCCTGGGCAAGGCCGAATAGCCCCGAGCACCCACGGAACGCCCGGTGATCCACGATCACCGGGCGTTCGTGCGTCCACGGGTCACTCCTCGGGGTGCTTCGCCCGACTCGGCTGCACCCGCGGCGGCTCCCCCGGCATCTTCGGGAAGTCGGGAGGGAACGGGAGCTCGCCCAGGCCCTGCTCGAGGTCCCGCTCCCACCACTGCAGGAGGACGTCGATCCGTCCAGGGTGATCGTGCATCCCCGCCCACGGGTCGCCGACCGACCGCAGCCGCTCGGGCACCGTCCGGACCGTGAACGCGCCAGGGTCGATCTCCGGCAGCTCGTCCCAGGTGACCGGGCACGAGACCGTCGCCGCCGCCAGCGCGCGCGGACTGTAGGCGCCCGCCATGGTCCGGTCGCGGTTCGCCTGGTTGTAGTCGACGAAGATGCGCTCGCCGCGTTCCTCCTTCCACCAGGAGGTCGTCACCCGGGACGGATCCCGCCGCTCCAGTTCGCGCGCCGCGGCGATCACCGCGTGACGGACGTCCAGGAACTCGTGCTCCGGCTCGATGGGGGCGAACACGTGGACGCCTCGGTTCCCGGAGGTCTTCACGAAGCCGGTCAACCCGACCTCCGTCAGCAGCTCCCGCAGCGAGGCGGCCACGCGGACGGCGTCGGCGAAGTCCGTGCCCGGCTGCGGGTCGAGGTCGATCCGCAGCTCGTCTGGCCGATCGGGGTCGGCCGCCCGCGACGGCCATGGATGGAAGACGACGGTGTTCATCTGCGCCGCCCAGACGACCGCTGCCGCCTCATCGAGGACGAGCTGCGGGTGCTGCCGCCCGCTCGGGTACACGACGTCCACCGCACGCACATACGCGGGAGCGCCCTTCGGCGGGTTCTTCGAGAAGAACCACTCGCCGTCGACACCGCCCGGGAAACGTTGCAGCGACACGGGCCGGTCGCCGTTGGCGGTGAGGAACGCCGGTGCCACCTCGATGAGGTACTCGGCGAGCTCCTGCTTGGTGATGCCGGGCTCCTCCCAGAGCACCCGCTCAGGACTCGACAGCCGCACCTCCCGGTCGCCGTGCGGTCCGGGGACGGTGAGGACGATCGCGGTGCTGGCCATGCCGGACACGGTACGCGTCCGTCCGGAGGTCGTCACGAGGGTGGTGCTCATGGCCGGAGCGGAGTAGAACGGACACGTCCGCCGGACAGGCAGGCAGCCCTACTCTGGCGAAGGAGCCACCATGCGCGAGGTCCATGCGTCGCTGTTCCAGTCCGTCGACGGTGTCGTCGAATCGCCCGACCAGTGGCAGTTCGACCATTTCGACGCCGACATGGGGGCGATGATGACCGAGGCGATCTCACCGATCGACGACGTCCTCCTCGGCCGTGTGAGTTACGAGCAGTGGAGCGCATTCTGGCCGACCGTCGACGGTGACGACCCGTTCGGCTCGTTCATCAACCCGGTTCGAAAGCACGTCGCCTCGCGCACGCTGACGGGCCCTCTGGCCTGGGAGAACGCATCTGTCATCCCGAGCGCGCTCGAGTCGTTCGTCGCAGACCTCAAGGAACAGGACGGTGGGCGCATCGCCGTGCAGGCGAGCATCTCCGTCGTGCGGCAGCTCCTCTTCGCCGGCCTGCTCGACCGCCTCACGCTCATGATCCACCCGGTGGTCGCCGGCGCCGGGCGCCACCTGTTCGAGCCGAGCGACCCCGTGACGCGGCTGGAGCTCGTCCGCTCCGTGCAGACGAGCTCCGGCAACGTGCTCTCGACCTACGCACCCCGCAACTAGAGACGCGCGCGGGCGGGCGGACTCAGCCCAGGTGGACCGCCTGCTGGTCACCGGAGGGCAGGAGGTCCTCCTTGCGGCCGCGGATGCAGACCACGGCGATGAGGCTCGCGACAACGAGTCCGACCGCAGCGGCGATGAATGCGGCCGAGTAGCCCTGGGTGAACGCCACCAGCTGTGACGCTTGATCGGTGACGGTCGCCTGGTCGGTGACACTGGCGTAGACGGTGGTGAAGACCGACAGCCCGATCGAGCCGCCGATCTGCATCGAGGCGTTCGCCGTTGCGGAGGCGGCTCCGGCGTCGTGCGGGGCGACACCGGTCAGCGCCAGATTCTGCATCGGCACGAAGACCATGGCCATGCCGATCCCGAGCACGATGAGCGCCGGGAGCACCTGCACGAAGTAGTTCCCGTCGGCGGTGATGCGGCTGAGGTACACGAGGGACACCGCGGCGATCAGCGGACCGACGATGAGCAGGGGGCGCGGACCGATCGCCGGCAGGAGCTTGGTGGCGATGGGCGCGACGATCATGATCGCGACGGTCATCGGCAGGGTCGCGATCCCCGCCTCGAGCGGCGGGAAGCCGAGCACGATCTGCAGATGGAAGGTCAGGTAGAGGAGCGCGCCGATCATGACGCTGCCGACGATCATCTGCATGAGGAACGCTCCGCCGCGCACGCGGTCGGCGACGATCCGCAGCGGCAACAGCGGCTGGGCGACGCGCATCTCGATGACGACGAACAGCGCGAGGAGCCCGGCGCCGAGCGCGAGGAAGCCGATGGTGTCGATGCTGCCCCAACCGCCCTCGGCGAGCGTGAAGCCGTACACCAGGGAACCGAGTCCCAGGATGACCGTGATCGCGCCGAGCCAGTCGTAGCGGTTGTCACCCTCGGCCTTGCTCTCGGTCACGAGGATGAGTCCGGCGATCAGGCCGACGATGACGAACGGCACGTTGACGAGGAGGCACCAGCGCCAGTCGACGAACTCGGTGAGCACCCCGCCGAGGATGAGGCCGACGGCCGCGCCGGCTCCGGCGACCGTACCGAAGACGGCGAAGGCCGTGTTGCGGTCGCGGCCGTGGGTGAAGGTCACCGTGAGCAGGGCGAGCGCCGCCGGCGCCATGAGGGCCGCGAAGACGCCCTGCAGGCCGCGGGCGACGATGAGTTCGGTCCCGCTCTGCGCGAATCCGCCGAACGCCGACGCTGCGCCGAAGCCCACCATGCCGACGAGGTAGGTGCGCTTCCGACCCCAGTAGTCGGCGATCCGGCCACCGAGGAGGAGCAGCGCGCCGAAGGCCAGCGCGTAGGCCGTCACGACCCACTGACGCTGGGTGTCGGACAGGTCGAGCTCGCGCTGGGCGGCCGGCAGGGCGATGTTGACGATCGTGCCGTCGAGCACGACGATGAGCTGCGTCATCGCGAGGACGACGAGCACCCACCAACGGCGACCGGTCGAGCCGGACGGTGGTGCGGTGGCGTGGGATTTGGTGGCTGCGGACGCAGACATAGGGGACCTCCGAGCGAGGGGTGCGGGTGCTGGGGGTTTCCAGCCCCAGATCGATGCTCGACACACGGCGCGAATGCAGCACGGTGCGGACGATCAACCACCCCAACCACGAAGTCGGGCAGGCTTCCAGGATAGCGGATCCCTGACGCAACACGCCCGGCAGACCGCGGGATCAGTCGGCGGTGTATCGCTCCAGGACCGCCTCAGGCCGTTCCACCGCGGCGAAGTGACCCGTCCCGGCCAACGTGTGCACCCGGAGGTCGGGGACGAGCGCCGCGAGGACGGCCGCGTCGTCGGAACCGACGAAGACGTCTCGGCCGCCCATGGTGCAGCGGACGGGACAGCGCACACCGCGCCACCCGTGGAGGTCGTAGGCGGCTGCAGCACGCGTCGCCGCCAGGAAGGTCGCGGGTCGGACGTCTGCGACGAGTGCGTCGACGACGGACCGGTCGAGGTCGCGGCGTCGTCCGAAGAGCGGTGACATGAGTGGCGCCAGGAGTCCAGCCCGGTTCAGGAGGCGGAGGAGTGCCGGGCCCCGAGAGCCCAGCACCTCCAGCACGCGCATGCCGACGAGCATGCCCGCGAACCACGGCAGGCGGACGCCGCCCGTCACGGGGTGACGGATCGCCTCGACGACACCGACGCCGGTCGGCGAGACGAGGTCGACACGGATCGTGGCGTCGGGCTCGAGGACGGCGAGATCGAGTGCCACGAAGCCGCCGAGCGAGTGCCCGACGACCCGCCAGGAACGGTAGCCGAGCGCTCTGGCCACGGTCGCGACCGCGACCGAGAGCGATCGGACGCTCACCGTCCCCCGAGCGGCCGTCGGTGACTCGCCCCACCGGGGGAGGTCCACGGCGATGACGTCGTCGACGACCGCGCCTCGCTCGTCGTCGGCGCGGAGGAACGGCGACCAGGTCGTCCAGGAGCCTGCCGCACCGTGCAGGAGGATCGTGGCCGGTCCCCCTGCCTCACGACCCGCTCGCACGGTGACGGGTCCGATGTCCGTGTCCACCGTGACGCGTCCGAGTCCCAGGGCGGTCTCATCGGCGGTGATGGCGGAAGCACGGTCGGGCACGGCAGGACGGGAGTGGTTCGAGGACATGCGGATCATTCGGAAACGAGGCACCATCCGGATCGGACGTCTGTCGGCGGCCGGCCCGCCTGCCGGGTGCGCAACCCCCCGTCGGCACGAGTCCGCGGCGGCTAGCGTGGTCTGATGCCTTCGAACGCACGCGCCACCGCAGACCACGCCGCAGGAACCGCCAAGAACAGCACGACCCTCCGAACGCTCGCCCGCACCGGCCACGCCGTCAACGGGCTCCTCCACGTCCTCATCGGCGGGATCGCCATCTCGATCGCGCTGTCGGGCGGCGGATCGGGCGGCGGGGACGCCGACCAGTCCGGTGCGCTCAAGACGCTCGCCGGCACGCCGGGTGGGATCGTGATCATCTGGGTCGTCGCCGCCGGCCTGCTGGCACTCGGGCTGTGGACCGTCATCGCGGCGTTCCTCGTCAGCGAGTCCGACACCCGGAAACGGTGGAGCAAGCGCATCTCGACCGCCGGACGCGCGATCGCCTACCTCGCCGTCGGATCCACGGCACTGACCTTCGCCCTCGGCGGCAGCAGCGACTCGTCGCAGTCCAGCACGGGCCTGACGGCGACGCTCCTGTCCTCCCCCGGCGGGGTGTTCGTCGTCATCGCCGTCGGCCTCGTCGTCATCGGCATCGGCGGCTTCTTCGTCTTCAAGGGCGTGACGCAGAAGTTCCTGGAGGACGTGCACCCGCCGACCGGCACGACCAAGCGGGCCGTCGTGGTCCTCGGGATCGTCGGATGGGTCGCCAAGGGGGTCGCGCTCGTCACGGTCGGGATCCTCTTCATCGTCGCCGCGGCAACGCAGGACGCGGAGAAGGCCTCCGGGATGGACGGCGCCATCTCCGCGCTCGCGGCACTCCCGTTCGGCGTCGTGATCCTGCTCGTGGTCGGTCTCGGCCTCATCGCCTACGGACTGTTCTGCGGCGCCCGCGCCCGCTGGGGCAGCCTCTGACCCGTTGAGGCGAACGCCTCGGGCGGCGACGCGGCGGCGTCAGCTCCAGACGATGTCCTGCAAACGCTTGCGTTGCGACTACCGTTAGGAGTATGACGTCTTCTGATTCCACGACGCAGCCCGAGGCGGAACCCGCCGGCGCTACGCAGACCTTCTCCGACCTCGGCCTCGACGACGCGGTGCTCAAGGTACTGAAGGATGTCGGTTACGAGACCCCGTCCGCCATCCAGGCGGCCACCATCCCGCTGCTGCTCGAGGGACGCGACGTCGTCGGCCTCGCCCAGACGGGAACCGGGAAGACCGCCGCATTCGCCCTCCCTATCCTCTCCCGGCTCGACCTCGCGCAGAAGACGCCGCAGGCCCTCGTCCTCGCGCCGACGCGCGAGCTCGCCCTGCAGGTCTGCGAGGCGTTCGAGAAGTACGCCACGCACCTGCGCGGCGTCCACGTGCTCCCCGTCTACGGTGGCCAGGGCTACGGCGTGCAGCTCTCCGCGCTCCGCCGCGGCGTCCACATCGTCGTCGGCACCCCGGGTCGCATCATGGACCACCTGGAGAAGGGCACCCTCGACCTCACCGAGCTCAAGTACCTCGTGCTCGACGAGGCCGACGAGATGCTGAAGATGGGCTTCGCCGAGGACGTCGAGACGATCCTGGCCGACACCCCGAAGGAGAAGCAGGTCGCCCTGTTCTCCGCGACGATGCCGTCGTCGATCCGTCGCATCTCGGCCAAGTACCTGAACAATCCGGAAGAGATCACGGTCAAGACGAAGACCACGACCTCGGCCAGCATCACGCAGCGCTACCTCACGGTCTCGTACCCGCAGAAGGTCGACGCCCTGACCCGCATCCTCGAGACCGAGAACTTCAGCGCGATGATCATCTTCACGCGGACGAAGAACGAGACCGAGACCCTCGCCGAGAAGCTCCGCGCCCGCGGGTACTCGGCCGCGGCCATCAACGGCGACGTGGCGCAGGTGCAGCGTGAGCGCACCGTCAACCAGCTGAAGGCCGGCAAGCTCGACATCCTCGTCGCCACCGACGTGGCCGCGCGAGGCCTGGACGTGGAACGCATCAGCCACGTCGTGAACTACGACATCCCGGTGGACACCGAGTCGTACGTGCACCGCATCGGACGCACCGGCCGCGCCGGCCGCACGGGTGACGCGATCAGCTTCGTCACCCCGCGCGAGCGTCACCTGCTCAAGGCGATCGAGCGGGCGACCCGCCAGCCGCTCACCCAGATGCAGCTGCCGAGCGTCGACGACGTCAACGCCACGCGCCTCACCCGCTTCGACGACGCCATCACCGAGGCGCTCGGCCAGACCGACCGCATCGAGCGCTTCCGCGAGATCATCGGCCACTACGTCTCGCACCACGACGTCCCCGAAGCCGACGTCGCCGCGGCCCTCGCGGTCGTGTCGCAGGGCGAGACGCCGCTGCTGCTCTCCGCCGAGGACGAGCGTCGTCGTCGCGAGGAGTTCGACAACACCAACCGTGGCAACGACCGCGCCGGACGCGACCGCCGCGACTCCGGCGACCGCGGAGCGCGGTTCGACCGCGGCGACCGTGGCGATCAGGGCGACCGTCCCGAGCGTCGCAGCCGTCCGTCCAGCGGACCGATGGCGCCCTACCGCATCGCGGTCGGTCGTCGCCAGAAGGTGGACCCGCGCCAGATCGTGGGTGCGCTCGCGAACGAGGGCGGGCTGAAGCGCGAAGACTTCGGCGCGATCCAGATCAAGCCGGACTTCTCGATCGTCGAACTGCCGGCGAGCCTCGGCAACGACGTCTTCGACCGGCTCGAGAACACCCGGATCAGCGGCAAGCTCATCGAGCTCCGTCCCGACCGCGGTGGCCCCGCACGCCGACGCGACGACGAGGGCGGCACCGGCGGCGGGTCGTACGACCGCAAGCCGCGCTCCTAGCGCTCCGCGCACACGACGAGGGCCGGACGGAATCCTGGGATTCCGTCCGGCCCTCGTCGTTCCGCACCAGGCGGCGTCGACCTCAGTCGCGCGGGTCGAGGACGCTCGTGACCACGGCGTAGTCGGCGTCGAGGGCGACCTCGAGCTCGTCACCGTTGTCGAGGAGCACGTCGACCTCGAAGGCGACGCCGGGGTCGTCGCTGCGGTCGACGTCGGTCACCGTGCCACCCTTGGCCTCGGCGAGGGCCGCCTTCGAGGCCGCGTCCGACTCGTCCTGGGTGAGCGGCACGTCGTCGGCGTCCCTGACATCGCGGTCGTCGGTGGTTCCGGCGGCGGCGTCGTCGGTGACGGGGCCACCGTCGCGATCGACGTTCGACGCCGATGCGACGCGGTCGTCGTCGGCGTCTCCGAACTCGTCCACCGCGTAGGCGGCACCGGCTCCGCCGAGGGCGAGGGCACCGACGACGATCGCGGTGATCCAGACGGGCTTGCGGCGCCAGAAGCTCGGCTTGGACGCGGGGGCTGCGGGGATGTTCGTGTGCTCGGTCGCCTCGACGCGCTCGACGGGCTCGATGCGCTCGGTGGCTGCGGTGGGCTGCGTGGGGTCGGTGGGCTGAGAGGCTGTGTTCTCGTTCATGTGCCCCAGACTGTCCGAGGAGCGCTGAAGCGCGCCTGAAGCGAGCTGAAGCCGCGTTCAGGAAGCGGGCGAAGCCGGCAGCGTCACGATGAACGCGGCTCCCCCGAGCCCGCTGTCCACGAGCTCGACCGAGCCGCCGTGCACCCGCACGACGTCGGCCACGATCGCGAGTCCCAGGCCTGATCCACCGGCGTCGCGGGATCGGCTCTCGTCGAGGCGCACGAAGCGTTCGAAGACGCGCGCACGCAGCTCGACCGGCACACCCGGACCGTCGTCCTCCACGGCGATCCTCACGGACCGGCCGTCGGACGAGCATCCGAGACGGACCACCGAGCGCGCGTGCCGCGCAGCATTGTCGACGAGGTTCCGCACGACCCGCGCGAGCAGCGCCTCGTCGCCGTCGACCCTCGCCGCGGCGACCGACGACGACTCGACCCGCAGCCCACCGACGGACCGGAGACGGCCGGCCTCGGCCAGGAGCAGGTCGTCGACGTCGAGCGCATGCCGTCCGGCACCCGTCGCCCCCTCGTCGAGTTTCGCGAGGAGCAGGAGCGACTCGACGAGGGTCTGCATCCTGGCGCCTTCGACGAGCACCGTCGCGGACAGCTCGGCCGTGTCGACCCGGTCCGGGTGGAGCGACGCGACCTCCGCGTACTGTCTGATGACCGCGAGCGGCGACCGCAGCTCGTGCGAGGCGTCGGACACGAAGCGGCGCTGCGCCGTCTGGGCGTCCTCCAGACGACCGAGCAACGCGTTCATGGTCCCGGCCAGGCGTCCGATCTCGTCGCCCGTCGCGGGCAGGTCGATCCGTCGATGCAGCTCCCCCGCTCCCAGCTCCGAGACCTCGCGGCGGATGCGCTCCACCGGTGCCAGGGCACGCCCGACGAGCAGCCAGGTGAGTGCGCCGATCAGCACCACGAGCACGGGGACGGCGACCAGGAGCAGCACCCCCACGAGTCCGACGGCGTCGTCGGTCTCCTCGAGGGAACGACCGGCGAGGACCACGAGGTCTCGTCCGTCGACCTCGAGGTCCTCGCTCGCGAACAGCACCGACTCGTCGTCGACGACGGCGACGAAGGAGTCGCCGTCCGGGACCGGGGTAGGCAGCTCGATCTCGTCGTCCGTCCGGTCGACGACGCGCCCGTCCTCGAGCAGCACCAGCAGCCGGCCGTCGTCCGCGGGCAGCGTCGTGGCGTCGGCGTCGGTCAGTTGCGCGGAGACGCTCTCAGCCTCGGCCGCCGCACTCTGCTCGACGCCGGATCGCAACGTCGCCGAGAACAGGCCGACGAAGACGATGGAACCGACGCCGAGGAACAGGGCGACGGCGAGCACCGAGCCCAGGGCCGCCCGAGCGCGGACGGACCGCCACGGTGCCCGGCCGGCGGTGTCCGGATCATGCCGCCCGGCGTCAGCCACGGCCGCCCACGAGTCGGTATCCGAAGCCGCGCACAGTCTCGAGCGACGCCCGCTCGAACGGCCGATCCACCTTGTTCCGCAGGTGACCGACGTAGACCTCGACGATGTTGGGATCGCCCTCGAAGTCGTCGTCCCAGACGTTCTGCAGGACCTCGCGCTTCGACACGACCTCGCCGCCGCGCCGCATGAGGAACTCGAGGACGGCGAACTCGCGGGAGGTGAGATCGATCGGGACGTCACCGCGGTGGACCTGCTTGGATGCGGGATCGAGCCGGAGCTCGCCGACCTCGAGGACCGCCGGGCGCTCGCGGGACCCCCGCCGGACGAGCGACCGGATCCGGGCCACGAGCACGGCGAACGAGAACGGCTTGCTCAGGAAGTCGTCGGCGCCGGTGTCGAGGGCCTCGACCTGGTCCCAGTCGCCATCCTTCGCGGTGAGCATGAGGATCGGCGTCCAGTCCCCCGCGTCGCGGAGCTGCTGGCAGACGCGGTACCCGCTCATGCCGGGCATCATGATGTCGAGGATGATCGCGTCGTACCGGTGTTCGCCGGCCATCCAGAGTCCGTCGACCCCGTTCGCGGCGACGTCGACGGCGAAGCCCTCGGCCTCGAGGCCCCTCCTGACGCCCTCGGCGAGACGTACCTCATCGTCGACGACGAGTATCCGCATGGGGTGTGACCTCTCGGCTCCGTGCCGTCGACGCTCGAGCGGCGCCTCCCAGTGTGGCGCGGGCAAGCTGAAGCAGCGCTGAAGCGACGCGGTCCGGCGCGGACGCCCGTACGCTGGAGCGGTGTCCGCCCCCACCGCCCTCGACCCGTGGGAGCAGTCCGTCGACGTCCGGGCGGACACCGGACCGGTACGCCGTCGACTCCCGCTCTACGAGGCGGGAGCGATCCCCGTGCCGTTCGTCATCCGTGGGAACACCGAGCGGATCGCACGCGACACCCATTGGGACGAACACTCGCACCCCACGCACGAGCTCCTGTGGAACGACCACGGCGCGTCTACCGCCACCGTCGGCGACCGTGTCTGGACCGTGACACCACATCACGCGCTCTGGATCCCGGCCGGCGTGCGCCATACCGGCTGGACGCCCGCCGGCACCTGGCAGCGGGCCGCGATGTTCAGTGTGGATCAGGTGCCCGCCATCTCCGAGCTGCCGACGGCGGTCGAACTCACCCCGTTGCTGCGGCTCCTGCTCGACCGCCTGAGCGCGGTCGGGCTCGACGATCGCGCCAGAGCCACCACCGAGGCGACCATCCTGGACGTCCTCGAACCCGCCGAGCACGAGCTGCTCCTGCGCCTCCCCCGGTCAGCGCTCCTCGCGCCGATCGTCGAGTGCCTCCGCGCGAGTCCGTCCGACGGGACCTCCCTCGCGGAATGGGCGACAGTCCTCGGCGTGAGCACGCGGACGGTGACCCGGACGTTCGAGTCGGAGACGGGACTCGGGTTCGCGCGCTGGGTCGCCGCTGCCCGGGTGCAGCACGCCATCACGCGTCTCATCGCCGGTGACCGCATCGACGAGGTGGCGGCGGCTGTCGGGTACCGCTCGACCACGGCGTTCGGCACGGCGTTCCGCCGGGTCACCGGGACGAGTCCGGGACGTTTCCGCGCGGGCTGAAGCGGCTCACGCGCCCGGTCCCGACGTGTCCGTTTCGCAAAGGAACGCGTCGTATCCGCTCGATTGCGCTGCCACCGGCCGCCAGCTAACTTTGGTTAGGCAACCCTTCATCACCGCCGCTTCACGCGCGGTGCCGGTCTCCACCGGCCACCCTCTCCGAACCGCAGACGACGTCCTCCGACGCCGTCGTTCGTCGTGCCAGCGCACCGGCGTCAGTCAGCAGCACCCGAAAGGACCCCATGCAGCGCGCACCACGTCTCGTCGCCCTCTCCGCGGCGGCGTTCCTCACCCTCGGCCTCGCGGCCTGCTCCTCGTCGTCAGCAGAAGAGGCGGCCGGCGGCGACGCCGGCTTCACGCCGATCACGATCGAGCACGCCCTCGGCACGACGACGATCGACGCCAAGCCCGAGCGCGTGGCCACCGTCAACTGGGCGAACCACGAGGTGCCCCTCGCCCTCGGCGTCGTCCCCGTCGGGATGGCCGCCGCCAACTTCGGTGACGACGACGGCGACGGCCTGCTCCCCTGGGTCGAGGAGAAGCTCGAATCCCTCGACGCCGAGACCCCCGTCCTCTTCGACGAGACCGACGGCATCGACTTCGAGGCGGTCGCCGACACGAACCCGGACGTCATCCTCGCCGCGTACTCCGGCCTCACGCAGGAGGACTACGACACGCTCAGCGAGATCGCCCCCGTCGTCGCGTACCCGGAGACCGCCTGGGGCACGTCCTGGCGCGACACCATCCTCTTCAACAGTGAGGCGATGGGCATGGCCGACGAAGGCGAAGCGCTCGTCACCGAGTTGGAGGGCGAGATCACCGAGGCCGCGAAGGCGTACCCGCAGCTCGAGGGCAAGACCGCCATGTTCCTCACCCACGTCGACACGAGCGACCTCAGCGAGGTCAGCTACTACACGACGCACGACACGCGCACCGCGTTCTTCGAGGACCTCGGCCTCGCGTTCCCGGAGAGCGTCGCGACGGCCTCCGCCGAGACCGAGCTGTTCTCCCTCACCCAGAGCGCGGAGCAGGCGGACGCCTTCAGTGACGTCGACATCATCGTGACCTACGGTGGCGACGAGCTCATCGCGGCGCTCGAGGCCGACCCGCTGCTCTCGCAGATGCCCGCCGTCGCGAACGGTGCGATCGTCGCACTCCCCGGCACCAGCCCCCTCGGCACCGCCGCGAACCCGACGCCGCTCTCGATCTCCTGGATCCTCGGCGACTACCTCGAGCTGCTCGCGCAGGCGGCAGACAAGGCGGCGTGATCACCGGCACCGCCACCCCGCCCGCCTCGGGTGTCGCCGTCGTGCGACGCCCGAGGCGGGTTCGCGGGCTCTGGCTCCTCGTCGCAGCCCTCGTCCTCGTCGCGGCCATGCTCTGCTCCGTCACCATCGGATCGCGGGACGTCGAGTGGTCGGCCGTCCTCGGCGCCTTCGCGGGCGGTGTCGACGGCTTCGACCAGGCCGCGGTGGCCAAGCGCATCCCCCGGACCCTCCTCGCCGTCCTCGCCGGCGCGGCCCTCGGCGTCTCGGGGGCCGTCATGCAGGGCGTCACCCGGAACCCGCTGGCCGACCCCGGCATCCTCGGCATCAACCTCGGCGCCTCGCTCGCGGTCGTCACCGGCCTCGCCTACTTCGGACTCGCCGCGGCGAGCACCACCATCTGGGTGGCCATCATCGGCGCCGCCGCCTCCGCCGTCTTCGTCTACACCGTCGGTTCGCTGGGCCGCGGCGGGGCCACCCCGCTGAAACTCGCCCTGGCCGGCGCCGCGACGTCCGCCGCGCTCGCCTCGTTCATCACCGCGGTCGTCCTTCCCCGCGGCGACATCGCGAGCAGCGTGCGGTCCTGGCAGATCGGCAGCGTCGGTGGTGGCACCTTCGTGCAGATCGAACAGGTGCTGCCGTTCCTCGTCGTCGGCCTCGTCATCTGCCTCCTGTCCGCGCGCGGCCTGAACTCGCTCGCCCTCGGTGACGACCTCGCGGCCGGTCTCGGTGAGCGCGTCGCGGTCGCTCGTGGAGCCGCGGCATTCGGGTCCGTCGTGCTGTGCGGCGCGGCCACCGCCGTCACCGGCCCCATCGGTTTCGTCGGGCTCGTCGTGCCGCACGCCTGTCGGCTCGTCGTCGGCGTCGACCACCGGTGGTTGCTCCCGTTCTCAGCCGTCGTCGGCGCCGTCCTCCTCACCGTCGCCGACGTGCTCGGCCGGATCGTCGCCC
Organism: Plantibacter sp. ME-Dv--P-095; assembly: GCF_030209365.1. Taxonomy (NCBI): domain Bacteria; kingdom Bacillati; phylum Actinomycetota; class Actinomycetes; order Micrococcales; family Microbacteriaceae; genus Plantibacter; species Plantibacter sp. ME-Dv--P-095. The sequence goes on from NZ_JARVSB010000017.1 coordinate 18,754, forward strand.
GCCCCTCCGAGATCGACGTCGGCATCATCACGGCGCTCATCGGGGCGCCGATCTTCATCGCGATCGTGCGCCGGCAGAAGGTGAGCGCCCTGTGAGCGTCGACGCACGGAGCACACACCCGACGATCGCCGGGCAGGAACCGTCCACACTCGATCTCGTCACCGCGGGACGCGGCGCGCGGATGCGGCGCCGAGGTCTCGTCATGGGCGTGCTCGGAGCGCTCATCGTCGCCGTGTTCCTCGTCTCCCTCATGGTCGGGAACACGCTCTACACACCGGTGGACGTCGTCCGCGTCATCCTCGGCGAAGACGTCGCCGGCGCGGGCTTCACCGTCGGTCGGCTCCGCCTCCCCCGAGCCGTCCTCGCGGTCCTCGCCGGCGCCTCCTTCGGTCTCGCGGGGGTCACCTTCCAGACGATGCTCCGGAACCCGCTCGCGAGTCCCGACATCATCGGGATCAGCGCCGGATCGAGCGCCGCGGCGGCGTTCGCCATCGTCACCCTCTCGCTCGGCGCGACCGCGGTCTCCGTCTTCGCGATCGTCGTGGGCCTGGCCGTCGCCGTCCTCGTCTACCTGCTGTCGTACCGCAGCGGGGTGGCGGGCACGCGCCTCATCCTCATCGGGATCGGCATCGCGGCCATGCTCGACAGCGTCACCGCCTACATCCTGTCCCGTGCCGCCCAGTGGGACCTCCAGGAGGCGACCCGCTGGCTGACCGGGAGCCTCAACGGCACCAACTGGGCCCAGGTCTGGCCGGTCGTCGCGGCCCTGTTCGTGCTCGGACCGGTCCTCCTCGGCCAGTCGAGGAACCTCGCCGCGACCCAGCTGGGCGACGACACCGCCGCCGCCCTGGGGGTCCGGGTGGACCGCACGCGGTTGATCGTCATCGTGGCCGCCGTCGGCCTGATCGCGTTCGCGACCGCCGCCTCCGGTCCGATCGCGTTCGTCGCGTTCCTGTCCGGCCCCATCGCGTCCCGCATCGTCGGTCGCGGCGGCTCGATGCTCGTCCCCGCCGCCCTGGTCGGCGCGCTCCTCGTGCTGGTCGCCGACCTGGCCGGACAGTACCTGCTCGGTACCCGCTACCCGGTCGGCGTCGTGACCGGCGTCCTCGGCGCCCCGTTCCTCATCTGGCTCATCATCCGCACGAACCGCTCCGGAGGCTCGCTGTGACGCGGCCCCGCGGCGCTCCGACCCCCGTCTCGACTCCGCGCCCGGGAGGCACCCCGTGACCACCGATCATCAGCTCCTCGTCGAGCGACTCACCCTCGGATACGGCGATCGCACCGTCATCGAGCACCTGGACCTCGTCGTCCCACCGGGCAAGGTGACGGCGATCGTCGGGGCCAACGCCTGTGGGAAGTCCACCCTGCTCCGGTCGATGTCGCGTCTGCTCGCCCCGCGCGGTGGACGGGTCGTCCTCGACGGCAAGGAGGTCCACCGGACGCCGGCCAAGCAGCTCGCACGCACGCTCGGCCTCCTCCCGCAGTCGCCGATCGCGCCGGAGGGCATCACCGTCGCCGACCTCGTCGGTCGTGGCAGGCACCCGCACCAGGGCATCCTCTCGCGGTGGAGCACGGAGGACGACGTCGCCGTCGCCGCGGCGCTCGACGCCACCGAGACGAGCGAGCTCGCCGACCGGCATGTGGACGAACTGTCCGGCGGGCAACGCCAGCGGGTGTGGATCGCGATGGCACTCGCCCAGCAGACGGACCTGCTCCTCCTCGACGAACCGACCACCTTCCTCGACGTCAGCCATCAGGTCGAGGTGCTCGACCTCCTCACCGACCTCAACCGCTCCCGCGGCACCACGATCGTGATGGTGCTCCACGACCTCAACCTCGCCGCACGGTACGCCGACCACCTCATCGCCCTCGCCGGCGGGCGACTCCACGCGGCCGGCACGCCACATGAGGTGCTGACGGAAGCGACCGTCCGCGCCGTGTTCGGTCTCCAGAACCAGGTGATCACCGACCCCACCTCCGGGAAACCGCTCATGCTGCCCATCGGCCGACACCACGTCACCGTCGGGCCTGGTGCTGACGCCGACCGCGTCTAGGCTGGGCGCATGGGTGAGGACGAGCGCAGGAGACGGGCGGCCGAGCAGGAGGCGCGTGCGCTCCGTGCGCTCGAGGCGATCAGGAACGGTGGCGATCTGAGCAAGGAGACGCTCGACCTGTCGAACGAGTACTCCGATTCCCTGGGCACCCGCGTCGCAGCATGGTTCCGCGGGGCGAGGCGCCGGAAGGACTGACCCGGGTCAGTGCGCCGCGTCCGGGTGCACCGGGTGGTGGCTCGTGATCGAGACGCGGTTGAAGGCGTTGATGACGATCGCCAACCACCGGACCGCGGCGATCTGACCGTTCGTGAGCGTCGACAGGTCGTCGTCCGGCAGTCGCCGGCGGTGTTGCACGTCCGCGATGAGGGTGACGTCCTCGGTGATCGCGAGCGCCGCCTGTTCGACCGGGCTGAAGTAGGTGGTGTCCCGCCAGGCGGACAGGATCGCCAGGCGTTCGGTGGTCTCGCCGAGCGCGATCGCGTCGGCCACGTGGATGCGCAGGCAGTAGGCGCACCCGTTGATCTGGGAGGCGCGGATCCGGACGAGCTCGATGAGGCGCTTGTCGATGCCGGCGGCGAGCGCGGCGCGGCCGGCTGCACGACCGGTCTCGACGAGCGCCTGGTAGACCTCGGGTGATTCCTTGTCGAGCCAGACGTCGGCGCTCATGGGGTTCCTCTCCTCGCTCGGCGGGCGCGGTTCCGCAGCCCCTCGGTCCAACGCTAACGCGCACGACGGGAGGGACGTCACCGTGACGGGATGTCGTGGCGGGTGACGGCGACGACCCCGAGCTCCTCGTACGGCTCGAGGACGATCCGGCGGGACCCGCAGGAAGCGCACCGGAGGTAGCGGAGGCGGCCTTCCGAGGTGGTGTGCGCCGACTCGGTCGTCCAGGTGTGCGGGTGTGCATCGGACAGCTCGGTGGTCGGAGCGGACGGCTGTGGTGGTGCGTCGAGGATGGTCATGCGTCAACCATGATGTAATGGCGTTATGCATCTCAACCCTTACGGATCGTACGCGGTCCTGCTCGCCGCGTCACTCGCGAACGCTTGGCCCGACGACCGGGACGGCATCGTCGATCGCACCCGCGAGCATGGGATGACGATGCCGTTCACCGAAGCGGTCGACGACCATCGGCGGGTGCGCGCCGTCGTCGACGAGTGGCTGATGGTCGTGGACGCGACGGACGACCAGGCCAGGGCGGCGGCGCTCAACCGGCAGATGGCCTCAGCGGCCGCGTTCCCGCGGCTGACCGACCATGATGGTGAAGGCTGGCATCTCCACTACCGTGACGAGCATCAGACCCTGCCGGCGGTGCTCGCCGCCGTGATCAGCGTCGGGACGGCCCTGCACCTGACCACCCGGGGCATGCAGCGTCTCAGCCGCTGTGCCGCCGGTTCGGAACCGGGCGACACCTGTCGGAACGTCGTCGTCGACGTCACCCGCAACGGTCGGCAGCGGTACTGCTCGGTGCGGTGCGCCAACCGCTCGGGTGTGCGTCGGCACCGGGCGCGCGGAGGAGGCTCAGCCCGCTGAACGGGGGTCCGGCAGCAGGAACCAGACGCTCGCTCCCCCGAGCCCGGACTCGTCGATCTCGATCCGGCCACCGTGCGCCTCGACGATCCGCCGACAGGTCGAGAGGCCGATGCCGAGGCCGGCGACCTCACTCCCCGCCGCACGTTCCATGAGATCGAAGACGCGTTCGCGCTGCTCCGGCGCGACACCGGGACCGTTGTCCTCGACCGCGACCAGCACCCCGGCGGAGACCCGTTCGGCCTGCACGAGCACGTGCGGGACGGCCCCGTCCGCCGCACTGAACTTCACCGCGTTCGCGACCAGGTTCTGCAGCAGCGCGCGCAGCAGCGTCTCGTCGCCATGCACCGGCAGCGGCGTGTCGACGACGACGGTCGCACCGGTCGCGACGATGACCGCATCGAGGTCTTCGATCACCGAGGAGACGAGCGGCTCGAGGTCGATCGTCTCGCGCCGCGGACGGGCGCCACCGATCCGGGCGAAGTCCAGCAGGTCGGTGATCATCGCCGCCATCCGGTCGGCGGCGGACTCGGCCCGGGCGAGCGCCTTCGCCGCGTGCGGTGCGTTCGCCATCTCGGGGCTGTCGGTCGCGAGTTCGAGGAACCCGGAGACCGCCATGAGCGGGTTGCGCAGGTCGTGGCTCACCTGTCCGGCGAACTGCGCGAGCTGCTCGTTCGATTGGCCGAGCTCATGCGTGAGGCGGAGCAGCTCGAGGACGTCGACGACCTGCCGGGCGAGCAGGTCCAGCGCCCGGCCGTGCTCCGGGGCGAGCTCGCGCACCCGGTCGTCGAAGATGCACAGGGTCCCGATGGGCACCCCGTCCGGCGTGACGAGTGGACTCGAGGCGTAGAAGCGGACGTTCGCGACCTCGCCGGTGACGAAGGGGTTCGACGCGAACCGCTCGTCCTCGCGGGCGTCGGGGACCATCGTGCGGGACTGCTGCTGGAACACGACCGCGCACATCGAGTCCTCACGCGAGCAACTCGCGGGCTCGAGCCCCACCGCGGCGACCTGGTGCTGGAAGCGGTCGTCGATGATGTTGATGACGGCCTTCGGCACGTCGCACATCGTCGCCGCCAATTGGACCAGGCTCTCGAGATCGGTCTCGGGCGGGCGGCCGACGATCTGGTACTCGGCGATCGCGGCACGCCTCGTGATGTCCTCTGCGGTGATCACGCGTGCCCTCTCGTCGTCGGAATCCGGAACGAGTCAATGCTACCCATCCAGGGGACACCCGATCCCCCAGGTGTCGGGGATCTCGCGGGCCGTTCGGGTCGACCACCCGCGCATCAGCGCAGCTGGAGCCGCTGCCACGCGAGCTCGGCGAGGACCGTGGCCTGGAGGCCCAGGACGCTGTCGTCGAAGACGGCCCGTTCCGAGTGGAGCGCTGGAGACCCACCCTCGGGTGCCGCACCGACGAAGACGAGCGTTCCCGGGACCTCGTCGAGCACGTAGGCGAAGTCCTCGGACGCCATCGACGGGGCCTCCTGCCGGACCACCCGGTCGGGTCCGACGAGCGCGTCGAGGGCGCCGAGCACGAACCGTGTCTCGGCGGGGTCGTTGACGGTGACCGGGTAGGACTCGATGAACGTCGACTCCAGGGTGCAGCCGTGCGCGTCCGAGATGGCCCGCAGCAGCTCAGGCAGCTGCTCACGCACCGTCGTGAGCGTGGCCTTCGACAGCGTGCGGATGTTCGCCTCGAGGCTGACCGCCGACGCCAGGACGTTGCTCGCCTCCGAGTCACTGCCGAGGCGGGTGATGGAGATGACGGCCTGATCGGTGGCCGGCAACCGACGCGCCGCGAAGGTCTGCACGGCCAGGATGAGGTGCGCGGCCACCGGCACCGGGTCGACGGCGAGATGCGGGAACGCCGCGTGACCGCCCGTCCCACGGACGGTGACGCGCAGCGCGTTGGCGCTCGCCATCATCGCGCCCTCCCGGGTGACGAGGTCGCCGCGGCGGGTGCTGGGGTCGACGTGGAGCGCGTAGGCGGCGACGGGTCGCTCCCCCGCGACGTCGAGGAGTCCCGCCTCGAGCATGACCCTGGCGCCAGCCTGCCCCTCCTCACCGGGCTGGAACATGAACACCACGGTGCCGGCGAGCCGGTCGCGACGGGCCACGAGGAGGCGGACCGCACCGAGGAGGCCGGCCATGTGCAGATCGTGACCGCAGGCGTGCATCGCCCCCGACGTCGCGGCGAACGGGAGCCCGGTCGCCTCGGTGACGGGCAGCCCGTCCATGTCGGCTCGGAGGAGGACGGTCGGCCCGGGGAGGTCGCCGCGCAGGACCGCGACCACGGAGGAGATGCCGTCCCCGGTCGTGATCTCGAGCCCGAGGTCGGCCAGCTCGCGCAGGATGATCAGCCGGGTCGCCGGCAGGTCCAGCCCGACCTCGACGGCCTGATGCAGTTCGCGCCGGACGGCCACGAGCTCCTCGAGCAGTGTGGTCGCATCCTCCTGGAACGTCGTCATGTCCGGTCCTCCTCGTCCTCCGGCGGACGCCGGTACACCTGCTCACCGTCGATCCACGTCTCGGCGACCCGCACGGCGGCGATCTCGTCCGTGGGCACGCTGAAGACGTCACGGTCGAGGACGGCGAAGCTGCCGTCGTATCCGGGAGCGATCCGGCCGACGCCCTCGAGGGGCGAGAGCAGCGCGGCCCGTCCGGTGTACAGCAGCAGTGCTTGGGCGACGCTGATCGCCTCGGCCGGGACGAAGTCTGCGCCGTTGTAGGCCTGGCGTCGGACCGCGGCCTCCACGCTCAGCATGACGTCGTCCGCGCCACTCCACGCGGTCGCGGGACGGTCCGAAGACAGCGCGAGCGGTTCGATCGTGCGGTACAGCCGCGCGATCGGGTAGGCGTCCGGCATCTGTTCGGCGCGCAGGGCCAGCTCGTACCCGTCGTACTCGGCGAAGAAGAAGACGGTGTGGGTGGCGATCCCGAACGTCATCCGAGCGGACCGGAGTCGTTCGGCGTAGGGCTCGCTGATGATGGTGGCGTGCTCGATCCGGACCGACGGGATCCCGTCGAGCCAGGGTTCCTCGTGTTCGAAGAGGCTCGCGACGCGATCGAGGGCGCGGTCACCCATGGCGTGCACGGCGAGCTGGACGCCGTTGCGGCGAGCCCAGGCGCCTGCGGCGAGGACGTCCTCGTCGTCGACGAGGCGGAGTCCGTGGTCGCAGGATTCCGGGTACGGTTCGGCGACCCAGGCCGTGCGGTTCGAGTAGGCCCCGTCGAGGACGACCTTGACCCCGCCGATGCGGATCCGACCCTCGCGGTCGTCCTCGGTCAGCTCGGCGAGCGGCGCGGACGGATCCCACCCCGGGTAGAGGGCGACCCGGGTGCGCAGGCCCTGATCGGCGGCGCTCCGGAAGGCGTCGAGGGGGTCGTGCAGCCGGTTCGACAGCAGGTCGCACACCGCCACGATCCCGCGGGACGCCAGTTCCTCGCCGATCGCCACCAACGATGCGAGCTGTTCCTCGCGCTCCGGGACCGGGATGAACCGCGAGACGGCCTCGACCGCGGCGATCTCGGTGAGGACGCCGTTCGGTTCGCCGGCCGGTCCACGTTCGAAGCGCGCGCCGGGCGGGTCGGGCGTCGTGGCCGTGATGCCCGCGAGTCTGAGCGCCGCGCTGTTGCAGACGGCGGAGTGGGCGTCGCAACGCCAGACGAGGACGGGCCGCTCGGTGGACACGGCGTCGAGGTCCGCCGCCGTCGGCATGCGTCCCTCGGGGAACTTCGTGTCGTCGAAGCCGCGACCGAGGACCCAGGCGCTCGCTGAGGTCAGGGTCGCCGCGTGCTCGCGGAGGCGGTCGACGAGGCCGGTGATCGACACCACGGACGGCGGGAAGCACTCGGCTGCCACGGCGGTGGCGGCCATGAGCGCCGGATGGGTGTGGCTGTCGATGAGGCCGGGCAGCACCGTCCGCCCGCCGAGGTCGACGGCAGGCTCGCCCGCGACGTCCGCCGCATCGCCCACCCAGTCGAAGCGTCCGTCGACGATGCGGAACGCCGAGGCGAACCCCGTCTCGTCGGTGCCGGTGAAGACCCGCGCGTTGCTGAACAGCTGCGACCCGCGCATCAGATGGCCCTCCACGTGAAGCGGCCGCCGAGCAGGGTCGCGGACACCGGCATCGACCGCAACCGCTCGGGGTCGGTGCTGAGCGGGTCGAGGTCGGTGATGACGAGGTCGGCGGGTTGTCCGACCGCGATCGACGTCCGCACGCTCGCCGCGAGGGCGACGTCCATCGGGAGCCGTTGTTCGGGGTGCCAGGCGTCGCGGCCGTCGCGACTCCTGGTCGTCGCGGCGGCGATCGCCTGCCACGGGTCCAGCGGCGAGACCGGGGCGTCGGATCCGAGCCGGAGCCCGACCCCGGCACGGTGCAGCGATCCGAAGGCGAAGGCGCGACCCGTGCGGCCGCTCCAGTGGCGATCGGCGACGTCGCGGTCGTCCATCGCATGCTCGGGTTGCACGCTCGCGATGAGTCCGAGCTCGGCGAACCGGGCGAAGTCCTCCTCGCGCACGAGCTGCGCGTGTTCGACGACCCCGCGCATCCCCAGCGCTTCGAAGGTGTCGAGGACCTCGGTGTTGGCACGGTCGCCGATGGCGTGCACGGCAGCCTCGATCCCGGCGCCCCTCGCACGCTCCAACAGCCGGCGCAGCTCGTCGATCGAGACGCTCTCGACGCCGCAGGCGTGCGCGCTCGACGGATCGACACCCGGGTACGGGTCCCAGCACCAGGCGGTCCGCGTGTTGAGGGAACCGTCGACGACGACCTTCAGGCGGCCCATGGTGAGGAGACCGGCCGGGTCGATCGGGTCCCCGGTGCGGAGCCCTGCAGCGATGACGGATTCGAGGCGGTCCGGCCAGGCGGCGGCCTCGATCCGCAGGCTCGTCGCCCCGCCGGCGATGCGCTCCGACCACTCGCCGAGGTTGTCGGTGTTCTCGAATTCGACGACGCCGACGACACCGCGTCGCGCTGCGTCCTCGGCGGCGTCGCGATAGGCGTGGACGGCGAGCCCCGAGTGCTGGTCGATCCGTTGCAGTGCGTCGATCCACGGTGCTTCGGCGACGACACCGCTCGCGTCGAGCTCCAGGCCGAGCCGGTGCGCGGCCCGGGTGTTCATCCACGCGCAGTGCAGGTCGCCGCTGACGAGGATCACGGGGAGGTCCGACTCGGTGGCCTCCAACGCGGCGAGCGTCGCCGGCTGCGCCCACAGGCCGTCTCGGAAGCCGTACCCCATGAGGAATCCGTCGGTGAGCGGTGCACCGGTTTCGACCGCGCGACGGACGGCTGCCAGGACGTCGGCGGCGCTCGCGGTCTCCGTCAGGTCGATCCGACGCCGCTGGATCACCCACTGGGTCAGGTGGACGTGGGCGTCCCACAGGCCCGGCCCGATGCTGCGGCCGGCGACGTCGACGACCTCCCCGGCGGTCTCGAGGGTCCCTGCCGGGCCGATTCCGGCGATGCGACCGTCGCGGATCACGAGGTCGACGGGATCCTGGCCGTACGGCCGCGCGTTCAGCAGCGTCAGCGCCGCGTCCGTCACGATGCCGCCACCCCGCCGTCGGTGGTCGCCGCGGCGGCTCCGGTGCCGATGCCGTGGATCGCGCCCATCCGTGCCGCCAGCGCCGGGTTCCGATACGGTCCCGGCTCGCCGAGGGCCGCGATCACGCGCTCCACGACCTCGGCCGGCTTGTCCTGACTCATCTTCTCCTTGGCCTCGAACCGGGTCACGCGCATGCGGAAGCCGACGGTGCCGTGGACGATCCGGGCTGCGTACTCGCTGTTCGCGATCGTCCCGTTCATCAGGTACGGCTCGGGCAGGACCCGCTCGAAGTGGGCCACGAGGCGGTCGAGCACCCGCAGGTTCTCCTCGTCGGACAACAGCTCGGGCACACCGTACAGGTGGGCGACCGCGAAGTTCCAGGTGGGCACCGCCGGCGTCGTGTCGTACCAACTCGGCGACACGTACCCCTGTGGGCCGGAGACGATCACCATCGCCTCATGCTGTCCGAGCTCGTGCAGCCGCTCGTCCGGACGCCCGACGTGACTGAGGAGGACGATCCCGTCCTCGTCCTCGTCGAGCAGCATCGGGTAGTGCGAGGAGACGAGACCCCGACCCGGCACGTGACTGACCACCGTGGCCCAGGGGTGTTCACGCACGAGGGCGCGCACCGCCTCGACGTCGTCGAGCACGTACTCGTCGGTGTGCCTCATCTGCTTCCTCCAGTGGCGTTCGGGGTGTCGACCGATGACGCTGCGGCCGCGAAGGCCGTCGCCACGCTCGACGGGGCTCCGACGCCCCGGACGCGCGACAGCCAGGCGGTCGTCGCGGCGAGGGCCTCGAGGTCGAGACCGGTCTCGATGCCGAGACCGTGGAGCATCCACACGAGGTCCTCCGTGGCGAGGTTACCGGTGGCACCCTTCGCGTACGGGCACCGACCCAGGCCACCGACCGACGAGTCGAACTCCGCGACCCCGAGCGAGAGCGCCGCATACACGTTCGCGAGCCCCTGACCGTAGGTGTCGTGGAGGTGCAACGCGACCGCCTCGACCGGGATCCCGGCGTCGAGCACGTCCCGGACCATCCGCGTCGTGAGCCCCGGGGTCCCCACACCGATCGTGTCGCTGATCGCGACCGTCGAACATCCGGCACGGTGCAGCCGGACGACCGCGTCGACGACCGTCGCCGGATCCACGGCACCCTCCCATGGATCGCCGAACGCCATCGACACGTAGCCGCGGACCGGGACGTCGGCGACGGTCGCCGCCGCCACGACCTCCTCGGCCCGTTCGATGGCGCCCTCGCGCGAGGTGTTGAGGTTCGCCCGCGCGAAGGACTCCGAGGCGCTGACGACCACCGACACCGCACGGATGCCCGCGTCCAACGCACGATGCAGGCCTCGCAGGTTCGGCACCAGGGCGACGGCACGGGCCCCCGACGGCACCTCGAGCCCCGCGACGAGTCGTTCCGCATCCGCGAACTGCGGGATCCAGGTGGCCGGCACGAAACTCGTCACCTCGAGATCGCGCGACCCCGCCTCGTACAGGCGCCGACACAGCTCCGCCTTCACCGCGGTGGGCAGGATGTCCGTCTCGGCCTGCAACCCGTCACGCGGCGCCACCTCGTACACGCGCACACGCGTCGGCAGCCCGTCGACCGGCTCCACCCGTGGCCGTGGGAGCCCGCTCATGCGGTTCCGGCCCGGAGCTCGTCGAGGACCTCGCGCGCGTACTCGACCCGGATCCGACGGTCGGCGACGATCCGTGCCGCCACCGCGCCGATCTCGTCCACCGTCGCGCCGGCGCTCGCCGCGATCGTCCTCGCGTGCAGGGTCATGTGGCCGCGCTGGATACCCTCCGCGGCGAGCGCACGACAGGCGGCCAGGTTCTGGGCGAGGCCGACGGAGGCGATGACGGCCGCCAGTTCCCTGGCCGTCTCGACGCCGAGGAGGGTGACGCCCGCCTGCGCGGTCGGGTGCGCCTTCGTGGCTCCCCCGACGAGCCCGACGGCCAGCGGGACCTCGATCGTGCCGACGAGGTTCCCGTCGGCGTCCTGTTCGAACTGCGACAGCGCCGAGTACCGGCCGGACCGCGCGGCGTGGGAGTGGCAGCCCGCCTCGACCGCGCGGGTGTCGTTGCCGGTGGCGAGGACGACGGCGGTGATGCCGTTCATGATGCCCTTGTTGTGCGTGGCCGCCCGGTACGGGTCGGCTTCGGCGAAGGCGCTCGCGGCGACGATGTCTGCGACCACCTGTGGTCCGCCGAGGAGTTCGGCGTCGAACACGGCCCTGGCGCGGGTGATGCGCTGGTCTGCCTTGTTCGTGAGGATCCGCAGGAGGGTGCGCGAGCCGGCGATCTCGGCGAGACGCGGTGCGATCGCCTCCGCCATGGTGTTGACGGCGTTCGCGCCCATGGCGTCACGGACGTCGACGTGGAGGTGGACGATGACCTGGGTGCCCACCCGCGTCGGCAGGACCCGGACCTCGATGTCCCTGGCACCCCCGCCGAAGGAGACGAGGATCGGGTCCAGCTCGTTCGCGAGGGCGAGCAGCTCCTCGCGCGCCTCCAGGACCCGGAGTCGTGCGGCGTGCGGGTCGACCGCGTCGAGGATCTGGATCTGCGCGATCATCACGTCGCCCGACGACGAGGTGCGGAACCCGCCGTGCACGCGCGCGATCCGGGCTGCGTTGGAGGCCGCGGCGACGACGCTGGGTTCCTCCGTCGCCATGGGGACGAGGCGATCCTCGCCGTCGACGGTGAAGTTGGTGGCGACACCCACCGGGATGGCGATGACGCCGACGACGTTCTCGACCAGGTGGTCGGCTTGGGCGATCGACAGCCCGGCGTCGGGATGCAGGGCGGCGAGCGCCTCGACCGGCACGCCGGCACCCTCGGCGACGAGCTCGAGTCGCTCGTCGGTGGTGTGGTCGCGCAGCCCCTGGATTCGGCTGTTTCTCGGCATGGCTCGCCCTTCGGTACAGGCAGACACCGGGTCCTCGGCGCTGCGGTCATGATGACCCTACGAGCGGGGATCATCGACGACGATGGGTGGATGACTCAGTGGATCTGCGATCGTGTGGGTGGATGACACACGCCCCTCGACGGACGATCACCTTAGACTCCTGAGGGACCAGTCAGGAGACCCGATGCGAGAGCCTGCCGACGCGCGAACGGCCACCGGTTTCGATCACGCCGATGCCGATCCCCAGCAGGAACTGATCCGGCTGCGACGCCGCGAACACGAGTTGTCCGCCCTGTTCTCCAGTGCCCGCGAACTCGCCGAGCTCCGCGACAGTGATGCCGTGCTCGCCCGGCTCGTCCAGCGTGCCCACGAGATGATGGGCGTCGACCTCGCCTACCTGTCCGAGTTCGACCCCGTCACCCACGAGCTGCGGGTCCGTGAGACGAGCGGCTCCGTCAGCGCCTCGTTCCAGACCCTCCGCGTGCCACCGGGTCGTGGGCTCGCGAGCGTCGTCGTCGAATCACGGACGGCGCAGTGGGTCGCCGAGTACTCCGACTACACGACCGATCGACACGAACGCGGGATCGACGACGCCGTCGCCGCGGAAGGGCTCGTGTCGCTGCTCGGTGTGCCCATGCTCACGAGCGACGACGTGCTCGGGGTGCTCTTCGTCGGCAACCGCGACCGGAAGGACTTCTCCGCCGAGGAGGTCGCACTCCTCTCGGCGCTCGCCGACCACGCCTCGGTGATCCTGCAGACGACGCAGACCCTGCGCGATCTGCAGGACTCGGAGGACGCCAGCCGCCGGACCCTCGCCGACCTCACGGCGCATCTCGTCGAGCGCGACCGCGCGAACACCGTCCACCAGGAACTCGTGCAGGCGGTCCTCGCCGGGGGCGGGTTCGCACCGGTCGCCGAGACGCTCGCCACCGCACTCGGCCGGGCCGTCGCCGTGACGGACGCGCAGGACCGCGTGATCGCCGCCGCCGGCCTGCCGCTCTCGGCCGGCATGCTCGACCTCGACGACGACGCCCGAGCGGCCATCGCCGAGAGCCGGCGTTCCGGGCACTGCGTCACGGTCGCGAGTGGCGGTGTCGGGGCGATTGCCGCCCTGTCGGCCGGGACCCGGCACTTCGGTGCGCTGATCCTCGGCGACGGGGCGTTCGACCTCGGCGCCGTCGACATCCGCACCGTCGAGCGCGCCGCCCAGGTCGCGGCGCTCCTCGAACTCCAACAGGAGGCCGCGTCCGGCGCCGACCACCGGATCCGCAGCGAACTCATCGCCGACCTCCTCGACGACGTGCCCGAACGACGGACCGACGTCGAGCGACGCGCGCGTCGCCTCGGGATCGACCTGCAGGCACTGGACTCCCTACTGCTGCTCGCGGTCCCGGGCGATCAACAGACCGCGGCCGCCCGCGCGCTCAGCCGCCAACTGGACGACCACGCCCTCGTGGGCGAATACCGCGGGTACGTCGTCGCGGCGCACGCCTCCGACCGTCGGCCCCTCGATGCCGAGGCGCTCCGCCGACACATCGCGTCGGGCCTCCAGCATCCGGTGGTCGCCGTCGTCCCCCGTGCGGCTCCCGGTGCCCTCGCCTCCTCGTTCACGACCGCGATGCGCACCGCCAGGCTCATCGCGGCGCTCGAACTCACGGACCTCACCGCATCGACCGACGACTTCCTGCCCTACTCCGCGATCTTCGACACCGATGCGCGGGCCCTGGCCGACTTCCTACGTGACACCATCGGACTCGTCCGGCGGTACGACGCGGAGCGGAACGCGGACCTGCTGGGCACCTTGCGCGCGTTCGTGCGGAACAACGCGAGCCCGACGAGGACCGCGCGGGCCCTCAACTTCCACACGAACACGATCCTGCAGCGACTCGACCGCCTGGACCAGGTGCTCGGAGCGTCCTGGCGCGAGGACGAGCGCATGTTCCGGCTCGGCATCGCCGTCCGCCTCGACGAGCTCCGGGAGCAGTTGCAGGCCGGACGGTAGCCGAGGTCGCCGGTTCAGCGGTCCGCGTCCGTGGAGAAGGCCTCCTCGCCGGATTGCGGGAACGGGTTCCCCGTCGGCGGGCCGAAGACGAGGATCATCTCGGCGACGGCGTCGGACTCGTTGCGGACACCGTGGACGAGCCCGGCCGGCGCGTAGAACGCGTCGCCGGATCGCAACCGCCTCCGATGCTCGCCCGAGATCACGACGAGTTCACCGGCGGTGACGACGTACAGTTCGTCGGAACTGTTCGGCGAACAGCTCGCGTCGTCACCCTCCAGGTGGAGATGCTCACCCTCGGCCGCTCCCGGTTCGAGGCGGTACCGCATGACCGACGACGGCAGGGCCGTGGTCTGCTGGAAGTACCACTCCAGATCGATCCGGCCGGGGCCCTCGTACAGCGCCACCTCATGGGCGTTGTCGCCGAGTCGTTGCACGCGCATCGGGTTCCTCCTGCTGGTCGTCGATCGGTGGTGGGGTCAGGTCCGGTAGAGGACGGGCATCGACTCGAGGAGTTCGCGCGTGTAGGCGTCCCGCGGCCTCGTCATGACCTGCTCCCCCGTGCCCTCCTCGACGACGCGGCCGTTGCGCATCACCGCCACCCGATGCGCGACGTGGTGGACGACCGCGAGGTTGTGGGTGATGAAGAGGTAGGTGACGCCGGTCTCCTCCTGGAGTCGGACGAGCAGGTTGAGGACCTGGGCCTGGACGGAGACGTCGAGGGCGGAGGTCGGCTCGTCCAGGACGACGAACTCCGGCTTCGCCGCCATGGCCCGGGCGATCGCGATGCGTTGCCGTTGTCCGCCGGAGAACTCGTGCGGGAACCGACCGGCGGCGTCTCCGGGCAGTCCGACCTGATGGAGCGACTCGACGACCCGTGCCCGACGCCCGGCCGCACCCATGCCCGCCGCCACGAGCGGTTCGGCGATGGACCGCGCCACGGTGAACCGAGGGTCGAGGGAGTCGTTGGGGTCCTGGAACACCATCTGCACCCGTCGACGGTGCGTGCGCAACGCGGACCCGCGGAGCCGCGAGACGTCCTCGCCGTCGAACTCGACACGGCCCGAACCGGGGCGGCGCATGAGCAGGATCGCGCGAGCGAGCGTGCTCTTCCCGGAGCCGGACTCGCCGACGAGGCCGAGGGTCTCGCCGCGACGCACCTCGAGGGACACGTCGTCGAGGGCGAGCGTGGCGTGCTCGCCGTGGCCGAACCGCTGCGTGACGCCGTCGACGCGGAGCAGGGTGTCGTTCATCGGACCTCCTCCAGGACCGCCGGGGCGTCGGCGAAGTCGTTGTCGGCGGGGATGACCGCCAGTGGTGACCGGACCGGGACCGACGGCCGCGGGATGCTCTCGAGGAGCGCCTTCGTGTACGGATGCCGTGGGTCGGCGAGGACCCGCTCGGCGCGGCCGGTCTCGACGATCCGACCGCGGTACATGACGGCGACCCGTTCGCAGAGCTGTCCGACGACTCCGAGATCGTGGCTGATGAAGAGCACGCCCATGCCGGTCTCATCGCGCAGGGTCCGCAGCAGCTCGAGGATCTGCGCCTGCACCGTCACGTCGAGGGCGGTCGTCGGCTCGTCGGCGACGAGGAGGGTCGGTCCGGCGGCCACCGCGATGGCGATCACGACTCGCTGGCGTTGACCGCCGGACAGTTGGTGGGGGTAGTAGCCGAGCCGACGTTCCGCGTCGGGCATCCGGACGAGGTGGAGGATCTCCAACGCCCGTGCCCTGGCCGTCCGTTTGTCGGCGACCCCGTGGATCCGGAGGACCTCGGCGATCTGCGCACCGATCCGCATACACGGGTTGAGGGCCGACATGGGTTCCTGGAACACCATCGAGGCGCGCGAACCGCGGAGCGCCGACCAGTCGCGTTCCGTGGCGCCCTGCATGTCGGTCCCCGCGACGTCGAGACGGGAGGCGGTCACCGTCGCCGAGTCCGGCAGCAGCCCCATCATCGCGAGGGCGATGCTGGACTTGCCACTCCCGGACTCGCCGATCACGCCGACGATCTCCCCCGGGCCGACCCGCAGGGTCACGTCCTGCACCGATGGCGCAGCGCCGCCGTAGGCGATGCTCAGCCCCTCCACGTGGAGGGCGTCGACGTCTCGATCCATGAGGCAGACCAGCTTTCGCTCGGGTGGTGCGGGAGGGGTGGGCGACGGGCGACGGACTACTGGCTCAGCCAGGCCTCGTCGAGCCGGTACCGGGAGTAGTACGCGTCGCTCTGGTAGTCGTGCAGCTTCGCGCTGTCCCAGACCTCGAAGTAGACGGGGACAGCGACCGGCACGATCTCCAGCACCTGCTCGGCCGCCTCTTCCGCCAGCTGGTCGACGAGCTTCGCGTACTCAGCCGGGTCCGAAGCGCTCTTCGCCTGCTGGAACAGTTCTCGTGCGGCGTCCGCCTCCGGGTTGCCCTCCCAGTGGTTGTACACGCCGCCGTCGACGAGGACGGGGTCGTAGTAGAACAGGGACGCGGCGCGGGGGCTGCCCGGAATGGCGACGAGGTCCGTCCAGCTCTCGCCGGTCGTGAAGACCGGAGCGATCTCCGACAGCGGCTTCGCGTCGAGCTTCAGGGTGATCCCCGCTTCGGCGAGCTGCTGCTGCATCATCTCGTAGACGGGGTGGTGCGACTGCGCGATGTCGCCCATGTAGCTGAGCGTGATGGTCGGGTTCGGCTGGCCGGCGTCGGCGAGGAGCTGCTTCGCCTGGTCGACGTCGCGCTCGTAGTAGGGCAGGCCCGCCGGGTCGAGGGCACCGGGGTCACCGGCCGGGGGCACGAACGAGAGCGCGGCGTAGCCGAGCATCGCCGTGTCGACGAGCGCCTGGCGGTCGAGGGACAGTGCGACGGCACGACGGACGTCGATGTCGGCGAGCGGCCCGGTCTCCGGGTTGATGTAGATGGCGAGGTTCTGACGGTAGGAGGCCTCACCGAGGGTGAATCCCGCCTGGACGGCCTGATCGGCGAGGCTGCCGTCGATGAAGTACGCGGCCTGGATGCTCCCCTGCTGCAGCGCGGCGAGGCGCGCGGACTCGTCGGGGATGAAGTCGAAGACGATCTCGCCCAGGTACGGCTTCGTGTCCTGCCAGGCGTTCTCGTTCTTCTCCATCGTGACGCTGACACCGTCGCTCCAGTCGGTCACCTGGAACGCGCCGGTCCCGAAGGTCGTCCGCTGCCGCTCGTCGGGCGTCGCAGCCCCGTACCCCTCCTCGCTCACGATGAAGAACGTCTGGCGGGCGGACACGGCGTCCAGGAACGTGCCGTCCGGTGCGCTGAATCGGAACGTGACCTGGGCGTCGCCGGTCTTCTCGATGCTCGAGACGTTCGCGAGGTACGTGCTCGCGGAGGTGGTCGCCTCCTTCATCAGATTGAAGGAATACACGACGTCGTCGGCGCTGAACGCACTGCCGTCGGCGAAGGTGACGTCGTCGCGCAGATCGAACACCCAGGTGAGCTCGTCCGGCTGGGACCACTCGGTGGCGAGGGCGGGGACGACCTCACCGTCGTCGTCCTTCGCGAGGAGCGTGTCGTAGGCGACCGCGTTGATGACCTCGGCGGCGATCGCACTGGCGGCCATCGGGTCGAGACCGCCCGCGGACGGTTCGGCCGGGACGCCCCAGTGGAGGGTGCCGCCGGCGACGGGGTCGCCGCCCGTGTCGCCGGCGGGACCGGCCGGCGCACAGCCGCTGAGCGCGAGGGACGCCGCCACGATGGCGACCGTCCCCGCGAGGATGCGAGTCTTCATTGCTGCCTCTTCTCTGGAGCGTCGTCCGTGGACGCCGCGTCGATGGTGGTGCTGGATGACGTACCGTGCTGTGCTGCCGCGGCTGCCCGTCGCCGGCGTGGGCGACCGAGCGAGAAGGCGGGTTCCCGTCTCGGCGCGAAGTAGTCCTGCAGCCCGTCGGCGAGGAGGTTCCACGCCGCCGACAGCAGGATGATCACGAGGGAGGGGAGGATGATCAGCAGCGGCTGCACCTGCATGAACCGCGTGAACTCGCTGATCATGCGACCGGCCGATGGCTCGGGGGCCTGGACGCCCTGCCCGAGGTAGCTGAGGGCGGCCTCGATGAGGACCACCTGTGAGGCGACGGAGGCGAACTGCACGAACAGCGGCGTCAGCACGTTGGGCAACAGGTGTTCGGCGATCACCCGGTGTCCACGCACGCCGCTCAGCGTCGCCGCGAGGACGAAGTCCCGTTCGCGCAGGGCGATGACCGGGGCCCGCATGACGCGGGCGAAGCCCGGAGCGAAGACGAGACCCAGCGCGATGATGAGCGGCCAGGGCCCGGTGCCGATGACGACCCCGACCACGAGGGCGACGAGGATCGCCGGCAGGGCGAGCGCCGCGTCCACGATCCGCATGATGATCGCGTCGACCCAGCCGCCGAGGTACCCGGCCACGAGCCCCAGGGCCGTCCCGATGACGGCGCCGAGCAGCGCGGCGGCCCCCGAGATGAGCAGGCTGGTCCGCGCGGCGAGCGCCAGCCGGGTGAGGTTGTCGCGGCCGAGGTTGTCGGTGCCGAGGAGGTGGTCGAGGCTCGGCCCGGCG
This sequence comes from Plantibacter sp. ME-Dv--P-095, assembly GCF_030209365.1. Taxonomy (NCBI): domain Bacteria; kingdom Bacillati; phylum Actinomycetota; class Actinomycetes; order Micrococcales; family Microbacteriaceae; genus Plantibacter; species Plantibacter sp. ME-Dv--P-095. Next base: position 37,357 of record NZ_JARVSB010000017.1, read on the forward strand.
AGTGCCGGCCCGGACGCCGCGAACGGGTCGTGTGGCGGTGCGAGGGTCATCCAGGCGGCGAGCAGGAGGATGCCGACGAGGATGATGGATCCGCTCCAGAAGGCGGGGCCGAACCGGTTGCGGCGTCGGCGTCTGCCGGCGACCGTTGCGAGCGCGATGGCGCGGGTGACCGTCATGACGTGTGGACCCTCACTCGTGGGTCGATCAGCGGGTAGATGAGATCGACGATGAAGTTGATGAGGACGTAGACCGCGCCGATGAGCAGGACGGTCGCCTGGATGATCGGGTAGTCCGACGAGCGGATGCCGGTGAGGAGGAGCGAGCCCATCCCCGGGAGCGCGAACACGGTCTCGATGACGACCGTCCCGCCGACGAGCGCGGCGAGCTCGATCCCGATGACGGTCGTGACGGGGATGAGCGCGTTGCGCAGCGCATGTCGGCCGACCAGTCGGGACGGCGACGCCCCCTTGGCCCTGGCGGTCCGGACGAAGTCCTGGCCGAGCGTGTCGAGCAGGGTGCCGCGGGTGTACCGGGCGACGATCGCCGCCAGCACGAGCCCGATGAGCAGGGCGGGCAGGACGAGCACCCCCACGAGGCGTAACGGATCGCCGCTCGCGCCGGCCGTGCCGACGAGCGGGAGTCGCAGGGTGAGCGAGTTCACGAGGATGAGGACGGTTCCGAGGACGAACGGCGGGGTCGCGAGGAGCACGAAGGACAGCCCGCGGACGGTGTTGTCCGGTACCCGACGCCAGCGGGTCGCGGCGAGCACCCCGGCCGGGATGCCGAGCACCGTCCCGAACAGCGTCGCCATGACGGCGAGGGTGAGGCTGAGTGGGAGGCGCTGGGCGATGAGGTTGGAGACCTCGTTCGGGACGGTGATGGCCCGGCCGAAGTCCCCCTGCAGCACGCCGAGCAGCCAGACGAGGTACTGGGTCAACCAGGGCCGGTCGAGGCCGAGTTCGGTGCGGAGGGCGTCGAGCGCCGCGGGGTCGGGGTTCGAGGGGTCCGCGAACGCCGACAGCGGGTCGCCCGGGATGACCCGCACCATCGAGAACACGAGGACGGAGAGGACGAACAGGACGAACAGCGACGACAGGATCCGTGAGACGAGGTATCGCGCCATGGGGATCAGCTCGCGGAGGTCGGCATCGGTGAGACGCGGTCGGCACGGCGTGCCTGCGACGGGCGGAAGCTCGAGACGTCGTCGCTCGTCTCACCGTCGAGGGCGAGCTCCGCGAGGATCCGGCCGAACGCGGGGGTGAACTTGAATCCGTGTCCGGCGGCGAGGGCGACGATGACGTCGGGATGCTCGTCGAGCGGGCCGAGGACGAAGTTCCGGTCGGGGGTGAGCGCGTACTGACAGGTCACGGTGCGGAGTTCGGGTCCGGACGCTGGCACGAGGTCCGCCATGAAGTCGGCCAGTTGTCCGGTGAGCTCCGGCGACGGCACGAAGGTGCGCTCGGCCGGCGACATACGGTTCTCCGAGACGTCACGGGCGGCCTTCACGGTCGGTTCGCCGAAGGTCGGGAACCCGTAGTAGCACTCCTCGTCCTCCCAGATCCACACCGGGAACCGCTCGCGGTCGAGCAGCTCGGCGTCCGATGGGCGGAAGTAGGTGACCTGCTCCTGCATGACGTCGAGCGGGATCGCCGCGCCGAGGGGTTCGAGGAGTTCGTTCGCCCAGGCGTCGGCGGCGAGGACGACCTTGCCGGCGCGGACGGTGCCGGCCGAGGTCTGCACGACGACGCCCTGTCCGTCCGGAAGGAGGGCGTCGACCCGCGTGCGGTCGCGGATGTCGGCGCCGAGCGCCCGAGCTCGGAGCTGGAGCGTGGCCACGGTGCGGGCCGCATGGGCGATACCGGTGTCCGCGGTGTACACCGTCTCGACGTTCTCCGGGATCCGGAACTGCGGCCACCGTTCCTGCACCTCGGCGGGCGTCAGGAGTTCGTGCGGCACACCGCACTCCTCGAGCGCCGCGGTGAAGTCGGAGGCGGAGTAGGGTCCGTCGACCGGGAGGAAGATGACGCCACCGGTGATGGTGAGCAGCCGTTCGCCCGACTCCTGCTCCAGGTCCGCCCAGTCACGGTAGGCCGACTGCGCGAGCCGCACGTACTGGGGTGCGCCGTACGACGTCCGGACGATCCGCGAGGTGTCGTGGGAGGCACCGCGAACGTGTCCGAGCTCGAACTGTTCGAAGGCGACGACCTTCGCACCCCGCCTGGCGAGGTGGTAGGCGGCCGCACTGCCGAGGGCTCCCATGCCGACAACCGCGACGTCGAATGATTCCATCCGTGGTGCTCCCTCATGCTTGCCCGTTCGATTCAGGCAAGTGTGGTGGAGCAGGGAAATGCGTCCTATGGATCTTCGACCCATGTTTGCGGGCTGACGATGTGTCGGAACGGCCGGCCGGCGGACCCGATCCGACCCGAAGGGCTCAGCTCGTCGGATGGGCCTCACGCAGGGAGCGTCGGAGGCGTTCGAGTCGGGCGGCCGCCTGCACCCGGAACCGGAACTCGCTGTCGTCCCAGTCGCCGACGAGGAGGGACCGGATGCGATCGAGCCGCTGCTGCACGGTGTTCGGGTGGATCCGGAGTCGTTTCGACACGGCGTGCCGGCTCTCTCCGCCGTCGAAGTAGCAGGCCAGGGTGTCGAAGAGCGCGGTCCCACGACGTTCGTCCCACCCGAGCACCGGCCCGAGGAGCTCGTCGACGAAGCGGATCACCGAGGTCGGCTCCCCGGAGGAGAGTGCGTGATATGGCGCGAGACCGGCTGAGGGGACCGTGGTGGCCTCGATGCCGAGCGGTCGCAGGAACCGCAGATCGGCGGCGGCTCGCTCGACCGCGGGCCCGAGGTCCGCCCGGCCGAGCAGCCCGGTACAGACCACCGCGGTGAGCGCCGGCTCGTGCAGCCGGTCGGCCAGCAGCCGCCGGACCCGCTCGGTGGCCTCGATCGCATCGTCGACCGCCCAGGCGATGATCACCCGATGGTCGCGTCGGGCGACGACGCCGTCATCGCCGACGGCACCGGCGGCGACGAACGCCGCATCGGCGACGTCCCGCTCCAACACGTCGATCACGGCGCACGCCCCGAGCGTCAGCGCGAGCAGAGCGGGCTCGACGTCCGCTGACAGCTCCGAGGCACCGCCGTCGACGACGGCCAGGAGCCAGTGCGCACGACGCTCGGCGCGCAGGGCGACCACGGCGTCGCGTTTGAAGGAGACCAGGGCGGCGACCTGGGCGGCCCGTTCCAGGGTGCGTCGGACGACCCGGTCGGCGGGATCGGGTCCGTCCTCCGCGAGGATGGACCCGAGCACCCGGTCGGCGCCCACGATCGCCACGACGAGCCACGCGCGATCCCGAGCCTCGACCGCTTCGGCGTGCCCGCTCACCTGACTCCGGGCGACCGCGTCGCGGAGCACGGTGCGGCTCGGCAGCTCCCCCGTGCCGTCGAGCAGTCGTGCCTGGTCGTCGAGCACCCACACCCGCCGACCGATCCGGCGCGACACGGTGGCGACGAGGTCCACGACGGTCCCGCCCGACATCGCCGCCGAGGTGAGCTCCTCGTGGATACCGCTCGCCAGCTCCGTGGCGGCGAGGTGTCGCTCCAGTTCGCGATACGCCTCCTCGGCGCGCACGACGGCCGCAGCGCGTTCGGCGAGCGCCCGTGCGGTGTGCAGGACCGCCGCGGCGTGGTCGGCGAACGCGGAGAGCAGGAGGACGTCGTCCGGGGTGTAGTCGTAGCCGAAGCGGTTGCACGCGAACAACGCACCGAGCACCTCGTCACCGACCGCGAGCGGGACGCCGAGGAACGACACGAGTCCTTCGGCCCGGACGGCGGCATCGATGCGGTCGTCGTGCCCGGCCTCGGTCATCGTCTCGTACCGTGCGACCCAGGCGGGTTCCCGCGTGCCGGCGACCAGGCTGGCGAGTCCCACCCCGGCGGGCACCGCGAGGTCCCGGAACCCCGGGGTCACCGTGCCGACGGAGTGCCGGACGCGGAGGTCACCCCTGGTGTTCTCGACCTCGGAGAGGTACGTGACGTCGGTGCCCATGAGCTGATGGGCCCGTTCCACGAGACGGCCGAGGACCTCGTCGACGTCCTGGAGGCGGACCAGCTCGCGAGCGGTGGAGAAGAGCGCCTCGAGCTCGCTCGCCCGACGGCGCTGCCGTGCACCCCGTAACTGTGCTTCGCGGACGGACTCGACCACGGCCTCGGCGTCGGCCCCGTCGAGTCCCGCCCGGCTGAGGAGGTCCTCGACGCCGGCGCCCGGGCGTCCCGGCTCCGCGCGGGAGGCGGCGAGGAGGTCGAGCGCGAACGTCGCGGTCGCCGAGGAGGGCTCGACGTCCGCGCGGACGTCGTCGGAAGCGGTCGGGGGACGCATGAGGCCTCCATCAGCGTGGGGCGGACCGCGTCCACCTCGAGCAGGGTGGCCTCAGTCTAGGACGCCCGTGAGGGGAAGACCGGTGGCGTGCGCGCGGCGAACGCCGCCAGGCCGGCCCGTGCGTCGTCGCTCGTGAACGCGGCTTGTCCGAGCACCGCCTCACGGTGGAAGGCCTCCTCCAGCGGCAACGCGGACAGCTCCCGCACCGCGCGTTTGACCGTGGCGAGCGCGGTACCGCTCCGCGCGAGGAGCTCGTCCGCGAGGCGGTGCGCGGTGTCCGTCAGCTCGGCGGCCGGGACCACCTGGTTGACGATGCCGTACCGGGCGGCCGTCGCAGCGTCGATCCGCCCGCCGCGCAACATGAGGTCCATGGCGAAGGCGTACGGGATCTGGCGCACCAACCGGCTGAGGGTGCCTCCTGCAGGCACCACACCGATCCCCGTCTCGGGCAGCGCGAACGTCGCGTGGTCGGCGGTGACACGGATGTCGGTGGACAGCAGGATCTCGAACCCGCCTCCGAGGCAGAGGCCGTTGACCGCCCCGATGACCGGTTTGTCGAGGGTGGTGTGCTTCTGGTGGGCGGCGTCCCACTCGCTGATGTCGAATCGCCCCTCGGCCAGCGCGGGGATCGACTCCCCGAGGTCGGCGCCGACGCAGAACGCCCGCTCCCCCGCCCCCGTCAGGATCGCGACGCCGATCCGGGGATCGTCGCGGACCTCGGCGAACGCGGCGCCGAGCTGGTCGTACATCGCGAGGGTCAGCGCGTTGAGCTTGTCCGGGCGATCGATGGTGATGACGGCCGTCGCTCCGGAGCGGTCGAGGCGGACGCCGTCCATCAGATGGTCCCGGCGGAGCGGAGCTCGTCGATGGCGGCTTGATCGTAGTCGAGCAGCTCCCGGAGGACCGCGACCGTGTGGGCCCCGGTCGCCGGCGCCCGGCCGGTCGTCCGCGGTGGGGTTCCCTGCAGCTTGACGGGGGAACCGAACGTCCGGAGCGGGCCGAAGCCCGGGTAGGCGGTCTCGACGACCATGTCCCTGGCGACGATCTGCGGGTCGGCGACCACCTCGCCGATGTCCTTGACGGCACTGAGCGGGACGAGGTCCCCGGCGAGCGCCTCCAGCTCCGCCTTCGTGCGATCCGCGAACCAGCGCTCGACGATCGGACGGACCGCCCGCTCATAGACCTCCTCGTCGAACCGGTCCGCCATCGCCTGGAGGTCCGGATGGGCCTCGTACTCGTCCGGACCGCCGAACAGCTCGCAGGACAGCTTCCAGAACTTGTCGGTGTACCCGCCGAAGAAGACGAAACCGTCCCGGCAGGGGAACGCCTCGTACGGGCGCACGAACGGGTGGGCGTTGCCGAGCGGGGTCGGTACCGTGCCCTCGGTCGTATACGCCACGACGGCGTTCTCGGTCAGGGTGAGCACCGAGTCCTGCTGCGAGATGTCGACGAGCTGCCCGTCCCCGGTGCTCTCGGCGTGCCGGAGTGCCGCGAGGACGCCGATGGTGCCGTAGAGACTGGCCGCGAGGTCGCCGATGATCGTGCCGACCCGTGTCGGTGGGCCACCGGCCGGCCCGTTCATCGACCAGAGACCTCCGGTCGCCTGGGCGCTGTTGTCGTAGGCCGGTCGACCACGGGACGGTCCGGTCTGGCCGTATCCGCTGAGCGCGGCGTAGACGAGGCGCGGGTTGATCTCGCGGAGCCGCTCGTACCCGAGCCCGAGTCGGTCCATCGTGCCCGGTCGGAAGTTCTCGACGAGGACGTCGGCCCTGGCCACCAGATGTTCGAGGAGCGCGGCGCCGGACGGGTGCCGGAGGTTGGCCGTGACGCCGAGCTTGTTGCGGTTGTACTGCGCGAAGAACCCGCTGAGCGCCGGGTCCTCGACCGGCTGCCCGTCGGCGTCGTCCGCAGCCGGCAGCAACGGCGGGAAGGTGCGGGTGTAGTCGGGTTCGTCCGGGTGTTCGACCTTGATCACCGTGGCTCCGAGGTCCGCGAGGACCATCGAGCAGTACGGGCCGGCGACGACCCGGGTCACGTCGACCACGACGACCCCGGCGAGCGAGCCGCGTTCCGTGTCGAACCCGCCGAGGTCGGCGAGCCGGACACGCAGATCCTCGTCGATCATCGGGTGCCACCCGACGTCGGGACGGTGGTCTGTGGTCGCCTGCGCATGTCGCTCCGCTCTGCACCGCGGAACGGTCCCGCCGGTGCGTGGCGATCCTTTCACCGCGGACGAGGGCATCGACATGTCCTCCGGCACCACAACCGACGCCTGCGCGACGGTCGCGGCACATGCCGCGCGCCTACCGCCCGCGACGTCCGGAGAACAACGCGTGGAGCAGTGGCAGGGCGGAGACCGACATGAAGACGGTGCCGAGCACGGCGTCGTCGATCCGGAGGACGGTGCCGGCCACGAGCAGGGCGGCGAACAGCACCGCCGAGACGACCCTGCCCGTCGTGCGATCGAGTCGTGCGATCCGCTGCTCCAACCGCGGGTTGGTGACGGCGACGGAGCCGTCCTCGACCCGCGTGATGACCGCGTCGAGACGCTTCGGCAGTCGGGCCGCGACCGTCGCGATCTCGAGCGCCTCCCGGCCGAGGTCCTGGACGACGTTGCCGCGTTCGTCGCGCAGCAGCTGCGCCGCGTACGGCTCGACGGAGTCCCACAGGTTGAACTGGGGATCGAGCGAACTGCAGACGCCCGAGGTGAGCGAGATGGCACGGATGATGAGCAGGAAGTTCTCCGGCAGCTGGAACGGCAGCGCCCGGACGACCTCGCTGAACTGGTTGCCGAAGTCGCGGAACTCCTTCGGGTCGACGTCGCGGAGCTCGGCGAACCCCATGCCGCCGAACCGCCCGAAGAGGGCCGTCATCGCGCGCTCCAGCTCGGTCGTGTCCGCCGAGGGCAGGAGGACCCCGAGGTCGCGGATCGCGCCGACGAGTCCCTTGCCGTCGCGGGAGGCGGCGGCGATGAGGAGCTTCCGCAGGCCGCGCCGCGTCGTCGGCGGGACCTCGCCCATCATGCCGAAGTCGATGAACGTCAGTTTCCAGGAGCGCTCACCCGGGGCGGCGGCGATCGGCGTGACGAAGATGTTGCCGGGGTGCGGGTCGGCGTGGAAGAACCCGTTGGTGAACAGCTGGTCGAACATGACCGCCGCGAACACCGGGGCCACCTCGGCCGGATCGATCCCGGCGGCCAGGAGCGCCTCGGTGTCGGTGATCTTGATCGCGGTGACGTCCTCGAGCGTCAGCACGCGTTGCGAGGTCCGTTCCCACACGACGGCGGGGACGCCCACGCGGTCGTCACCGGCGAAGTCGGCGGCGAAGCGTTCGGAGCTGGCGGCCTCGTGGAGGTAGTCGATCTCCTCCAGACTCGTCGCGGCGAACTCCTCGACGAGCGCCGGCATGTCGACGCGGTCCGAGACGAGGCGGACGCGCCGGAGCCATCCGCCGACCTTCCGCAGCGCGGCGAGGTCGACGGCGACGATCCGATCGATACCGGGACGCTGCACCTTGAGCACGACGGCGTCGAGGCCGGAGTCCGCCGCAAGCGAGGGGACGAGATGTGCGCGGTGGGCCTGGCCGAGGGAGGCGGCGGCCACCGCCCGTTCGTCGATGGTGGAGAACACCTGCGACAGGGGCACACGAAGCTCCGACTCGGCGAGCGCGCGGATCTCCGGGAACGCGACCGGCGGAACCTCGTCCTGCAGGCCTTCGAGCTCTTTGGTGATCTCCGGCGGCAGGACGTCGAGCCGGGACGACATGAACTGCCCGACCTTGATCATGAGTCCGCCGAGATCGACAGCGAGCACGTGGAAGCGGCGGGCGAACCGCTGCATGCGGCGCGTACGGGTGCGCTCGGTCAGCTTGATGAGCCCGAAGCGAGGCAGCACGATCTCGAACCACCATGCGTTGGCCAGATGCCAACTCGCGAACCTGAGGATGCGGCGGTACCGCGCGCGCCCGTCGGCGGGCGGGCCGGTGTGGACACCGGCCCGCACGACGCCTGGGACGTCGCCGAAACGGGACGCTGAGTCGCTGGGCGTCCCGCCGGTCGACGACACCCGGTCAGTCCTGGGCGAGGATCGCGTAGAGGCGCTTGCGAGCTTCGTCGAGGACGGCGACGGCCTGCTGGACCTGCTCGGGCGAACCGGTCCGGCCGACCTGCGCGGCAGCCTGGGCCAGCTCGACGCCGGCCTTCGGCAGCGCGGTGATGCCGGGGTGCTCGGACGACTCACCGGTCTGCCACGGAGCGGTCGCGCCGGACTCGGCGACCTCGTCGCGGCCGGCCTCGGTCAGGGCGTAGGTCTTCCGACCGCCCGACTCCTCGGCCGTGATGATGCCCTCGTCGGAGAGCAGCTGCAGGGTCGGGTAGACCGAGCCGGCGCTCGGCTTCCAGGAGCCGCCGCTGCGCTCGTCGATCTCGCGGATGATCTGGTAGCCGTGCATCGGCTGCTCGGCCAGCAGGGCCAGCACGGCGGAGCGGACGTCGCCGCGGCCCGCGCGCGATCCGGCGCTCTTCTCGAACTTGGAACGCAGCTGCTCCATCATCTGCCACATGTTCTCGGTACCGAAGCCGGCTCCGCTGCCGAATCCGCCACCGTTCCCGAATCCTGCGCCACCGAATCCTGCGCCACCGCTTGGGAATCCACCCATGATTGCTCTCCTTCGTAGTTCGTGAACGATGCTCAACGATATATCGGTGAAGCTGTGAACGATATGTGTAGTCGCAAGAAAACGGGATGGCGTAACCTCGGCCACATGAGCGCTTGGACGACAGCAGACATCCCCGACCAGCACGGCCGCACCGTGATCGTGACCGGCGCGAACAGCGGGATCGGGGCCGTCACGGCTCGGGAACTCGCCGCGCACGGCGCAACCGTCATCCTCGCCTGCCGCGACATCGAGAAGGGTGCGCGGGCCGCGTCGACGATGACGGGCGATGTCGAGGTGCGCCGGCTCGACCTCGCCGACCTCGCATCGGTCCGCCGCTTCGCCGAGGGCGTCGATGGGGTCGACGCGCTCGTGAACAACGCCGGGGTCATGGCGGTGCCCGAGCGCCGCACTGCCGACGGCTTCGAGATGCAGATCGGTACCAACTTCCTCGGCCCCTTCGCGCTCACCGGCCTGCTGCTGGACCGCATCACGTCGCGGGTCGTGACCCTGTCGAGCGCCGCCCACCGGGCCGGCACGATCGACCTGGCCGATCTCAACTGGCGGAGCCGGAGGTACCGACGCTGGGCCGCCTACGGCCAGTCGAAACTCGCCGACCTCATGTTCTCGGCCGAGCTGCAGCGACGCCTCACGGCGAACGGCTCCCCCGTGCTGTCCGTCGCGGCGCACCCCGGCTTCGCGTCGACCGAACTCCAGTCGCACACCGAGTCCGCGCAGGGACCGCTCCTCGGTTGGGGAACGCGACTCCTCGGTCAGAGCGCCGAGATGGGCGCGCTCCCGACGCTCTACGCGGCGGTGTCGCCGGACGTCGAACCGGGCGGCTATTACGGACCGAGCGGCTTCGGCGAGATGCGCGGCGATCCGAAGCCCGTCGGCCGGACCGCGGCGGCGCGCGACGAACGCGTCGCCGCCGAGCTCTGGACGAAGGCTGAGGCGCTCACCGGCGTCACCTTCCCCTGATCGGGGCCGAACGCCAGACCGCTACGCGGGCAGGCTCTCCTCGATCGCCGCGATGACCTCGGGAGCATCGGGTTCGGTCGTCGGACGGAAGCGGTGCACGGTGCCGTCGGGGGCGATGAGGAACTTCTCGAAGTTCCACTTGACATTGCCGGCCTTGCCGTTGGCGTCGGCGGTCTTCACGAGCTCCTGGTAGAGCGGGTGACGGTTCCGGCCGTTGACCTTCACCTTGTCCATCATCGGGAAGGTGACACCCCAGGTGGCCGAGCAGTATTCGGCGATCTTCTCGTTGTCGCCGAGCTCCTGCAGGAACTGGTTGCTCGGGAAGCCGATCACGGTGAAGCCGCGGTCGGCGTACTCCTTCTGGAGGGCCTCGAGCTTCTCGTACTGCGGGGCGAGACCGCAGCGGCTGGCGACGTTGACGACGAGTTTCGCCTTGCCGTCCCACTCCGCCAGGGTGGTGTCGCGGCCGTCGAGGGTGGTGACGGGGATGGTGTCCAGATCGGTCATGGTGCGGTGCCTCTCATCAGCGGGTCGGCTTCGTCCACGGGCGTCGTGACGCGCGTGCGTGCCTCCTCGAACGCTACTCGCCCCCGAGGCGCCCGGCGTCCTTTCGTCAGTGCGTTCTCAGCCGACAGCCGTTGACAGGGCTCTCGCTCCGGTGGATCGTGAGTGCAGCAGATCGGAGCAGGACATGGGGCGCATCCACATCGACCTCTTCATGACCCTCGACGGCGTCGCTCAGGCGCCGGGTGGGCCCGAGGAGGATCCCAGCGGCGGGTTCTCGTTCGGCGGGTGGCAGGCGCCGCTCATCGAGGAGGTCGACGGTCAGCAGATCGATGCCGGCATGGTCGGCATGGACGCCCTCCTCCTCGGACGACGGACCTACGACATCTTCGCCGGGTACTGGCCGCAGCAGGAAGGCGGTCAGGACGACGGCATCGCCAGGCTCTTCAACCGCCTGCCGAAGGTCGTCGCGTCGCGTGAGCCGCGGGACCTGGCGTGGGCGAACTCGACACAGCTCGGACCCGACCTCCCGAAGGCCGTTCGGGACCTGCGCGAGCGTCACGCGCAGATCCACGTCATCGGCAGTCTCGATCTCGTGCAGACCCTCTTCGCGGAGGCCCTGTTCGATCAGCTGAACCTCTGGGTGTATCCGATCACGCTCGGCACGGGCAAGCGCGTCTTCGCCGACGGGACGGTGCCGTCGTCGTTGCGGCTGCTGGGACCGGCGACCACCTCGCCCGCCGGCACCGTCCACCTCCGCTATGAGCGCGTGGACGGCGCACCGGCGACCGGCGACATGGGTGACCCTCGATGAGCGGGTCTGACGAGGCGTCCGCATCCCGCCCGTCCGCTGACGGCCGCTTCGACACGGTCGTCGTGGGCGCGGGTGTCGCCGGCCTCGTCGCCGCGCGGCTCCTCGCGGCCGCCGGTCGAACGGTCGTCGTGCTCGAGGCGCGGGACCGGGTCGGCGGGCGCGTGTCGACCGAGCGCCGCGACGGCCTGGTGACCGATCTCGGTGCGTCGTGGGTGCACGGGGTGACGGACAGTGCCGTCGCTGCGGCGGCCGAGGCGTTCGGGATGCGGACGGTGGAATTCACCGTCGGCGGTTACCAACCCGACAGCCGGCCGATCACGTACTACGGTCCCGACGGCGAGCACCTGTCGGACGCCGACGCTCGCGGCTTCGCCGAGGACGTCCACGCGCTCGACGCGACCCTGCTCGGGGTGGTCGCCGAGTCCGCTCCTGACGCCTCGTATCGCGACGTGACCGAGGCGGCACTCGCCCTGCAGGCGTGGGACGTCGAGCGGGTGCAGCGGGTCCGCGAGTACCTGGAGCATCGTTCGGAGGAGCAGTACGGCGCGTGGATCGAGGATCTCGCGGCGCACGGCCTCGACGACGATGCGATCGACGGTGACGAGGTCGTGTTCCCCGACGGCTACGACGTGCTCCCCCGACGGCTGTCCGAGGGGCTCGACGTGCGCCTGGAGCACGTGGTGACGGGCGTCCGGTGGTCCACGGACGGCGTCGAGGTCGCTGCCCAGGGGCCGACGGGCGGGCTGGTGCTGCACGCGGGCACGGCGGTGGTGACGGTGCCGGTCGGGGTGCTGCAGTCGGAGGCGCTCACGATCGATCCCCCATTGCCTGAGCCGGTGGCCGGTGCGCTCTCCCGGTTGCGGATGAACGCGTTCGAGAAGGTGTTCCTCCGGTTCGAGCGGCGGTTCTGGGACGAGGACGTCTACGCCGTCAGGCAGCAGGGGCCGGAGAGTCGTCGCTGGCACTCCTGGTACGACCTGACGTCGGCGCACGGCTCCCCCACACTCCTCACCTTCGCCGCCGGCCCGACGGCCGTGGAGATCCGCGGCTGGGAGGACTCGCGCGTCGTGGAGTCGATCCTCGAGCAGCTGCGGCGCCTCTACGGCGAGCGCGTCGAGCAACCGACCGAGGTGCACATCACCCGCTGGCACGAGGACCCCTTCACGCGTGGGTCCTATGCCTACATGACCGTCGGCTCGACGACCGAGGACCACGACGCCCTCGCGACCCCGGTCGGCGGCGTCCTGCACCTCGCTGGCGAGGCGACGTGGACGGACGACCCGGCGACGGTGTCGGCCGCCCTGCACTCCGGGCATCGCGCCGCCGAGCGGGTCCTCGGCCAGGCCATCCCCATCGACACCCTCTGGCTCGACCACAGCGCAGTACCGGTCGCCGCCGAGGCCTGAGAGCAACGACGAGTGCGCTCGAACGGGCGCCGACAGAGAGGAAGCGCCTGATGCGATTCATGATGTTCGTCCTCGCGGACCCCGTGCCCGACGACCCGACCGATGACGCCGACGTCGACCGCTGGGTCCAGGAGCTGGACTCGACTGGCCGGCGTCTCCTCGGGGATGTGCTCGATCCGAGTGAGGCGCGCGGCGTCCGTGTCCGCGCCGGCGAGCGGCTCGTCACCAACGGTCCGATCCCGGGCGCGACCGACACCCTCTGGGGCTTCGACATCCTCGACTGCGCCGACCTCGACGAGGCGCTCGACATCGCCGCCCGCCACCCGATGGCTCGCAACGGCCGCCTGGAGCTGCGTCCCTTCCCGGGCGCGTAGGAAGCCGACGGGCTGAGCGGACACCCGTGCGGAGGATCCCCCGGCACGTCGTCGTGCTCGCTCCCCTCGGCGCACGGCGGGATCGCCGAGCGTGCAGCCTTCGATCAGGCGCGGAGTGGTTTCAGAGCGCCCGCCCACGCCTCGAGCTGGTCGAAGAGCACCCCGGCGGCCTCGGTGTGCTGCGGTCCGGGCGTGAAGGTGCTGAAGTCCTCGAAGTCGGCGAAGAGCGAGAAGCTCAGCTGCTGCCGCACATCCGCGATCTGCAGTTCGGCGCTGATGCCGCGAAGGTGTTCGATCGCGCGCGCGCCCCCGAGGCTGCCCCATGCCACGAACCCGGCGGCCTTGTTGTTCCACTCGGCGTACAGGTAGTCGATGGCGTTCTTCAGGACAGCGGACGTGGAGTGGTTGTACTCGGGCGTGACGAAGACGAATCCGTCGTAGGGCGCGATCGTCGCCGCCCAGGCCTTCGTGTGCTCGTTCTCGTACGCCCCGAACGACGGCGGCGTCGGCTCGTCGAGGAGGGGCAGGGGGTGGTCGAGCAGGTCGATGAGCTCGTAGCTGGCGCTCCGACCGGCGGCCTGCTCGACGACCCAGTCGGCGACGGCCTTGCCGTTGCGGCCCGGGCGGGTGCTGCCGAGGATGATGGCGATACGGAGGTCTGACATGGGTTGCTCTCCTTCGATGTGCGTGCCTGTCCCGCGAGTCACGGGACGTGGTGGTGCCTGGCTCGCACTGTAGCCCGGTGCGGCCGCCGGTGTCGTCGACGGGACAGGGGTTGCCTTCGGGCTCGGGGGCGTGCTCGTGTCGGCGCTGCCGAGGCCGGGCTCGCTGCCGAGGGGCGCTGAGCATCAGCCCCTCGACGTCCACCGCACGCTAGTCGGCGACTGGTGGTGCCGTATCAGCACCGCGAGCGATGTCGAGCATCCGTGTCGCCGTCGCGCGGAGGAGCTCACGGAGATCCTCCGGTTCGTCGACGATCACCGCGTGATCTCCCAGCCCGGCGATCACCGCTGGAAGCCAGTCGAGGCGTTTGGCTCGGATCGAAAGCCGATGCCAGCCGGGTGCGTCCTCGATCGACTCCACGACGGCCACGCTCTCCGGGAAGCGGGCCCGTATCTGCGGGACGGTCGCCTGGATGCGCAACCGGACGTGCCATCGGTAGTCCGCCCCCGCGAAACGGTCGACGAGTCGAGGACGCTCCGCTCGGGATACCGGGGTCGAGATCACGCCGGGCAGCGTCCGCGCGGATCGGATCCGGTCGACACGGAAGGTGCGTTCCTCCGCTCGCCCGACGTCGAACGCATCCAAGTACCAGCGACCGGCATGGACGAGCAGGTCGAGTGGATGCACCGTGCGGCGCGAAGGCGTTTCCTCCGCGTCGCGGTAGCGCAACTCCAGCGGACGCCGCGAGCGAAGTGCGTCGGAGACGGTGAGCAGGATGCCGGCATCAGGTACGTCGAGGCGCGACGGGTTCAACGCTGCGGCGTCGATGACCGCTTCGATGCGGTCCAGGGATGCGGCGGGGAGGGAACGCCGGATCTTCGCGAGAGCGATCTGCGCCGCGACATCCGGGGAGCCGGAGGTCGACTGGGCTTCGCTCAAGCCGAGGAAGACGGCGACCGCCTCCTCGTCAGTGAGCATCAGCGGCGACACCCCACGTCCGCCGGCCAGGCGGTACCCACCGTAGCGGCCGCGCACCGACTCGATCGGCACCTCCATGTCCACGAGACGCTGCACGGAGCGGCGCACGGTGCGCTCATCGACGCCCAACCGTTCGGCCAGTTCAGACACGGTGCGGATCTCGGCCGATTGGAGCAACTCGAGGAGCTGCAGCGCGCGAGAGGTCGACGAGCCCGATCGTGCCATGGCCTCAGAATACCGGGCGATTCCTGTCCGGTATTGCTTCTATCGTCGGGATGACCGCCGCAGGAGCGGCAACCACATCGAACCAAGGAGACTTCATGCGACTCGCAGCCACCCGGATCATCACCGACGACGTGGACCGCATGGTTGCGTTCTACGAACGAGTCACCGGCGTGACCGCGGCACGCTTGCATCCGCTCTTCGCCGAGGTGCGCACCGACACCGGCACCCTCGCGATCGCCAGTTCCGCGACCATTCCGCTGCTGGGTGAGAACGCTGCCGCGCCGCGTGCCAACCGGTCCGTCATCCTCGACCTGCTCGTCGACGACGTCGATGCGATCTACGCGATGCTGCAGGGCGTCGTGGAGACGTTCGTGAACGAGCCGACGGACATGCCGTGGGGCAACCGGTCGCTCCTGTTCCGTGACCCCGACGGCAACCTCGTGAACGTCTTCACGCCGATCACCGCTGACGCAGGTGAACGCGTCGCATCGTGAACCTGCAGCCGCGGCCTACGTCGGGATGACGCTCGGGATGAGTCGCGGCGCGGGAGGGAGCGGTCCGTGCCGGTCGGACGCACGCAGTCCGTCGATCACGAGTGCGGCGTAGCGTCGCGCGGCTCGGACGCGCTCCGTCTCCGTCGTCCTCGAGAGTCCGCGAGCCGCGAGCAGGATCACGAGGAAGTCGTCGAGGACGAAGTCCGCGCGCAGCGCACCGGCGTCGATGGCACGACGAGCGACGGCGGTGATCGCGCGCACGGCCTGTTCACGCTGGGTCCGGAAGTCGACGGCATCGGGGTAGGCGGCGAGGAACGCGTCCGTGAACCCCTGGTTCCGAGCGTTGAGGACCAAAACCTCCTCGATGATGCTGCGGAATCCACGCCAGGGGTCGACGTCCGCGAGGGCGTCGACCACGATCGAGCGGCAGTCGCCGAGCTCGTTCTCGAAGGCGGCTCTGACGAGATCGGCTTTGGTCGGGAACCGCCGGTAGAGGGTGGCCGGCCCGACACCGGCTCGTCGGGCGATCTCTCGCATCGTCACGTGGAGACCGTCGGTCCCGAACAGTTCGCGGGCTGCCGCGAGGACGCGGTCACGGTTCTCCTGCGCGTCGGAACGCAGGTTCTGAGGCAGTGTCGCGGACATGTGTCTCACATTACTCAAGTGGACGGGTGCGTCCATTACGTTTCGGGAGGCGGGTCAGATCCCCCGCCGCGAAACGGAGTGCACCCATGCGCGCAGTGATCATCCGGACCTTCGGCGACCCGAGTGGGATGGAGGTGACGGACCTGCCCGTCCCCACGCCCGGGGTCGACGAGGTCCTCGTGCGAACGGAGGCCGTCGGCGTCGGCGGGGTCGACGTCGTGATCCGCCGGGGCGGCATCGCCGAAGCCGCGCGGGACTCGGGGATGATCCCGGGGAGTGAGGCCGCCGGCGTCATCACCGCGACCGGGCCTGACGTCGACCCCGCATGGCTCGGTCGACGGGTCTGGGCGTTCACGGGGACCTCGGGCGCGTACGCCGAGTACGTGATCGCGCGCGCTGACGAGATCGTCGAGCTGCCGTCCGACCTGACGTCTGTCCAGGCGGTCACGCTGGGCAGTGCGTTCCCCGTCGCGCACTTCGCGCTCGAACGCGCTCGCCTGGCCCAGGGCGAATCCGTCCTCGTGCGCGGGGCCGCCGGGAGTATCGGCCTGGCCGGCGTCGAGCTGGCCGCTCGTGCCGGCGCCGGCGTCATCGCCGTCACCGCCTCGTCCTCCGAACGCGGGGGACGTCTGCGGGCGTTCGGTGCAACCCACGTGCTCGACCGCTCCGGCACAGGCGATGCGGACGCCCCGGCGGAGTTCGACGTCATCCTCGACATCGTCGGCGGTCCCGATCTCCCCCGGTTCATCGAGCGGCTCTCGCCGAACGGCCGCCTGATCGCCGTGGGCGTGGTGGGCGGGTTCCCGCCCGCCGACTTCGGCACGGCTCTCCTGGCCGGCTTCCGCCGATCGATCACCTACGGGACCCTGAGCCTCGACACCGTGCCGCACGCGGACCTCGCCCGGGTGCGAGCCGAGGTGTTCGATGACGCCGTCCGAGGCGCGCTCTCGCCGGTGGTCCACGACACCCTGCCGCTGAGCGACGCAGCCGAGGCGCACCGTCTCATGGACGCCGGGGACGTGTTCGGGCGCGTCGTGCTCGTCCCCTGAGTCGGCTGACGTGGCAGGCACCGATCCGCCACCGCTACAGCCAGACGGTTGCCAGCCAGACCTCGATCGCGGCGAGCACCAGCAGGACGACGTTCAGTCCGAGGACGCGGACCTCGCCGCGACGCAGGTGCACGGTGATGCCACCGACCTGCACGAGGACGAGGCCGACCGCGGCCGCGACGGTCAGCCAGGTGAGGACGCCCACGATCGGTGGCAGGATCAGGCCGACCACGCCCAGGATCTCGAGGGCGCCGACCACGCGAACGGCCGAGAGCGGCATGGTGTCGACCCAGGCCATCATGGGGCGCAGCTGCTCCGCCGAGCGGACGAGCTTCATGCCGCCCGAGTACAGGTACAGGACCGCGAGCAGTCCTGCGACGATCCAATAGGCGATGACCATGTGCAACCTCCGAGTGCGTGTGTGCGTCGATGGTTACGATAGGTAACCAACGCAAGTGTGGACCGGATCGGACCGGCGTACAAAAGGCACACGCGTGTGACCGAGTCGCGAGAGGTGCCATGTTCCGCTACGCAAGGCTGTGTTCTGTCCGAGGCGATCAGGGCAAAGCCATCCGCTCCCTCCTCGACCGCATCGCCGACAAGTGGGCGCTCCTCCTCATCGCGACGCTCCATGACGGCCCGTTCCGGTTCACCGAGCTCGAGCAGCGCATCCCGGGCATCTCCCGGCGCATGCTCACTCTCACCCTCAGGAACCTGGAACGCGACGGCCTCGTCACCCGCACCACCTTCGCCGAGGTGCCACCGCGGGTCGAGTACGAGCTGACGGACCTCGCCGAATCACTGATTCCCCATGCGGTGGCGCTCGCCGAGTGGGCCGGCGAACACGTCCCGACGATCGAAGCGAATCGGAACGCGTACGACGAGCGCTTCTGACCGTTGCCGCCCTGCCACCAACGAACAAGTCCCGGAAACCAGACGGTTTCCGGGACTTCATGGTCGGGCTGACAGGATTTGAACCTGCGACCCCTTGACCCCCAGTCAAGTGCGCTACCAAGCTGCGCCACAGCCCGATGCCATCTCCGCTGAGCGGAGAAGACAACTCGAACAGTCTAGCGGATCCGGCGACCACCTCGTGACACGTCTCCGACGGTCGTGCCGGCGACCGAGCGCACCGCCGTCACGACACACGGGAGGTCTCCCCTGCCCACCCTCGAACGGGGCACGCTACCGTGACTCGTCCGCACCCGCGCGACAGGATGAGCCGGCCATTGCGGCCGCCCGACGAAGGACCATCATGCGCTACAGCCACTACTGGAAAGAGGTCCGCGTCGCGGCACTCACCGCCCTGCCCGTCGCGATCGTCTCGGGCATCGTGCAGGTCAGCCGGAACACGCCGATCGACGACGCCATCATCGGCGGCGCCATCACCTTCGTCGCGCTGTCACTGCTCATCCCCGTCGTGCGCCACTGGCTGCACCCCGAGTCCCGCGGCTGATCGCTGTGGCTCGCCCTCCGGCGGCCGCTACTCGGCCTTGCGGGCGTCGACGAGCTGATCACGCACCTTGCGGCGCAGCACCTTGCCGATGAGCGACGTCGGCAGCTCGTCGAGCTGCACGACCCGCTTCGGCACCTTGTACGCCGTCAGACGGGTACGGCAGTAGTCGCGCAGCGATCCGGCGTCGAACACCGTCCCGGCGCGCATGACGACCGCAGCCGTCACATCCTCGCCACCGGAGTCGCGCGGCAGTCCGACCACCGCGGCCGACTCGACGTCTGGGTGCGACAGGAGTGTCTCCTCCACCTCGGACGGGCTCACGTTGAACCCGCCGGTGATGATGAGCTCCTTCACCCGGTCGATGACGGTCACGAAACCGTCCGCCGACACCGTCACGATGTCGCCGGTCCGCAACCAGCCACCCTCGAGCAGCGCTTCGCGGGTTTCATCGGCGCGGCCCCAGTAGCCCTGGAACACCTGCGGGCCACGGAGCAGCAACTCGCCGGCCTCCCCCGCCGGGCGGTCGACGTCCGGGTGCTCGGGATCGACGACGCGGATCTCGGTGCTCGGGAACGGCACACCCACGGTGCCCGGCCGACGCGACGGACCGATCGGGTTGCCGAGCGCGACCGGCGACGACTCCGTCATTCCATAGCCCTCGACGAGCAGCCCACCGGTCGCCTCTTCCCACCGCGTGACCGTCGACACCGGCAGGCTCATCGCTCCGGAGATCGCGAACCGCACACTCGTCAGGTCGACACCCTTCCGGGTCGAAGCACGCGACAACGCGTCGTAGATCGGCGGCACCGCCGGCAGGAACGTCGGCGGCGACTTCTTCGCCGCCGTGAGCACCAGTTCCAGATCGAACTTCGGGAAGAGCACGAGCCGCGCACCGATGCTCATCGCGAACGTCAGGCACAGCGTCATCCCGTACGCGTGGAACAGGGGCAGGACGCCGTAGAAGATCTCCTCGCCCTCGCTCAGCCCGGGCACCCAGGCGCGCCCCTGGGCGGCGTTCGCCCGCAGGTTCCGATGCGTCAGGATGGCGCCCTTCGGCGCTCCGGTCGTCCCGCTCGTGTACTGCAGGAGTGCGGTGTCGTCGAGCGTCGGCCGCACGACCCGCTTCGACAGCTTGCGGCCGCCGATCAGCCGCTCCCACGGGAGCACGTGCTTCGCCGACGGAGTTGCGGTCATCGCCGCTCGCGACTCGCGCGCACGCTTCACGGGCAGCCGCAGCGCCAGGCGCTTCGACAGCGGCAGGGCCTGGGTGATGTCGACGGAGACGATCCGGCCGCGCATGACGTCCGCCGGCAGGTCTGCCACGAGGTCGTAGACCTTGTCCCACACGATCGCGACGTGCGCTCCGTGGTCTTCGAACTGGTGACGCAGCTCACGAGCCGTGTACAGCGGGTTGTGCTCGATGACCGTCGCACCGAGCCGCAAGGCGGCATAGAAGGCGACGACGTGCTGCGGACAGTTCGGCAGCACGAGCGCCACGCGGTCGCCCGGCTTCACGCCGAGCTTCCGGAGGCCTTCAGCCGCTCGCGCGACCTGCTCACCGAGCTCGCTGTAGCTCGTCTCGGCCCCGAAGAACTCGAGGGCGATGCGATCGCCGAACCGCTTCACCGAGGTGTCGAGCAGGTCCACGAGCGTCTCGGTGACCTCGTCGATGTCGGCCGGCACGCCGCTCGCGTACGAGGACAGCCACGGCCGCTCGGCCAGACGCTGACGCTGGGCCTCGCCGGCCTCGGTCGGCTCCGACGACGCTTCGCCCTCGCGCTGCTCGGGTGTCTTTCCTCGATGGTCCACGCTGATCCTCCAGACGAGCCGTGCACACCGCACGCATCATCCCAGGATAGGCGGACCCGTATGCTCCACCGGGGATGCGACCGGACCGCTTGACAACCGCAGATCCGCATCCGGTTCAGGGGTCAGACGGTGCGGTCGAGCCGATCGGTCAACCAAGCCGCGCCGCGTGTCGTCGCACCTAGTCGCTCGACCCGCTCGCGGAGTCCGCGATCCGAGGTCACCACCACGACGGCCCCCTGGAGCCCGCCGACGACGTCGACGATCGCGTCGTCGCCGCTCCCCGCCGCATCGACGACCGAGACGCCCGCGCGCGATGACGGACCGGCCCCGGCTGCAGTGGCGTCCGGCCGAGCGCCACGAGCCTGGCCCTCGACCACGGCGACGTATGCCGGCCACCACCGGTCGAAGTCCAGCCCGAGGGCGGACGCGTCGGTGCCTGCATGAGCGAGACCGACCAGGCGCGAGACGAAGCCCTGCGCGGCACCCGCGCGGTCCTTCCACCACCCGTTCGGCTGCGAACCGACGACGTTGGCGACGTCGACGACGATGGTGACCCGGCAGTCGAGCTGCGCCCGGAGCTCGGGCCAGGAGTCGGCGAAGCCGGGGTGCAGCGGCAAGGTCTCGACCTCGGCGACCGGCACCCAGGCGAGCGCGATGCTCTCGGGGTCGGAGACGACCGGTTCGAAGGGTGCTACCGCCTCGACGATCACCGTCGTGTACGACCAGAACCCGAGATCCAGCACGGAGGCGAACCGGAGCTCGATCGAGTCCGCCGGCACCCCGGCCTCCTCGTTCGACTCCCGGACGGCACCGTCGACGGCGTCCTCGAACTGGTGACGCGCACCACCCGGGATGCCCCAGGTGCCGCCGAAGTGACTCCATCCGGCTCGATGTTGCAGCAACACCCCGCGTACGGGGTCGTGCACCAGGAGACCCGCGGCTCCGAATCGGCCCCAGAACTTACGGCCGTCTCCGGATTCGACCCAGGCATCACCCGCGTCGCGCACAGGGTCGCTCGGCGGATGCGTGTCGGTCATGCTTCAAGCCTGTCACGAAACCCCGTGCCGCACGCCCGCTGTGCACAAACTCTCCACCACCTGATGGAGTATGTTATATCTTGAATATCAGCACATCGGACGCAGCCGCGCCCTCCCCACCGATTCACGCGAAGGACCACCATGGACGCACGTCAACGCAGGACGCGGGCTCGCCTCGCCAAAACGATCCTGGAACTCGCCGCCAAGCGCCCCACCAGCGAGATGTCCGTCTCCGAGATCGCAGCCCGCGCCGGCATCAACCGGTCGACCTTCTACCAACACGCAGCGGCACCGTGCGAGCTGCTCGAGTCGGTACTGGCCGAGGAACTGACGGAGCTGAGCGTCACCCACCTGGCAACGGTGTCGGCCGACGACGCACCCGCCGCGATCGTGCGCCTCACCGTGGCGACCCTCCGCCACATCGACGACCGCGCCGACATCTACCGGGTGGGGCTGGACGACGACGTCATCGGAGCGAGCCTGCAGCCGATGCTCAACCGGATCTTCACCGCCACGATCCTGGACATCTTCGACCGCGGAGCGATCAGCCTCCCGCACGAGGAGTCCCTCAGCCCCGAACAGCGCGACGTCTTCATCCGCTCGGCGGCCAACTTCGTGTCGGCCGGGTTCGTCGGCGCGTCCCGCGTGTGGCTCGACACCCCGGGGCCACGCGACATCGAAGGATTCCTGCAGCTGACCGGCGAACTGCTGCCGAGCTGGTGGCCGTTCGACGCGGACGCCGAGTCGGTGCTCGCCCCTGCGGTCGAGGTCACCCCGCCACACCTCTGAGCGTGTGCTCCGGCACGGCGAAGGCCCGGGATCGCTCATCGAGCGGTCCCGGGCCTTCGTCAGCGCCCGCCGTTGCGGCGGAGCATCGTGCGTCGGATCAGCGCTGACGCTTCTCGCGGACGCGCATGTTGACGTTGATCGGCGTGCCCTCGAAGCCCCAGATCTCGCGCAGGCGCCGCACGACGTATCGGCGGTAACCCGGGTCGAGGAATCCCGTGGTGAAGAGCACGAAGGTCGGCGGCCGGCTGGCCGCCTGCGTCCCGAACAGGATGCGCGGCTGCTTGCCACCGCGCAGCGGGTGCGGGTGCGCCGCGGTGAGCTCCGCGAGGAAGGCGTTGAACTTGCCGGTCGGGATCCGCATGTCCCACGACTCGAGGGCGACCTCGAGTGCCGGAACGAGCCGTTCGAGGTGACGACCGGTGCGGGCCGAGATGTTGACGCGGGGAGCCCAGGAGACGTGCGAGAGGTCCTGCTCGATCTCGCGCTCCAGGTACTTGCGGCGTTCGTCGTCGAGCTGGTCCCACTTGTTGAACGCGAGGACGAGCGCACGCCCGCTCTCGAGCACGAGGTCGATGATGCGGACGTCCTGCTCGCTGATCACCTCGGTCACGTCGATGAGCACGACCGCGACCTCGGCCTTCTCGAGTGCGGTGCTCGTCCGGAGCGAAGCGTAGAAGTCGGCGCCCTGCGAGAGGTGCACGCGACGACGGATGCCGGCGGTGTCGACGAAGCGCCAGATCTTGCCGCCGAGCTCGATCTGCTCGTCGACCGGGTCGCGAGTGGTGCCGGCGAGGTCGTTGACGACGACGCGCTCCTCCCCCGCGGTCTTGTTCAGCAGGCTGGACTTGCCGACGTTCGGGCGTCCGAGGATCGCGACGCGGCGCGGGCCACCGAACTCGTCCTTCGCGACGGCCGAGACCTGCGGGAGCACCTTGAGGATCGTGTCGAGGAGGTCGGCGACGCCGCGACCGTGGATCGCGGAGACCGGGTAGGGCTCGCCGAGGCCGAGGTTCCAGAGCGCAGCGGCCTCCGGCTCCTGGCGGGCGTCGTCGACCTTGTTGGCGACGAGGAACACCGGACGACCGGTCTTGCGGAGCAGCTTGACGACCTGCTCGTCTGTCGCCGTGGCGCCGACCATGGCGTCGACGACGAAGATGACGACGTCGGAGAGGTCGATGGCGATCTCGGCCTGCGCGGCGACCGACGCGTCGATGCCCTTCGCGTCGGGTTCCCACCCGCCGGTGTCGACGACCGTGAAGCGACGGTCGTTCCACTCGGCCTTGTAGTTGACGCGGTCGCGGGTGACGCCGGGGGTGTCCTCGACGACGGCCTCGCGGCGGCCGAGGATGCGGTTCACCAGCGCGGACTTGCCGACGTTCGGGCGGCCGACGATGGCCACGACGGGCAGGGCCGGCAGGAACCGGATCTCGTCGGGGTCCTCCGTCGCGCCGTCGAGGATGTCGAGGTCGTCGCCCTCGAGGTCGTAGTCGGCCAGGCCGGAGCGGAGGGACGCGGCCCGCTGGGTCGCTAGCTCCTCGTCCATGTCCTGGAGGCGGTCCGCGAGGTCGTCGGGGCCTCCGTCGAACTGCTCGTCATCGTGAGCCATGGGAGTTCCTTGCTGTGAGGGATTCGGTGACGCGGACGACCGCGTCGACCGTCTCGTCGAAGTCGATGTGCGTGGAGTCGACCGTGGTCACTCCGTCCGCCGCGTTCATGAAGTCGACGACCCTGGAGTCCGCCCGATCACGCCGCTGCAGTTGTTCCGCGACGTCGCCGGCAGGGTGGCTCTCGAATTCCGCTGAACGCCTGGCCATTCTAGCCGCTTCGGACGCCGTGAGCAGGATCCGAGCCTGAGCATCCGGTGCGACGACGGTCGTGATGTCCCGTCCCTCGACGACGATGCCCGGACGATCGACGCCCGCGATGAGCGATCGGAACGTGTCGTTGATCCACGCACGCACCTCGGGGACCCTTGCGACGGCCGACACGACCGCCGTCACGCGCTGCCCGCGGATCTCCTCCGTCACGTCCTGCCCGCCCAAGGAGAAGGCGGTGACATCCGGGTCGAGCGAGACGGAGAACGCCTCACCGAAGGCCTCGAGCGAGGCGACGACGGACGCTGAGTCCTCCGGATCGACACCGGCTTCCACGGTGTGCAGGGCGAGCGCGCGGTACCAGGCGCCCGTATCCAGGTACCGGTAGCCGAGCCGGCGCGCGACGGCCTTGCTGACGCTCGACTTCCCGCTGCCGGCAGGCCCGTCGATCGCGACCACGACGGGTGCGGCCTGCGTCGACGCGTCGGTGCTGGTGGGGTGCTGTTCAGTCATGTCTCTTCCTATACCTCTGCTATGCGCCAACCGCGCGACTCGAGGTCGTCCACGGTGCGCTGTTTGACCTCGGGGAGGACCTGGACCTCCGCGAGACCGATGTTCGCGCCGGGCGAGTGCTCCAGACGCAGGTCTTCGATGTTCACGCCGATCTCGCCGAGCTCCGTGAACAGTGCGCCCAGCTGGCCAGGACGGTCGTCGAGGAGGACGACGATGCTGGCGAACCGGCGGTTCTGTCCGTGCTTGCCCGGCAGCCGAGCGACGCCCGTGTTGCCGGCGGCGATCGTGTCCGCGATCGTGCGGCGTGCGCCTGGCACCTCCGGGTCACGGAGCGACGAGATGACCGAGTCGAGGTCGGTGGACAGCCGCTCCAACACCGGGAGGACTTCGGCATGGTTCGCGCTGAGGATCTGCACCCAGAGTTCGGGCGCGCTCGACGCGATGCGGACGGTGTCGCGGAGGCCCTGGCCGGCGAGCTGGATGGCACCCTCCTCCGCGTCCCGCAGCTGCGCGGCGAGGAGACTCGCGACGAGCTGCGGGGTGTGCGAGACGAGCGCGACGAACCGGTCGTGTTCCTCGGGGGTCATCTCCATCGGGATGGTCCCGAGGTCGAGCGCGAGTCCCTCGACCTGTGCCAGCGCCCAGGCGGGGGTCTCCGCGTCGCGGCAGATCACCCAGGGACGACCGAGGAAGAGGTCCGCCCGCGCGGAGATGGCTCCGCCTCGCTCGCGCCCGGCGAGTGGGTGGGAGCCGATGTACCGGGTGAGGTCGACGCCGCGCTCGAGCAGCGCCCGATACGGTTCGAGCTTCACGCTCGCGACGTCGGTGACGACCGCATCCGGGAACGCCGCCAGCTCGGCCTCGATCACGCGGGCCGTGACGTCCGGCGGGACGCAGATGACGACGACGGACGGGGTGTCGGTCGCCTCGGCACCACGACCCGCTCCGTAGTCGATGGCGAGACGCAACTGGCTGGGCGACGCGTCGTCGAGGATGATGTCGACGCCCTTGGCGCGCAGCGCGAGACCGATGCTCGCGCCGAGCAGCCCGGCTCCCACGATGCGGACGGAACCCTGGACGCGCGGTGGCGAGGCGACGACGTCGGTCATTCGGTCGGCTCCGACGCCTCCGCCGCGGTGCCGTCGGCTGCACGCGCCTCAGGGCCGTGCGCACGCGCGATCGTGAGGATGGCGCCGAGCTCGTCCTTGGTGAGCTCGCGCAGCTGCCCGGACCCGAGGGTGCCGAGGTGGAGGGGGCCGAACTGGCGACGGACGAGGTCCACGACCGGGTGCCCGACGGCGTCCAGCATGCGGCGGACGATCCGGTTGCGGCCGGAGTGCAGCGTGAGCTCCACCAGGCTGAAGCCGTCCTCGGTGCCGAGGAGCCGCGCCTTGTCGGCGGAGATGGGTCCGTCCTCCAGGTCGATGCCCGCGGTCAACTTCGCGAGGACCTGCGGGGTCACCTTGCCGGTCACCTTCGCGATGTACGTCTTCTGCACGCCGAAGGACGGATGCGCGAGCACGTGGGCCAGATCGCCGTCGTTCGTGAGGATGAGCAGGCCGCTCGTCTCGGCGTCGAGGCGCCCGACGTTGAACAACCGCTCCTCGTACTGCTCGGTGAAGCGGCGCAGATCGGGGCGGCCCCGGTCGTCCTTCAGCGAGCTGTAGATGCCCACAGGCTTGTTGAGCATGAGGTACCGCTTCGAAGCGTCGAGTTGAATGGCGCTGCCGTCGACCGACACGAGGTCGTGCTCCGGGTCGATGCGTGAGCCGAGCTCGGTCACGACGACGCCGTTCACCTCCACACGCCCGTCCTCGATGAGCTGCTCGGAGACGCGCCTGGAGGCGACGCCCGCGTTCGCGAGCACCTTCTGCAAGCGGATGCCCTCTGGTTCAGTGCTGGTCACTGTCGAATCCTTCCCGGCCATCGTCGAGCAACGGCGAGATCCGCGGCAGCTCCTCGATGGCGTTGATACCAAGTTGGGTGAGCAGGAGATCGGTGGTGCCGTAGTTGATGGCACCCGTCTCGCTGTCGGTGAACATCTCCGTGATGAGACCGCGTCCGAGAAGCGTCCGGACGACGGAGTCGACGTTGACGGCACGGATCGACGCGATCGCCCCACGGCTGATGGGTTGCTTGTAGGCGATGACCGCGAGGGTCTCGAGCGCCGCCTGCGAGAGCTTCGTCGGGTTCTGCGACACCACGTAGTCTGCGATGAGGGCGTCGTGGTCTGCTCGGACGTAGAACCGCCATCCGCCACCGACCTCGCGCAGCTCGAAGCCGCGTCGCACGCCGCCGCGTTCCCCGTCGTAGTCGGCCACGAGTTCGGCGATGGCACGCCGCACTGTTCCGACCGGGACGTGCACGGCTGCAGCCAGGTTCACGAGGCTCTGCGGCTCGTCGGCCACCATGAGGATCGCCTCGAGCGCCCTCGGGACGTCCGGTGCCGGTACCGGCTCGGGTTCGGGCGGGAGGCTCGTCACCACGTCGGCAGGCCGGTCGATCGGCTCGTCGGACCGCTCAGGCATCGTAATCGGCTCCCAGGTTCGCGAGGCTGTCGTCGTCCCAGGTCTCGGCCGTCCAACGCAATGTGAGCTCGCCGAGCGGCTCGATCTGCTCGAACGACAGCGCGGCGTGGCGGTAGAGCTCGAGCACGGCGATGAACCGGGCGATGACGACGCCCTTCTGCTCGGCACCGGCGACGAGTTCACGGAACGTGTGGGATCCGCCGCTGCGGAGGATGGCGACGACGTGCGCGGCCTGCTCGCGGATGCTCACGAGTGGCGCGTGCAGGTGGTCGAGTCCGACGGTCGGCAGCTCGCGTGGCGTGAACGCGAGCGTCGCCAGTGCCGCGAAATCCTGGGCCGTCAGCGTCCAGACGAGTTCCGGAGTCTGGCGACGATACTGCTCCTCCAGGCGGACGGAACGGGGATGACGCGCCGACTCCCGTTCGAGGCGTTCGGCGAACCAGGCCGACGCCTGCTTGAAGGCGCGGTACTGGAGCAGGCGCGCGAACAGGAGGTCCCTCGCCTCCAGCAGGGCGACGTCCTCGGCGTCGACCAGCTCACCTTGCGGCAGCAGGCCGGCGATCTTGAGGTCGAGCAGCGTGGCCGCGACGACGAGGAACTCACTCGCCTGATCGAGCTCGTCGTCGGCCTCGAGGGTGCGCAGGTAGCCGATGAACTCGTCGGTCACGCGGCTGAGTGACACCTCGGTGATGTCGAGCTCGTGTTTGCCGATGAGCGACAACAGGAGATCGAACGGGCCCTCGAAGCCGTCGAACGACACCCGGAACGACGGAGTCGCCGCAGGTTCGACGGACGACGCCTCGGTGGGGTGCGTGCCGGTCTCGTCGGCCGGAGGAAGGACGGCCACGGACGACCGCGCGGGATCAGGCGATCGCGCCACGGGAGATGAGCTCTCTCGCCAGCTGACGGTAGGCCTTCGCTGCCGCGTGCTCCGGTGCGAACTCGGTGATCGGGGTTCCGGCGACGCTCGCGTCCGGGAACTTCACGGTCCGGCCGATGACCGTCTCGAGCACCTTGTCGTCGAACGCGTCGACGACCCGCTCGAGCACCTCGCGCGAGTGCAGCGTCCGGGAGTCGTACATGGTCGCGAGGATGCCGTCGAGCTCGATCGCCGGGTTGAGGCGGTCGCGGACCTTGTCGATCGTCTCGATCAGCAGCGCGACGCCACGCAGGGCGAAGAACTCGCACTCGAGCGGGATGAGCACCCCGTGGCTCGCTGTGAGGGCGTTGACGGTGAGCAGGCCGAGCGAGGGCTGGCAGTCGATCAGGATGACGTCGTAGTCGTCGGAGACCTTCCGCAGCACCCGGGCCAGGATCGTCTCGCGCGCGACCTCGTTGACGAGGTGGACCTCGGCGGCGGAGAGGTCGATGTTCGCCGGCAGGACGTCGAGACCGTCGATGGCGGTGTGCTGGATGACCTCCGCCGGGTCCTTCACGGTGCCGAGCAGCAGGTCGTACACGGTGTTCGAATCGTGGGTCGAGATACCGAGCCCCGCGGACAGTGCGCCCTGCGGGTCGAAGTCGACGACGAGGACGCGACGGCCGTACTCGGCCAGCGCGGCCGAGAGGCTGATGGTGGTCGTCGTCTTCCCGACCCCGCCCTTCTGGTTGCAGAGCGAGATGATGCGCGCCGGGCCGTGCTGGGCCAGGGTCGGCGGGACCGCGAATTCGCGACGCGGGCGGCCGGTGGGGCCGTTCGGGTTCGCTTCGGCGGCGGTCTTGCGCGCAGCGTGCTGCACTGCGCTCGTGTGCTTCGTACCGGCCACCGGTGTTGCCTCGCTCCCGCTTGCTGTCGTTCGAGTGACGAGTCTACCGGGCCGCGGCTCAGGCCCGGGGTGCCGCTCCGCCCGCGGTCCATCTGGCCCGCGGATGCGACTGCGTGTACACGTCGCGGAGGTTGTCGACCGTCACCAGGGTGTACAACTGCGTCGTCGCGACGGAGGAGTGACCGAGGAGTTCCTGCACGACCCGGACGTCGGCCCCGCCCTGCAACAGGTGGGTGGCGAACGAGTGCCGCAGGGTGTGCGGCGAGATGTGCGCTTCGAGTCCCGCGCGCTCGGCCGCACGCTGCAGGATGAGCCAGGCACTCTGCCGGGACAGGCGTGCGCCACGCTGCCCGAGGAAGAGTGCCGGCGTGGAACGACCGAGGGCTGAGAAGACGGGACGGACCCGGACCAGATAGCGGTCGACCGCTTCGCGGGCGAAGCTCCCGAGCGGCACGATCCGTTGTTTGCCACCCTTGCCGAGCAACCGGACGATGTCGGTGTCGATGACGTCGTCGACGTTCAGGCCGACCGCCTCCGAGACCCGGGCGCCGGTGGCATAGAGCAGCTCGAGGAGCGCCTTGTCGCGGATCGCGAGCAATTCGTCGCCGTCGGTCGTCTCGAGCAGGGCCCGGACCTGGTCGATCGTGATCGCCTTCGGCAGGCGTCCGGGGAGCTTCGGCGGGCGCACCTCCCGCGCCACGTCCACCTCGACGAGCTGCTCGTCGAGCAGGAACCGGTGGAGCCCGCGGATGGAGGACAGGACCCTGGCGAGCGAGGACGCCCGGACCGGCTGTCCCTCCGGCGTCCGCAGCGACGCGGTGTACTCCGACACATGCGCGGCGGTGACGGCGGCCGCTTCATCGACGCCGTGCGCGCCGAGCCAGGCCAGGTAACCGTCGAGATCCCGCCGGTAGGCGGCCTGCGTATTGGCCGACAGGCCGCGCTCGATCGCGATGTGCCGCAGGTAGTCGGCGACCGCGCGATCGAGCGCCACGCCTCAGGCTCCGCCCGGTCCGATCGTGGAGTCGCCGCTGTCGCGCAGCGTCGACCACCCTCGATCGCGAGCCGCAGCAGCGGTCAGGACACCGATCATGAGGATCGAGTTGTGGAGCCGGCCGTCGAGCACCGCCGCCACCGCATCGTCGAGCGGCACCCACTCGATGCGGATGTCCGCCTCCTCCTCGGCGCGGGCGAACGCCTCGGTGGTCGCGGTGAGGTCGCGGGCGAGATAGATGCGGATCGACTCGTTGCTGCCACCAGGGGTGGTGTAGAACTCCGTCAGGAGCTGCAGGGAGCCGGCGACCAGGTCGGCCTCCTCCTCGAGTTCACGACCCGCGGCGACCGCCGGGTCCTCCCCCGCGATGTCGAGCAGCCCTGCCGGGAGCTCCCAGTCGCGCTCGCCGATCGGGTGGCGGTACTGCTGGATGAGCAGCACCCGGTCCTCGGCGTCGAGCGCGAGCACGGCGACCGCTCCGGTGTGATCGACGAACTCGCGGACGACCTCGCCGTCGCCGTACCGGAACGTCTCGCGGCGGATGTCCCAGACCTTGCCCTCGAAGGCGCGCTCCGAGGAGACGACGTCGACCTGGTGTGCCTCGTCGCGCAACGCTCCGACGGTGTCGTTCGACTCAACCATTGGCGACGTCGAACAGTCGGCTCGCCTGCTGGCGCTCGAGCGAGGCGCCGACGAGGCCGGCGAACAGCGGGTGGGCGTGGTTCGGACGCGAACGGAGCTCGGGGTGGGCCTGCGTCGCGACGTAGAACGGGTGCACCTCGCGCGGCAGCTCGACGTACTCGACGAGCGTGCCGTCGGGCGAGAGGCCGGAGAACTGCAGACCGGCGTCCGCGATCTGCTGGCGGTATCCGTTGTTCACCTCGTAGCGGTGACGGTGGCGCTCCGAGACCTCGTTCGACCCGTAGAGTTCGGCGACGATCGAGCCCTCGTCGAGCTTCGCCGCATACAAACCGAGGCGCATCGTCCCGCCGAGGTCGCCGCCGGCGATGATCTCGACCTGCTCGGCCATCGTCGCGATGACGGGGAACTGCGTGTCGGGGTCGAACTCCGAGGAGCTCGCGCCCTCGAGTCCGACGATGTTGCGAGCGTACTCGATGACCATGCACTGCAGGCCGAGGCAGAGTCCGAGCACCGGGATGCCGTTCTCGCGGGCGAACTTCAGGGCGCCGAGCTTGCCCTCGATCCCGCGGATACCGAAGCCGCCGGGGACGCAGATGCCGTCGACATCGGCGAGCGCTTTGATCGCTCCCTCGACCGTCTCGCAGTCGTCGGACGGGATCCACCGGATGCTGACCTTGGTGTCGTGCGCGAATCCACCGGCCTTGAGCGCCTCGGTGACCGAGAGGTAGGCGTCGGGGAGGTCGATGTACTTGCCGACGAGGCCGATGGTGACCGCGTGCTTCGGGTGGTGCACGGCCTCGAGGAGATCCGCCCAGCCGCTCCAGTCGACGTCGTTGGTGACGAGGCCGAGCCGGTCCGCGATGTACGCGTCGAGGCCCTGGTCGTTCAGCATCGTGGGGATGTCGTAGATGCTCGGCACGTCCACCGCGTTGACGACGGCGTCCTCGTCGACGTCGCACATGAGCGCGATCTTGCGCTTGTTGCTCTCCGTCACGGGGCGGTCGCTGCGAAGCACGAGGGCGTCGGGCTGGATGCCGATGGAGCGGAGGGCCGCGACCGAGTGCTGCGTCGGCTTCGTCTTCTGCTCCCCCGAGGCGCCCATGTACGGCACGAGGGACACGTGCACGAAGAAGACGTTGTTCCGGCCGAGCTCGTGACGGATCTGCCGGGCCGACTCGATGAACGGCTGCGACTCGATGTCGCCGACCGTGCCACCGATCTCCGTGATGATCACGTCGGGCTGCGGCGTCTCGGACGCCTGGAGGCGCATCCGGCGCTTGATCTCGTCGGTGATGTGCGGGATGACCTGCACGGTGTCGCCGAGGTACTCGCCGCGGCGCTCCTTGGCGATGACGGTTGAGTAGATCTGCCCCGTCGTGACGTTCGCCGCCTGGCTCAGCTCGATGTCGAGGAAGCGCTCGTAGTGGCCGATGTCGAGATCGGTCTCGGCGCCGTCGTCGGTCACGAAGACCTCGCCGTGCTGGAACGGGTTCATCGTGCCGGGGTCGACGTTGAGATACGGGTCGAGCTTCTGCATGACGACCCGGAGCCCGCGTGCGGTCAGCAGGTTGCCGAGACTGGCGGCAGTGAGCCCCTTGCCCAACGAAGAAACGACACCACCAGTCACGAAGATGTGCTTGGTCGTGCCGTTGGAGCCCGGGACGATGTCGTCGGTCGAGGAGTTCAGGTTGCCCGCTTCAGAAGTATTCACCACGGGCTTTTATCCTACCATCCAGTTCGGGCTTCCGTGTCGATTCCTGCACAGGACCGTCGTCATGAGGCGGCGAGGGCGAGCAGTTCGCGGGCGTGGGCGAGGCCACTGTCCGATTCCGCGAGGCCTGAGAGCAACCGGGCCATCTCCGCTTCGCGGTCCGCACCGACGAGCTGACGGACGCTCGAGGCCGTGACGGACCCGTCTCCGCCCTTGACCACGCTCAGGTGGTTGTTGGCGAAGGCCGCGACCTGCGCGAGGTGGGTGACGACGATCACCTGGGACCGTTCGGCGAGGGCCGCGAGACGGCGACCGATCTCGATCGCCGCAGCACCGCCGACACCGGCGTCGACCTCGTCGAACACGAAGGTCGGGACGGGGTCCGCTCCGGCGATGACGACCTCGAGGGCCAGCATCACGCGAGAGAGCTCTCCACCCGAAGCGCCCTTCCCCAGCGGGCGCGGTTCCGCTCCGGCGTGGGGTCGGAGGAGGAAGGCGATCGCGTCCTTGCCGTGCACCGTGAGGTCGTCGCGGTCGGTGACCTCGACGACCAGCTCGGCTTCGGCCATGGCGAGCGAACGCAGTTCGGTGCTGGCCGCTGCTCCCAGTCGGGCAGCCGCCTCGACCCGGACCGCGCTCAGCGCCGCGGCGGCCGTGTCGACCTCGCCGACGAGGCGCTCGACCTCACCCACCAACTGGGTGATGCGGTCGGAGTCGCCGTCGAGTTCCAGGAGGCGGGTGCTCCCGGTCTCGAGGAGCTGCAGGACGTCGTCGGCGGTCGGGCCGTACTTCCGGGCCAGTGTGGCGAGGGTCGCGCGGCGTTCCTGCACGACCTCGAGTTCGCGGGCGCCGTCCTCGTCGAGTCCGGCCAGGTAGCTGGAGAGCTCGGCGGCGATCTCGGCCGCAAGGTAGCTCGCGTTCGCCACGCTCGCGGCGATCGCGCCGAGGGCCGGGTCGTGGACCGCGGCGCGGTCCAGCTGCCGCCGGGCGCCTTCGAGGAGTCCGACGACGTCGCTCTCCTCGCCGGCTTCGGCGGAGACGAGTTCCCGTGCGCCGGCCGCAGAGAGCCGCAGCTCCTCCAGGTTCGTGAGTCGATCGGCACGCTCCGCGAGCTCGGTGTCCTCCCCGGGTTGCGGGTCCGCCTGCTCGATCTCCGCCAGCGCGGCGCGCAG
Organism: Plantibacter sp. ME-Dv--P-095; assembly: GCF_030209365.1. NCBI lineage: Bacteria > Bacillati > Actinomycetota > Actinomycetes > Micrococcales > Microbacteriaceae > Plantibacter > Plantibacter sp. ME-Dv--P-095. The sequence goes on from NZ_JARVSB010000017.1 coordinate 70,755, forward strand.
CTGTTCGGCTTCGAGCAGGCGGGCGTCGCGTTCGCCGGTGAGGGTCTCGAGCTCGGTCCGCAGTTCGATGAGTCGGCGGTACCGCTCCTGGTAGTCGGCCAACGCCTGGTGGAGCGGTTCGCCGGCGAACCGGTCGAGTGCGTCCCGCTGAGCGGGTGCAGCCCGCAGGCGGATCTGATCGGATTGTCCGTGCACCACCACGAGCTGCTCGCCGAGCTCGGACAGGATCCCGATGGGTGCTGTGCGCCCACCGACGATCGCGCGACCGCGTCCCTCGGCGGTCACGATGCGTCCGAGCAACAGCTCCGCCGCCTCGCCCGCTTCGTCGAGGTCTCCCCCGGCTTCGCGGACGCGATCTGCGACGGCGCCCTCCGCCGGCACCAACCAGCGTCCTTGGACACTGGTCTGCTTCTGGCCGGCGCGGACGACGCCGCTGTCCGAGCGCTGTCCGAGGAGGAGGCCGAGCGCGGTGACGACCATGGTCTTGCCTGCGCCCGTCTCACCGGTGACGGCCGTGAAACCTGGTCCCAGCGGAAGGGTGCCCGAGGCGATGACCCCGAGGTCGCGGATCTCGATCTCTTCGATCATGCAGTGCCGTCCTGATCGTCGTCGTGGCCGGTGGTCGTCGGACCCGGCAGGTGGATCGTGCCGGTCATGGGCTCCTCTCGACCGGTGGGGCCACGCCAGCCGGTGACCGGGAGCCGGAACTTGTTGACGAGGCGGTCGGTGAAGGTGCTCTCGTGCAGACGCGCCAGACGCACCGGCACCGACGAGCGTCGGACCACGACCCGCGCGCCCGGCTGGAGGTCGCGCGCGCGGCGACCGTCGCACCAGAGGACACCGAGCCCGTCGGTGCGCTCCAGCACCTCCACGGCGAGAGCCGACTCCGGACCGACGACCAACGGCTTGGCGAACAGCGCGTGCGCGCTGAGCGGGACGAGGGTGATGGCCTCGACGGACGGCCACACGACGGGCCCGCCTGCGGAGAAGTTGTACGCGGTGGAACCGGTGGGTGTCGAGATGACCACACCGTCGCAACCGAACGACGAGAGCGGACGCTGGTCGACCTCGATGACGACCTCGAGCATGCGCTCCCGGCTCGCCTTCTCGACCGTGGCCTCGTTGAGCGCCCAGGTCTCGTAGACGACCTCGGCCCCGACCTTCACCCGCACCGACAGCGTCATCCGCTCTTCGACGAAGTAGTCGCGTCGGACGACCCGTTCGACCGTCTCGGTGAGGTCGTCGCGTTCGCTCTCGGCGAGGAACCCGATGTGGCCGAGGTTCACGCCGAGCAGCGGGGCAGCCGAGCCGCGGGTGACCTCGGCGGCGCGCAGGATCGTGCCGTCGCCACCGAGCACGATGGTCAGCTCGATGTCGCCGAGCCCGACCTCGTCGTGGAGGACGGAGACGACCGAGAGTTCCGGGTCGACGGCGATGAGGTCGGCGCGCTCCAGGGCGCTCAGCACGGGGCGGACGCCTGCGTCCAGCAGCAGTCGGGAGACGAGGACCGCGGCGTCGCGGGAGTCGTCACGGCCCGTGTGCGCGACGACCAGGATGTTCCTCGCCGCGACGGTCGGATCGGTGGGGTGTGGCATCGGGTTACGCTCCAGCCATCGAGGTGATCTGCTGCATCCATTCTGTCGGATTGCGGCCGTGCTCAGCCGATATCCACACGACGTACTCACGGTTGCCGTGCGTGCCGACGATGGGCGACGGGATGAGCCCGGCCGTGCCCAGTCCGAGGTCCCAGGCGGCCCACAGGACGCCGGCGACGGCGTCCGCTCGGAGCGCGGCGTCGGTGACGACGCCTTCGCGGACGCCTCCACGCCCGACCTCGAACTGCGGCTTGACGAGGAGCACGAGCTCGGCGGGGGCCGCCGCCACGCCAGCGAGGGCCGGAAGCACCTGTGTGAGGGAGATGAAGGAGAGGTCGCCGACCACGACCGACGGCCGCTCGTCGTCGCCGGTCAATTCTCGGAACTGTTCAGGGGTGAGGAATCGGACGTTGCATCCTTCGACGACCTGCACCCGCGCGTCCTCGCGCAGCTGCGGGACGAGCTGGTCATGGCCGACGTCCAGCGCGACCACCCGTCGGGCGCCGCGCTCGAGGAGGACCTGCGTGAATCCGCCGGTCGAGGCCCCGGCGTCGAGGACCAGGGCGTCCTCGACGGAGACGGGGAACGCGTCCAGCGCGGCGAGGAGTTTGTGCGCGGCGCGGCTCACGTAGTGGTCGGTCGCGGCGACGGTGAGCTTCGCGTCGGGCCGTACCCGATGCGCTGCTTTGACGATGGTCCGTCCGTCCACGGTGACCAGCCCGTCGGCGACGAGTTGCGCTGCATGGGTTCGGGACCGGGCGAGCCCACGGGTGGCGAGGGCGGCGTCGAGGCGGACCGGCGAGCGGTCCTCCTCAGCGGTGTCGGGTGCTGCGGGCGGTTCGGGTAGGTTCTGCATGCGTTATGCCGAGGTCCTCGGCGAGTCGCTCCCTTCGAGCGTTGCCCGGAGTTCATCGACGAGTTCGCCGTAGGCGGCGGCACGCTCCCCGAGCGGCTGCTCGTCGATGCGGTGGACGCGGGACAGGAGGCTGTTGCTCGGGTCCTCCGGTTCATTCGTCACAGGGCAACCCTACCGGCCACCACCACCGTCGTCGGGTGGGAGCGCTGAGGGCGAACACGGCCGGTAGCGGCCGAGAGCGCGTTCATTCCGCGTACAGGTGCTCCGGGACGTTGAGCCCGTAGATCGCCCGGCCGGAGGCCCAGATCGCCGCGCACGCGGCACGGAGCAGATCGATCTTCGTCGGACCGCTCGATTCCACGACGACGTCGTTGCCGCGGATGCGGACCGTCGCGGCACCGACGGTCGCCGCCTTGCCGTCCCGTGACATCGTCGTGACCGGGTACGGCTCGTGCAGCTGCCGCAGGTCTTCGAGGATGAACGTCGGCCGGGAGTGCTGGTCAGCCGCGAGGACATGCTTGGCTCGATCGATCCCGGTGAGGACGAGCGCGGAGGCGATGCCGGCGCGGTTCGCCCCGAGGATGTCCGTGTCGAGCCGGTCGCCGATGAACAGCGGTTTGGACGCGTTGAAGCGCACCTTCGCCTCGTCGAAGATCGGTACTTCGGGCTTGCCGGCGACCGTGGCGAGCCGTCCGACGGCGGTGTGGACGGCTGAGACGAGCGTTCCGTTGCCGGGTGCGATACCGCGGGCCTGGGGAATGGTCCAGTCGGTGTTCGTGGCGACCCAGGGCAGTTCAGTTCCGTCCGCTTGTGGGGTCTGCAGGGCGAAGGCCGCCTCGGCGAGGTGTGACCATCCGACCTCCGGGGCGAAGCCCTGGATCACGGCGGCCGGCGAGTCCTCGGCCGATCGGGTGACGACGAAGCCACCCTTCTCCACCTCGTCGACGAGGCCGGCGCCGCCGACCACCAGGATGGTGGAACCGGCAGGCACGAGGCCCGCCAGGAGTCGCACGGCGGCCTGGGGGCTCGTCACGACCTCGGCGGGTGCCACGGTGAGGCCAAGGTCCGTCAGGTGTTGCGCGACCGAGGCGTCGGTCCGGGAGGCGTTGTTCGTGATGTAGCCGACCCGCACGTGTGTCGCGGCGAGGTTCAACGACTCCACCGCATGCGGGATCGCGTTCGGTCCGGCGTAGACGACGCCGTCCAGGTCGGCGAGCACGACGTCGACACCGTCGAGGGGGGTCACGGGCTTAGGCCTTCTCGTCAGCAGCGGACTCATCGGCCGGCGCCTCCTTTGGCAGCTCCACTTGTACCTCGGAGTCAGCGTCAGCGTCAGCATCAGCATCAGCATCAGCATCAGCATCAGCATCAGCATCAGCATCAGCATCAGCAT
>NZ_JARVSB010000013.1:0-64757 GCF_030209365.1 Plantibacter sp. ME-Dv--P-095
TAGCGCGCTTCCCTGACACGGAAGAGGTCACTGGTTCGATCCCAGTATCGCCCACAGGAACACGAAGGGCCCGAGCTATCAGCTCGGGCCCTTCGTCGTTGAACCCCCGACGCACGGGTCGGGTGTCCGCTCAGACGGAGACGACCGACCGTTCGCGGCGGCGCAGGATCTCCGCGACACCCCACACGATGAGGCCCTGGCCCGCAGCGTAGGTGGCCATGATGATCTCGTCCGCCGCCCAGACCGTCACGGCGGGGACGAAGCGGTCGAGCCCGATCAGCGAGTCGGAGACCAGGAACAGCGCACCGCCGACGGCGATCGTCGGCGTCGTCATCGTCGACGCCGCCGCCATGGCCCCGATCACGACGGCGTAGAGGACGACCGCCGGATACAGCGCCCCCATGTCCTGCTGGCTGAGCAGTGCGATGCCGGCGACGAGCCACACCAGGTACACGAGCGCCCAGGCGGGCGGACGCTTCCTGGTCCGCAGATGCCGCACGAAGAGGACGACGTAGCCGGCCTGCGCGAGCATGAAGAACAGGATCCCCACACCGAACGCGAGTTGCCCCGGAACCATGAGCGCGATGTCGCCCGCCCAGCTGCAGAGGATCGCGACGAGCGCGGTGACCGCAGCGGCCGTCAGTCGTCGGATCGACCAGACGAGCGCCAATGCGAGGACGAGCATGATGAACGGCTTGGTGAGGAGCGACAGCCACTCCTGGCCGGCGGCGAGGGCGACGATGTGCACGAGTGCGACCGCGGGGAGCGCGGCGAAGAGCGCGGTCGCGGCCCCGGTCCTGTGCCCAGCCGTCATCAGCGCCACCCCCGTCACGTCGTAGGCCTTCACTCTAGCGATGCGGCCGAGCGTGAACCATGGCCGCAGCGTCCCGTCGTCGCGGACGACGATAGGCTTGCACGGCCAAGGTTTCACCTGAGAAAGAGAGATCATCCGTGAGTGACGGGTTCGCACTGTTCACCGACCGATCCGTGGTCGCCATGCGCGTCAACGGCGAACTGAAGGACCTCGCGGCCACCGTGACGGAGACGGACACCGTCGAACCGGTCCACCTCGATTCGCCGGACGGTCTCAGCATCCTGCGCCACTCGGCCGCACACGTGCTCGCACAGGCCGTGCAGCAGATCGACCCGCATGCCAACCTCGGCATCGGTCCTCCCGTCACCGACGGCTTCTATTACGACTTCGACGTCGCCGCACCCTTCACGCCCGAGGCGCTCAAGGTGCTGCAGAAGACGATGGAGCGCATCATCCGTCAGGGCCAGCGGTTCGTGCGCCGCGTCGTGACCGAGGACGAGGCGCGGACGGAACTCGCCGGGGAGCCCTACAAGCTCGAGCTGATCGGCCTCAAGGGCGGATCGGCGGCCGACGACGAGAACGTCGAGGTCGGCGGCGCCGAGCTCACCATCTACGACAACGTCGACCCGAAGACGGGGGAGACGGTCTGGAAGGACCTCTGCCGCGGGCCGCACCTCCCGAACACCCGCATGATCGGCAACGGCTGGGCCCTGACCCGCCTCGCCGCCGCCTACTGGCGGGGGAGCGAGAAGAACCCGCAGCTGCAGCGCATCTACGGCACGGCCTGGGCGACGAAGGACGAGCTCCGCGCCTACCAGACCCGGATCGAGGAAGCGGCCAAGCGCGACCACCGCAAGCTCGGTGCCGAACTCGACCTCTTCAGCTTCCCGGAGGAGATCGGCTCCGGTCTCGCGGTGTTCCACCCCAAGGGCGGCATCATCCGCAACGAGATCGAGAACTACATGCGCGAGCGTCTGCTCGCATCCGGCTACGAGCTGGTCAACACCCCGCACATCACCAAGGGGCACCTCTTCGAGGTCAGCCAGCACCTCGCCTGGTACAAGGACGGCATGTTCCCGGCGATGCACCTCGACCAGGAGGTCGACGCCGACGGTCACGTCACCCGCCAGGGACAGGACTACTACCTGAAGCCCATGAACTGCCCGATGCACAACCTGATCTACCGTGCACGCGGCCGCAGTTACCGTGAGCTCCCGCTCCGGCTCGCCGAGTTCGGCACGGTCTACCGGTACGAGAAGAGCGGGACGCTCTCCGGCCTGACCCGCGTCCGTGGGCTCACGCAGGACGACGCCCACATCTACGTGACCGACGACCAGGTCAAGGAGGAGGTCGGGCGTCAGCTGCAGTTCGTCCTGGAGACCCTCCGCGGGTACGGCCTCGACGACTTCTACCTCGAGCTCTCGACGAAGGACCCCGACAAGTACGTCGGCACCGACGAGGTCTGGGACGAAGCGACGGAGACCCTCCGGGAGGTCGCGATCGAATCCGGTCTCGAGCTCGTGCTCGATCCGGCCGGCGCCGCGTTCTACGGCCCGAAGATCTCCGTGCAGGCCCGCGACGCGATCGGCCGGACCTGGCAGCTGTCCACCGTGCAGCTCGACTTCAACCTGCCCGAGCTCTTCGAACTCGAGTACACGGCGGCAGACGGCACGCGGAAGCGCCCGGCGATGATCCACCGGGCGCTGCTCGGCTCGATCGAGCGCTTCTTCGCGATCCTCCTCGAGCACTACGCCGGAGCGTTCCCGGTGTGGCTCGCCCCCGTCCAGGTCGTCGGCATCCCCGTGTCCGAGCAGTACGAGGAATTCCTCGGCGGGGTCGTCGCCGAGTTGCGCTCGTCCGGCGTCCGCGCCGAACTCGACGCCTCCGACGACCGGATGCAGAAGAAGATCCGCAACCACACCAAGGCCAAGACCCCGGTGCAGCTGATCGTGGGCGAGGAGGACCAGGCCAACGGCGCGGTGAGCTTCCGCTTCCGCGACGGCACCCAGGAGAACGGTGTGCCCGTCGCCGACGCGGTACGTCGGATCCGAGCCGCCATCGCGGCGAAGCTGCAGGTGAACACCGCATCGGATCTGCCCGCATGACCTCGGGCACGGATCCGGAGTCGGTCGAGTCGATCGACACCTCCCACCTGGTGGGCGTCCCGGACGCGTTCCAGCGTCTGTGGACGCCCCACCGGATGGTGTACATCAAGCAGGGTCAACCTTCCGACGACGGCTGCCCGTTCTGCATCGCACCGACCCTCGACGACGAGTCCGCGCTCATCGTGCACCGCGGAGAACACGCCTTCGTGCTCCTCAACCTGTTCCCGTACAACTCCGGGCACCTGCTCGTCTGCCCGTACCGCCACGTCGCGATGTACGACGACGCGACGCCTGCCGAGGTCGCCGAGATCGGCACTCTGACGCAGACGGCGATGCGGGTCCTCCGATCGGTGTCGAACAACGACGGCTTCAACCTGGGCATGAACCAGGGTGCGGTCGCCGGCGCCGGGATCGCCGCCCACCTCCACCAGCACATCGTCCCGCGCTGGGCGACGGACGCGAACTTCTTCCCGATCATCGCCCAGACCAAGGCGCTCCCGCAGCTCCTCGGCGACGTGCGCCGATCCATCGCGGAGGCCTGGCCGACGTCCGGCTGATCCGCCGGGGCCCATCCGGTCGAGACCGCTCGAGCCCAAGTCCAATTTCCGGCCGTTGGACGGAGCATCGCCAAGCCACTCGGGGCTACGCTCGCCACCATGACCGACAGCAGCACGACCACTGGACAGCACGGCTCGAACCGCGTGAAGCGAGGCCTCGCCGAGATGCTCAAGGGCGGCGTCATCATGGACGTCGTCACCGCCGAGCAGGCCCGCATCGCCGAGGACGCCGGGGCCGTCGCCGTGATGGCCCTCGAGCGCGTTCCCGCCGACATCCGCTCGCAGGGTGGCGTTGCTCGGATGAGCGACCCCGACCTCATCGAGTCCATCATCGCCGAGGTGTCCATCCCGGTGATGGCCAAGGCCCGCATCGGCCACTTCGTCGAGGCGCAGGTACTGCAGGCGCTCGACGTCGACTACATCGACGAGTCCGAGGTGCTGAGTCCGGCCGACTACGTCAACCACATCGACAAGTGGAACTTCGACGTCCCGTTCGTCTGCGGTGCGACCAACCTGGGCGAGGCGCTGCGACGGATCACCGAGGGCGCGGCGATGATCCGTTCGAAGGGGGAAGCGGGCACGGGCGACGTCTCCGAGGCGACGAAGCACATCCGGAAGATCCGCTCGGAGATCGCGAGCCTGTCGTCGATGTCGAAGGACGAGCTCTACGTCGCCGCCAAGGAGCTGCAGGCTCCCTACGACCTCGTCGTCGAGATCGCCGAGACCGGCAAGCTGCCCGTGGTGCTGTTCACCGCCGGCGGCGTCGCGACCCCTGCCGACGCCGCGATGATGATGCAGCTCGGAGCAGACGGCGTCTTCGTCGGCTCAGGCATCTTCAAGTCGGGCAACCCCGCGCAGCGTGCGGCGGCGGTCGTCAAGGCGACGACGTTCTTCGACGATCCAGCCGTCATCGCCGAGGTCTCGCGCGGACTCGGCGAGGCGATGGTCGGCATCAACGTCGCCGACCTCGCGGCCCCGCACCGGCTCGCCGAGCGTGGCTGGTAGCGGCTTCCCGGCGCTGCGCGACGCCTCGGCCCAGGTCGAGCGATGACGACGCGACCACGGGTGGGCGTCCTCGCGCTCCAAGGGGACTTCCGCGAGCACGCGGCGGTGCTCGAACACCTCGGAGCGGACGTCAGGCTGGTCAGGCGTCCGTCCGAGCTGTCGGGTGTCGACGGACTCGTCCTCCCCGGTGGCGAATCGAGCGTCATGGAGAAGCTCGCGCGTGCCTTCGACCTCGTCGACCCGTTGCGCCAGGCGATCGCCGAGGGACTGCCGGTGTACGGCACCTGCGCCGGCCTGATCCTGCTGGCGGATCGCATCCTCGACGGCATCGCCGGGCAGCACGGTCTCGGCGGACTCGACGTGTCCGTCCGCCGCAACGCCTTCGGCTCGCAGCTCGACTCCTTCGAGACCGAGCTGCGCATCCCGGTCCTCGGCGAACCCCCGGTGCACGCGGTCTTCATCCGCGCGCCGGTCGTGGAGGAGGCGGGTCCCGGCGTGACGCCACTCGCCTCGTTACCGGACGGCCGGATGGTCGCCGTCCAGCAGGGGCGACTGCTCGGCACCTCCTTCCACCCGGAGGTGACCGGGGACACCCGCTTCCACGCCTACTTCCTCGACACGGTCCGTTCGGCCGTTTGAGGCTCGGGTGCGGCACCGCCGCGACGCGCACCGTGATCGCGAGTTCCGGGCCGCTGGCCTAGACTGGTCAGGTTCTTTTCACGCAGTTAGGGAGCACATGTCCGGACACTCCAAGTGGGCCACGACCAAGCACAAGAAGGCGGTCATCGACGGCCGTCGCGCGAAGTCCTTCGCCAAGCTCATCAAGAACATCGAGGTCGCCGCCAAGATGGGCGGTGCAGACCTCGCGGGCAACCCGACGCTGCAGGACGCCATCCAGAAGGCGAAGAAGACCTCGGTCCCGAACGACAACATCGACCGCGCCGTCAAGCGTGGCGCCGGCCTCACCGGCGAGGTCATCGACTACACCACGATCATGTACGAGGGGTACGGTCCGAACGGCGTCGCCCTCCTCGTCGAGTGCCTCACCGACAACAAGAACCGAGCCGCAGCCGACGTCCGGACACTGATGTCCCGCAACGGCGGCACCATGGCCGACCCGGGCTCCGTCGCCTACAACTTCCAGCGCAAGGGACTCATCGTCGTCCAGGCCGAGGGCACCACCGAGGACGACGTCCTCGCCGCGGTGCTCGACGCCGGTGCCGAGGAGGTCAACGCCGAGGCCGAGACCTTCGAGGTCGTCACCGAGCCGAGCGACATGGTCGCGACCCGCACGGCGTTGCAGGAGGCGGGCATCGACTACGACTCGGCCGATGTCGCCTTCGTCCCGAGCCTCAAGGTCGAGATCGACGCCGACACCGCCCGGAAGGTCTTCAAGCTGATCGATGCGCTCGAGGACAACGACGACGTCCAGAACATCTACAGCAACTTCGACCTGACCCCCGAGGTGCAGGCCGAGTTGGAGTCCGACGACGAGTAGCACCTGTCCCGACCGGGCGCCCGCGTTCGAACGGATGTACGACACTCCGTCTCGAGTAGCCGGTACCCGCCCGAGGCTCGCTTAGGGTCGGAGCATGACTCTGCGTGTCCTCGGCATCGATCCCGGCCTGACCCGATGCGGGGTGGGCGTCGTGGACGTCATGCCGGGACGGAAGGCCACGATGGTGGAGTACGGCGTCATCCGCACCGACGCGCACGCGCCTCTCGAACAACGGCTGCTGCTGATCGCTCAGGGCATCGCCGAGGCGATCGAACGTACGTCGCCGACCGCCATGGCCGTCGAACGGGTGTTCGCGCAGCACAACGTCCGGACCGTCATGGGCACGGCCCAGGCGAGCGGCCTGGCGCTGCACGCCGCGGCCGCGAACGGGATCCCCGTCGGACTGCACACCCCGAGCGAGGTCAAAGCCGCCGTGACCGGGTACGGACGCGCCGACAAACTCCAGGTGCAGACGATGGTCGCGCGGATCCTGGGTCTCGACGAGCTGCCCAAACCGGCCGACGCCGCCGACGCCCTGGCACTCGCCATCTGCCACGCCTGGAGACCGGTCGTATCGACCGCCGCGACACCGGCCGGTGCATCACCGCGGGGGAGCGCCGCGCTCACCCCGGCGCAGCTCGCCTGGGCTGCTGCGGAGCGGGGCGGGGGTCCACGCGAGGCGGCGGTCCGAGCCCGCGCCGCCCAGAGCCCTAGGCTGGAAGCATGATCTCCTCCCTCCGTGGCACCGTTCTGAGCGCGGTCGGCAACCTCGTGGTGGTCGAGGTCGGCGGGGTCGGCTTCGCGGTCCAGGTGACCCCGGCGCACGCGCTGTCGCTGCGCGTCGGCTCCGAAGCCCTGCTCTCCACCACCCTCATCGTCCGCGAGGACTCGCTGTCCCTGTTCGGCTTCCGGTCCGCAGAGGAGCTGTCGGTCTTCGAACTCCTCGTCAGCGTCACCGGCGTCGGCCCGAAGTCGGCGCTCGGCGTGCTCGAGGCCCTCACTCCCGAGCAGATCGCGACCGCCATCGCCGCCGATGACGACGCGCCGTTCCGGAAGGTCTCCGGCATCGGCCCGAAGACCGCCAAACTCATCACCCTCTCGCTCGCCGGCAAGCTGCGCGTCACCCGCACGGCCCCGGAGGCTCCGGCCACCACAGTCAACGCCGCCGCGGTCGCCGATCAGGTCGTGACGGCCCTCATCGGCCTGGGATGGCCTGAGAAGACCGCGACCCAGGCGGTCGTCGAGGCCTCTGCCGAGGCGAGCGCAGCCGATCTCTCCGCGGTGCCGTCGCTCATCCGTCTCGCCCTCGGGAGACTCGGACCGGCGCATGCCGGAGGCCGGACCTCGTGACGGACACCCCCGAAGACCTCACCAACCCGGCATCCGAGTCCGACGCGGAACTGGCGTTCGAAGGCGCACTTCGTCCGCGATCGCTCTCCGAGTTCGTCGGGCAGTCCAAGGCCCGCGGGCAACTGCAGCTGCTCATCACCGCCGCCGGCATGCAGAACCGCACGCCGGACCACATCCTCCTCGCGGGTCCGCCCGGACTCGGCAAGACGACGCTCGCCATGATCGTCGCGCACGAGACGGGCAAGCCGCTTCGACTGACCAGCGGCCCGGCGATCCAGCACGCCGGAGACCTCGCCGCCGTCCTGTCATCCCTGACGCCGGGCGAGGTCCTGTTCATCGACGAGATCCACCGCATGGCCCGGCCGGCGGAGGAGATGCTCTACCTCGCGATGGAGGACTTCCGCATCGACATCATGGTCGGCAAGGGTGCCGGCGCGACGAGCATCCCGCTGGAGCTCGCTCCGTTCACGCTCGTCGGCGCCACCACGAGGTCCGGACTCCTGCCGAACCCGCTGCGTGACCGCTTCGGGTTCACCGCGCACCTCGAGTTCTACGACGAGCCGGAACTCCAGCAGGTGCTCCACCGGACGGCGGACATGCTCGGTCTCGACATCGATGCCCGCGCGGTCGAAGAGATCGCCGGTCGGTGCCGGGGAACCCCTCGGATAGCGAACCGGCTGTTGCGTCGGGTCCGCGACTACGCGCTCGTGCATGGCGGCCGTGCCGACCTCGACACGGTGCGGGCAGCCCTCGAGCTCTACGACGTCGACGCCCTCGGCCTCGACCGTCTCGACCGCTCGGTGATGGAGGGCATGTTGGACCGTTTCGCCGGGGGCCCGGTCGGCCTCAGCACCCTGGCGGTCTCCGTGGGTGAGGAACCCGAGACGATCGAGTCCGTCGTGGAGCCGTTCCTCGTCCGGATCGGCCTCATCACGCGGACACCGCGGGGCCGTGTGGCGACGCCGTCGGCCTGGCGCCACTTCGGCAGAACACCTTCCCAGCCCGGCGCCACCCTCGATGGCCTATAATTTCCCTTTGGCGGTGCGTTCCCAACGTCTCCCGCCCTCAATCTCCTCTGGAAGGTTCCCATCGTGGATGCAATGACCCTCGTCCTGTTCGGCCTCGCCGGCGTCATGATCGTGTTCATGATGGTGAGCAACAACAAGCGGAAGAAGCAGGCCGCGGAGACGGAGCAGAAGCTCCTCCCGGGTGCAGAGGTGCTCACCGGCTTCGGCGTGTACGGCACGCTCATCTCCATGGACCGCGACGCCCGGAAGGCCGACGTCGAGATCGCTCCCGGGGTCATCGTCACGATCGACCCGCGCTACGCCGGTGCCGTCGTGCCCCCGGCCGTCTCCGAGACCATCGAGGACGCTCCGGTCGTCGAGTCGATCCCGGACGACGCCGCAGGCATCGAGACCAAGGCCGAGTACGGTCAGCGCGTCGAGGACTCCTCGAAGCCCCAGAAGAGCGACGACTAGTCCCAATCCCTTCCCGGGCAGGCGCCGTCGTGCGTCTGCTCGCAGAGAAAGCTGAGTTCCGAGTTTGGCAAAGTCGACTCCGGTCAAGAAGGCGTGGCGTTCGCTCACGTGGCTTGGCGTAATCCTCATCGGTTTGTTCGCGATCAACGCGGCCGGAGTCCTCTGGGGGAACAGTTCCTGGGCGCCCAAGCTGGCCCTGGACCTCGAGGGTGGCACGCAGATCATCCTGGCGCCGAAGCTCGAGTCCGGCCAGACGGTCTCGAACGAGCAGCTCAACCAGGCGGTGGCCATCATCCGGCAGCGTGTGGACGCTTCCGGTGTCTCCGAAGCCGAGATCACCACGCAGGGCCAGAACGTCGTCGTCGCCATCCCCGGCACGCCCGACGAGGCGACGCTGCAGCGCATCCAGTCCTCGGCGAAGCTCGAGTTCCGGCCGGTCCTGACGTCGCAGCAGTTGACGCCCGGCCAGCCGTCGAACACCTTCATCGGAGAGGACGGCGCCTCGACGCCGTACCCGACACCCGACCCCGGTCTCGAGAGCACCCCGACGGCCGCCCCCACCGACGCGAGCGACCTCTCCCAGGTCACGCCGGCCCTGTACGCACAGTTCCAGGCGTATGACTGCGCCGCCGAGGCCGATTCGCTCGACGCCACGGCAGCGCCGGCAGCGGAACCGCTCGTCACCTGCGACGTCGACGGCACGTTCAAGTACGTCCTCGGTCCCGTCGAGGTGTCCGGTCAGGACCTCTCGGACGCGAGCGCCGGCATCAAGACCACGCAGAACGGTGCCAGCACCGGCGAGTGGGCCGTCTACCCCGTCTTCAACGAGCAGGGCACGAAGCTCTTCGCCGACGTCACCGGTCGACTCACCGCGCTGCAGAGCCCACAGAACCAGTTCGCGATCGTGCTCGACGGCAACGTCATCTCCGCACCGCAGTCCCTCGCGGTCATCTCCGACGGCAAGCCGGAGATCAGCGGGTCGTTCACCGAGGAGTCCGCGAAGACCCTCGCCGACCAGCTCAAGTTCGGCGCGTTGCCCATCAGCTTCGTGGTCCAGAGCCAGGACACCATCTCGGCGACCCTCGGGTCCACGCAGCTCGAGAGCGGATTGATCGCCGGGCTCATCGGACTCATCCTCGTCGTGATCTACACCCTGTTCCAATACCGGTTGCTGGGTACCGTCACGATCGCCTCGCTCGTCGCCGCCGCGGTCCTGACGTACATCGTGATCCTGCTGATGTCCTGGCGACAGGGCTTCCGACTGTCGCTCGCCGGCATAGCGGGGTTGATCGTGGCCATCGGGTTCACGGCCGACTCGTTCATCGTCTACTTCGAGCGCATCAAGGACGAGCTTCGCGACGGACGCGGGCTGGAGTCCGCCGTCGAGGCCGGATGGAAGCGTGCGAAGCGCACCATCTATGCGGCGAAGGGCGTCAACCTCCTATCCGCCGTCGTGCTCTACGTCCTCGCCATCGGCAACGTCCGTGGGTTCGCGTTGACCCTCGGCGTGACGACCATCATCGACGTCATCGTCGTGCTGCTCTTCACGCACCCGATGATGCAGCTCCTCGGGCAGACGAAGCTGTTCAACAGCGGCAAGCCGTTCACGGGCCTCGACCCGTCCGCGCTCGGGGCGATCTACCGCGGCCGTGCCGAGTTCCGCAAGCCGACGGGCGTCCCCGGCGTCAAGGCCTCCTCCAGCAGCCGTGAGGCGGCGAAGCGGCAGACGATCGCGGAGCGGAAGCAGGCCGCCCTCGTGGGCGGCGGTGCAGAGACCAGATCAGACGATCTGCCGACCGATGGGAAGGACTCCTGATGGGTGCGTTCGCACGGTTCGGAAACGAGCTCTACACGGGCAAGCGCTCCTACGACTTCGTCGGTAAGCGCAAGATCTGGTACACGATCGCCATCATCGCGGTCGTCGCCTCCATCCTGATCCCCGTCGTCAAGGGCGGCTTCAACTTCGGCATCGAGTTCCGCGGTGGTTCGCAGTTCCAGATCGCCGACGTCGAGAGCACGGACCAGACCCTCGCCGAAGACGCGGTCTCCTCCGTCGTCTCCGGCGCGACGACCCACGTGACCGTCGTGGGTGGAGACGCCGTCCGCGTCCAGACCGACCAGCTCGAGAACGACAAGGTGACCCAGCAGGTGGCGGCAGCACTGGCCGACGCCTACGGGGTCGAGCAGTCCGACATCACCAGCTCGTTCATCGGGCCGTCCTGGGGTCAGGACGTCTCCAAGCAGGCGATCGTCGGCCTGATCGTGTTCCTGGTGCTCGCAGCGATCCTCATGGCGCTGTACTTCCGGACCTGGAAGATGTCGGCCGCCGCCCTGCTGTCCCTCATGCACGACCTCGTGATCACGGCGGGCGTGTACGCGGCGACCGGGTGGGAGATCACCCCGGCGGCCATGATCGGCTTCCTCACCATCCTCGGCTTCTCGCTCTACGACACCGTGGTGGTGTTCGACAAGATCCGCGAGAACACGACGCTCGACGCCGATGGTGCCGCGCGGACGTTCGGGGAGTCCGTGAACCTCGCGGTGAACCAGACCCTCGTCCGCTCGATCAACACGGGCGTCGTCGCTGCTCTCCCGGTCGCCGCGATCCTCTTCTTCGGTGCGTTCGTGCTCGGAGCGGACACCCTCCGCGACATCTCCCTCGCCCTGCTCGTCGGCATCCTCGTCGGCACGTACTCGACGATCTTCGTCGCGGCGCCGCTCTACGCGAACTTCCGACACAACGAGCCCCGCATCGCCAAGCACGACAAGCGCGTGCTGCAGGCGCGCGAGCGGGCCCAGGGATCGGAAGCCGCCGACGGCGAACAGACGGAAGCCGACGCGCCGCTGGCGCGTTGACCTGACAGCGACGAACAACCGCGTGCACGGACGCAGGGAGGCCTGAGATGGCGGACACCACGACATCCTCGACGGCCTCCCTGCGCCGTCTCGTCCCTCGGATCTTCTCGAAGGCGCAGCCTGCAGGAGCCGTCGACACGCTCATGCGGACGGTGCGCCAGCACCACCCGAAGGCGGACCTCGCGCTCATCGAGCGCGCGTACACGGTGGCGGAGCGGGCCCACTCGGGTCAGAAACGCCAGAGCGGTGAGCCCTACATCACCCACCCGGTCGCCGTGTCGCAGATCCTCGCAGACCTCGGTATCGGCCCGAAGACCATCGTCGCCGCACTGCTGCACGACACGGTCGAAGACACCGAGTACTCGCTCGACCAGTTGCACGCGGACTTCGGCGACGAGGTCGCGATGCTCGTCGACGGAGTGACGAAGCTCGACAAGGTCAAGTACGGCGACAGCGCGCAGGCTGAGACGGTCCGGAAGATGATCGTCGCGATGTCGAAGGACATCCGGGTCCTGATCATCAAGCTCGCGGACCGTCTGCACAATGCCCGCACCTGGGGTTTCGTCCCCGCGGAGAAGGCGGCGAAGAAGGCCACCGAGACGCTCGAGATCTATGCGCCGCTCGCCCACCGGCTCGGTATCCAGGCGATCAAGTGGGAGCTCGAGGACCTCTCGTTCGCCGTGCTGTACCCCAAGCTGTACGCCGAGATCGAGTCCCTCGTGAAGCAGCGGACGCCGCAGCGCGAGGAGTACGTGCAGCACGTCATCGACGCCGTGAACGAGGACCTCAAGGCGCAGAAGATCCGTGGCAAGGTGGCCGGCCGTCCCAAGCAGTACTACTCGATCTACCAGAAGATGGTGGTGCGAGGCCGCGAGTTCGACGACATCTACGACCTCGTCGGCATCAGGGTGCTCGTCAACTCGCTGCGCGACTGTTACGCGGTGCTCGGCTCGATCCACGCGCGGTGGACGCCCGTCCCCGGTCGGTTCAAGGACTACATCGCGACGCCGAAGTTCAACCTGTACCAGTCGCTGCACACGACCGTCGTCGGCCCCGGCGGCAAGCCGGTGGAGATCCAGATCCGGACGAACGAGATGCACCAGCGTGCCGAGTTCGGTGTCGCAGCGCATTGGAAGTACAAGGAGCGGATGAACAGCGGGAAGACCGCGACCTCCGCTGAACCCGACAACTCGATGGCCTGGCTCGCGCACATCTCGGACTGGCAGGCCGAGACCGCCGACCCGGGGGAGTTCCTCGACTCGCTGCGCTTCGAGATCGGCGCGAAAGAGGTCTACGTCTTCACCCCGAAGGGTCGAGTCGTCGGGCTCCCCGCGGGCGCCACGCCGGTCGACTTCGCGTACGCGGTCCACACGGAGGTCGGCCACCGCACGATGGGTGCCCGGGTGAACGGTCGACTCGTGCCGCTCGAGAGCTCGTTGAACACCGGTGACGTCGTCGAGGTGTTCACCTCGAAGAACCCCGACTCCGGTCCGAGCCAGGACTGGCTGAACTTCGTCAAGAGCCCCAGGGCGCGCAACAAGATCCGTCAGTGGTTCACCAAGGAACGCCGGGACGAGGCGATCGAACAGGGTCGCGACGCCATCGCGCGTGCCATGCGGAAGCAGAACCTGCCCCTGCAGAAGCTGATGAACCAGGACTCCTTCGCGGAGGTCGCGGCGCAGTTGCGCTACGAGGACGTCACCGCGCTCTACGCCGCCGTCGGCGAGGGCCACGTCTCGACGCAGTCGGTGCTCGAGAAGGTCGTCGCGCTGCTGCAGAAGGATGCAGACAGCGAGCACGCGGAATACACCGTGCCGGTCCGTGGGAGCCGACGCGAGCGGCTGCAGAACAGCGACTCCGGTGTCCTGGTGCTGGGTGCCCCCGACATCCTCGTCAAACTCGCCAAGTGCTGTACGCCGGTGCCGGGGGATGAGATCGTCGGGTTCGTCACCCGAGGGTCCGGCGTCTCCGTCCATCGGGGCGATTGCCACAACGTGCAGAGCCTCCTGCAGGAGCCGGAGCGCATGATCGACGTCGAGTGGGCGCCGTCGTCGAAGAGCGTGTTCCTCGTGCAGATCCAGGTCGAGGCCTTGGACCGTGCCGGCCTGCTCTCGGATGTGACCCGGGTGCTGTCCGAGTACCACGTCAACATCCTCTCCGCGACGGTCAACACCTCGAGCGATCGTCTGGCGATCAGTCGTTTCGTGTTCGAGATGGGCGACACCACCCACCTCGATCGCGTCCTCAACGCCGTCCGGCGCATCGACACCGTCTACGACGTCTACCGCGTCAACGGCGGCTGAGCGGGAGCGACCACGAGGCGAGTTCCCCGGCGGTCGGTTCGAGACCGGGGAGCATGACCTCGGTGGCGCCCGACACGACCCGGAGGATCCGCGAGCCACCGAGGACCCGCGGGACCGAGCGGACCCAGGCGACGACCTCCTCAGGGCTGGTCAGTCCGAGGAGGAAGTAGTTGCGGATCGTGGCCAACGCCGGCTCGGCGTCCGCACCGGTCCGCCGCGCCAGGTCGGCCACCGTGCGGGTGGGCGTCGTGACCCGCAGCGGGCCGCACGGCTCACTGTCGTCCGGCCGCAAGGACACCTGACGGAGCTGCACCCGTGCCACTCGCCGACTCCGGCGGTCCGGCGTCACGAACCCCGTGTGGATGCGGGGTGCGACCAGGGCTGCGCCGTGGAGCCAGGCGGCACTCGTCTCGGCGATGGTCGCGCCGTCCAGACCCGACAACCGTGTCAGGACCGCGGCGCGCAAGCGGACCGTGTCGGGTTCGTCGACACTGCAGTAGCCGTCTTCGAAGGCGAAGACCTCGCCGTCCAGGCGGGCGGCGGTGAACTCGGCGACCGAGAGCTCGGGCGGCTGCAGGTAGACCGCCAGGCGCCCGGAATGCACCGCGCTCGTCGAGCTGGTCTGGGTTCGGCCGGGGGAGCGCGTGGGAGGTGCCGTGGACATACGACGATCCTCCTGCAGCGGGGCTGCTGCAGGAGGATCGTCCGATGGATCTGTGGAGAACGCGACCGGAGGGCGGGGCGTGGAGTGGATTCGCTCAGCGGATCGCGCCGAGCCACGCCTTCCGTGCGTCGAGGGCTTCGATGGCCGCCGTGAGCCGGTTGGCGTCGCCGGAGGCACGAGCAGCCTCCACCTCGTCCTCGAGCTTGGCGATGGCATCGGCGAGCTGGCTCGCGAGCCCTTCGGTGCGGGCCTTCGTCTCCGGGTTGTTCCGCTTCCAGTGCTCGTCCTCGAGCTGCTTCACATGCGACTCGACCTTGCGGAGTCGATCTTCGACGACCCGCACCTGCTCGCGGGGGACCTTGCCGATCTCGTCCCAACGACGCTGGATGTCGGTGAGCGCCTTGCGGGCAGAATCGCGGTTCGTGTTCGACAGGATCGGTTCGGCCTCGGTGAGCAGCGCGAGCTTCAGATCGAGGTTGCCCTGGAACTCCTCGTTGTCGCGTGCGTCGATCTCAGCCTTGGCACCGTAGATCGCGTCGCCGGCGGCCTTGAACTTGGCCCAGAGCGCGTCGTCCTGACGCTTCCCGGCACGGGGGGACTGCTTCCACTCGTCGAGCAGGCTGCGGTAGGGCGGGATGCCGTCGGCGCCCTTCGCGATGAGTTCCTCGGCGCGCTCGACCAGCTTCTGCTTGATCGAGCGGGCCTCCTTGTGCACCGAGTCGAGCTCGGTGTAGAACGCACGTCGGTGCTGCTCGATCGCCGCGCGGGCGGTCCTGAACCGCTTCCACAGGTCGTTCGCGTCGTTCTTCGGGAGTCGTGGTCCGTCGTGCTGCTGGCGCTGCCACTCGGCGAACAGTTCGTCGAGTCGGCTGGAGGTCTGCTTCCACTGCACGCGTGCGGGATCCTGCTGCGCGAGCTGTTCGGCCTCCTCGACGATGGTGAGGCGGGCTCGGACCGCCTCGTCGAGGGCCGCCTTGCTCTCCTGGCTCTGGGCCTCGGTGAGCTCGGTCACCGTGCCGTCGAGGGCAGCGAGGCGGGTCAGGAGGGCCTGCAGGTTGCCGACCGCGTTGGCCGATTCCACCTGCTTGGTGATCGACTTGACCGCCTTGGCGACGTCGGCTGCCGGGGCACCGCGCTTGGCGCGCTGTTCGAGCAGCGTCACCTGCCCGGCGAGATCGGTGAACTTCCGTTCGAAGTAGGCGAGCGCCTCCTCCTTGGAACCGTCGGGATACTGGCCGACCACTCGCTCGCCGTCCGCCTCACGGACGTAGACGGTACCGTCGTCGTCGACACGGCCCCACGGTTCGATCTCTGGACTGGTCACGCGCATCACCCTTGCTGTGTGTTGACCGCCGTTGATGGCGATCGTGATCGATCCACAAGCCTATTACCCCGAGCCGAGCTCGGGGAGACCGCTTGCGCCGGTCGGTTCCGTCTGGTGCAGGTTACTGCACCGGCTACTGCACCGTCACCGAGGTGATCGTGGCCGGCACCGCGGGCTTGCCGTCGCCGCTGCCGTCAGCGACGCCACCGGACACGACGCCGGAGACGAGCTGGTCCAGGCCGCTCGTGATCTGCCCGAGGACGGTGTACCCGCCCGCGGCGTCCGACGGGATGGTCGAGTCCTGGTAGACGAGGAAGAACTGTGAGCCGTTGCTGTAGCCGTTCCCGCCCTGACGGGCCATCGCGATGGTGCCGGCCGGGTAGACGTCGTCCGTCGGGGCGTTCTCGACCGGGCCGTAGCTGTACCCGGGGCCCCCGGTGCCGGTGCCGTCCGGGTCGCCGCACTGGAGGACGTAGATCCCGCTCGTCGTGAGACGGTGGCACGTCACGCCGTCGTAGAAGCCGGACTGCGCGAGGGAGATGAAGGACGACACGCCCTGCGGTGCGCACGCGCCGTCGAGGGTCAGGTTCATGACGACGTCGTTGATCGTCATCTCGCCGGTCCAGTCCCGATCCTCGGCGACCGTGGTCGCGGGCACCGTTCCCGTGTTCGCGCCGTCGGTCGCGCCGGTCACGCCGCACGCTCCCGCCTCGGCGGTGGCGGTCGGCGTCGCCACCGGGGCCCCCGGGCCGCCGGCGAAGAAGAAGACCTGTGCGGCGGTGGCGCCGGCCAGGACGAGGACGAGCGCCGCGGCCGCGATGACGTTGTCCCGCACCCGCCGCTTCGAGCGGTGCTCATGCACGGTACGACGGGCGTTGTAGGCACGCAGCCGTGCGCGTGCTGCGCGTGCCTCTTTGTCCGGACCCTTGCTCGTTGCCACGTCGTTCCCTCCAGATGCCGTCGCGGTGAGCGGCGGCATCGCGCTGTCGTCTGGCGTCCCGCCTGCGGCGGGCTGCCCAGGAGAACCTTACGGGGACGGCTCCACGCGGACCAAACGACGCTGCGTGGAACCGTGTCCGAGGCTGCGGCTAGCCTGGAGGAATGTTCAGTCGAGGACCCGGCATCGCCGGCGCACCGGTCCCACTCGCCGTGCGCATGCGCCCTCGCAGCCTCGAGGAGGTCGCCGGTCAACAGCACCTGTTGCGCCCGGGTTCACCGCTCGTCCGACTCGCGAGCGACCGGGAGGGGACGCAGGCGGCCGTGTCGGTCATCCTCTGGGGCCCGCCGGGCACCGGTAAGACGACCCTGGCGCAGGCGATCGCCCACAGCTCGGGCCGACGCTTCGTCGAGCTCTCGGCGGTCACAGCAGGGGTGAAGGACGTCCGTCAGGTCATGGAGGAGGCGATGTCGAGCCGCGACCTCTACGGCAGCTCGACCGTCCTGTTCCTCGACGAGATCCACCGCTTCACCAAGGCGCAACAGGACGCCCTGCTGCCGGGGGTGGAGAACGGCTGGGTCATCCTCGTGGCCGCCACGACCGAGAACCCGTCGTTCTCCGTCATCTCCCCGTTGCTCTCCCGGTCGCTCCTGCTCACGCTCGAGCAGCTCAGCGACGACGACCTGGGCATCCTCATCGACCGCGCCGTCACCGATCCACGTGGCCTCGCCGGTCGCTTCACGGTCACCCCCGAGGCGCGGGCCGCGATCATCCAGCTCTCCTCCGGCGACGCCCGCCGAGCGCTCACCGCGTTGGAGGCGGCGGCCATCGCGGCCGACTCCGACCTCGGTGCGGCAGTCGACCCGGACGAGCTCGATCTCGACGACGTCGGCCTCCTGGACGTCGGCGACGAGGATGACGAGGACGAGGGAACGTCGGACGCGGGTGATGCAGGTGACGCGGCACCGCGCGGTCCCGTCATCACCGACGAACTCGTGTCCCAGGCGGTCGACCGCGCTCTGCTGCGATACGACCGGAACGGCGACGAGCACTACGACGTCATCAGCGCGTTCATCAAGAGCATCAGGGGTTCCGACGTCGACGCCGCGCTGCACTACCTGGCACGCATGATCGAGGCCGGGGAGGACCCGCGCTTCATCGCGCGCCGGATCATCATCTCGGCGGCCGAGGACATCGGCATCGCCGACCCGCAGGCGCTGCCGATCGCGGTCGCGGCGGCCGACGCCGTCCAGTTCATCGGCATGCCGGAGGGCAGGATTCCGCTCGCCGAAGCCGTGGTGTACCTGGCCACGGCGGCGAAGTCGAACGCGGCCTACGTCGCGATCGACCGGGCTATCGCCGACGTCCGCGCCGGAGCGTTCGGGCGCGTACCCAAGCCCATGCGCGACGCCCACTACGCGGGCGCCAAGCGTCTCGGACACGGCAAGGGCTACCGCTACCCGCACGACCACCCGATCGGTGTCGTCGCCCAGCAGTACCTCCCCGACGAGCTCACCGAGGTGCGCTACTACGAGCCCACCGACCACGGTCACGAGCGCGACATCTCGGCGCGGTTGGACAAGCTCCGCAAGATCGTCCGAGGCGAGTGAACCACCCGCGTCGGCGTCCGGCTGCCGAGGTCACCTCGTGCTAGTATTGATCCGCCTAGAACCGGTGTGACTGCGCGGCTGCTCGATCACCGTGTTCGACGGGCGTGTTCTGTAGCCGAACAGCCCCGGCGGACCCCTCTGACTTTGTCCGGTGTGATTCCGGATCACCGGCGCGTTCTCGCGTCGGTCATTCATCGTTTGAGACTTCATTGAAAGGAAACCGTGTCTACCAAGTCACGTACCCGCAGCAAGACCCGCCTCTCGCGGGCCCTCGGCATCGCCCTCACCCCGAAGGCTGCCAAGTACCTCGAGAAGCGTCCCTACGCTCCCGGTGAGCACGGCCGCACCAAGCGCAAGGCCGACAGCGACTACGCGGTCCGTCTGCGCGAGAAGCAGCGTCTGCGCGCCCAGTACGGCATCCGCGAGGCCCAGCTCAAGATCGCCTTCCAGGAAGCGCGTCGCACCCAGGGCCTGACCGGTGAGAACCTCGTCGAGATCCTCGAGACGCGTCTCGACGCGCTCGTCCTCCGCGCCGGCTTCGCCCGCACCACGGCTCAGGCCCGCCAGATGGTCGTGCACCGTCACATCATGGTCGACGGCCAGCTCGTCGACCGCCCGTCGTTCCGTGTGAAGCCGGGTCAGCTCATCCACGTCAAGCCGCGCTCCGAGGGCACCGAGCCCTTCCAGGTCGCTGCAGCCGGCGGCCACGTCGACGTCCTTCCGAAGGTGCCCTCGTACCTCTCGGTCGAGCTCGACAAGCTCCAGGCACGGCTCGAGCGTCGCCCCAAGCGCGCCGAGATCCCCGTGACCTGCGAGGTCCAGCTCGTCGTCGAGTACTACGCAGCCCGCTAGGACTGCGGCCCGGTCCCGGGCGAACCACGAAGAGGCATCGGCTCCGGCCGGTGCCTCTTCGTCGTTCACCGACGCCATCCGGTTCCAGGGCTCGACTACGATGGTTGCTTGGCACGCCCGAGCACACCCGGGTGATCGCACCGCAGATGAGGAGTCCCCATGAAGAACGTGTTCTGGCTGATCGTCGGTATCGGCGCCGGCTTCGTCGTCGCCCACGAGATCAACAAGACACAGTCCGGCAAGCGGTTCTTCTCCGAGCTCGACTCCCGCATCAGGGAGTTCACCGACACCGTCGGCGACGCCTACAAGGAGCGCGAGGCGCAGTTGCGCGACTCGGCGGAGACCGTCGTCTCCCGCGTCGAGGACGCTGCCGAAGGCCTCACCAAGCCGTGACGGTCCGCCCACCCGGGCACCGCCGCTGCTGCACGAACATCGACACGCACACCCCCTGACGTACGGACACCATGGACACCGCTGACATCCGCTCCCGCTGGCTCACCTTCTTCGGCGATCGGGGGCACACCGTCGTCCCCTCCGCCTCGCTCGTCAGCGACGACCCGTCGTTGCTCTTCACGGTCGCGGGCATGGTGCCGTTCGTGCCGTACCTCACCGGGGTCGTCCCAGCGCCGTTCGATCGTGCGACGAGTGTCCAGAAGTGCATCAGGACCAACGACATCGAAGAGGTCGGCAAGACCCCTCGTCACGGCACCTTCTTCCAGATGAACGGCAACTTCTCCTTCGGCGACTACTTCAAGGAGGGGGCGATCACCTACGCCTGGGAGCTCCTGACCGGCAGTGAGTCGAGCGGCGGCCTCGCCTTCGACGAGAAGGACCTCTGGGTCACCGTCTACAAGGACGACGACGAGGCGATCGACCTGTGGAAGCGGGTCGCGGGCCTGCCGGAGCACCGGATCCAGCGTCTCGACAAGGACACCAACTACTGGTCGACCGGCCAGCCCGGTCCCGCAGGACCCTGCTCCGAGATCTTCTTCGACCGTGGCCCGAAGTACGGCATCGACGGTGGTCCCGCGACGGACGACGACCGCTACGTCGAGATCTGGAACCTCGTCTTCATGCAGTACCTGATCGAGAACGTGCGCGGCAAGGTCGACTTCGACATCGTCGGTGAGCTCCCGAAGAAGAACATCGACACCGGGATGGGTCTCGAGCGCGTCGCCTTCCTCAAGCAGGGCGTCGAGAACATGTACGAGATCGACCAGGTCCGGCCCGTGCTCGACCGCGCGGCGGAGTTGAGCGGCCGTCGATACGGCGCGGATCACGACGACGACGTCCGCATGCGGGTCATCGCCGACCACGTGCGCTCCTCGCTCATGCTCATGAGCGACGGGATCACCCCGTCGAACGAAGGCCGCGGGTACATCCTCCGGCGCCTCATGCGTCGGACCGTCCGTGCCATGCGCCTCCTCGGTGTCGACACGGCCACCTTCCCCGAGCTCTTCTCCGCCTCTCGCGACGCCATGAAGGCGGCCTACCCCGAGGTGGAGGCCGACTTCGGCCGCATCTCGCAGAGCGCCTACGCCGAGGAGGAGACCTTCCTCCGCACACTGGCCAGCGGCACGACCATCCTCGACCTCGCCCTCGAGAAGACGAAAGAGTCCGGTCAGCCGGCACTCGCCGGGGATTCGGCCTTCCTCCTCCACGACACCTACGGGTTCCCGATCGACCTGACGCTCGAGATCGCGGAGGAGGCGGGTCTCTCCGTCGACCGCGGCGCGTTCGACTCCCTCATGACGGCACAGCGCCAGCGCGCGAAGGCCGACGCGAAGGCGAAGAAGAGCGTCCTCGCCGACCTCTCCGTGTACAGCGACATCCGCGCCAAGGGTGAGACGGTGTTCACCGGGTACACCGAGCTCGAGACCGAGAGTCGCATCCTCGGGATCATCGTCGACGGACACCCCGTCCAGCGTGCGGTCGCCGGAGACATCGCCGAGGTGATCCTCGCGGAGACCTCCCTCTACGCCGAGTCCGGCGGTCAGGAAGCCGACCAGGGTGTGATCGTCGGTCCCGGGTTCGAGCTCGAGGTCCTCGACGTCCAGAAGCCCGTGAAGGGCCTCATCGCGCACAAGGTGCAGGTGAGCCAGGGCGAGGTCGGTCTCGACGCCCCGGCGACCACGGTCGTCGACGCGAGCTACCGGCGCGGGGCGCAGCAGGCGCACTCGGGGACGCACATCATCCACGCCGCCCTGCGGCAGGTCCTCGGTTCCAGCGCACACCAGTCCGGCTCGTCGAACAAGGCCGGCTACCTGCGGCTCGACTTCACGTGGAACCAGCCGCTCTCACCGGCGACGAAGACGGAGATCGAGGAGATCTCGAACAACGCGATCCGCGACAACCTGCAGGTGTCCACCCGCGAGATGGCGTTGGACGACGCGAAGGCGCTCGGAGCCATGGCGCTCTTCGGCGAGAAGTACGGCGAAACGGTCCGGGTCGTCGACATCGGCGGCCCCTGGTCTCGCGAACTCTGCGCGGGGACGCACGTCGACTCCAGTGCTGAGATCGGGCTCATCAGCTTGATCAGCGAGTCCTCGGTCGGTTCGACGAACCGTCGTGTCGAGTCCCTCGTCGGGTTGGAGGCCTTCCGTGACCTCACCGCTGAGCGGGCACTCGTGTCGCAGCTCTCCGGCAGCTTGAAGACCCCGAAGGAGCAGCTGCCGGAGCGGATCTCCGAGCTCGTCGCGAATCTCAAGGCCGCTGAGAAGAAGATCGCGGCCTTCGAAGCCCGCGGCCTGAGCGAACGCCTCCCGGCGCTCGTGCAGACCGCGCACCAGGTCGGAGCGGTGTCGCTCGTGGCCGAGCACCTCGGCGAGCTCGGTTCGCCGAACGACGTCCGCACGCTGGTCACGCAGCTCCGGGAGCGCCTCGGAACGGCTCCTGCCGTCGTCGCGCTCGGCGCCGTCGTCGCCGGGAAGCCGGCGATCGTGGTGGCGACCAACCAGGGTGCTCGCGACGCAGGGCTCAAGGCGGGGGCGCTCGTGCGGGTCGCCGCCGGCGTGCTCGGCGGCAACGGTGGCGGCAAGGACGACATGGCGCAGGGTGGCGGCGTCGACGCCGCCGCGCTGGGCGATGCGCTCGCGGCCGTCGCCCGCGAGATCGGCTGACGTGGAGGCGTTCCGCCGGGGCGTCCGCCTCGGCGTCGACGTCGGGAAGGCGCGGGTCGGGGTCGCGCGGAGCGACCCCGACGGTCTGCTCGCCACCCCCGTGGAGACGGTTCAGCGCGACCTCGGAGGCGACGCCGACCTCAGGGCGATCGCTGCGATCGCGACGGAGCTCGGCGCGGTCGAGCTGGTCGTCGGGCTTCCCATCGCACTGTCGGGCAAGGACACCGCGTCCACGCAGGACGCCCGGGAGTTCGCGGCGAGACTGGTGGCCCTGACGGGAGTCCCAGGCCGATTGGTCGACGAGCGGTTGACGACGGTGACCGCGCACAGCGCCTTGCGCTCGGCTGGGAAACGGCAGAAGCAGACGCGTTCGATTGTCGATCAAGTGGCGGCCGTCATACTCTTGCAGTACGCCCTCGACGCCGAACGCGGTTCGGGGCGTCCCCCCGGAACCCCCGTCGACCCGTGAACAGGACGTGCCTGTGTCGAATCTGACACCTCAGAACAGCCCAGAAGACGACCCGCTGGCGGACCTTTTCACGTCCGAGCGGAACGCCGCGGGCCCCGAGCAGCCGGCACCGTTGTCCCGTCGAGAGGCCCGCCAGCGACGCGAAGCGGCTGCCGCCTCATCGGCGCCGGCCGACCAGGGTGACCTCACCGAGGCTGCGGGCCGCGAGGCCGCAGAGGCACCGGGCGGAGCGAACCAGAGCGCCTCCGCTGCGAACCCAGGCCCCACGGCCCCCTCCGCGACGGCGGCCACCACGCCGCTCGATCGAGTGCCGTCCGAATCGTCCGACGCCTCGCCGGCCGCCGCGTCGTCGCCCACCTCGACCGCCGCCGGCCCGGAATCGGTCGACGCCGAATCATCCGAGCCCCGTTCGCTCATCGAAGAGCCGTCGCCAAAGCCGGCCAGGACGACCACCATCCCCGCGTTCGAGGACCTGCTCGCCGAGGACGACTCCGCCGACGAGGCCGGAGCGCAGCCCATCCACCGAGGGCGACGCCGCTCGCTCGCCGGCGGCGAGCCGCCCAAGCGGCGCCGCGGCCGTCGCGGACTCATCGCCCTCATCGTGTCGATCGTCGTCGTCGGCGGTCTCGCGGCCTGCGCCGCGGTCGTCTGGACGAGCTACGAGCCGCAGATCCGGAAGGTGCTCGGTTGGGAGGAGCCCAACGACTTCGAAGGCGCCGGGAGCGGCGAGGTCGTCGTGATGATCAATGAGGGCGACATCGGAGAGGACATCGCGACGAACCTGCACGACGCTGGTGTCACGAAGTCGTTCGACGCCTTCTACGACCTCCTCCTCGCGCAGCCGACCCAGCCGGAGTTCTTCCCCGGGGCGTACAAGCTGAAGCTCAAGATGAGCGCCGAAACCGCCCTCGCGGCGCTGACCGATGAAGCGAACCGTATGGAGGACACCTTCGTGATCCCCGAGGGGACCGCCGAGCAGGACGCCCTGCCGTCCATCGCCGAGGGGACCGGCATCCCACTGGAGGAGCTGCAGGCCGCGGCCGCCGACGTCGCGTCGTTCGGCCTGCCCGCCGAGGCGACCTCCCTCGAGGGCTTCCTGTTCCCGGCCACGTACAGCCTCCCGGACGGCGGCGATGCGCACGCGGTCCTGCAGACCCTTGTGAACCGGTCGTTCCAGGCCCTCGACGACGCCGGCGTGAAGCCGGAGGACCGCTGGAAGACGATCGTCCTCGCCTCGCTCATCCAGAAGGAGGCCGGCCTCCGCGACGACTACTACAAGGTCTCGCGGGTCTTCCTCAACCGTCTCGACCCGTCCCAGTGGGAGAGCGGCCTGTTGCAGTCCGACGCGACGGTGGCCTACGGCACGGGGAACACGCACCGCGTCTCGACCACGGACGCCGAGCGCGAGGACGCCTCGAACCCCTACAACACCTACGTCCACCCGGGGATGGTCGTCCGACCGATCTCCAACCCGGGCGACCTGGCGATCGACGCGGCGTTGCACCCGGCGGAGGGTCCCTGGCTCTACTTCGTCACCTGGAACCTCGACTCCGGCGAGACCATCTTCTCGACTACCCAGGAGGAGCACGAGGCAGCGGTCGACAAGTGGTTGTCCTGGATGGACGAACACCCCGAGTACCAGTAGCCGTGCAGGACACCATGCGGGGAACGGAACCGGCTGACGGACCTGCAGTCCGAACACGCCTGGCCGTGCTCGGGTCGCCGATCGAGCACTCCAAGTCACCGGCCCTGCACACGGCCGCCTACCGGGTGCTCGGCCTGGACTGGAGCTACGGTCGGCACGAGCTCGACGCCGCCCGGCTCGACGCCTTCTTGGACGACCTCGGTCCGGCGTGGCGCGGCCTCTCCCTGACCATGCCGTTGAAGCATCGCGCGCTCGAACTCGTCGACCACGCCGACCGTGCAGCCCACGAGACGGGGGCCGTCAACACCGTTCGCATCGGGTACACCGCGGACGGCGCTCGACGGGTGGAGGGCTTCAACACCGACGTCGGCGGGATCGTGCGGGCGATCGGCGCGGCGGGTGTCGACGTGGTCACGGGCGCCGTCGTGCTCGGCGGGGGAGCGACGGCAGCCTCCGCGATCATGGCGGTGGCCGAGCTCGGCGCGCAGGAGGTGCACGTGGCACTCCGCACGCCGGCGCAGGCGCAGCCGCTCCAGACGCTGGCCGAGCACCTGGGGCTGCGATTCGGTTCAGGACCGATCGACGGCCGAGTGCCCGATGCGCCGCTCGTCATCAGCACGCTCCCTGGCGGCGCGCTCACCGAACCGGGTCCCGTGCTGACCCTGGCACCCGGCGGACTGCTGCTCGACGTCGCGTACGATCCCTGGCCCAGTGCGCTCGCGACGGCCTGGTCGGCGGCCGGAGGGTCCGTCCTCAGCGGCTTGTCGATGCTCGTCCATCAGGCACTGCTGCAGGTGCGGATCTTCGTGCACGGCGATCCCTCGGTCCCGCTCGACGAGGAGCCGGCGGTCCTCGGCGCCATGCTCGCAGCCGTCGACCTGGACGCGACGGGGACACCGGTCGACGGATCTCACCCTCAGAGATGACCGAACGGGCCACGATCGGCCGGCGTCCGGTTCGCCGCGCACCGGCGGGTCCCGGCTCTGTGGAAGGATAGGTCCATGCTTCGTTGGCTCACTGCCGGAGAGTCTCACGGCCCGGAACTCATCGCCGTCCTCGAGGGACTCCCGTCCGGCGTCCCCATCTCCATGGACGGCATCCGTGCCGACCTCGCCCGCCGCAAGCTCGGCTACGGCCGCGGCTCCCGCATGAAGTTCGAGGCGGACGAGCTGCACCTCTCGGGTGGCGTCCGACACGGCTTCTCGATGGGCAGCCCGGTCGCGATCCGCGTCGGCAACACCGAGTGGCCGAAGTGGGAAGAGGTGATGAGCCCCGAGCCGACCGAGGTCTCCGAGAAGTCCCGCGGTCGCAGCGCAGCGCTCACCCGTCCTCGCCCCGGTCACGCCGATCTCACCGGCATGCAGAAGTACGGCTTCGACGAGGCCCGCCCCGTCCTCGAGCGCGCGAGCGCTCGGGAGACCGCCGCTCGCGTCGCCCTCGGCGCCGTCGCGCGGTCCTTCCTCGCGGAACTCGGGATCAGGCTTGTCAGCCACACCCTGTCGATCGGCCCCGTCCGCGTGCCGGAGGACGCCCGGCTCCCGCTCCCGTCCGACGTCGACGCACTCGACGCCGATCCGCTGCGCTGCTTCGACGCCGCCACGTCCGAGCGGATGGTCGCCGAGGTCGACGCGGCCAAGAAGGACGGCGACACCCTCGGTGGCATCGTCGAGGTCCTGGCCTACGGTCTCCCGCCGGGCCTCGGCTCGTACGTGCACTGGGATCGTCGGCTCGACGCCCGGCTCGCGGCCGCGCTCATGGGCATCCAGGCCATCAAGGGCGTCGAGGTCGGCGACGGCTTCCTCACCACGACACGCCGTGGCTCGGCGGCACACGACGAACTCGTCCAGGAGGCCGACGGCATCGCGCGTCAGAGCGATCGCGCCGGTGGCACCGAGGGCGGCATGACGACGGGCACGGTCCTCCGTGTCCGCGCCGGTATGAAGCCCATCGCGACGGTCCCGCGCTCGCTCCGGACGGTCGACGTCGCGACGAGCGAGGCCGCGACCGCCCACCACCAGCGGTCCGACGTCTGTGCGGTGCCAGCCTCGGGCGTCGTGGCCGAGGCCATGGTCGCCCTCGTCCTCGCCGAGGCGGTGCTGGAGAAGTTCGGCGGCGACTCGGTCACCGAGACGAAGCGCAACCTCGACGGATACCTCGCGGCGATCCCGTCGAACCTGCGCACGCGAGGCGATCACGCCTCCGGCGCCGATGCCTGATCAGGCCGACGGGCTCCGGCTCCCGGTCGTCCTGATCGGACCGATGGGCTCGGGGAAGAGCCGCGTCGGCAAGCAGCTCGCGAAACGCCTCGGGCTCCCGTTCGTCGACACCGACAACGTCGTCTCCGGCGAGCACGGCCCCATTGCACGGATGTTCGAGCAGCACGGTGAAGCGCACTTCCGTGCCCTCGAGCGCGAGGCGGTCGCGGCGGCGCTCGCACAGCCGGCGATCGTGTCACTCGGCGGAGGAGCAGTCCTCGACGAGGACACACAGCGTGAGCTCTCCGATGCTCGGGTCGTGCTGCTCACCGTGACCGAGCAGGCCGTGCTGGCACGGGCCAACCTCGACAAACGGCCGCTCCTCCGCGACGATCCCGGTGCCTGGTCACGCATCGCCGCAGCACGCCGCCCCCTCTACGAACGACTCGCGGATGTCACCTTCGACACCTCGCACCGACCCATCTCAGGCATCGTCGACGAGCTCGTCGCCTGGGTGAAGGAGCCTGCATGAGCACCGAACCGACCACCTCGCCCGAGCGCACCGTCATCGAGGTCACGGGCTCCGCACCGTACTCGATCACGATCGGTCGCGGGCTCGAGGACACGATCGTCGACGCACTGGGCACGGGCGTGCAGCGGGTCCTCATCGTGCACCCGTCGACACTGGGGGAGAAGGCCTCGAAGCTGCGCGAGTCCCTCAGCGACCGCTACCAGGTGCTCCTTGCCGAGGTGCCCGACGCCGAAGCCGGCAAGCGCGTCGAGGTCGCCGCGTTCTGTTGGGGCGTGCTCGGGCAGGCCGATTTCACGCGATCCGACGCGGTCATCGGTTTCGGCGGTGGCGCGGTCACCGACCTCGCCGGCTTCGTGGCGGCCACCTGGCTGCGCGGCGTCCGACTCGTGCAGCTCCCGACGACGGTCCTCGGCATGGTCGATGCGGCGGTCGGCGGGAAGACGGGCATCAACACCGCCGAGGGCAAGAACCTCGTCGGCGCCTTCTACGCACCCGCTGCCGTGATCGCGGACCTCGACACCCTCGACACACTGCCGAAGAACGAGATCCTCGCGGGCTTCGCGGAGGTCGCGAAGGCCGGGTTCATCCGCTACCCCGAGATCCTCGACCTCATCGAGGCGGACGTCGACGCGGCCACCGATCCGACGACCCCGGCCTTCCGCCGATGCATCGAGCTCGCCATCCGGATGAAGGCCGACGTCGTCAGCGAGGACTTCACCGAACAGGGGCTCCGCGAGATCCTCAACTACGGCCACACCCTGGGTCACGCGATCGAGCACGCCGAGCGCTACCAGTGGCGGCACGGCGCCGCCGTCGCCATCGGCATGATGTACGTCGCGGAGCTGTCCCGTCTCGCGGGTCGGTTGTCTGACGAGGTCGTCGACCGCCACCGCCGTGTCCTGGAGTCGCTCAGCCTGCCGACCGCATATCCCGTCGGTCGCTGGAACACCCTCCTCGCCACCATGCAGCGCGACAAGAAGACCCGTGGGTCGATGTTGCGGTTCATCGTGCTCGACGACCTGGCCAAGCCGACCGTCCTGCAGGGCCCCGAGACCTCGCTGCTGTTCGCCGCCTACCAGGAGATCGGCTCCTGATCGACGCCAACGCGCGCCGCGAGCGCTCGTCCGGAACGGATACCCTCGACACATGACCACCGTGCTCGTCCTCAACGGACCGAACCTCGGACGCCTCGGCAGCCGCGAACCCGACGTCTACGGCTCGGCCGACCTCGATGCACTGCGCACGCTGCTCGAGGGAGAGGCGGGTACCGGGACACGGATCGACCTCCGCCAGACGGACGACGAGGGCGAACTCATCGGCTGGCTCCACGAGGCTGTGGATTCACGGACACCCGTGATCCTGAATCCCGCAGCGTTCACGCATTACAGCTACGGCCTCCGGGATGCCGCGGCCATGGTCACCAAAGCGGGTCTCATCCTCGTCGAGGTGCACCTGTCGAATCCGCACACCCGGGAGACGTTCCGACACACGAGCGTCATCTCGGCGGTCGCGACCGGGGTCATCGCCGGATTCGGTTTCGACTCCTACCGTCTCGCACTCGACCTCGTCGTGCGGCGGACCACCGCCTGACGACCGACACGACCCGGAACGCCACGGCCGCGTTGGTCAGCGGTCCTCCCAGCGGTTACACTCGTTCGTTGGGTCGTATCCGGCCGCACACTTTCCACGAACGGACATTCTCGCGCATGGCTTCTACCGCTGACATCAAGAACGGCATCGTCCTGAACATCGACGGGCAGCTCTGGACGGTGATCGAGTTCCAGCACGTCAAGCCGGGCAAGGGTGGCGCGTTCGTCCGCACCAAGATGAAGAACATCATGACCGGCAAGGTCGTCGACAAGACGTACAACGCGGGCACGAAGATCGACGTCGAGAACGTCGACCGCCGCGACTTCACCTACCTGTACGCGGACGGCGACTCCTTCGTGTTCATGGACAAGAGCGACTACGACCAGATCACGATCCCGGCCGTCGTCGTGGGCGACACCAAGAACTTCCTCCTGGAGAACCAGGACGTCACGGTCGCCCTGAACAACGGCAACCCGCTGTACGTCGAGCTCCCCGCCTCGGTCATCCTCGAGGTCACCTACACGGAGCCCGGCCTCCAGGGCGACCGCTCGACCGGTGGCACGAAGCCGGCGACCGTCGAGACCGGCTACGAGATCCAGGTCCCGCTCTTCCTCGAGACCGGCACCAAGGTCAAGGTCGACACCCGCACCGGTGACTACCTCGGTCGCGTCAACGAGTGAGCGCTCGGACCAAGGCGCGGAAACGCGCCCTCGATCTGCTGTACCAGGCCGACGTCCGTCAGCAGACCCTCGCCGAGGTCCTCTCGGCTGAGGCAGCACGTGCGGTCAGCGAACCCGACCGCCAGGCCTCCTGGCTGTACGCCCGTGAGATCGTCGACGGCGTCGGCGACCACGCCGAGGAGATCGACGAGCAGATCGAGACGTACGCCCAGGGTTGGACCCTCGCGCGGATGCCGACGGTCGACCGCGCCATCCTCCGGATCGCCATCTGGGAGATCCTGTTCAACGACGAGGTGCCGCACGGCGTCGCCATCGACGAGGCGGTCGAGGCGGCCAAGACGCTGTCGACCGACGACTCGGCGGGGTTCATCAACGGGCTCCTCGGCAAGATCTCGCAGATCAACCCGCGATGACCATGGGCGACGAGACCGGCCCGGCCCTGCCGCTGAAGCGCGTGCATCACATCGCGATCATCGCCAGCGACTACGAGCGGTCGAAGCGCTTCTACACCTCGGTGCTCGGCTGCGAGCTGATCACCGAGGTGTACCGCGCGGAGCGCGACTCCTGGATGGGCGACCTCGCCCTGAACGGCGAGTACCTCATCGAGCTGTTCTCCTTCCCGGACCCGCCGGCGCGCGCATCGGGGCCCGAAGCGCTCGGTCTCAGGCACCTGGCGTTCGCGGTCGACGACGTCGACGCCGGCCACGCCCGTCTGGTCGAACTGGGCGTCCGGGTCGAAGACGTCCGGATCGACCCGCACACCTCCCGGAAGATGCTGTTCTTCTTCGATCCCGACGGTCTCCCGTTGGAGCTCTACGAGGCCTGATCCGGCTGCTAGGCTCGGGTGTTGACCAAGACAACCTTTAAGACCGTCCAGAGAGGCGGAGAAGGGAGTCGGCGATGAGCGCACGTACCGTGCTGCACGAAGCTGACATCACGCGGGCGTTGACTCGGATCTCCCACGAGATCCTCGAGTCCAACCGCGGAGCTGACGACCTCGTCATCCTCGGCATCCCCACCCGCGGGGTCATCCTCGCGACACGGATCGCCGCCTCGATCTCCGCCATCTCCGGCGCGACCATCCGGTCTGGTGCCCTCGACGTCACGATGTACCGCGACGACCTGGCGAAGCACCCGACCCGTGCACCACAGCCGACGACGCTCCCACCGGAGGGCATCGACGGCCGCACGGTCGTCCTCGTCGACGACGTCTTGTACTCGGGGCGCACGATCCGCGCCGCTCTGGACGCCCTGACGGATCTCGGCCGCCCGCGCGTCGTGCGGCTCGCCGCCCTCGTCGACCGCGGCCACCGCGAGCTCCCGATCCGACCCGACTTCGTCGGCAAGAACCTGCCGTCGTCGCAGGCGGAGCGCATCTACGTCAGGCTCACCGAATTCGACGGGGCCGACGCGGTCACGATCGAGGGGAGTGGCGAGTGAGGCACCTGCTGTCGACGAAGACGCTGACGCGCGACGAGGCGATCGAGATCCTCGACGTCGCCGAGGACATGGCCGACACGCAGTCGCGCGAGGTCAAGAAGCTGCCGACCCTCCGCGGCAAGACGGTCGTCAACCTGTTCTTCGAGGATTCGACCCGCACGAGGATCTCCTTCGAGGCGGCTGCGAAGCGGTTGTCGGCCGATGTGATCACCTTCAGCGCCAAGGGATCGAGCGTCTCGAAGGGCGAGAGCCTCAAGGACACCGCGCAGACCCTCGCCGCCATGCACGCCGACGCCGTCGTGATCCGGCACTCCGCCTCAGGGGCTCCGCAGACCCTCGCGGACAGCGGGTGGATCGACGCCGGCATCCTCAACGCGGGAGACGGGACGCACGAGCACCCGACGCAGGCCCTGCTGGACGCGTTCACGATGCGCAAGCGCATCCACGGTGGCGGGTCACGCGGCCGTGCGCTCGACGGCGTCGCGGTGACGATCGTCGGCGACATCCTCCACTCGCGGGTCGCCCGCTCGAACGTCTGGTTGCTGGACACCCTCGGCGCCGAGGTCACCCTCGTCGCCCCGCCGACACTGCTCCCGGTGGACCTCGGCCCGTGGCCGGCGACCGTCCGCTACGACCTGGACGACGCCATCGCCCAGCGTCCCGACGTCCTGATGATGCTCCGGATCCAGTCCGAACGCATGCAGGCCGCCTTTTTCCCGAACAGCCGGGAGTATTCCAGACGCTGGGGGCTCGACGACGAACGGCTCGCGCGGCTCGACCCGGCTAGCATTGTCATGCACCCCGGACCGATGAACCGCGGACTGGAGATCTCGTCCGGGGCAGCCGACTCGCCCCAGTCGACCGTCCTCGAACAGGTCGCCAACGGGGTGTCGGTCCGGATGGCCGCGCTGTACCTGCTGCTGTCCGGCGATCGAGAGGAATCCACCCGTGTCTGAGCCCGTATCGAACCCCGACGTCACGCTGATCACCGGAGCGACCCTCGCCGACGGATCACGCACCGACCTCCTCCTCCGGGAGGGACGGATCGCGGAACTCGGCTCCGGCCTGAGCGCCTCGGGAGCCACCGTCGTCGACGCGGACGGCCTGCTGGCCCTGCCGGGACTCGTCGACCTCCACACGCATCTCCGCGAGCCCGGCTTCGAGCAGAGCGAGACGGTGCTCACCGGGACGCGTGCCGCGGCGGCCGGTGGCTTCACCGCGGTGTTCGCGATGGCCAACACCTCGCCGGTCGCCGACACGGCCGGGGTCGTCGAGCAGGAGCAGTCGCTCGGTGAACGCGCCGGCTACGCCACCGTGCAGCCGATCGGCGCTGTGACGGTCGGACTCGCGGGGGAGCGGCTCGCCGAACTCGGCGCGATGGCGTCCTCGCGTGCCAAGGTCCGCGTCTTCTCGGACGACGGACTGTGTGTCTCCGACCCGCTGCTCATGCGTCGTGCGCTGGAGTACGTGAAGGCCTTCGACGGCGTCATCGCGCAGCATGCGCAGGAACCGCGGCTCACTGTCGGCGCACAGATGAACGAGGGCGCCCTCTCGGGTGAACTCGGTCTCACGGGCTGGCCGGCGGTCGCCGAGGAGTCGATCATCGCGCGGGATGTGCTCCTCGCCGAGCACGTGGGTTCCCGCCTGCACATCTGTCACGTCTCGACGGCCGGCTCCGTCGACGTCATCCGATGGGCCAAGGCCCGCGGCATCCCGGTCACCGCCGAAGTCACTCCGCACCACCTGCTGCTCACCGAGGAGTCCGTGGCGAGCTACGACGCCCGGTACAAGGTGAACCCGCCGCTGCGTCGGGCTGAGGACGTCCACGCGCTGCGCGAGGCCCTCGCGGACGGCACGATCGACATCGTCGCGACGGACCACGCACCCCATCCGGTGGAAGCGAAGGACTGCGAGTGGGACGCCGCGGCGAACGGCATGGTGGGGCTGGAGTCCGCCCTCTCCGTCGTGCACGCGTCGATGGTGGCGACCGGGCTGCTCGACTGGAACGACGTCGCGCGGGTGCTGTCGGCGACGCCCGCGAGGATCGGGCGGATCACCGGTCAGGGGTCCCCGCTCGAGGTGGGCGCGCCCGCGGAACTCGTACTGTACGACACCGCGGCCAGCCGGCCGTTCGGCACGGTCGACCTCGCCGGCAAGGGCGTGAACTCTCCCTACCTCGGCCTGGAGCTGCCCGGCCGGGTCATCGCGACCTTCCACCGGGGCTACGCGACCGTCCTGGAGGGCGCCGTGCTGCCGTCGGAGCAGGTCGCGGCCGCCGCACGACGCGCCGCGCGCGCCGCCGAGGTCGAGCACTGATGGACGGACGCATCCTCGCCGCGCTCCTCGTCGCCGTCTTCCTCCTCGGCGTCCTCGCCCTCATGGCGCTCGCCTGGCGGCGTCGGGTCTCGCGCGACGCCCGGATCGGACCGCTCCCCGAGCTCCCCGACCCCCGTCCCGTCCCGTCCCTGACGGTCGAGGTCCTCTACGTCGCGACGTCGAAGCACGACCAGCCGCTGGAGCGCCTGGCCCTCGAAGGTCTGCGCTATCGCTCGCGGGTGACGCTCGAGCTCGGAGCAGCCGGTGTCGTCGTCGACGTCCCCGGGGAGCGGCCGACCTTCATCCCGGCGACGAGCATCGTCGGGATCGACCAGACCAACCTCACGATCGACCGGGTCGTCGAGCCGGGCGGGCTCCTCCGTCTGAGCTGGCGCCCCGTCCCGTCGGTGATCGCCGACAGCACCTTCCGCGTCCTCGAGCAGGCCGACCGCGCCCGCATCATCGACGCCGTCACGAGCATCATCCCCGCCGCGGACGCCGGACTCCGGCCGACCGGCACTCCAGACACCGTCGGCGAGGCCTCCTCGACCGACGACCGCACCCCACCGCCTCACGAGAGGGCTCGACCATGACCTCCTTCACCCCACCCAGTCCAGCGGTACTCGTCCTCGAGGACGGCAACCGCTACGTCGGGCACGCCTACGGTGCCACCGGCCGCACGCTCGGCGAGGTCGTCTTCGCCACCGGCATGACCGGCTACCAGGAGACCCTGACCGACCCGTCCTACGCCGGCCAGATCGTCCTCATGACGGCGCCGCACATCGGCAACACCGGCGTCAACCGCGAGGACATGGAGTCCGCCCGCGTCTGGGTCGCCGGGTACGTGGTGCGCGACGCCTCCCGCGTCGTCTCCAACTTCCGCGCGGACCGCTCGCTCGACGACGAACTCGTCCAGGACGGTGTCGTGGGCATCAGCGGCATCGACACCCGTGCGGTGACCCGACACATCCGGTCCGCCGGCTCCATGCGCGGCGGCGTGTTCTCGGGGGAGGACTTCGAGCTCTCCGGCGCCGAGCAGCTCAGTC
This sequence comes from Plantibacter sp. ME-Dv--P-095, assembly GCF_030209365.1. Classification (NCBI taxonomy): domain Bacteria; kingdom Bacillati; phylum Actinomycetota; class Actinomycetes; order Micrococcales; family Microbacteriaceae; genus Plantibacter; species Plantibacter sp. ME-Dv--P-095. The sequence continues at coordinate 34,389 of NZ_JARVSB010000013.1, forward strand.
TCGTCCGCGCCGGTGCACAGATGGCCGGTCTCAACCTGTCCGGTCAGGTCTCCACCACCGAGCAGTACACCGTCGAGGCGGTGGGCGAGCGTGTCGGTTCCGTCGCGGTCCTCGACCTCGGCGTCAAGACCTCCACGCTCAACCACCTCGCCGCCCGCGGCTTCGACGTCGTGGTGCTGCCGCAGTCGGTGACCTCGGCCGAGGTCCTCGCGCTCGAGCCCTCCGCCCTGTTCTTCTCGAACGGCCCCGGCGACCCAGCCGCCAGCGACGCGCACGTCGCGCTCCTGCAGGACGTGCTCCGGGCAGGCGTGCCGTACTTCGGGATCTGCTTCGGCAACCAGCTGCTGGGCCGGGCGCTCGGCTTCGACACCTACAAGCTGCCCTTCGGCCACCGTGGGATCAACCAGCCGGTCCTCGACAAGGCGACCGGCCGGGTGGAGATCACCTCGCAGAACCACGGGTTCGCGGTCGACCTGCCCATCGAGGGCCGTCACGAGACGCCTGCCGGGTTCGGGCTCGCCGAGGTCAGCCACTACAGCCTGAACGATGAGGTCGTCGAGGGCATCAACTGCATCGACATCCCCGCCTTCTCGGTCCAGTACCACCCGGAGTCCGCCTCCGGTCCGCACGACGCGGTCTACCTGTTCGACCGGTTCCGCGATCTCGTGACCGGCCACGCCACCACTTCCAGCACCAAGGAGAACAACTAGTGCCCAAGCGCGACGACATCAACAGCGTCCTCGTCATCGGCTCCGGGCCGATCGTCATCGGGCAGGCCGCGGAGTTCGACTACTCGGGCACCCAGGCCTGCCGAGTCCTGCGAGAGGAGGGCGTCCGCGTCATCCTCGTCAACTCGAACCCGGCGACGATCATGACCGACCCCGACTTCGCCGACGCGACCTACGTCGAGCCGATCACGTGGCAGGTCATCGAGACGATCATCGCGAAGGAGAAGCCCGACGCCATCCTCCCGACGCTAGGCGGCCAGACGGCCCTGAACGCGGCGATCCAGCTCCACGAGCACGGGATCCTCGAGAAGTACGACGTCGAGCTCATCGGAGCGAACTTCGAGGCGATCAACAAGGGCGAGGACCGCCAGATCTTCAAGCAGCTCGTCCTCGACGCCGGCGCCGACGTGGCCCGCTCCTACATCGCCCACACGGTCGAGGAGGCCGTCGGCTACGCCGAGGACCTCGGCTACCCGCTCGTCGTCCGTCCCTCGTTCACCATGGGCGGTCTCGGCTCGGGCTTCGCGTACACCGAGGCTGAGCTCCGTCGGATCGTCGGCGACGGCCTCCACCAGAGCCCGACCACCGAGGTGCTCCTCGAGGAGTCGATCCTCGGTTGGAAGGAGTACGAGCTCGAACTCATGCGCGACACGGCGGACAACACCGTCGTCGTCTGCTCGATCGAGAACGTCGACCCCGTCGGTGTCCACACCGGAGACTCGATCACGGTGGCTCCCGCGCTGACGCTGACCGACCGCGAGTACCAGAAGCTCCGCGACATCGGCATCGACATCATCCGCGCGGTCGGTGTCGACACCGGTGGTTGCAACATCCAGTTCGCCGTGGACCCGGCCGACGGCCGCATCATCGTCATCGAGATGAACCCGCGCGTCTCGCGCTCGAGCGCCCTCGCCTCGAAGGCGACCGGCTTCCCGATCGCGAAGATCGCGGCGAAGCTGGCCATCGGTTACCGTCTCGACGAGATCCCGAACGACATCACCAAGGTCACCCCGGCGAGCTTCGAGCCCACGCTCGACTACGTCGTCGTCAAGGTCCCGCGGTTCGCGTTCGAGAAGTTCCCGGCCGCGGACCCGACGCTGACCACCACCATGAAGTCGGTGGGCGAGGCGATGGCCATCGGCCGCAACTACGCCACGGCCCTCCAGAAGGCGCTCCGCTCGCTCGAGAAGCGCGGCTCCAGCTTCCACTGGGGCGAGGAGTCACGCAGCGCCGACGAGCTGCTCGAGATCTCGAAGACGCCCACCGACGGCCGTATCGTCGTGGTCCAGCAGGCGCTCCGGAAGGGTGCGACCGCCGAGCAGGTCTTCGAGGCGACCAAGATCGACCCGTGGTTCATCGATCAGATCGTCCTCATCAACGACGTCGCCGACTGGATCGCCGCGGCCGAACGCCTCGACACCGAGGTGCTTCGGACCGCCAAGAACCACGGCTTCTCCGACGCGCAGATCGGTCAGCTCCGCGGCTTCGGCGAGCAGGAGGTGCGCGAGGTCCGCCACATCCTCGGCGTGCGTCCGGTCTACAAGACGGTCGACACCTGCGCCGGGGAGTTCCCCGCCCTCACGCCGTACCACTACTCCAGCTACGACACGGAGACCGAGGTGGTCGCGAGCGACCGCCGCAAGGTCGTCATCCTCGGCTCCGGGCCGAACCGGATCGGTCAGGGCATCGAGTTCGACTACTCCTGTGTGCACGCCTCGTTCGCGCTGCAGGCCGCCGGCTTCGAGACCATCATGATCAACTGCAACCCCGAGACGGTCTCCACGGACTACGACACGAGCGACCGCCTGTACTTCGAGCCGCTCACACTCGAAGACGTGCTCGAGGTCATCCACGCGGAGAGCGAGTCCGGCGAGCTCGTCGGGGTCGTCGTCCAGCTGGGCGGCCAGACGGCACTCGGCCTCGCGAAGGGGCTTGAAGCCGCCGGAGTCCCGATCCTCGGCACCACGCCGACCGCCATCGACCTCGCCGAGGAGCGCGGACAGTTCCAGCAGATCCTCGACGCCGCCGGGCTCGTCGCACCGAAGAACGGCACCGCGGTCGAGATCGAGGGCGCGCTCCGGGTCGCCGAGGAGATCGGCTACCCGGTCCTCGTGCGTCCGAGCTTCGTCCTCGGCGGTCGCGGCATGGAGATCATCTACGACAGCGCTTCGCTGACGGACTACTTCGTGCGCATCGAGGACCAGGGCATCGTTGGCCCGGCGCAGCCGCTGCTCGTCGACCACTTCCTCGACGACGCGATCGAGATCGACGTGGACGCCCTGTTCGACGGTGAGGAACTCTACATCGGCGGTGTCATGGAGCACATCGAGGAGGCCGGGATCCACTCGGGCGACTCCAGCTGCACCCTGCCACCGGTCTCCCTCGGCCGTGCCGAGATCGACCGGGTCCGTACCGCAACGCTCGCGATCGCCCAGGGGATCGGGGTCCGTGGCCTGCTCAACGTGCAGTTCGCCATCGGCGCCGGCATCCTCTACGTCATCGAGGCCAACCCACGGGCGTCCCGCACCGTGCCGTTCGTCTCGAAGGCGCTCGGCATCCCGCTGGCGAAGGCCGCGTCCCTCATCATGACGGGCGCCACGGTCGCCGAGCTCAAGGACTCGGGGCTCCTGCCCCCGGTCGACGGGTCGCGCGTGCCGATCGACTCCCCGGTGTCGGTGAAGGAGGCCGTGCTGCCTTTCAAGCGGTTCCGAACGAAGGACGGTCAGATCGTCGACAGCGTGCTCGGGCCGGAGATGCGCTCCACCGGTGAGGTCATGGGCATCGACAAGGACTTCCCGCGCGCCTTCGCGAAGAGCCAGGAGGCGGCCTACGGCGGTCTGCCCTCGAGCGGCACGGTGTTCGTCTCGGTCTCCGACCGCGACAAGCGCTCGATCATCCTGCCGGTGCTCCGCCTGCAGCAGCTCGGCTTCGACATCCTCGCCACCGACGGCACGGCTGAGGTCCTGAACCGGAACGGCATCAGCGCGCGGACGGTCCGCAAGTACAGCGAGACCACCGCAGCGGGGGAGGACGACTCGATCGTCGACCTGATCAACCGCGACGAGGTCGACATGGTCATCAACACGCCGAGTGGCCGATCCGCCCGCGCGGACGGCTACGAGATCCGTGCGGCAGCGGTCGCAGCGGACAAGCCGCTCTTCACGACGATCGCGCAGTTGACGGCCGCTGTCGGCTCCTTCGAGGCACTCGGCGGGGGCTTCGAGGTCCGGTCCCTTCAGGAGTACGCACTCGATCGGGCTGCACGCTCGTGACGGCTTCGTTCGGAACCCGACTGGACGAGGTCTTCGTCCGGTCGGGCCGGCTCTGCGTCGGCATCGATCCGCACCGCTTCCTGCTCGAGGCATGGGGGCTGCCCGACACCGCCGCCGGCGCCGGGGCCTTCGGGCTCGCCGTCGTCGAGGCGACGGCGGGCCGGGCCGGCATCGTGAAGCCGCAGGTGGCGTTCTTCGAACGGTTCGGGTCGGCGGGCTACGTCGCGCTGGAAGGTGTCCTCGCCGCGGCACGCGACGCCGGACTCCTCGTGATCGGCGATGCCAAGCGTGGCGAGATCGGGACGAGCATGGAGGGGTACGCCGAGGCCTGGCTGACCCCGGGTTCCCCGCTCGAAGTCGACGCGCTCACCGTGAACCCGTACCTGGGTTTCGGCTCGCTCCAGCCGGCACTCGAGCTCGCCGAACACGAGGGCAAGGGATTGTTCGTGCTGACGGCGACCTCGAATCCCGAGGGACGCGACGTCCAGCTCGCCGAGGACCGCGCAGGCCTCACTGTCGCAGCGTCGATGCTCGGCGAGATCGACCACTGGAACGCGAGACATCACCCAGGGTCGACGGGTTCGATCGGTGCCGTCATCGGTGCCACGCTCCGTCTGGAGGAGTTCGGCATGACGGCGGTGCCGACCCGATCGGTCGTCCCGATCCTCGCACCCGGCTTCGGCCATCAGGGCGCGGCGATCGCCGACCTCGAATCCATCTACGGTGACCTCGCTCCGGGCGTCATCGTCTCCGAGTCCCGCAGCATCCTCGCCGCCGGGCCGTCGGGGATCGCGGACGCCGTCGAGCGCTCCGCCGACGCCGTGAGGAGCGCCCGTGGTTGACCAGGAACCGGACCAGCTCGCGAGGAGCATGCCGGAGGTCGACCGGGCAGCGGCCTCCAGGGAGGCGGTCCGCAAGCGACGTGCCCGCGCCACCGTCAAGGCCTCCATCGCCTCGGGTGCGCGCACGCCGCTCGAAGTCCTCGACGCCGCGACGGCGGATCCCGACGGCATCGAAGGAGGCGTCCGCGTCACCGAGTACCTCCTCAGCATCCCGAGCGTCGGGGTCACGAAGCTCGGGCGCATCCTCGAATCGCTCGGCATCTCCTCCGTCAAACGTCTCGGCGGACTCGGCCGACTGCAGCGGGAACGCCTCCGCGCGTTCATCGCGGAACGGTACCCGGGCACGGCCCGCAGCCGACTCGTGGTGCTCGCCGGCCCGACGGCCGTCGGTAAGGGGACCGTCGCGGCCTACATCCGCGACCACTACCCGGACGTGCACCTCTCCGTCTCCGCCACGACGCGGAAGCCGCGCCCGGGCGAACAACACGAGGTCAACTACTACTTCGTGGACGACGACGAGTTCGACGGGCTCATCGCCGGCGACCGGCTCCTCGAGTACGCGACGGTGCACAACGCCTACCGGTACGGCACGCCGCGCGAGCCGATCGAGCGTGCCCTCGCCGCCGGAGACAGCGCGCTCCTGGAGATCGACATCCAGGGTGCCAGGCAGGTCAGAGCGGCGATGCCGGAGGCGACCCTCGTCTTCCTCCTGCCTCCGAGCTGGGACGAACTCGTCCGTCGGCTCGTCGGGCGAGGCACCGAGGACGAGGAGGAACGGGAGCGTAGACTGCGCACCGCGAAGGTCGAACTGGCCGCTGCGGACGAGTTCGACCACCGTGTCGTGAACGACGACGTGGCCCGTGCGGCCCAAGAGGTCGTAGACTTGATGAAGATTCACGGGGATTGACGTCCGACGCGCACCCCGCATCGATCAGATCTTCCCCGAACACAACCACACGAGGAGTGTGAACCTGCATGGCTGACAAGCTCAAGGGCATCATCGATCCGCCCATCGACTCCCTGCTCACCAAGGTCGAGTCCAAGTACGCGCTCGTGATCTTCGCGTCCAAGCGCGCGCGCCAGATCAACGACTACTACGCCGACCTCCACGAGGGCAGCCTGTTCGACAACGTCGGGCCGCTGGTCGACTCGTCCGTCGAGGACAAGCCGCTCTCCATCGCGATGCACGAGATCAACGAGGACAAGCTCCAGATCAAGCCGATCGCCGAGTAGCACCCTCACCACGACGAATCCGCCGGGCGCCAGACGACCGGCGGATTCGTCGTGTCCGGGCAGGCGTACCGCCGACGACGTCTCGCGTCACGGACGGATGCCACGTCGGAGGCCTGGGCTAGAGTGATGAAGGCTCTGGCCTCGACGTCTGCGACGGCCGCCCCTCCACCTCCGCTCCACCACTTCCGACGGGAGACCGCATGACCGAGCTGCGCCTGTTCACCTCCGAATCCGTGACCGAGGGCCACCCCGACAAAATCTGCGACCAGATCTCGGACAGCATCCTCGACGCACTCCTCGAGGTGGATCCGCGCAGCCGAGTCGCCGTCGAGACACTCGTCACCACCGGCCTCGTCCACGTCGCCGGCGAGGTCTCCACGAGCGGCTACGTCGACATCCCGACGATCGTCCGCGAGCGCATCCGCTCCATCGGATACACCTCGTCGGACATCGGCTTCGACGGGGACTCCTGCGGGGTCAGCGTGTCCATCGGCTCCCAGTCCGCCGACATCGCCGCAGGAGTCGATCACGCCTTCGAGTCCCGCGAGCAGTCCAGCGTGGACGCCTACGACCTCCAGGGCGCCGGCGACCAGGGCATCATGTTCGGGTTCGCGACGACCGAGACGCCGCAGTACATGCCGCTGCCCAGCTGGATCGCGCACCGGCTCGCGGAGCGACTCGCCGAGGTCCGCAAGTCGGGCCAGCTCGACTACCTGCGTCCGGACGGCAAGACCCAGGTCACCATCGGGTACGACGGCTTCCTGCCGAAGACCGTCGAGACGGTGGTGGTCTCCACGCAGCACAACCCCGGCGTCTCGACCGAACAGCTGCGCCGCGACGTCCAGCGCCACGTCATCGAGCCGGTCCTCGCGACGGTCGAACTCGACAGCTCGAACGTCACTCACCTGATCAACCCGACCGGTATCTTCGTCGTCGGTGGCCCCATGGGCGACGCCGGCCTCACCGGACGCAAGATCATCATCGACACCTATGGTGGTGCCGCGCGTCATGGCGGGGGAGCGTTCAGCGGCAAGGACCCGTCGAAGGTCGACCGTTCGGCCGCGTACGCCATGCGATGGGTCGCGAAGAACGCCGTGGCCGCCGGATTCGCCGAGCGACTCGAGGTGCAGGTCGCCTACGCCATCGGCAAGGCGGCGCCGGTCGGACTCTACGTCGAGACGTTCGGGACGGCGCACATGCCCGAAGCCGACATCACGCGTGCCATCCGGGACGTCTTCGACCTCCGGCCCGCCGCGATCATCGCCGACCTCGACCTCATCCGGCCCATCTACGCCGCCACCGCCGCCTACGGGCACTTCGGCCGCGAGCTCCCCGACTTCACCTGGGAGCGTCTCGACCGGGTGGAGGCGTTGCGGTCAGCAGCCGGGCTCTAGTCGTGGCAGGCGCGAGGGTCGCCAGGGTGGTGCTCGACTCGCCGTTGCCGCAGCTCGACCACCTGTTCGACTACGCCGTGCCCGCCGAGCTCGCCGACGACGCGGTGCTCGGTGCCCGGGTGACGGTCCCGTTCCGGTCGGCAGGGAGATCGGCGAACGGGTTCATCGTCGACCTCACGGACTCGAGCGAGTTCAGTGGGACGCTCAGTCCGGTGCAGTCGGTCGTGTCGTCGGTGCCGGTGCTGACCCCGGCCTTGTGGACGCTGGCGCGTCGCGTCGCCGATCGCAGCGCCGGCAGCGCGATGGACGTCCTGCGCCTCGCGATCCCACCGAGGCAGGTCCGGGTGGAGAAGACCTGGGCCGCGACCACGCCGCCGGAACCCGCCGTCGTGGAGCGACGCACCGTCCCAGGTTTCGCTCCCGGCACACTCGACCGGGTCGAGCCTGGCGAGCGGTACGCGGTCACGGCGATCCCGGCGTTGACGGCCACGTCCACGGGCACATCGCTGCCCGACTGGTCCTTCACCTTCGCAGCCCTCGCGGTGAACCAACTCGCCGCAGGGCGCAGCACGATCCTCGCCGTGCCCGACTATCGCGACGTCGAGCACCTCCTGGCCGCGCTGGAGGACCTCGGGGCCGGGTCCGCGGTCGCGCGGGCCGATGCGAAGCAGACCCCCGCGGCGCGGTACCGCTCCTACCTGGACGGCCTGCACCCCGTGCCCCGGATCGTGGTGGGCAACCGTTCGGCCGTGTACGCGCCCGCGCACGACCTCGGACTCATCGCCCTGTGGGACGACGGGGATCCACTCCATCAGGAGCAGCTCGCCCCGTACGTGCACGCCCGCGACGTCGCCCTGACGAGGCAGGAGATGAGCGGCGCCGCGCTCGTCTTCGCCGCCCATTCGCGGAGTACCGAGACGCAGCGTCTGGTCGAGCTCGGGTGGTTGCGCGAGGTGTCGCCGACACCCCCCGTCCGTCCGCGGGTGGTCGTGTCCCGAGCGAGTGGCGACGACGCCATGACGAGCCAGGCACGCATCCCGTCGAGCGCGTGGCGGGCCGTCGACGAGGCGCTGCACCACGGTCCGGTGCTCGTTCAGGTGGCACGTCCCGGGTACGCGCCGCATCTCGCCTGCCGCCGTTGCGGGACAAGGGCGCACTGCTCGGTGTGTCACGGTCCACTCCACCTGGCGACGGCGCGGTCACAGCCTTCCTGCCGTTGGTGTGGTCACCTCGCAACCGGGTGGTCGTGCGAGACGTGCCACGACACCGCGTTCCGCGTCACGGCGGCAGGGACGGGCCGGACCGCCGAGGAACTCGGTCGCGCCTTCCCCCGATACCGGGTCGTGGTGTCCGACGGCGATGCACCGAAGCTCGAGGTGGGGTCGGAACCGGCCCTGGTGATCGCGACGCGGGGTGCCGAGCCGATCGCGGACGGCGGGTACGCCGCCGTGCTCCTGGTCGACGCCGACCGCATGCTCGCACGCGAGTCGCTCCGCGTGGCCGAGGACTGTCTCCGATGGTGGTCGAACGCCGCCGCGCTGGCGGCGCCGCGCGCTCCGGTGCTGCTCATCGGCGTCGAAGCGCCGGTCGCGAACGCCCTCGCCCTCTGGCAGCAGCCACGGTTCGCGAGCGAAGAACTCGCCGAACGCCGCGAGCTCGGCTTCCCACCGGCGGTCAGGAGTGCGACCCTCACCGGCACCCGCGAGGCGGTCGAGGCCGCCCTCGCCGGCCTGCCGCCGGAGTACCGGAGCCGAGTCCTCGGCCCCACGGTCGACGACGCGGGGGAGACCGTCGCGATCCTCCGCGTCGACTACGGGCACGCCCGTGCGGTCGCCGAGCAGTTGCGCGCGACCGTCGTCGCCCAAGCGGCGAAGCGCCGACGACCGACCCCCGGCAGGCGGGCGCCGAAGGCCCCGCCTACACTCAGAGTACGATTCGACGATCCGGAGATGCTGTCATGATCCACCCCGACCACGAATGCCGAACCGCGTGAGGCTCGTCTTCGCCGGCACCCCGGCCGTCGCCGTTCCGACCCTCGAGGCACTCGTCGAAGCCGGCCACGAGATCGCCGCCGTGGTGACCCGTCCCGACGCGCCGATCGGTCGCAAACGCGTCCTCACACCGTCACCCGTCGCCGCGGCCGCCGAGCGCCTCGGGCTCGACGTCGTCCGCGCCGCCAAGCTCGACGACGAGGCGACCGCCCAGATCTCGGCCCTGCGTCCTGACCTCGGTGTCATCGTCGCGTACGGCGGGCTCGTGCGTGAACCGCTCCTGTCGGCGCCCGAGCACGGGTGGATCAATCTGCACTTCTCCCTCCTGCCGGCCTGGCGCGGAGCGGCGCCCGTGCAACGATCCGTGATGGCCGGGGACCAGGTCACCGGGGCATCGGTCTTCCGGCTCGTGCCGGCGCTCGATGCCGGCGACGTCTTCGCGACGATCGAGACGCCCATCGGCTCGGGGGAGACCGCAGGGCGCCTCCTCGATCGCCTCGCGGACCTCGGGGCACCGCTGACGGTGGACGTCGTCGCCGCGATCGCCTCTGGCACCGCAGTCGCCGTCCCACAGGAAGGACAGCCCACGCTCGCGCCGAAGCTCGACGGCCTCGCCGGCGGCATCCAGTGGGACCGCCCCGGTTCCGAGGTGTGGTCGCACATCCGAGGGGTCACGCCGGAGCCCGGTGCGTACACCCTCGTCGACGACGCACGGTTGAAGGTGCACGCCGCCGCCCCGGCCCCCGACCTCCCGATCGACCCGCCGGCTCCCGGCACGATCGTCGAGTTCGACGGTCTGATCCTCGTGGGGACCCTCGACACCCCACTCCAGCTGCTCCAGGTACAGCCGGCCGGACGGACCGCCATGCCGGCCGCCGACTGGTGGAGGGGTGCCGCCAACGGCACGGATCGGCTGGTGACCGCATGAGCGCTCAGCAACCCGACGGCAGACCGCGCCGCGACCGACGTCCGCAGAGCGAGCAGCCACGACGGGGTCGGCAGCGTCCGACCCGGCCGCGCGACTCGTCGACCGTGCAGCCCGCCCGCCGGGTCGCCTTCGACGTCATCCACGCGGTCAGCACCTCCGACGCGTACGCGAACCTCCTGCTCCCGCACCGTCTCGCGGAGGCGAAACTGAATCCGGCCGACGCCGGACTCGCCACCGAGCTGACCTACGGGACGCTCCGTCGTCGTGGCTACTACGACCGGGTGATCGCGCTCGTCGCGAAGCGACCGGTCACGGAGATCGACGACGCGATCCTCGACGTCCTCCGGCTCGGCGTGCATCAGCTCCTCTCCATGCGTGTCGCCGGCCACGCCGCGGTGAACGAGTCGGTCGAACTCGCACGCTCGGCCGGGTCGCGGTCGGCCGCCGGGTTCACCAACGGTGTGCTCCGCACCATCTCGCGGACCGAACCCGCCGAGTGGGAACGTCTCCTCCTCGACGAGGCCACGAACGACACCGATCGCCTCGCCATCGCGACCGCCCACCCCTCGTGGGTCGTCCGGGCGATCCGCCAGTCCCTGGACCTCCAGGGCCACGGCGACGAACTCGAAGCCGCCCTCGACGCCGACAACCTCGCGCCGCAGGTCAACCTCGTCGCGCTGCCGGGCCTCGCCGAACGGCCGACGGACGCCGAGCCCAACCGGTTCTCGCCCTACGGGTTCCGAAGCTCCGGCGGAGACCCGGTCCAGCTCGTCGGCACCGGGGGCGGTCGTCTCCGGGTGCAGGACGAAGGCTCGCAGCTCGCGGCACTCGCCCTCACCCGGGCTGAGCCGGTCACGGCCGGCGAACGCTGGCTCGACCTCTGCGCAGGACCCGGCGGGAAAGCGGCGCTCTTGGCCGCCGAGGCCCTGGCCGGGGGAGCACACCTCGACGCGAACGAACTCGTCCCCGCTCGGGCACGCCTCGTCGAGCGCGCACTCGCCGGTGTCCCGCTCGAGGTGGAGGTGTCGACCGCCGACGGTGCGACGCTCGCGGCCTCACGTCCGGAGGGGTACGACCGCATCCTCCTCGACGCCCCCTGCACGGGCCTCGGTGCGTTGCGTCGACGACCGGAGGCGCGCTGGCGGAAGACCCCGAAGGACGTCGCCGACCTGACCCGTCTCCAATCGTCGCTCCTCGACGCCGCGATCCTGGCGCTCGCCCCCGGTGGCATCGTCGCGTACGTGACGTGCTCGCCGCACGTCGCCGAGACCGCCCTCATCGTGGAGAGCGCCCTCCGCGCCCACCCCACGATGGAACGGCTCGACACGGCCGAGATCCTCAACCGGGTCACGGTGGAACCGCTCGACGCAGCCGCCCCCGGTGGCGCCGTGCAGCTCTGGCCGCACCGGCAGGGGACCGACGCCATGTTCATCGCGCTGCTGCGGAAGCCCGCGGCGGCGGCCGAACCCACTGTCGATCGCTAGGCTCGATCACATGTCCGTGCGTATCAACCCGAGCATCCTGTCCGCCGACTTCGTGAACCTCCAGACCGATCTGGAGCGGATCGCCACCGCCGACCTCGTCCATGTCGACGTCATGGACAACCACTTCGTCCCGAACCTCACCTTCGGCACGCAGATGGTCGGACGGATCCAGGACGTCTCGCCGATCCCGCTCGACGTCCACCTCATGATCTCGGACGCCGACCGATGGGCTCCCGGCTACGCCGAGCTCGGCGCGTACTCGGTGACGTTCCACGCCGAGGCGGCCACCGACCCCGTCGCCCTGGCCAGGCGCCTGCGCTCCATCGGGGCGCGCGCCGGGATCGCCGTGAAGCCGGGCACGTCCATCGAGCCGTACCTCGAGCTGCTGCCGGAGTTCGACCAGGTGCTCGTCATGACGGTCGAACCGGGCTTCGGCGGGCAGTCGTTCATGCCGGAGACCATGCCCAAACTGCGCGCGCTCTCCGCCGAGGTCGCGAGGACCGGTCTCGACGTCTGGCTGCAGGTCGACGGTGGGATCTCCGCGGACACGATCGGGATCGCCGCGGAAGCCGGTGCGGACACCTTCGTCGCGGGGTCTGCGGTCTACGGCGGGTCCGACCCGGCAGCGAACATCGCGCTGCTGCGGGCCGCCGCCGAGGCGTCGACGCACAGCCACTGAGCCCGCGACCCGCTCCGTCCACCCCGGCGGCGCGCACCCCCGCCCGGAACCGGTACCCTGGAGCACGTGAAAACCTTCGACGAGCTGTTCGACGAGCTGCGCCAGAAGGCCGAGTCCCGGCCTGAGGGGTCCGGCACGGTCCGCGAACTCGACACCGGCGTGCACGGCATCGGGAAGAAGATCGTCGAAGAGGCGGCCGAGGTCTGGATGGCGGCCGAGTACCAGAGCGACACCGAGACGGCCGAGGAGATCTCCCAGCTGATCTACCACGTGCAGGTGATGATGGTGGCGAAGGGCCTCACCCCCGCCGACGTCTACCGACATCTGTAGGCCGGACGAGTCCGCCGGAGCACAACCGTCTCCGGGAACCGTCGAGGACGGACCCCGACGCCATGGGTCCGCGCACCCCGCACGCCACCACGCCACGAGATGAGATCCCCATGCTGAGAGTCGCCGTGCCCAACAAGGGCTCGCTGTCCGAGACCGCCGTCGAGATGCTCCAGGAGGCCGGGTACGCCACCCGCCGCGACACCAAGGAGCTGCACGTCGTCGACGCGCGGAACGACGTCGAGTTCTTCTACCTGCGTCCGCGGGACATCGCGACGTACGTCGGTTCGGGTGCGCTCGATATCGGCATCACGGGCCGCGACCTCCTGCTCGACTCGCACTCCGCTGCGACCGAACTCGCCGAACTCGGCTTCGGGGGTTCCACCTTCCGCTTCGCTGGTCCGGCAGGGGAGTTCGCGGAACTCTCCGACCTCGCCGGGAAGACCGTCGCCACGAGCTACCCCGGCCTGGTCGGGAACTTCCTGCGCGAGGCCGGTGTCGACGCGACGCTCGTCCACCTCGACGGCGCGGTCGAATCCGCCGTTCAGCTCGGGGTCGCCGACGCGGTCGCCGACGTGGTCTCCACCGGTACGACCCTCAGGAAGGCCGGCCTCGGCATCTTCGGCCCCGTCATCCTCGACTCCACAGCCGTCCTCATCGCCTCTCCCGAGACGAAGCCCAGCACGGCCACCCTCATCCGTCGTCTGCAGGGAGTCCTCGTCGCGCGGCAGTACGTGCTCGTCGACTACGACCTCCCGGTCCGACTCCTGGAGCAGGCCACCGCGGTCGCCGGTGGCATCGAGTCGCCGACGATCTCGCCGCTGCGCGACCCCGAGTGGGTGGCCGTCCGGGTCATGATCCCGCGCGGCGAGGCGAACGACGTCATGGACCGCCTCTACGAGCTCGGCGCGCGCGCGATCCTCGTCACGGCGATCCACGCGGCTCGACTCTGAGCACCGAACCCATCCCAGACCGCTCCAGTCGCCCCGCGGAGGCCATCGTGTCACTCGCCACCCGAGTCATCCCCTGCCTCGACGTCGCCGACGGCCGCGTCGTGAAGGGGGTCAACTTCCTCGATCTGCGCGATGCCGGCGATCCCGTCGAGCTCGCCAAGCGGTACGCCGAGCAGGGTGCCGACGAACTCACCTTCCTCGACGTCACCGCGACCGTCGCCGAACGCGAGACCACCTACGACCTCGTCAGCCGCACTGCGGAGCAGGTCTTCATCCCGCTGACCGTGGGCGGTGGCGTCCGGACCACGCACGACGTGTCACGGCTCCTCGCGAGCGGAGCCGACAAGGTCGGGGTGAACAGCGCGGCGATCGCGCGGCCCGAGCTCCTCGGAGAGATCGCCGACCGGTTCGGTGCACAGGTGCTGGTGCTCTCGCTGGACGTCAAGCGGCACGCCGACAGCGCGTCGGGATGGATCGTCACGACGCACGGCGGTCGTCGCGAGACCGGACTCGACGCGCTCGCCTGGGCGACCGAGGCCATCGAACGCGGCGCGGGGGAGTTGCTGGTGAACTCGATCGACGCCGACGGCACCAAGGCCGGCTTCGACACCGAGCTCATCCGCGCCATGCGCGAGGTGAGCCGGGTGCCGGTGATCGCGTCGGGCGGGGCGGGCAAGCTCACCGACTTCCCGCCCGCGATCGCAGCGGGTGCGGACGCCGTCCTCGCGGCCAGCGTCTTCCACAACGGGGAACTGACGATCGGCCAGGTCAAACAGGAGCTCGCCGACGCGGGTTGGACGGTCCGAGCATGAGCGCCGACATCACCATCCCCGTCGGAGCCGACCCGGAGACCGCGATCCGGCAACTCACCTTCGACGCGCAGGGGCTGATCCCCGCCGTGGTTCAGCAGTGGGACTCCCGGGAGGTCCTCATGCTCGGCTGGATGGACGCCGAAGCCGTCCGTCGCACGATGACCGAGGGACGCGTCACCTACTGGTCGCGATCCCGCCAAGAGTACTGGCGGAAGGGCGACACCTCCGGGCACGCACAGTTCGTGCGAGGGGTCTCCTACGACTGCGACGGCGATACCCTGTTGGTGGAGGTCGACCAGCTCGGAGCCGCGTGCCACACGGGCACCCGCAGCTGCTTCGACGCCCGGAGCCTCGACGTCGTCGCCGCGCCATCGTCGACACCATGAATCGAGTTCGAGCATGACCGAGACCAATGAGACAGCATCGTCCGCGCCTGAATCGTCCCCGGCCGACGACCTCGAGGCGCGGGCCCTCCGCAGCCGACAGCGCCGTCTGAAGACGCTGCTCCTCGTCACCGCGGTCCTGGCGAACGCCCTCATCCTCGCCGCGTGGACGCAGTCCTGGCTCTCGATCAGCCTCGTCGGCGTCGGACCGCACTCCGGTGCCCTCGACGTGGTGGGGTCCGTCGCGGCCCCAGCCCTCTCGGCGCTCGCGCTCGCCGGTCTGGCGCTCGTCGCCGCCCTGGCGATCGCCGGACCGGTCTTCCGGATCATCCTCGGTGTGCTCGAGGCGGTGATCGGCGTGTGCGTCGCGATCTCGGCGATCACCGTCCTCACCGCTCCCGCGACCGCCGGAGCAGCGGCCGTGACGGAGGCGACGGGCGTCGCCGGCAACCAGTCGACCGTGGACCTCGTCGCCGCGACGTCGCTCACCGCGTGGCCGGCCGTCGCGCTGGTCCTCGGAATCGTCCTCGGTCTCGCCGGCCTCGCCACCGCGGTCACGCACCGGATGTGGCCCGGCCCGTCGCGCAAGTACCAGGCCGTGCGCTTCACGCAGGTCGAGTCGGCCCCGAGCGCCGATCCGGTCGGCGCCTGGGACGACCTCAGCCGCGGCGACGACCCCACCCGGTGAGTCGAGGCCGGGGCTCAGGCCACCTGGGAACTCGTGGCCCACGCACGGAACCGTCCACGACTTGCCGGTACACTGGAACCCGCACCCGCACAGAAGGAGAACCATGAGCACCGACCCCTCGGACCCCGGCCACGGACACTCGCCCGCCGCCTGGACCGCCGTGATCATCATGTTGGTCGCGTTCGCCGCCGGTACGGTCTTCTTCTGGCTCGACATGCCGCTGCTCGTCTGGATCTCGGCCGGGGTGCTGCTCCTCGGTTGGATCACCGGTGGCGTCCTCGCCAAGGCCGGGTACGGCGTCGGCGGCTCCAAGACCCTGGCGAAAGAGCACTGAACATGCTCGCCGACCTGATGGCCGGCGCGAAGGAGGACGCCCTCGGGCGCCTCGCGGGCCGTCCGGCTGCAGCCGTCGAGGCTCTGGCGGTCGACGCCCCTCCGGCGATCGATGCATTGGCCGCGCTGGCTCCTGCCGAGCGCGTGAAGATCATCGCCGAGGTCAAGCGGTCGAGCCCCTCTCGAGGCGCCTTGGCCGACATCCCCGACCCGGCGCTCCTCGCCTCGCTGTATGAGCGGGGCGGCGCCAGTGCGGTCAGCGTCCTCACGGAGGGTCGGAAGTTCGGCGGTTCGCTGGACGACCTCGAGGCCGTCCGTGCGTCGATCCGGATCCCGGTGTTGCGCAAGGACTTCATCTCGCTGCCCTACCAGGTCTTCGAGGCCCGGGCCGCGGGCGCGGACCTCGTCCTGCTCATCGTCGCCGGGCTCGACCAGCCCACCCTGCTGTCGCTGCACGAGCTCGTCGTCCAGCTCGGTATGACGCCCCTGGTCGAGACCCACTCGGCTGACGAGCTCGCTCGGGCGAGCGACATCGGCGCCCGGCTCATCGGCGTCAACGCGCGGAACCTCAGCACCTTCGAACTCGACCGCAACCTCTTCGGCTCGCTGACGGACCGGTTCCCCGCCGACGCGATCAAGATCGCCGAGTCCGCCGTGCTCGGCGCGTCGGACGTCGCAGCCTACCGACGTGACGGCGCGGACGTCGTCCTGGTCGGCGAAGCACTCGTCACCGGCGACCCCGTCGCCACCCTCGAACAGTTCCTGGGAGCATCCGAATGACCCTGTCACCCCCCACGCCCGCGAACACCGAGCCCACCCACCTGCGAGACGAAGCCGGCCCGTTCTTCGGCGACTTCGGCGGACGCTACATGCCGGAGGCGCTCATCGCCGCGGTCGACGAGCTGGCGGCCGCCTACGAGGCCGCGAAGGTCGATGAGACCTTCCAGGCCGAGCTCACCACGCTGCTGCGCGACTACGCCGGCCGACCGTCGATCATCACCGAGGTCCCACGGTTCGCAGCCTCCGCCGGCGGAGCGCGCATCTTCCTCAAGCGCGAGGACCTCAATCACACCGGGTCCCACAAGATCAACAACGTGCTCGGCCAGGCGCTGCTGACGAAGCGCATCGGCAAGACGCGCGTGATCGCCGAGACCGGGGCAGGTCAGCACGGGGTCGCCACGGCGACCGCCGCCGCCCTGTTCGGTCTCGACTGCACGATCTACATGGGCGAGGTCGACACCGAACGGCAGGCGCTCAACGTCGCACGCATGCGCCTCCTCGGCGCCACCGTCATCCCGGTCACCTCCGGCTCGCGCACGCTCAAGGACGCGATCAACGAGGCGTACCGCGACTGGGTCGCCTCGGTCGAGACGACCAACTACCTCTTCGGCACCGCTGCGGGACCACACCCCTTCCCCGTCATGGTGCGCGACTTCCAGAAGATCATCGGCGAGGAGGCTCGCGCCCAGCTCCTCGAGCTGAACGGGTCCCTCCCCGACGCGGTCGTCGCCTGCGTCGGCGGCGGCTCGAACGCCATCGGCATCTTCCACGCCTTCCTCGACGACGCGGACGTCGCCCTCTACGGCGTCGAGGCGGCCGGCGACGGCGTCGACACCCCTCGACACGCCGCGTCCATCGGACGCGGACGTCCCGGCGTCCTCCACGGTGCCCGGACGTTCGTCCTCCAGGACGACGACGGCCAGACGGTCGAGTCGCACTCCATCTCCGCCGGGCTCGACTACCCGGGCGTCGGCCCCGAGCACGCCTGGCTCGCCGACACCGGACGCGCGACGTACGTCCCCGCGACCGACGCGGAGGCGATGGAGGCGTTCCGGCTCCTGAGCCGGACCGAGGGGATCATCCCGGCCATCGAGTCGGCGCACGCCCTCGCGGGTGCCATCGTGCTCGGCAAGGAGCTCGGTCCCGACGCGACCATCCTGGTCAACCTGTCAGGACGTGGCGACAAGGACGTCGAGACCGCCGGTGCCTACTTCGGGCTCCTCGACGAAGCCGGGCGCAACGCATGACCGCTCAGCAGGCGGGCCCCGCCGTGGCGTCGGCCGTCTCGACGGCCATCGACGCCGCAGCGACCGAACGCGCCGGCGCACTCATCGGGTACCTGCCGGTCGGGTTCCCCGATCTCCAGACGAGCATCGATGCCGCCATCGCGCTGGCGCAGAACGGCGTCGACGTTCTCGAGCTGGGTGTGCCCTACTCCGATCCGGTCATGGACGGTGCCGTCATCCAAGCCGCCACCATGACGGCGCTGGCCGGAGGCTTCAGACTGCGCGACGTCTTCACGGCGGTCAGTGCGATCCGCGCCGCGGTCGACGTCCCGGTCCTCGTGATGACCTACTGGAACCCGGTGACGCAGTACGGCGTCGAGCGTTTCGCCTCAGACCTCGCTGCGGCGGGGGGAGCCGGCCTGATCACGCCGGACATCACCCCGGACGCCGCCGCGGAGTGGCTGGACGTCAGCGACCGCCTCGGGCTCGACCGCGTCTTCCTCGCGGCCCCGACGTCGAGTGACGAGCGCCTCTCGCTCGTGACCGAGCACTCGAAGGGCTTCGTCTACACCGTCTCGACGATGGGTATCACGGGAGCGCGGCAGGATCTCGACGCCGCCGCCAAGACGCTCGTCGGACGCCTCCGCGCAGCCGGCGCCGAGCACGCCTGCGTGGGTATCGGCATCTCGACGGCCGAGCAGGTGCGATCCGTCCTCGAGTACGCCGACGGCGCGATCGTCGGGTCCGTGTTCGTCAAGGCCCTCGCCGACGGCGGCGTCCCCGCCGTCACCGAGGTCGTCCGGTCGCTCGCGGCCGGCACCAGCCGCTGAGCCGCACGCCCGGACCCGTCGCGGCGTTCCGTCGACGGGCGCGCTGAGGGTAGCCTCAGCACGTCCGCGATGCCGAAGGCCGTACACTCGATCAGAGTTCGTAACGAAAGGCGACCACTGCAGTGATTGCACCCCTCAGCATCCCGAGCCCGAACCCGGACATCGCGTCGTTCAGCGTCGGTCCGTTCACGGTGCACATGTACGCGCTGTGCATCATCGCCGGGATCGTCGTCGCGACCATCCTGACCTCCCGTCGCCTGACCAAGCGCGGAGCCGAGCCGGGTATCGTGCTCGACATCATCCTGTGGGCCATTCCGCTCGGCATCATCGGAGCGCGGATCTTCCACGTCTTGACGCACCCCGGGGACTACTTCTACCCGGGCGCCGACCTCCTGCGCACGCTCTACATCTGGGAGGGCGGGATCGCGATCTTCGGTTCGCTCCTCGGAGGAGCCGTCGGCGCCTACATCGGCTGCCGGATGACGGGCATCCGCTTCTGGACCTTCGCCGACGCGCTGGCGCCAGGGCTGCTGCTCGCACAGGCCTTCGGGCGCCTCGGCAACTACTTCAACCATGAGCTGTACGGTCTGCCGACCGACCTGCCGTGGGGCCTGGAGATCGAAGCCAGCAACCCGGCGTTCCCGATCGGTCTGCCGGCCGGCACCCTGTTCCACCCGACGTTCCTGTACGAGATCATCTGGAACCTCCTCGGTGTCGCCGTCATCCTGTGGATCGGTCACCGCTTCAACCCGCAGTGGGGTCGGCTCTTCGGCGTGTACCTCATCTGGTACGGCGCCGGCCGCACCGTCTGGGAGACCATCCGGATCGACCCGAGCGAGTACCTGTTCGGCATCCGCGCCAACGTGTGGGCCGCCATCCTCGCGATCGTCGCGGGTATCGCGATCATCGTCATCCAGTCGCGCCGTCACACCGGCACGGAGCCGTCGGCCTATGTCGCCGGTCGCGCCTGGAACGATCCGAAGGCTGCGGTAGACTACTACGACACCGACGCGGAGAACCTGGGGCTGCGCAGTGCCGCGACCGGCGATGATGCCGGTCGTCCACGGAGCACTGCATCGTCCGCTCCGACGTCCAAGGACACGGTCGCCACAAGCAAGACCGGCTCACCCTCCTAGGCCAGGCATACCCTCTCTCCGGCCGGGTGGATCCCGACGACGCACGGGGTCCGCCAACCGTTTCGTTCCAGGGCCAGTGACGTCCCGCTTCTGATCCCCCATTCGTGAGGACGGTAATCCCATGGCGCATGCACCGTACGCTTCGTTCAGCGCAGTCCCGCCCAAGCAGGGCATGTACGACCCGGCGAACGAGAAGGACGCCTGCGGTCTGGCGATGGTGGCGACCCTGACGGGCGACGCCTCGCACAGCATCATCGACGCCGCACTCGGCTCGCTCCGGAATCTGGAGCACCGAGGTGCGATCGGTTCCGACGCCGGCACCGGCGACGGCGCCGGCATCCTCACCCAGATGCCCGATGAGTTCCTGCGCGGCGTCGCCGGGTTCGAACTCCCGCCGCTCGGCGAGTACGCGGTCGGGATCGCCTTCCTCCCCACGGACGACTCGGCACGAGCGCTCCTCAAGTCCGAGATCGCGGCGATCGCCGCCGACGAGCAGCTCACGGTGCTCGGTTGGCGCGAGGTCCCCGTCGACCCCGACGAGCTGGGCAAGCTCGCGCGCGCCGCCATGCCCGCCTTCGAGCAGCTGTTCGTCACCGGGTCGGACCCCTCGAAGCCGTCCGGCATCGCCCTCGACCGCCTCGCCTTCCGTCTGCGGAAGCGCGCGGAGCGCGAACTCGGCGCGTACTTCATCTCCCTGTCCAGCCGGACCCTCGTCTACAAGGGCATGGTCACCACCCTGCAGCTCGAACCCTTCTACCCGGATCTCTCCGACGAACGGTTCGCGACCAAGCTCGCCATCGTGCACTCCCGGTACTCCACCAACACGTTCCCGTCGTGGCCGCTCGCCCAGCCCCTGCGGATGATGGCGCACAACGGCGAGATCAACACGGTGGAGGGCAACCGCAACTGGATGCGCGCCCGTCAGTCCCAGCTCGAGTCCGAACTCATCGGCGACGTCCGGCCGCTGCTCCCCATCATCACGCCCGGTGCGAGTGACTCCGCGTCCTTCGACGAGGTGCTCGAGCTGCTGACGCTGACGGGCCGGTCACTGCCGCACGCGATGATGATGATGGTGCCCGAGGCCTGGGAGAAGCAGACCGGTCTCTCGCAGCAGCGTCGAGACTTCTACGAGTTCAACTCCATGCAGATGGAACCGTGGGACGGTCCGGCCGCCCTCACCTTCACCGACGGCTCGCTCGTGGGCGCCACCCTCGACCGCAACGGGCTGCGCCCGGGACGCTGGCTGGAGACCACCGACGGGCTCGTCGTCCTCGGCAGCGAGATCGGCGTGCTCGACATCGAGCCGAGCCGGGTGAAACGCAAGGGCCGTCTGCGTCCGGGCAAGATGTTCCTCGTCGACACCGTCGCAGGACGCATCATCGAGGACGACGAGATCAAGGACGAGCTGTCGGCCTCCGCCCCCTGGGGTGAGTGGCTCGAGCAGGGCCGGATCAACCTCAGCGACCTCCCCGAGCGCGAGCACATCGTGCACACGCCCGCTTCGGTGACCCGCCGCCAGCGGACCTTCGGGTACACGGAGGAGGAGGTGCGCATCCTCCTCCAGCCGATGGGCCAGAACGGCGCGGAGCCGCTCGGGGCGATGGGCTCCGACACGCCGATCGCCGTGCTCTCGGATCGGCCACGGCTCCTGTTCGACTACTTCGTGCAGCAGTTCGCACAGGTGACGAACCCGCCGCTCGACTCCATCCGCGAGGAGGTCGTCACCTCCCTGAAGCTCGGCCTCGGACCGGAGCGGAACCTGCTGTCCTGGGGTCCGGAGCATGCGAAGCAGGTCGTGCTCGACTTCCCGGTCATCGACAACGACGAGCTGGCGAAGATCCAACACATCGACCCGACCCCGGGGAGCCCGCTGACGGCCACGGTGCGGGCGCTGTACCGGGTCGAGGACGGAGCCGCGGGCCTTGAGTCCAGGCTCCGCGAGATGTGTGCCGAGGTCG
The DNA here is from genome assembly GCF_030209365.1 of Plantibacter sp. ME-Dv--P-095. Taxonomy (NCBI): domain Bacteria; kingdom Bacillati; phylum Actinomycetota; class Actinomycetes; order Micrococcales; family Microbacteriaceae; genus Plantibacter; species Plantibacter sp. ME-Dv--P-095. The sequence continues at coordinate 56,366 of NZ_JARVSB010000013.1, forward strand.
ACGAGGCGATCCTCGCAGGCTCGGAGTTCATCGTCCTCAGCGATCGTGACTCGAACTCGGATCTTGCCCCGATCCCGTCGCTGCTGTCGCTGGCCGCCGTCCACCACCATCTCATCCGCGCCGAGAACCGGATGAAGGTCGGGCTCGTCGTCGAAGCCGGCGACGTCCGCGAGGTCCACCATGTCGCCCTGCTGATCGGGTACGGCGCGTCGGCGATCAACCCATACCTGGCGATGGAGAGCTGCGAGGATCTCGTCCGCAGCGGTCTCATCCAGGGCGTCACGCGCGAACAGGCCGTGAAGAACGTCATCAAAGCGCTCGGCAAGGGCGTCCTGAAGATCATGTCCAAGATGGGCATCTCGACCGTCTCCTCCTACGCGGGTGCGCAGGCGTTCGAAGCGGTCGGCCTGAGTGAGCAGCTCGTCGAGACCTACTTCACCGGCACCGAGACGAAGCTCGGGGGCGTCGGCATCGAGGTCATCGCCGAGGAGAACGCGAAGCGTCACCGCTACGCCTACCCGGAGGACGCCGCGTCGACCGCGCACGAACGCCTGCAGTCCGGTGGCGAGTACCAGTGGCGGCGCGACGGCTCACCACACCTCTTCAACCCCGAGACCGTCTTCAAGCTCCAGCACGCCACGAAGACCCGCCGGTACGACATCTTCCGTGAGTACACGCACATGGTCGACTCACAGGCGGCACAGCTCATGACGCTGCGAGGGATGTTCACGCTCCGCGCGGGCGCCCGTCCGCCGGTCCCGCTGGACGAGGTGGAGTCGGTCTCCTCGATCGTCAAGCGGTTCTCGACCGGGGCGATGAGCTACGGCTCGATCTCGCGGGAGGCCCACGAGACCCTGGCGATCGCGATGAACAGCATCGGCGCGAAGTCCAACACGGGCGAGGGCGGCGAGGACGTCGATCGTCTGCTGGACCCGACGCGACGCAGTGCGATCAAGCAGGTCGCGTCCGGCCGGTTCGGCGTGACGAGCATGTACCTGACCCACGCCGACGACATCCAGATCAAACTCGCCCAGGGCGCGAAGCCCGGCGAGGGTGGGCAGCTGCCCCCGACGAAGGTCTACCCGTGGGTGGCCCGGACCCGGCACGCGACGGCCGGTGTCGGCTTGATCTCGCCGCCACCGCACCATGACATCTACTCCATCGAGGACCTCAAACAGCTGATCTTCGATCTGAAGCGTGCGAACCCGAAGGCCCGGATCCACACGAAGCTGGTCAGCCAGTCCGGCATCGGTGCGGTCGCGGCGGGCGTCGCGAAGGCGCTCTCCGACGTGATCCTCGTCTCGGGCCACGACGGCGGGACCGGCGCGAGCCCGTTGAACTCGTTGAAGCACGCCGGTACGCCGTGGGAGCTGGGCCTCGCCGAGACCCAGCAGACCCTGATGCTCAACAACATGCGCGACCGCGTCGTCGTGCAGGTGGACGGTCAGATGAAGACCGGCCGTGACGTCGTCATCGGTGCGCTGCTCGGCGCGGAGGAGTTCGGGTTCGCGACCGCACCGCTCGTCGTCTCCGGTTGTGTCATGATGCGCGTCTGCCACCTCGACACCTGCCCCGTCGGCGTCGCGACCCAGAACCCCGTGCTCCGTCAGCGGTTCACCGGCAAGCCGGAGTTCGTCGTCAACTTCTTCGAGTTCATCGCTCAGGAAGTGCGCGAGTATCTCGCCGAGCTCGGATTCCGCACGCTCGAGGAGGCCATCGGCCACAACGAGCTGATCGACGCCGACCGCGCGATCGATCATTGGAAGGCGTCCGGTCTCGACCTGTCGCCCGTCCTCGTCGGCCCGGTCTTCGCCGACGACGAACCGCGGATCAACCGTCGGGCTCAGGAGCACGAACTCGACAAGCACTTCGACCAGCAGCTCATCACCGCGGCCTCGGAGGTGTTGGAGCACGGTGGTCACTTCTCCGTGGACCTGCCCATCCGCAACACCGAGCGCGCCGTCGGCACCATGCTGGGCCACGAGGTCACCCGCCGTCACGGCGAGAACGGGCTTCCCGCCGGCAGCATCGACGTCACCCTGCGCGGCTCGGCCGGGCAGTCGTTCGGCGCGTTCCTCCCGGGCGGCATCGCGCTGCGCCTGGTCGGCGATTCGAACGACTACGTCGGCAAGGGCCTGTCCGGCGGGCAGATCGTCGTCAGACCGCCCGAGAGCGCCGCGTTCCTCCCCGAGGACAACGTCATCGCCGGCAACGTCATCGGCTACGGCGCGACCCAGGGCACGATGTTCCTGGGCGGGATCGTCGGCGAACGCTTCCTGGTGCGCAACTCCGGTGCCACGGCGGTCGTCGAGGGCGTCGGCGACCACGCCCTGGAGTACATGACCGGTGGGCTGGCGCTCATCCTCGGGCAGACCGGCAGGAACCTGGGTGCCGGCATGTCGGGCGGGACCGCCTACGTGTTCGACCTGCAGCGCGACCAGGTGAACCGCGACTCGCTCGCTTCCGGTGAGCTGACCCTGTCGGAGCTCGACAGCGCCGACGTCGAGATCGTCCACGACCTCCTCGAACGGCACGTCCTCGAGACGGGGTCGCCGCTCGCCGGCCGCCTGCTCGCGGACTTCGAGGACACGGTCTCCAGATTCGTCAAGGTCCTGCCGCGCGACTACGCGGCGGTCCTGGCGACACGACAGACCGCGCTCGACGAGGGGCTCGACCCCGACGGCGACATCGTTTGGAACCGAATCTTGGAGGTGACCGGTGGCTGATCCCAAGGGATTCCTGAAGGTACCGGAGCGGGAGCTCCCGAAACGTCGGCCTGTGCCGGTCCGCATCATGGACTGGAAAGAGGTCTACGAGCAGAGCGATCCGGCGACCGTGCGGAAGCAGGCCGGGCGCTGCATGGACTGCGGCATCCCGTTCTGTCACCAGGGCTGCCCGCTCGGCAACCTCATCCCCGAGTGGAACGACCTGATGTGGCGTGGTGAGGGGCGTTCGGCCATCGAGCGCCTGCACGCCACCAACAACTTCCCCGAGTTCACGGGACGTCTGTGCCCGGCTCCGTGTGAGAGTTCGTGCGTCCTGGGGATCAACCAGCCCGCGGTCACCATCAAGCAGGTCGAGGTGTCCATCATCGACCAGGCGTTCGCGAACGGTTGGGTCGAATCGCACCCGCCTGAGCGGTTGACCGGGAAGACGGTCGCCGTCGTCGGGTCGGGACCTGCCGGTCTCGCAGCAGCCCAGCAGCTCACGCGTGCCGGCCACACCGTGGCCGTCTACGAGCGTGACGACCGCATCGGCGGTCTGCTCCGGTACGGCATCCCGGACTTCAAGATGGAGAAGAAGCACCTCGACATCCGGCTGAAGCAGATGCAGGACGAGGGGACGCGCTTCCGGGCCGGCGTGAACATCGGTGTCGACATCACCTGGGACGAGCTCCGCGCCCGGTACGACGCCGTCGTCATCGCCACCGGCGCGATGGTGCCGCGCGACCTCCCGATCCCGGGTCGCGACCTCTCAGGCGTGCACTTCGCGATGGAGTACCTCGTCCAGGCGAACCGGGTCGGTGCCGGCGACACGGTGTCGGACCAGATCACGGCGGAGGACAAGCACGTCGTCGTCCTCGGCGGCGGCGACACCGGCGCCGACTGCATCGGCACCGCTCACCGTCAGGGCGCCGCGTCCGTCACGAACCTCGCGATCGGCACCCAGCCGGCGGGGGAGCGACCCGAGCACCAGCCGTGGCCCATGATGCCCACCCTGTTCGAGGTCGCGAGCGCGCACGAGGAGGGTGGTGACCGCGAGTTCCTGGTGTCCACCGTCGAGTTCCTCGCCAACGACGCCGGAGAGGTGCGAGCGATCCGTGTCGCGGAGACGGAGTTCATCGACGGCCGCCGTGTCCCGAAGAGCGGGACCGAACGGGAGATCCCCGCGGACCTCGTGCTGCTCGCCCTCGGCTTCACCGGCCCGGAGGAGGCTGCGCTCGAGTCGCAGTTCCAGCTCCCGTTCACGGGCCGCGGCAACGTGGCCAGGGAGCAGGACTACCAGACGAACCAGCCCGGTGTGTTCGTGGCCGGCGACGCCGGTCGCGGTCAGTCGCTCATCGTGTGGGCGATCGCCGAGGGCCGTGCGGCCGCAGCGGCGGTCGACGAGTACCTCGAGGGTGCCACCCAGCTTCCCTCCCCGGTCCGTCCCACGGACCAGCCCATCTCCCTCTAGGCTTTCAGGCGGACGACAAGCGTCGGACGCATCATGCCGAGCAGTGAGTACCGAAGCGCCTCGTGCGCAGAAACCATGGAGAACACACACATATGAGACGAGCCAAGATCGTCGCAACGCTGGGCCCTGCGGTCTCCAGCTATGAGAACATCCGGGCCATCATCGATGCGGGGGTCGATGTCACCCGGATGAACCTGAGCCACGGCAGCTATGACGTGCACGAGGCCATCTACGCCAACGTCCGCAAGGCGACAGAGGACTCCGGCCGTGCGGTCGCCGTCCTCGTCGACCTCCAGGGCCCGAAGATCCGCCTCGGCAAGTTCGAGGGCGGCCCGTACGACCTCGCCGTCGGCGACATCTTCAAGATCACCACCGAGGACATCCTCGGCACCAAGGAGATCTCCTCGACGACCTTCAAGGGCCTGCCCCAGGACGTCAAGCCGGGCGACTTCCTGCTGATCGACGACGGCAAGGTCAAGGTCGAGGTCGTTGAAGCAGACGACACCGTCGTGACCACGCGCGTGATCGTCGCCGGTCCGGTGTCGAACAACAAGGGCATCAACCTCCCGGGTGTCGCCGTCAACGTCCCCGCGCTCAGCGAGAAGGACGAAGCGGACCTCCGTTGGGGCCTGCGTCTCGGCGCCGACCTCATCGCCCTGTCCTTCGTGCGTGACGCAGCCGACATCGACCGCGTCCACGAGATCATGGCGGAGGAGGGCCGGAAGGTCCCCGTGATCGCGAAGATCGAGAAGCCGCAGGCCGTCGAGAACCTCGAGAGCATCGTCGAGGCGTTCGACGCCATCATGGTCGCCCGAGGCGACCTGGGTGTCGAGCTTCCGCTCGAGGCCGTCCCGATCGTGCAGAAGCGCGCCGTCGAACTCGCCCGCCGCATGGCGAAGCCGGTCATCGTCGCGACGCAGATGCTCGAGTCCATGATCTCCAGCCCGATCCCGACACGCGCGGAGACCTCCGACGTCGCCAATGCGGTGCTCGACGGCGCGGACGCGGTCATGCTGAGTGGTGAGACCAGCGTCGGCGCCTATCCGGTGATCACGGTCCAGACCATGGCCCGCATCGTCGAGTCGACCGAGATCCATGGTCTCGACCGCGTCCCGCCGCTCGGCACGAAGCCGCGCACGCAGGCCGGTGCGATCACCCTCGCGGCGGTCGAGGTCGCCGACTTCGTCGAGGCGAAGTTCCTCTGCGTCTTCACGGAGTCGGGGGAGTCGGTGCGCCGGATGGCGCGCCTGCGCAACCGGATCCCGATCCTCGCGTTCACGCCCGACCCGGCGATCCGTCGTCGCATGGCGCTGAACTGGGGCGTCGAGTCCTTCGTGGTCGAGCGCGTGACGCACACCGACCAGATGGTCGCCCAGGTCGACGAGGTCCTCGTCGCCACCGGTAAGGCCGCGGTCGGCGAGCCGGTCATCATCATCTCCGGTTCCCCTCCCGGGATCCCCGGAACGACGAACGACATCCGCGTCCACAAGGTGGGCGACGTCCTCTAGTCGGATGTGGTTGCCGAAGGCCGTGGTCCTCCCGTACGGGGACCACGGCCTTCGTCGTCCGGGTGCGATGACGCCGCGATTCCGAGCGCCGTGGGTCTAGCCTGATGCCCATGAACCGTTCCGTCCTCGTCGACGATGCTCTCCGCAGCGCCGTGGGACTGGACCCGGGAGGGGTCGACCGTGAGGCGACCGGGTCGGCGGGACTCCTGGCCTCCCGATTCGCCGTCCTGGAGCTCGCCGCGGTCGCCGTCGGCGCGGTGGAGGACGCCGCCGACCGGCTCCGTGTCGCCCTCGGATTCGAGCCGCTGCACGCGTCGCTCGACCTCGAGCGGATCGCTGCGGCCTACCAGAGCGACCGCCTGTTGCGGATCGACGGAGCAGCCGTCGACGCGTTCGCACCGCTGTCCGGCTTCTTCGCCGCCGCAGACGGCTGGGTCCGCACGCACGCGAACTACCCCCACCATCGTCGCCGCTTGACCGCCATGCTCGGGATCGACGACCAGGCCACCCGCCCCGAGCTCGCCTCGGCGATCGCCTCCCGCTCGGCGCTCGACCTGGAATCGGAGGCCGCCGGCGTCGGCGCGCTCCTCGTCGCCGTCCGGACCGCCGTCGAATGGTCGTCCTCATCGCAGGCCTCGGTCGATGATGGACCGCTCGTCAGACGCCACGGTGGCTCCGCCGGATCGAGGATCGCCTCGTCGCTGCGGCCCACGAGGCGGCACCCCTTGCGCGGCCTCCGCGTCCTCGACCTGACGCGGGTGATCGCCGGTCCGGTGTCCACGAGGACCCTCGCGCTCCTCGGCGCGGACGTCCTGCGTGTGGATCCGCCGCAGACCCCTGAGATCTCGTGGCAGCACACCGACAGCGGTCAGGGGAAGCGGACGGCGGCCCTCGACGCGTCGACACCGCGCGGCCTCGCGACGCTGCAGAGCCTGAGCGACGAGGCCGACATCCTGGTGACGGGGTATCGACCACACGCCCTCGACGGCCTCGGGCTACGACGTCGCGACGGGCTGATCACCGGCTCCGTCGACGCTTGGGGCGCGACGGGACCTTGGGGTGATCGACGCGGTTTCGACAGCCTGGTCCAGGCCGCCACGGGCATCGCGGCGGTCGAAGGGGAGGACGGCGCTCCGGGCGCCCTGCCGGCTCAGGCACTCGACCACAGCGCGGGATACCTGCTGGCAGCGGCCATCGTCGACGACGTGGTGAGGGTCGTCGACGGCGGCGAGGCCGGCCGGTCATCGGTGTCGCTCGCGCGCGTCGGTGCAGCGCTCCAACGGCTCCCACGTACCGAGGATCGTCACCCGTCCGCCCTCCCGGGAGCGCGGTGCCTGGTCACCCATGGTGCGGTGACGACGGCCCGCCCCGCGCTCAGTGCCTTCGACGACCACGCGTTCCCGGCGGCGGTCCTGGGGAGCGCCGCACCGCAGTGGATTGCTCGCACCTGATCCCGGCACACTCCGCGCCGGGGGATGACCACCGTCCGGTCGCTCGCCTACCCTGGAGGTATGCGCCTCATCCTCATCAGACACGGTCAGACCTCGTCCAACGTCGCCGGCCTGCTCGACACCGCGATCCCCGGGGCCGTCCTCACCGAACTCGGCGAGACGCAGGCGGCCGCCCTCCCCAAAGCGCTCGTTGGCGAGCGGATCGACGCGGTCTACGCCTCCACCGCGGTGCGGGCGCAACAGACCGCCGCACCCGTCGCCGAGGTCAGCGGGCTTCCGGTGATCGTCCGCGACGGACTCCGGGAGATCAGCGCCGGCGACAACGAGATGCACGGGTCGCCCGAGGCCGTGCAGGTCTACATCGACACCATCGTGGCGTGGGCGATGGGCGACCTCGACACCCGGATGCCGGGCGGCGAGAACGGCCACGAGGTGTTCGCGCGCTTCGACGCGGTGATCGAGGAGCTCGAGGGCTCCGGACTGGAGAGTGTCGTGGTCGTGAGCCACGGAGCGATGCTCCGGTCCTGGCTCGGGCTCCGCTCGACGAACGTAGACGGACACTTCATCGGCACACACCCCATCACGAACACGGGCGTCATCATCGTCGACGGAGACACGACGACCGGGCGGCGGGTCGACACGTGGACGGGCGATGCCGTCGGTGGGCCGGAGCTGACGACGGACGCCGACGGTCCGGCCGCCGCCGTCGAGCGCGGCTTCTGATCAGTTCGCGTCGTCGGCCGGGGTCGCGCCGTCCGTGAGGAACGGTCCGGGCTCGTCGCCGGGCTGACCCGGGAGTGAGCCGACGAGTCGGTCGAGCTCGGTGGCGTCGACGTCGATGCCCTGGTCGCTGAGCCGGTCCGCCAGCGCTGCCCGGACGTCGAGGTCGGGGGTGAGGGACCGGTCTGCTGAGACCTGCACGAGGATGCCCTGGAGCCGGTCGTCGGTGCTGGCGTCGTGGACGTCCTGGCGCGGGTCGGTGTGCTCTGTTGTCATGGTGTCGGGTCCCATCGTGTCGGACGACGTCCTGCACGTCGTGCCTTCGACGTTACGCTACGGCGTCCGCCGACCCCGCCCGAAGGGCTTGACCGCCTCGTCACTGGTCGGTCAGGCGAGCTCCCTGGTACCGGTGGTGGGACTCGAACCCACACGTCTTTCGACAAAGCATGTTGAGTGCACCCGGCTGGGAAACGCCGCATTTGTGGTACCGGTGGTGGGACTCGAACCCACACGTCTTTCGACAAAGCATGTTGAGTG
>NZ_JARVSB010000015.1:0-42580 GCF_030209365.1 Plantibacter sp. ME-Dv--P-095
GCTCACTGGTGTGCTCCTTTGTCTGAGGTGCTGCTGGTGCTGGCGCGGTGCCCGGATCAGGGCGACACCGGCGGGGGTGTGGTGTCAGTCCGACTCACGAGGTGGATCGTCTGGTCCGGATTGGTCCGGGACGTCCAGGGATACCGTCGAACGGAAGACGACGTCACCGCCCGTCATGGTGAAGGCCACAGTGTTCTCGCGGAACCCGCCGGCGTCCAACGGATGCCGATCCAACGCGACCAGGTCTGCGAGGTACCCCGGTTCGAGACGCCCGATGCGGCCGTCGGCGGCGAAGGACGCCGCCGAGTCGATCGTCGCGTGTCGGAGTGCGGCATCGGGGAGCACTGCGGAGTGCAGGGTGTGTGCGGGCAGAGCCGGATCGATGATGGAGCGTCGCGTCGTCGCGATGTAGAGGTTGTCCAGCGCTTCATGCGGCGCGGTGGGGGCATCGGTTCCGAACGCCAGCCGTGCTCCCGCGTCGCTGAACGACCGCCACGGATATCCGCGCTCGGCCCGTTCGTCGCCGAGCTGCGCACGCCAGTTCGGTTGGATCGCGGGGTCGGCGTGCACGGGTTGGACCGACGCCGTGACCCCGAGTGCGGCCATCCGCGCGGGCGTCGCCTCCGAGACCACCTCGAGATGCTCCAGCCGCGGGCGTCGGTCCCACGGCGGGTTCGCCTCCACGACCGACTCGAGTACGTCCAGGGCCACGTCGCTGGCGAGGTCGCCGATGGCGTGGATGGCGATCCGGAGGCCTGACGCGTCGGCGGCGACGGCCGCTCGTTCGAGCCGCTGGGGGTCCCACATCAGGTCGCCGTTACTGCCGTCGGCATAGGGGTACGTCATTGCCGCCGTGCACGCGTCGATCACGCCGTCCAGGACGAGCTTGACCCCGATCATCGAGAGCCAGTCCGACCCGTCGGCGGCGACCTCGGCTGCGCGACGGATCTGGGCCAGGTTGCCCTCGTCATCGCCGGTGTCGACCACCAGCCAGTGCGCCGAGACGCGGACGGGTAGGGAACCCCCGAGTTGGGAGGCCGCCGTTCGGAGCGCCCGCCAACCGTCCTCGTCCATCCCCATGTCGATGACGGACGTGACTCCGGCCGCCGCGAACGCGTCGAGCGCCCGGAGCACGGACTCCACGCGATCGGCATCGCTGGTCGTCGCCGTGACATGGGCCCAGCCGATCTCATGCGCGGCACGCTCATAGAGCATTCCGGCGGGCTCGCCGGACGGGTGCCGAGACAGTCGACCGCCGGCTGGATCGGGCGTCGACGAGTCGACTCCGAGGGCCTGCAGGCCAGCCGTGTTCACCCAGATCGAGTGCATGTCGTTCGAATCGAGGAAGACGGGGATGTCGGCGACCACTTCGTCGATCATCGCAGCCGTCGGCTCACCGTCGACCGCGTCGAAGAGCCAGCCGCGGCCGCGGAGGACGGTCGCATCGTCGCCCAACCGGAAACGTTCGGCGGCGAGTCGCCGCTGGATCTCCGCGAGGTCGGCTGCGTCGGTGAGTGCGACGTTCGCCAGGCTCTGGCCGGTCCACACGAGATGCACGTGCGAGTCGACGAATCCGGGAAGGAGGACGGTACCGCTGGCGTCGATCACGACGTCGTCCGGTCGAACGCTGACGCGCTCACCGACGGAGCGGATCCTCCCGTCCTCGACGACCACGTCCACGGTGTCGGTCGTAGCGGCTCGGGTAGCTGCACGCGCGCCCGGATCCATGATCCGAGCACCCGAGATGATGGTGCGAGCGTTCATCGGGTCATCTCCTTTGTTGCGACGGTCGATTTCTCGGATGTGTCCATCCGCTGTTCCACGCGGGTGGACAGACGGGCCACGACGACGACCGGTACCACCAGCATCCAGCTGACGAGCGCAATCGCCCACCCGAAGCCGGGGTACCCGAACGTCTCCGCCAGCCATCCGCCGACCAGTGGCGAGAAGGCCGATCCGAAGAGATAGACGCCGATCGCCGGGCCGGAGAACCGACCGTTCGCGTCCAAGGCGGCTGCTGTGGCGATGAACAGGAGGAACACGGCCAGGTAGGCGGTGTTCCAGGCGATCAGCGCGATCGTGTAGACGGTCGGGTCCGTCGTGACCGCTGCGACGAGCTTCAGCGCTCCGCCCGCGACGAGGAGGACCGCGAGCGGAACGGCACGGCCGATCCGTTCGCCGAGGAACATCAGGACGACCGCCGCGACGAGTCCGCCCGCGCTCGAGGCGCTCAGGACGAGGCCGAGGCCGGCATCGGTCAGACCGGACTGATCCGCGCCCATGATGCCGGCGAGCGCCCACACCGAATCCTCGCTCACGGCCCAGACCGCGTACATGGCCAGAAGTGCGACTCCGGCGATGGTGATGGAGCGGGAGGGACGTGGGTTCCCCGTGGTTACGTGCTGGCCGGATGCTGCCGAGGGGAGGGGATCGACTGCGACGATCGGTGCTCGAGGCAGCCAGGTCGCGGCGAAGAAGAGGAGGAACGCCGCACCGGCGATGACACCGAAGACGCTGCCGGTCGTGATGCCGATCAGCGGCACGACGGCTAGGATGATGGTCACGACGACGCGGTTGACCAGGCCGTTCGCAGCTGACATCCGGTTCGGGTTGCGCAGCGCTGCGAGTGCAGCACCGCTTGCGGAGAGCGCCCCGCCGGTGCCGAGACCTCCCGCGACGATCGCGATGACGGTGACACTGGCACCGGGGTTGAGCGCTGCTACGGTGAACGCCACGGCCGCCAGTGCCAGGCCGATCCGCGCGACGAGGGTGCGACGCGCTCCCTCGGCCAAGCGGGTGGTGGCCACGCACGACACCGCGCTGGCGAGCAGGGAACCGGTCATCACTGCGCCGGCCTCGGTGGCCCCCATGCCGAGCGACTGCTCGAGCGCGAGGACCATGAACGGGAGCAGATTGCCGGCAAGCAGCCCCAGCACGGACAGCCCGAAGGTGGATATGGCGCGTCTCGTGTTGAGTGGGAGCCGCGTGTCGTTACCGGTTGGAGCCATGATGACCTCGTTCCCCGGCTCGATCGCCGGATGTGTCGGTATGGAGGGGGAGCTCAGCTCACGGGGGTGAGCGCCGGCTGTTGTTGGGTGATGCAGTGGATACCGCCGCCACGGGCGAAGAGTGGCAGTGCGTCGACGGTGGAGATGGTGCGTCCGGGGTAGGCGTCACTCAGGATCGAGCGTGCCCGGGCGTCGGCTGCCTCCTCGCCGAAGCCGCAGGCGATCACCCCGCCGTTGACCACGAGGTGGTTGACGTAGCTCCAGTCGACGAAGCCCCCCTCGTCGCGGATCGTCGTCGGCCCGGGCAGGGGGACGATCTCCACCGAACGTCCGAGCGCTTCGAACTGCTCCTCCAGCTCGCGCCGGAGGACCGGCATCACCGCGGCGTCCGGGTGCCCCGCGTCGAGCTGGTCGTGGAGGAGTAGGCGGTCCGGAGCGGCGAAGGTCGCGACGATGTCGACGTGGCCGTTCGTGCCCAGATCCTCGTAGTCCCGCGTCAGCCCCTGCGAGAGCCAGACCGCGTGCTCGGCGCCGATCGTCCGAGCCATCTCCGCCTCGACGCGCGCTCGGTCGGCGAAGGGGTTGCGTCGGGGATCGAGCTGAACCGTCTCCGTGAGCAGGACGGTGCCGGTCCCGTCGACGTGGAGTCCGCCACCTTCCGCGACCAGCAGGGAGGAGACGATCTCCGCGCCGACGTGCTCGCCGACGAGTCGCGCGACGCGAGCGGACTGCTGCCACTCCGCCCACGCCGGGGCACCCCAACCGTTGAAGATCCAGTCGACCGCGCCGAGCGTTCCCGGTCGGTCGGGATCGAGGACGAAGGTCGGTCCCATATCCCGCATCCAGAACTCGTCGACCGGCGCTTCGATGATCTCGATGGACGGGTCCAGCATCCGTCGTGCGCGCCCGATCTCGGTCGGGTCGACCACCATCGAGACGGGCTCGAACTCCAAGATCGCATGAGCCACCGCGGTCCAGGCGGCGTAGCCTTCCTCGCGGGCGGCGAGCGTGTCTCCGAGGGTGAAACCCTCGCGCGGGAAGGCCATCCACGTTCGGGTGTGTTCCGCGGTCTCAGCTGGCATGCGCCACATGGGGGTACTCGATTCGGTCGGGGTGGGTGGGAGAGGATGACGGTTCGGGACGACGGTGGAGCTCGTCGAGCGGTTCACCAGCCCGTCGCCAGGACGTGTGCGACGGCGTCGACGAAGTAGTCCGCGGACTCCTCGGTGATGCAGAGGGGTGGCTTGATCTTGAACACGTTGAGGTGGTCCCCGGTCGGTTGCATGATGACCCCGAGCTCTCGCAGCCGGTCGCAGATGGCTGCCGTCTCGAGCGTCGCGGGTTCGAGCGTGTCCTGATCCCGGATGAATTCGAGTCCCAGGTAGAGCCCGGAACCATGGACGGCACCGATGATCGGATACTGATCGCGCAGGGTTTCGAGCCGCGACTTCAGGTGACTGCCGACCCGTCGGGCGTTCTCCTGCAGGCCTTCGTCGCGGATGACGTCGAGGACGGCCAGACCGACCACCGATGAGAGCGGCGAGCCGCCGGTCGACGAGAAGAAGTAGCCCTGCGTCCGATACCGATCGGCGATCGCCCGGCTTGTGATCACGGCCCCGATCGGCTGACCGGCGCCGATCGACTTCGCGACGGCCACGACGTCGGGCACGGCGTCTTGCTGCTGGAACCCCCAGAACCACTCGCCCAGGCGGCCGAACCCGACCTGGACCTCATCGGCAATCGCGATGCCGCCGTGGCGCCGGACCGCCGCGTACACCTGACGGAGGTAGCCGTCGGGCAGTGCGACGCCGCCCGCGTTGCCGAAATAGGACTCGCAGAGGAAAGCTGCGGGTGGGGTGCCGGCTGCGGCGAGGGCGTCGATCACCTCCGCCGCCTCCGGTGCGTACTTCACCGCATCGGCACCACGATGGGAGCCCCGGTAGGAGTTGGCTGCGGCGACGGTGTGCACCCAGTCGGGACGCGTCTCGAGCGCGGACGGGTTGTCGGCGATCGAGGTTGAGACGGCGTCGCTCGCGTAGGTCCACCCGTGGTACGCCTCACGCATCGCGACGACGTCGTCGCGCCCGGTCGAGGCCTGGGCGAGCCGGATGGCCAGGTCGACCGCCTCCGAGCCTGAGTTCACGAAGAACACCGTGTCCAGCTCGTCGGGCAACGTCGCTGCGATCCGCTCCGCGTAATCGGCGATGGCCCGGTAGTGGAACCGGGAGTTCGTGTTCAGGAGTCGCAGCTGTCGGTACGCCGCGTCAGCGACACGGGGGTGCGCATGGCCGACCGACGCGATGTTGTTGACCATGTCCAGGTAGACCCGCCCCTCCACGTCGATGAGGTACTCCTTCCACCCGCGTTCGATCTGAGGCGGGTGGGCGTAGTAGTGCTCTTGCACCTCCGCGAGCACGGCGTCGCGACGGCCGAGCACGTCGTCGCGGGGGTCCGGGTGTTGCGGGGAGAGGCCGAATGCCGGTCCGGGGTCGCCGAGGAGCGATCGCCACCCGGGTACGAGGGCCGCAGTGGTGCGTTCCGGGGCGGGGGACTCCGGACCGTGGTGCAGCTGGACGAACAGTGGTGTGCGCGCGGGCAGGACGTCGGCTCCGGTGACGGGCAAGCCGGAGACGGTGATCGTCCCGTGCTCGCCTGTGACGGCGATCATGCCCGGCCGGACGGCGCTCACCGTGCCGAGGCGGTCGACCGGTGTCGCTTCGGCGAGCCACAGGCTCATCCCGGTGGGGACGGTCGCCGGGGCGGACGGGGTGCGAGCAGGTGCGCCGGTGAGTACAGGCCGCCACGGCGGGAGGAAAGCGGCGTCAGCCCCGTCGTCCAGGGCTGCCAGGGCCGCGCCGGCGAGCGTGTCCTCGCGCATCCAAGCGCCTTCGGCGTTCACCTCGGAGAGAGTGCCGGCATCGATGGCGACCCCGCGAGCGAAGGTGAGTAGGGGAGCCCCCAGCCACTCGACGCCGGCACGGGATGGTTCCCCCAGGGCGTCGCGGATGAGGGAGGTCATCACCTGCACGGGCACGGATGCCGCGACCTCCAGGATGCGCATCTCGCGATCGAGGGCATCGCTCGCGTAGGTGTTCTCCCGGTCCAGTCGAACCTGCTGACGGCCGCTCAGTGCGAGCACGGCGCCGCGCAGCACGACCAGGGGCCAGAGCGCGGTCCGTTCGTGTTCATCGAGCGGTCGGCGTGCGTGGAAGGCCCTGATCGCAGGAAGCCCGGAGGTGATCGTCGCCCCGTCGTGGTGGAGGATCGAGGACACCGTCACCGCGATCTCGCCCACGCGCCACGAGCGGACGACGTCCCCGAAGTCGATCACCGCGTCCGGGAGTGGTTCGTCGGAGCGGCGCAGCACGTTGTCGTCGGTGATGTCGAAGTGTCCGGCCTGGATCGGCAGTCCGTCCGCTACGCGGTCGAGGGCGAGGAGCGCGTCGTCCGCGGCGGCTCGGATGGTCGCCCGCACGTCGGCCTCCGGCTCCAACGGGAGCAGCGTGTCGATGACGCGGCCGGCATGCCTGAGGTCCCACTGGAGCACCCGATCTGCGGCCGGGTGCTCGAAGTCGGCGAGGGCCAGGCTGACTCTCGCCGCGAGATCCCCCATGCGCTCGACGACGGCGGCGGAGAGATGACCGGAGCCCATCAGGGTCCGTCCTTCGAGGTTCTCGATCACCCGCGCGTGGATGCGACCCTGCGAGGTGTCCCACCAGGCGCTCATCGTGCCCCGCGGTCCGACGACGGCACGGGGGACTCTGAGCGCTGGCTCGCGTTCACCGACGAGCGCGGATGCGGCGTCCTGCATCGCGATCTCGGTCTCGCTGAAGGCTGGGTTGCTCAGCTTCAGCACGCCGAGCGGGTTGCTTGAACCTCGTTCGAAGACCCGGAAGTTCTGATCCTGCTGACTGCCGAGCGACCGGACGTCGACGTCGACGCCGAACGTGGCGGTGAACAGCCTCCGGACCTCGTCATCCGGGAGTGCCGGCGAGGGGAGCTCGACGTGTTGGAAGTAGTCGAAGTACTCGGTCCCCATGATGTTTCTCCAATGGTCTACAGATGGTGAGGTGGAAGTGGAGCTGAACGTTCGAGGTCAGAAGGGCGCTGCCAGCGTCGTGGCGACAGCCCCGACGGTGGCTCCACCGGACTGCCTGACCACGACCACGACGAGGGGACCGTACGGCGCCCGCCATTCGCTGTGCGGCTGCTCGAAGCGACCGGCGGGGACGGTGAGTTCGCCCTCGAGCCGGTCCCCTCGCCGGGTGAGTTGCACCGGCACGCCGTCGACGGAGGCGACGGCCTCATCGGCGACGCCACCGGTTACCGTGGCCGTGAACCGGACCACGTCGTCGTGCGCTCCAGCGTCGACCGTCACCGTTCCGATCGCCACGGTGATCGAACCCGGTGCGGCGGGAGCTGCGGTGGGGAAGAGTTGCTCGGTCGCGAGCGTCGGCGTCCTCCCGGGTGCTACTCGTCGCTGACGGAGGGACTCGACGGCTGCGGCGATCCGCATGAGGCGAACGTCGTCGTGCGCGCGCCCGGCGATGGTCGCGCCCACGGGCATTCCCAGGTCGTCCATGACGCCCATCGGGACGGTGAACGTCGGGACCCCGAGGTGCCTCGGCACCAGGTTGCCGTTCGACACCCAGACACCGTTCTGCCAGGCGATGTCGGCGGATCGCGGGTTCACGTCCGCATCCGCCGGGCCGATGTCGGCGGCTGCGGGGAAGATCACCGCATCGAGGCGTTCCTCGTCCATCCAGGCTTCCAGGTCGCTGCGCCGCGCCGCTTCCAGGCCGCGAAGCCCCTGTTCCAAGCCGGGGATCTCGGCCCAGTCGACGACGCGCTCAGCGGCCCGCGGGACGTAGTCGGCGATGTCGTACGCGATGTCGAACGGGAACCGACCGTATCGGTCGTCGAGGGCTCCCTGCGGCTTGGGGAAGATGCGCGGCGCGTCCGCGTCGGCGAGCCGGTGGAGCGTCGGGTCGGCGTTCCGTCGGAGGTGGTCGTCCATCGCCCAGATCGATAATGCGCCCACCTCGTCGAGGAGGTACTGCTCCGTGACCAGGCCTCGCTCGACGAGGTCGAGGTCGCCCTCATGCAATCGCTCGTAGTTGTCGACTGCCGGGAAGGCGGTTTCGACCACTTCCGCGCCGGCGGCCTCGAGCTCAGCTCGCAGGGTCGACCAGAGGGCGATGACACTCTCACGGGTCGTGATCGGGTGGGCGGACTCGGCGTCTCCATTGATGTACATCCGCGGCACCGCGAATCGCAGACCCTTCAGGGGCAGTGGGTCGAGGTCGACGAGCGAGCCGGGTCGCAGCTCCGACGGGCGGGGGAGAGCGATCCACGGCTGGGTCCGCCAGAAGTCGCCGTCCGTGTCCAGGTCGTCGGCGATCAGCGTGTCCACGACGATCTGCATATCGGACATGGTCCGGGTGTGCGGAACGACGACGTCCATGGTCGGTACCAACGGCCAGTTGCCTCGGAGGGAGATCACGCCGCGGGACGGCGTGTACGCCACGAGCCCGTTGTTCGACGCCGGCGCCCGGCCCGAGGACCAGGTCTCCTCTGCGAGTCCGAAGGCGGCGAAGCTCGCCGCCGTCGCCGTACCCGACCCGTTCGACGATCCGGAGCCGAAGGCCGACGTCAGGAAGCCGGGATCGTACGGGGATTCCGCCCGACCGTAGAGACCGCGCTGCATCCCGCCGGCCGCCATCGGCGGCATGTTGGTCAGACCGAGGAAGACCGCGCCGGCCTTCCGGAGTCGGTCGATGGCGAACGCATCCCGCGACGCGACGACGTCGGAGAAGGCAGGAGATCCGGCTGACACGGTCATCCCCGCCACGGCGTAGCTGTCCTTCGCGGTGAACGGGATGCCGTCGAGCAGCCCGAGCGACCCTCCGTCGGCACGCCGGAGATCGGAAGCGCGCGCGTCGTCGAACGCGCGGGGACTGATGACAGGAACGGCGTTGAGCCGGATGCCCGACCGATCATAGAAGGCGATGCGATTGAGATAGCGGGCGACGAGTTCCACGCTCGTCACGAGCCCCTCGTCCATCGCAGCGTTCAGCTGCCGAATGTCGGCTTCGACGACGGTGAAAGTCGAGTTGTCCATGAGTCTCATTTCCGAATACGCACGGCGATCCGGCGCGTTGGGACTAAAACATACAGCGTTTGTTTCTTGAGCACCAGACTTCTTCAACGGATAGGCTGGGGTGCGTACAAGGAGGTTCCTATCGCTCGACCGCCGAGACCCCTACTCAGTCGTGATCTCATCGCCCGCACCGCCCTCGCACTCGTGGACCGAGAGGGCGTCGAGGGTGCGAGCATCCGCCGTGTGGCCGCGAAGCTCGGCGTGAATCCGGCGTCGTTGTACAACCACGTGCCGAGCCGTGCCGCCATGGTCGAGGACGTACGAGCGCTGGTGTCGGCGCCGATCGACTCACGGCCGCTCGTCGAACAGCCGTGGGAGGAGGGATTGTTCGCCTGGGCGACGTCCTACCGACGGGCGTTCGCGAACCATCCGAAGACGATCCCGCTCCTCATGACCACCAAGGTGTCCGCGCCAGTGCTCCTCGCCGAGTACGAGGACTTCGTCGTCGCGGCGGAAGCCGTCGGATGGCGGATCGGCGACGTCCTGCCGCTCCTGACCGCGTTCGAGTCGTTCATCCTGGGCAGCGTGCTGGACATGTCTGGTCCGACCGTCGTCTTCGATCCCAGCGGACAGGAGGATCGGTTCCCCCGGTTCGCCGCGGCGTTCGTCGCTCTGGAGGACGAGGACCCGCTCGACCCGGTGGCGACGCGAGCGTTCGAGCTGGGGCTACGGATGCTCATCGCGTCCGCTCGGCCGCAGGGCCGACCGACCGAGGAACGCTAGGCCGCGACGCGCGGCGGCTCAAATCCCCATGAGTGCTCGGGTGCGATCCGCCCTCCAACGGTCCGCGAACGCCGAGTCGAGGGCCATCGAGTCGTAGGCGTGCGGTGCGCCGGGGTGGACGTGCAGTTCCGTCTGTACCCCCGCCCGCAACAATCTGCGCGCGTAGTCGATGCTCTCATCGCGGAAGAGGTCGACGCTTCCGACCTCGATGTATGCCGGCGCAAGGCGCGAGAAGTCCCCGAGCCGTGCGGGGGCGGCATACGCCGAGACCGCGTCGGTCCCCAGACGGTCGCCGAGCAGCGCATGCCAGCCGGTGTAGTTGTCGTCGTCCGTCCAGATGCCCGGTCGGCCGAGTGAGGGATCCGCGCCGACCGTGCGATCGTCGAGCATCGGGAAGATGAGGATCTGGCGGGCGACTTCGATCCCGTTGTCGCGCGCGATGATCGCCGCCGCCGCCGCGATTCCACCGCCGGCGGAGTCTCCCATGAGTGCCAGCCGGTGTGGATCGACCCCCAACTCGGTCGCGTGTTCGGACAACCAGCGCAGGGCGGCCATCGCGTCCTGCGCCGGGGTGTCGCCAGTGGCGGCGGGGGCCAAGCGGTAGTCGACGGAGAGGATCGGCACCCCGGACCAGTGCACGTGGTGCGCCACGTAGGGGTGGTAGATCTCGACCGAACCGGCGATCAGACCGCCGCCGTGCAAGAACACCACCGCCGATCCAGGCGCCGATCCGACGCGGCTGTACCAGCGCGCGAGGATCTCCTGCCCATCGTCCACCGGCAGGCGGACATCACGATGCGAGACGTCGGGTGTGGGACCCATGCGCCGGAACTCCTCCGCGAGGAGCGGATCGAGCGCGGCGCGGCGGGCTGCGGCGTCGCCCCGCGGCAGTCTTGGAGCCGCGGCTGCTTCCGTCAATGCGGCGTCGAAGATCGGATCGACCGTGATCGGCACGTTGTCTCCTTGGGTCGCGTCCGGGTCGGGTCCCTCGCGTCGAAAGGAAAACATACACCGTATGTCGGTCTAGGTCGAGAGTGAATATCCAGTAAAGAAATCGCTATTGACACAATTGCGCATTGACTCCTAACGTCAGCTTCTGGTCGGCCTCTCTCAGGTGACACGACCCGTCCGCCGTCATCGACGACGCGCGTCCTGCATCACCCTCGAGAAAGACTGGCCTGGCGTGGACACGTTCGACCTCAGCGGCCCGAGCCCGCAGACACGTTCCCTGGACGCCGTGACCGGCTTGAGCAGGAAAGGCCTGCCCCGGGGACAGATCGGGGTGCTCGGAGCGCTGGTCCTGGGGATCTCGACCTGTGCGCCGGCGATCACGCTCACCGCGTCGGTCGGCCCGGCGGCGAGTGTGGTGGGGGATCAGACCCCCGCGATCTTCCTCGTCGGCTTCATCCCGATGCTCCTCGTGGCGTTCGGATACCGGGCGCTGAACACGGCGATGCCGGATTCGGGGACGTCGTTCACCTGGGGCTCGCGTGCCTTCGGGGCGTGGGTCGGATGGCTCACCGGTTGGGGACTCGTGGCATCGACGGTGCTCGTCCTGTCCAATCTCGCAGGCATTGCCGTCGACTTCTTCTACCAGAGCCTCGCGATCCTGTTCCGCGATCCATCGCTGGCGCTGTTGACGGAGAACCCGGCCATCAACGTCGCGACCTGTCTCGCCTTCATGGCGATCGCCACGTTCATCTCCTACCGGGGGATGACGTCAACCAAGGTGTTCCAGTACTGCGCCGTCGCGTTCCAGATGGCCATCCTCGTGTGGTTCCTCATCGCCCTCCTCGCCGGAGCGGCCGACGACGCCAACCCGGCCGGCCGCGTCCCGGACCTGTCGTGGTTCGACCCGACCCGCATCGACGGATTCAGTGCATTCTCCGCAGGGCTCGCCGTCTCGATCTTCGTCTATTGGGGATGGGACACGGTCCTCACGATGGGCGAGGAGACCAGGGCCGCGCGCGGCCGGATCTCCACCGAGAGCAAGGCGGCATCGATTCTTCTCGTCCTGCTCGTCGTGATGTACGTCGGGATCGCGGCGGCGACCCTCGCATTCGCCGGCACCGGTACGACCGGGACCGGACTTGGTAATCCGGACATCGCGGAGAACGTCTTCGCCGCGCTCGCGAACCCGGTGATGGGACCTGCGGCGATCCTGTTGTCCCTGGCGATCCTGGTCAGCGCCATGGCATCCATCAACTCGACCGCGATCTCGCCGGCGCGCACGATGCTCGCGATGGCCCACTACGGCGCCCTTCCCGCCGGGCTGAAGCGCATCCATCCGCGATACAAATCGCCGTCGGCAGCGCTCCTGACCTCATCGATCGTCGCGTCCGTGTTCTACGCGGTCCTCCGCTTCGTGAGCGAGGACACGCTCTGGGACACGATCACGACGCTGAGCATCATGGTGTGCTTCTACTACGGCCTCACCGCCTTGGCCAGTACCTGGTACTTCCGCAAGCAGGCCATTGCGACCGGCTGGAAGGCCGTGCTCGCTCAGGTGGTCCTACCCGGGATCGGCGGGGTGATGCTCCTGGTCATCTTCGCGCAGACTCTCTGGGACGCCATGGACCCGGCGTTCGGCTCCGGAAGCCAGATCCTCGGGGTGGGGCTGGTCGGCATCATGGGTGTGCTGGTGTTCGTGGTCGGCATCGTCATCATGTTCATCCAGGCGAAGGCCTCACCCGCCTTCTTCCGCGGCGAGACCCTGAGCCGCTCCGATGCGGTCGCCGATGCGGCCCTCGACGAGCAACGCCTGCTGTCGTGACCGCGGGGCTCCGCCGGAGACTCACCGGGCATCCAGCAGTGGGCTGCTAGGTGACGCGGTAGGCGCGGTACTCGACCGTCGCCGCGCGCCGGACGCAGGACGCGACGAACAGCGAGTGCTGAAGGTGCTCCAGCCGGGGAGCGGAGGTCTCGATGCTGACACTGGTGCGGAAGTAGTACTCGGCGGGTGGGACCTCGGCCCCCGCGAGGAGTGACGCGAGGACGGCTGGGCTCCCACTTCGCACGCCGCTGACCCGCAGATGGACGAGGTCTCCGGACCGCGTCCGCGCCGAGTACCGCCCGTCGATCTCCAAGGCGCCGTCGGTACGCATGATCTGCCAATCGGCTCCGCCGGGAAGGATCTCCGCCTCGACATCACCGCGCAGCGAACCGCCGGTGACCGGGATGATCCGGCGGTGGCCGGCTCGAGTGGGTCCGTGGTCCTGGAGCTCGCCCAGGGTCACGATCGCGTCGAAGGCTGGGACGAGCGTGGGTACAGGTGCCTGGGTGGTCATGTGCGGAGGTCTTTCGATCGGTGGTCGGGGAGCGGTTTCGGTCGGGTCTGCAGGGCCGCGCGGAGTCGTTCCAACGAGGGCAGCGCATCGGACAGGAGTCGTTGATCGTCCGGACCGAGGGCGCCGGTGACGTCGGCCAGGATTTCGGTGGCTGCCTGGTCGAACGCGGTGAGGTGCTGGAGCGCCAGCGTTGAGGCGCGCACCTCGACCTGGCGACGGTCACCGGCCCCCGGCTGCCGGGTGATGAGATCGGTCTGCTCCATTCCGCCGAGCAGATTGCTCAACGTCGACCGCTGGAGGCCCAGCTCGGCTGCGAGCTCGCCAGGCGATCGGACCACCCCGGGCGGAAGCGCCCGCAAGACCTCGATCTGCGCGTCCGGGATGTTCGGCAACCCCTCCCGCTCCTTCGCTGCGGCGAGCAACGCCCGCCGCAGCGGCGAGATCACGGCGGCGAGTCGCGAGGCGTCGAGCGTCATGCCCGCACCCGGGCGCTGAGCGACGGGCGCAGGTTCAGCGCCTCGGGATGGAACCCGGCAGCCCGCTTGTACCCATCCGCGATGGCCGCGAGCTCCGCGGCCGGGATCACGTCGTCGATGTGCTCGAACCCCTCGGGCGCGCGCTCGTAGGCGAGTTGCATCACCTGTTCCGGGCCGGTCCTGCGGGTCTCCTCCAGCAGGGCGGCGGTGCGTGGGCGGCGTTCCGCCTCATAGCTCTCCAAGGCCTCGTCGACCGTCGCGCAGGTCGCGAGTCGATGAGCGAGCGTCCTCGCATCGATGATCGCCTGCGATGCGCCGTTCGACCCGTTCGGGTACATCGCATGCGCGGCGTCGCCCAGCAACGTCGTGCGACCGAAGGTCCAGCGCGGAAGCGCGTCCCGGTCGACCATCGGGTACTCCAGGATCTCGTCAGCCGCACCGATGAGTCCGGGGATGTCCAACCAGTCGAACGACCAGTCGCGGAAGCGCTCGACGATCGGCGCGGGATCGACTGGAGCGTTCCAGTCGACCGCTGCGGACGCTGCGCCGCGTTGCTCGGCGACGAAGTTGATGCGTGCCAGCCCGTCGGCGTCGGGCGGGGACAGCGGGTAGGCGACGAACTTCTGGTCCGAGTCGCCGGCCATGATCATCGTCGTGCCGTCCAGGAACGGCGCTGCGACCGTCGTTCCACGCCAGAGCGTCAAACCGCTCTCGCGCGGCGGGCCCTCCATCGGGTAATACTGCGCGCGCACGGCGGAGTGGATGCCGTCGGCGGCGACCACGAGATCGGCAGTGACGTCGGCCGGCCCGTCCGGCGTATCGAACACCACGCGGTCACGGTCGGTGCCGGAGATCACCTCGACGAGTCGGTGCGAGGCGTGGACCCGGTCTCCGAGGCGCTCGCGCACCACATCGAGAAGCTCGAGCTGCAGGCGCCCGCGGTGTACGGACTGCTGCGGCCACCGGTAGCCCGCGGCGAGACCACGCGGCTCCTGCCAGATGAGCTGCCCGCGTCGGTTGTGATAGCCGAGTCGTGACGGCGCGACCCCGAGCGACGCAATGCGCTCGGCGAGGCCGAGCTCGGTGAGCTCGCGGAGGGCATGGGGGAGCAGATTGATGCCGACGCCGAGTCCGCGGATCCGTGCGACCCGATCGTAGATCTGGATGTCCCGGAATCCGGCGGCTTCGAGGCTGAGTGCCGTGGCGAGTCCGCCGATGCCAGCTCCGATGATGACCACGCGCATGATGTGTCCCTCTCTCATCCGACATCGTCGTCGGCCTGAAGTGCACATAGTTTTGCATTTGAATCACCTGATGTACAGGGTCAATCTGCCGACGCCGCCCTCGTTGACCCGCGCGCCCGGAACGGCAGGTCGAGCCAGTCGACCTGCGGTGCCGCTCGAGAGACGTCGCCGTCGGAGGCTGGATCCTGCAGGAGTGCGACCAATGCGCGCCCGGCGCGGATGCCGGCCTCCCGCGGACGGAGGTCCACGGCGGAGACCGGGGGATCGACGATGAGCAGTGACGGGCTGTCCGTATACGAGGCGAGCTGGATGTCACCGGGCACCGATCGTCCGGACGCGTGCAGCGCCGTCAGCACCCCGACGCCGAGACCTTCCGGGAGGCAGAGGATCGCGTCGAGCTCGGGTCGGTCGGTGAGCATGCCGCGCACGATCTCGGACAGTTCCGGCGACGTCGGGACCCTGTGGAGCAGGGTGACATGGACGCCCACCCCATTGGCGGACGACCATTCGCGCGCCGCTTGGCTGACCTCCCGGACCCACATCTGATCGAGATCCGGAGCGAGGATGCCGATCGTGGACGAGCCGCCTTCACGCAGACGCTCGAGGACGTGGCGTACGGCCGAGGCGTGGTCGGCGGCCACCACACCGGCAGGCTGGGGTAGCTCCGGAGGAACGAGCTCCGAGCTGACCGTCGGCCGCGGGTCGCGCAGGATCGCTCGGGCCAGATCGTCGTGCGCGTCGACGTCTGCGAGGACGAACCCATCGACATGGAGTCCGGCGACTTTGCGTCCAGCGAGGTTTCCGGGGATGAGGGAGACCGTCAGCTCTTCGTCCTGTGTGCCTTCGACCAAGCCGAAGGTGAAGTTCATGTAGTAATCCATGAAGCGGAGATCCCGAGGGAGCCAGAGGCCGACCGCGCCGGCTCGCGCTCGTCGGAGGTTCCGCGCGCCGCTGTTCGTGACGTAGTCGAGTCGTCGCGCGGCATCCTGCACCTTCGCACGAGTCTCCGCGGAGACTCGTCCTCCGCCTGTGAGTGCGCGTGACGCCGTACCTCGGGAGATGCCGCACAGGTCGGCGACATCCTGCAGCGTCGCGATTCGTCTCGTGGGCATGTCCGCTCCTCCGTGACGAGCCTAGGTGATGGATCGAGATGAACCGATGATGAACAATCGATTGCGCATCAGCTGCCGATAGTGCACACTCGGACCACAATCCGGCAGAGACCGCTCAAGGGATGCCGCCGATCAGCGAAGGAGGCACTCATGAGTGTTCAGCAACTCGACGGTGAGACGACCGAGACGACAGGCCGTTTGAAACAGGCCGCTCTCGGCCCGTGGGGGGTCGTGTTCCTCGTGGTGTCGGCAGCCGCTCCACTCAGCGCGCTCGCCGGTATCGCTCCGCTCGCCGTCCTCATCGGCGGCATCTCAGCGCCGCTGGTGTACGTCGTCGCCGGGGCGTCCCTCGCAGTGTTCTCGGTCGGGTTCCTCTTCATGGCACGTCACCTCCGGGTGATGGGCGGCTTCTACACGTACATCTCGGTGGGACTGGGGAAGGTCATCGGCCTAGCATCGGGCTTCCTCGCGTGGATCTCCTACAACCTGCTCCAGATCGGGCTCTGGGGGTTGTTCGGACAGATGGCTGAGGCCATGTTGTCGACCATGTTCGGCGTCGCCGTACCCTGGTGGGCGCTCGCCCTCATCGGCGTCGGACTCGTCATGGCGCTCGCTTCCGCTGGCGTCGATGTCGGCGCCAAGGTGCTCGGCGTGTTCCTCGTCCTCGAGACGGTCCTACTCCTCGTCTTGGCGATCGCGATCCTCGGTCAACGGGCCGGTCAGCTGGAATTCGGCGTCCTCGCACCCGAGAACGTCTTCACACCGAACATGTTCGCCGTCCTCGGATTTGGCTTCGCCGCGTTTATGGGGTTCGAGTCCACGGTCCTGTACCGCAACGAGACCCGTGACCCGGACCGATCCATTCCTCGGGCGACCTACATCGCGGTGGCGTTCCTCGCGACGTTCTACGGTGCGACGCTGTGGGTCGTGACGCAGGCGTTCGGAGACTCCGCCGTCCAGGGAGTGATCGCCGAGGATCCTGCTGGATTCTTCTTCCGAGCCATGAGCGACTACGTCGGTCCGTGGGGCGTCACGGTGATGTTCGCTCTGATCGTCTCGAGCATCTTCGCCGGGCAACTCGCCTTCCACAACGCCATCAACCGCTACAGTTTCGCCCTGTCTCGCGACGGCATCCTCCCTCCGATGTTCTCCCGGACCAACCGACAGGGATCGCCGTGGCTCGCGAGCGTCGTCCAGAACGCGGTCGCCGTCCTCGTCGTGCTCGCCTTCGGTCTCGCCGGACTCGATCCGCTGCGTTCGCTCGTCATCCTCGTCAACTCGCCCGGCGTGTACGGCGTGATCAGCCTGCAGCTCCTGACCTCGGTCGCCGTGCTGATGTTCATCCTGCGGAACCGTCACATCGCGCGCCGCTGGTACGTGCTCCCGATGGTGGTGCTCTCACTCGTGATCATGGCCGTCCTGCTGGGCATCATGGTGGTGACGATCAACAGCCTCACGTCCGCCGGACCTGTCGTGAATACGATCATCCTCGCCGTCGTCCCGATGGTGCTCGTCGGCGGGTCGATCTACGGACTCGTGCTCCGGCGGCATCGACCTGAGATCTACGCGCGCATCGGCGGCACGGAGGGTGTCGCCGTGACCGGGGGTGCGCAGCGATGAGCGCAGACTTCGCTATCTTCGGAAACGTCGTCACGATGGTCGGTCCATCCGACGTCGCCGAGGGCGTCGCTGTCCGCGACGGACGCATCGTCGCGGTCGGCAGCCGCGACGTGATCATGAGCCATGTCGGCCAGGACACGAGCGTGCTGGAGCTCCACGACTCCACGGTCCTGCCGGGATTCGTCGACAGCCACATCCATCCGGTGTTCGGCCTCGGCCTCGCTCGCGGCGCAGACCTCAACGGATGCGACTCCCTGGACGATGTCCGGCAACGGTTGTTCGCGGAACTCGACACCCTCCGCGCCGACGAGTGGCTGCTGGGATGGGGGCTCGACCCGAACGTGTTCGGAGACGGCTCCGTCGACAACTCGGTCCTCGACGAGGTCGCCGGCGAGCGTCCGGTCTTCATCCGGTTCTTCGACGCGCACGCCGCCCTCGCATCGACGGCCGCGATGCGGATCGCGCAGTGCGACGGGACGGAGACGTTCGACGACGGATCACGTGTGGTGACCGACGCAGAAGGGCGCCCGACCGGGTATCTCCTGGAGGTCAACGCGTTCACGCTCGTCGAGCGGCA
This sequence comes from Plantibacter sp. ME-Dv--P-095, assembly GCF_030209365.1. Classification (NCBI taxonomy): domain Bacteria; kingdom Bacillati; phylum Actinomycetota; class Actinomycetes; order Micrococcales; family Microbacteriaceae; genus Plantibacter; species Plantibacter sp. ME-Dv--P-095. Next base: position 18,208 of record NZ_JARVSB010000015.1, read on the forward strand.
TGTGCCGGAGCAGACGTTCGACGAGCGGGTCGAACGTCTGTACGCGTTGCTCAGGCAGATGGCCGAAGCCGGCTTCACCGCGGGTCAGGTCCAGGATCTCGCCCCGGAGACGGAAGACCTCCTCCGGGCCATCGAAGCCGCCAGGGAACTTCCGATCCGACTGCGCATGTCGCCGTGGTTCTACCCCGGAACGGCCGTCGAGGAGGTCGAGCGTCTGCAGGCGTTGCAGGGCGTCGGGGGACGACGCTGGATCGTCCAGGGCGTCAAGCTCATGATCGACGGCACGATCGACAACGGCACCGCCTGGCTCCATGAGCCGGACTGCCATGGCGAGTCCACCGCGTCTCTATGGCTCGCGCCGGAGGGGTACCGGGAGGCCATGGTCGAACTCGATCGGCGCGCCATCCCCACCACCACGCACGCGATCGGAGACGCCGGGATCGACTACGTCGTGGACGTGATCGCCTCGCTCCCACGCGGCAGTGCGACGCACCGCATCGAACACATCGAGACGATGACCGACGAGACCCTGGCGGCGTTCATCGCCTCCGGGGCTACGGCGAGTATGCAGCCGACGCACTGCACGCTCTATACGAAGGCCGACGGCACCGACAATTGGTCGCGGAGGCTGGGCTCGGATCGGACGGCGCGGGGGTTCCGGATGCACGACCTGGTCGCCGGCGGTGTCCCGTTGGCGCTCGGTTCGGACTGGCCGGTGGCTCCGAGTGACGCGGTCGGCATCCTCGCCGACGCGCAGCTCCGTCGGCCCCACGATCGCCCGGATGTCGTTCCGATCCAGCCCGATCAGGCTCTGTCGGCGGATGAAGCCCTCCGAGGATTCACCGTCGAGCCGCACCGGACGATCGGCCAGGAGGGTGGGATGATCGTCGTCGGCGCGCCGGCAGACCTCACCGTCCTCGACCAGGACCCTCGGACCGCTGACCCGACGACCCTTGGTGATGCCAGGGTCGTCATGACCCTCGTCGCCGGGCAGGTCGTCGTTCAACCGGAGCGCTAGCTCCATTCGTCACAGGCTATCCGCGTACATGAGTTTGACCAGCCGACGCGTGATGGGCACCGTGACTTAGTTCCAGTAGATGCAGCGGCCCCAGGCACACCAGGTAGTCGGCGCTCCCTGAGTCCTCTGCCTGTCCGCGTTCCGTTGATTGCACTGTGACACCTGCCGCGGTGCGGCGCGGCCACCTGGACAGTTGTGAGGACGGCTGCCGGGTGCTGCGGGCCTTCTCTGATGCTCGATTTTGCTGATCGCAGAGAGCGGACCGCTCTAAAGCTCCAGACCTCCGCCGGACGCGGACGGATGCATCGGACGAGCGTCGCGGTGGGTGTCGTCTGAGCGCGGTCGGAGGACTCTTCTCGGGAGCTTCCGAGCCAACCAGGTTAGCCGCCCCCTCGAATCCAGCGGCAGCGCGTTTTCGGAACGCTCGGGTACGCCCGACTCCTGTGTCCGTTGGCGACTTGCGCGGAGCTCCCGAAGGTACCCCGCGGCTGGGTCCTCGTCCGGAGTCCAGTCGATGAGACGGGGTGGCTCTCGCCAGCTCGAAGCTGAGGTCGACGGCGCGGTTTCTGGGCTCGCACGCACGGCATCTGCCGCAGCTTCGTGAACCTCGTCCAACGGGAGGTACGAGTCCGGACGCCATAGCGGCCCGCCGGTCTGCGAGAGAACTTGGTCAATGCTCTCCAGTTGTTCATCCATCGTGGCGTCGTGCCCGTGCCATTTGCCTGCCAATGCGTAGAACGTGTCGAGCCATGAGTCGGGGTCGTGGCTGTTTGCGTAGTCCGACGCCCCGGTGAAGCGGAGGAGCAGATCCATCTGTGCTTCTGCGATTCTGCGTTGCACATCGGCCTCCGGCCGGGGGTCATCGCCGTGAACGTCCTCGAAGTTGTCGAACACCTCGTCAGAGTCCGGCTCTGGGATTCGGAATCGTAGCCCGCGCCGATACGTCTCCACCCACTCTTGCTGGTCCTGCCCGAGGTCGGACGCGGGGTCCTTCTGTTCGCCGCTCATCCTGCGACCGTCTCGCTCGAGTTGGTCATGCTGGATCGACGCCGCCTGACACCGCGAACGACGAATGGCGAGGCTCCGAGCAGAATCGTGCCGGCGGCGCCGGCGGCGCCGGCGGCGAGCGTGGCGCCGTCGAAGCCGGTGCTCGCGAGCGCCTGCCCTGGGCGGTCGACGAAACGCGTCTGCTCACCCTCCTGTCCACAGACACCTTCGCTGAGGAGCACCTGCTTCGTGTCATCGGCGTAGGTGCGTTCGATCCAGTTGACCCCGGTGCCCATGTCGCGGTTGGCGGTGAAGGTCGGTCCGGGGACATCGGTGCGGCCGTTGACCAGGATCGGCGCCGATTCCGGCAGGTATTCGGTCGTTGCATCGCAAACGGGCTGGCCGTCGGTGATGCGGTAGGCCGTAAAGGTCTGCACGGCGGTGTCGGGGTAGAGAGAGGCATCTTCGTGGTGGGCGGTGTCGCCGTACTGCTCGCCCTCCGTCACTGAAGGCACGGCTTTCGTCGTGACGCGCGGGATGGCCGTGGTCTCGTCGGGCAGCCCGAACGCGTCGTGCCACGGTCCCTGCAGGACTGGCTTGGTGGTGTCGGACTGCTTGTCGAGGTCGAGTGACCAGACCGCCGTGATCGGCCCGCCGACTTCTTCGGGCCGGGGGAAGCTGGCTTCCATGACGTCGCCGACCTCGTCGCAAGTGGCTGTGGCCGTGCCAAGTACGGGCCGGTCTGCAGGGACATCGGGGAGGCTGTCCTCGCCGGGGAGCTTGGCGTAGATCGCGACGTCCCAGATGACTTCGACACCGTCGCCGTCCCGGTTGCGCCTCCAGTTGGTGCTCGTGCTGTCGGGGGAGAGTTCGCAGGTTGCGTGGTCGATGATGGCGCCGCCGACTGGGACGAGCGTCTGCTGCATCTCGCTCGTCACGATCGGCTGGAACGTCGTCGAGGAGGTCGTGCTGGCTGCGGATGCGAACGGGAGGGGGGAGTGGTTGTCGCTGCCGCGGGCGAGGCGCTGCTGGCCTGGCGTCTCGTACATCCACGTCTCGGAGGCGTATCCGCCGGGAGTGGTCCAGGAGCCGTCGGCGTGGATGTCGTAGTCAGCGATGCCGTCGACAGGGTCACCGGTGATCTCGATGCGAGACCCGTTGCCGACGGCGACCGAGGTTGCACCGGTCCCGGTCTCGTGCGCGCCGGTGAAGGCGAGCGTGCCGGTCGCGGTGGCGGGATCGACGGCGACGTCGATGTATCCGGTTGTGCTGTCAGCCATGACGATGGTCGTGGTCGCGAAGTTTGCGCCTGCCGCTGTGGCCCAGTTCTCGCCAGCCCAGGTCCAGATGGTGTTGAAGGCCGCCGTCACAGCGGCGTCGTGCCCGTCGGCTTTCTGGCCGATGTAGTGGACGGCACCCTCGTAGCCAGGGTGGTTCTGAGAGGTGAAGGCGTACACGAACGCGGCGACGGCTGCCGCGGTGTCGTTGTCGGTCGTCTGCCCGAACCGGGACAAGCCTGCGTTCAGGATCGCGAGCTCGGTGCCGCCGACGTCGCGGGTGCCGGGTATCGCGCCGATGCCGCCGACGAGGCCTCCACCGCTCGTCGCACCGGAGGGCCAGTCAGCTTGCACGTCGATGCAGTAGGCGAAGGATCCGTCGGGGGTGACGTAGTTAACGAGCTGGCCCCAGCCATAACCGGTGATCGCTCGAGGCGCGGCTGGGCGGCTGTCGGTTTCGATCGTCGAGGCTGCCATGGATGAGGTGGAGGCGCTTGCTGAGAGGGCTGGGAGGGAGAGGGCGGAAGCGAGCAGGAGTGATGCGCCGGTTGCGCGAACGATGCGGCGGCTCATGCGGCGTCCTCCGATCGGACGCGGCGTCGTCGGCTCCGGATGGTGAGGGCCGCACCTCAGGCAATTGCCCGAAGCCCGCCCATGATGCCGGCGACCAGCAGATCCTCATTCGCACCCGTAGCCGCGAGCCGTGGCGAGCTGTCGGGCACAGCGATGGACCAGCGTGGACTTCCGTACGTGCCGGTTCCCCGAGTGGATCCTGGTCATTTACGGCGGTCGGTGCCGTCGTGTTGTCCCGAGGCCCGATGCGAACGCATGTGAGGCAGCGCCATAACCGTGATCACGACCATGCTGGCCGGACACGCCGAGCGCCGGCCCGGCCACAGACCTCACTTGCCGTCGAGGGGGAGGAGGATGCCCTTGACGGTCGGGTCCGTGGCAAGGAACTCCTGCACCGCGGGGTCCCGGAACGCCTGGATCAGCTTCTTGATGTTCTCCGTGTCCTTGTACTTCGTGCCGATCGTGAGCTGGCCGGCGAAGTCGTCGGGCGCCTGCGGTGCATAGATCTGCTGCTCGATCGGAATGTTCGCTGCGAGGTAGTACTCGGTGTAGCCGACGGCCGCATCGAGGTCGGGTAGCGCACGCGACTGCGCGGCGAAGTCGAGCAGCGTGAACGTGAGGTTCTTCGGATTCGACTCGATGTCGTCCTGCGTCGCGGTCCCCGGTTCCGTACCGGCCTTAAAGGTGATGAGCCCAGCGCTCTGCAGCAACCAGAGCCCTTGCGCTTCGTTCGCCGGGTCGGAGTACAGCGAGATGGTGCCGCCGTCGGGAATCTCGCTGACATCGCCGTACTTGTCGCTCCAGAGACCGAAGCCCCAACGGAACACCGGGATCGCCGCCTCCTCCTCAAAGTCGGGGTTGGCTTCCAACACCTGGCCGAGCCAGAGCTTGTGCTGGTAGACGGTCGCCGCGACCTCACCATCGTTCACGGCGCGGTTGATCGTGTTGCTGTCGGAAAGGCCTTTGAACTCGACCGTGATGCCGTACTTCGGGGCGACCTCCTTCGCGACGAAGTTCACGAGCGCCTGCTCGGACGCGTTGCCCTCAGCCGTTGCGACGTACAGGGTCGCGCCCTCCTGCTCGTTGGCGGATGCGGAGGGGAGGAGCTGCGGGACGACGATGATCGATGCGATGCCGAGGGCGACAACGGCGCCGCCCGCGATCCAAGGCCAACGGCGCTTCTTCTTCAGCTCGAAGCCGAGCTCGGTGTCTGAGGACATGGTGATTCCTTTCGATGGAAGACGAGTGTGTGTGCGGGTGAAGAAACGGTGCGAGGTCAGACCGAGACAGGTCGCGGCGTGCGGCGGACCCCGGTTGGGGAGGACTTCGCGGCGCTGGGCGTCGTGGCGCGGACAAGGGCGTCGCCTCCGAGCTGGACGAGTGCCACGGTGGCCACGAGAATGACAATCGTGGCGAGCATCACCGTGTTGTCGAAGCGCTGGTAGCCATAGGTGACCGCGACGTAGCCGATGCCACCGGCGCCGATCGTGCCGGCGATCGCGGAGTACTCGATCATTGCGATGGTGTTGATCGTCAGTCCGCCGATGATCTGCGGGACCGCTTCACTCAACTGCGCGCTCCTGATGACCTGCAGTCGAGAAGCCCCCGACGCGCGGGCTACGCGGGTCAGCGCGATCGGCACGCTGCGCAGAGAGTTCTCCACGATCCGCGTGAAGAATGCGACCCCGGCGATCGACATCGGCACGACGGCCGCGGCGATCCCGATGTTGGTTCCCGTGAGTAACCGGGTGAACGGCATGATCGCCGCCATGAGGATGAGGAACGGCAGCGACCGGCCAATGCTGATGACCCAGCTGAGCGCCTGATGGGCGACTCGGTTCTCGAAGAGACCGCCGGGGGCCAGGTTGTGCACCGCAGCGCCGAGCGGGATGCCGACGACGACGACGATCGCCATGACGATCCCCACCATGATGAGTGTTTCACCGAGCGCCGGGAAGACGAGTGCCGGGATGTCGGCGATTGGCACCTGGTTGCCGGTGTGGAGCGCGCCAGCGGTGATGGTACTCATGCGACGAGGTCCTGCACGCTCAGCGGTACGACCGAGCGGATCGACAGACCGAGGCGGGTCGCTGCGGCCGTGATGCGGGGCTCGTCAGTCGAAGCCAGCGCGATCGTCGCGTGTCCGACGGCCTGGCCGTCGATCGTCTCGATCGCCGCACCGAGGAGCGAGACCGGCCCGACCGCGTCGGACAGACGCGTCACCCAGTCAGTGGGCACATCGGCCGAGGCGTAGGAGACGATCCACTCCGTGAGTCCGGGGGCAGGGATGGCCGATGGCCGCACGGGATTCAGTGCGAGTCCCAGCGGCGAGGTCGGGTCGCGCAGGAGGTCGACGAGCCGTCCGGACTCGACGATGTGCCCGTGGTCGAGCCGGGCGACCGAGTCGGCGACCTGTCGCACGGTCTCCATCTCGTGCGTGATGAAGAGGATCGACAGCCCGAGGTCGTCTCGCAATTCCTTGAGGAGCGACGTGATCGCGGTGGTGGCAGCAGGGTCGAGCCCCGAGGTCGCCTCGTCCGAGAGCAGGACCGACGGTCTGAGTGCCAGTGCGCGGGCGATGCCGACGCGCTGACGTTGGCCACCGGACAGCTGATGCGGATAGGCCTTCGCGCGATCTGCGAGGCCGACACGGTCGAGGAGCTCAGCGACCCGCTGCTTCGTCTCGGCCTTCGTGGCGCCCAGGTATTCGAGTGGGAGGGCGACGTTCTGCGCGGCGGTGCGTCGGCTGAACAGTCCGTCAGATTGGAAGACCGTTCCAATCCGGCGGCGTGCCGCGCGGAGCTGCTCCTCCGAGAGCTGCGACAGGGTTTCACCGTTTACGACGACCGAACCCGAAGACGGCCGCTCGAGCAGGTTCACGCAGGCGGCGAGGGTGCTCTTGCCTGCTCCGCTTGGACCGACGACGGCGAAGATCTCGCGTGCCTCGACCGAGAAGTCGAGTCGGTCGAGGACGGTCACGGCGTGATCGCCGTCACCGTAGACCTTGGTGAGCTGTTCGAGTCGGATCATGCGCATGAGCATGGACGATCGCGCTCGAGCGTCGCGGCGGCTGCGTCGTACGGCGTCACACAGGACGACACACGCGTTCACAAATATCTGTACTTGGTCCATAAAAGAGGAGTCGTGTACCCGGACCTCTCCCTGCGCTTCGACGTAGTGGCTTGATAGCGATTTCTCACGATTTGCGTACCACGGCGTCCTTCCCCGGTATTGAAGGAAACTTTCTCTTGCGATTGACCTTGATACCGCTATCATGAAAGCGCACGGACATCGGAGTCGCGTGTTGAGAGCAGGAGTACGCCGTGGTTTTTTCGCTCACCGAGAGCTCAGCAGCACCCACCCCGGAAACGCGGAGCATCGACTGGAACGCCGGTCGACTCCGCGTCACCATCGAGGTGCCCGAGGACGGCGCGCCCCACCTCCGTCGCATCGTCGCGACGGACGGCCCGGCGCTGGACTTCCCGACAGCCCTACCGCTCGTCGACGTCATCCTGGTGTCGACCGGGCACAGCCCGGCGAGCAACCGCCTGGTCCACGGTTCCGTGGGCGACTCCCTCCGGTACATCGGACATGAGCTGCAGAGCGACTCGGCCGGAGAGTCCCTGCTGGTGCACTGCTCGGCCGGCTTCGACGGTCTCCGGCTGACGGCCTCCTACTTCGTTGCGCGGGGGACCACCGTGATCCGGAGTACGACGCAGCTCGAGAACACCGACATCGATGCCGAGTTCGTCGTCCGATGCCTGCCCAGCTGGTCTGGCTATCTCGGACACCCGAGCGGTGCCGAAGCGGACCCTCGGTCATGGCACCTCATCAGCGGGGTGAATGACTGGCTGGCTGAGGGGCGCTGGGAACGGCGCCCCCTCGACGGCTTCCTCCTTCCCGACCTCGCGGCGGCGCTCACCGGACACAATCCGCGCGGTTCGATCTCGGTCACGTCGGACGGCACCTGGTCGACCGGGGCGAACCTTCCGGTCGGCGTCGTTGAGTCGGCGACGTTCGGTGCTGCTTGGGGCTGGCAGATCGAGCACAACGGTGCGTGGCGATGGGAGCTGGGCGAGGACGACGCCGACGTGTATCTTGCGCTCTCTGGCCCCACCGACATCGACCATCAGTTCACCCGTGTGCTGCGCGCGGGGGAGCGGTTCGAATCCGTCCCGGTCGCGGTCGCGTTCGGAGCCGACGTCGAAGCAGTCATCGGTGAGCTCACCCGCTACCGCCGGGCCGTCCGTCGGGACCATGTCGACAACACGGCGATGCCCATCATCTACAACGACTACATGAACACGCTGAACGGTGATCCCTCGACGGAGCTCCTCCTGCCATTGATCGCCGCAGCGGCTGAGGTGGGCGCGGAGATCTTCTGTATCGACGCCGGCTGGTATGACGACGGTGGCGACTGGTGGAACTCCGTGGGCGACTGGACACCGTCGCAGGTCCGGTTCCCGGGCGGGTTCGAGGAGGTCGTCGACGCGATCACGGACGCCGGGATGGTCGTTGGTCTCTGGCTCGAGCCGGAAGTGATCGGGGTGCACAGCCCGGCTGCAGCCCGCTTGCCTCGGGATGCCTTCCTCTCACGCCACGGGCAGCGCATCGTCGAACACGAGCGGTACCTGCTGGACCTGCGTCACCCGGCGGCCCGAGCGCACCTCGACGAGGTCGTCGAGCGATTGGTCGGCCGATACGGCGTCGGTTATTTCAAACTCGACTACAACGTCACGCCCGGTGCCGGTCCCGACCGCTACGCGGACAGCGTCGGTTCCGGCCTCCTCGAGGTGAACCGCGCACACCTCGCGTGGCTCGACTCGGTCCTCGACCGTCACCCGGGTCTCGTGCTCGAGAACTGCGCTTCCGGAGCGATGCGCAGTGACTTCGCCATCCTGTCGCGGCTGCAGGTGCAGTCGACGTCGGACCAGCAGGACCCACAGCTGTATCCACCGATCGCCGCCTCCGCGCCGATGGTCATGCTTCCGGAGCAGGCGGCCAGCTGGGCCTACCCGCAGCCGGAGATGGATGAAGAAGCTGCTGCCTCCGCTCTCATCACCGGCCTGCTCGGGCGCTTCTTCCTCTCCGGCTACCTCAACCGGATGTCGAATCAGCAGCTTGCCGTCGTCGCTGAGGCCGTCACGGTCGCGAAGGAGCTGCGAGCGCACATCCGCACGGCGATTCCGGCATGGCCGCTGGGCCTTCCCGGATGGGACGACCCGGTGGTCGCGCTCGCACTCGTCGCGGACCGACGCACCGTCGTCGGGATCTGGGATCGACAGGGCGACTCCGTTGTCCAGCTGCACCTGCCCCGACACGTCGGTCGACCGATCGCCGTCTCCACCGTCTTCCCTTCGGGCCTGCCCGCCTGGGAGCACCACTGGAATCCGGACACCGGAATCCTGAGCATCACCAATGCCTCACCTGGGCCGGCAGCCCGCCTGATCTCCGTCGGCCCGGCATCGGACTGACCCCCATCTCCTCCCCGGAGGCACCAAAACACAACTAGCCTCAACCCCGAGGCGCCTGAAGAAAAGGTTGGACGTTCAATGAAGAATTCCTGGAAGGCCGTCGTCGCGACGGCCGCAGTCGCAGCGGTCGCACTGACCGGCTGCTCGGACCCCTCCGCCGGTGGCGGCTCTGACGCGCCTGCGTCGTGGCCTGCGCAGGACACCAAGCTCGACGGCACCACCCTAACCATCTGGGCCGCGCAGAACTCGAACAAGACGCCGGAGAGCGTCATCAAGGGGTTCGAGAAGCTCACCGGAGCGAAGGTCGACGTCGTCACGATCCCCGACCCGTACGAACAGGGGATCCAGACCAAGGTAGCGACCGGCGACAAGCCGGACCTCGCCTTCTGGCAGCCGACCGCCTCGCAGCTCACCGCACTGAACGCGAAGACGAACCTGCAGTCGCTGGACGGCGCTCCGTGGGTCGAGAACTACGACGCGAACTTCGGCGACCTCACCGGGCTCCTCGACAACACCCGGTACGCGGCGCTCGTCTCGAGCCCGGCGGTCGAGGGCGTCTACTACAACAAGGAGGTGCTCGCGAAGGCCGGCGTCACGGAGACGCCGAAGAGCTTCGAGGAGCTCGTCGAGCTCGGCCGCGGGTTGAAGTCGCAGGGCGTGACACCGTTCTACGAGATGGGTGATCCCGGGTGGTCCACGCAGTGGTGGGTCCAAGTGCAGCTCGCCGACGCCGCCGCCGACGGTCTCTGGGACCGCGTCAACGCGAACGAGGAGAAGTTCACCGATCCCACCATCCAGGGAGCGGTCGACACCTACCAGGGGCTGATCGAGGAGGGCCTGTTCAACGAGAACATCAAGACCTCGACCTTCGAAGATCAGGGCGACGCCCTCCTCGCCGGTGACGCGGCCATGGTCGTGCAGGTCAACTCCTTCTTCAACCAGTTGCAGGCGAAGGCGGACACCGCTGAGCTCAACGACAAGATCGGCTTCTTCCCGATCTCGCCGAAGGGCAACGTCGGCACCTTCATCCCCGACCAGAGCAACGCCCTAGTCGCCTTCAAGACCGGCGACGAGAAGCGCGAGGCGGCGGCACGTCAGTTCCTCAGCTACTGGCTCGGCGACGGCTACCAGGACTTCATCGACACCCAGTCGACGCCGTCACTGCTGAAGGGGGCCACCACGCCCGACACGGTTCCGCAGGCACTCCTCGACGTTCACGCATCGATCAAGGACTCCGTCGGTTCCATGCAGGCGCAAGCCGTCGCCAACCCCGACTTCTGGATCAATCTCACCAACATGATCCAGGGCACCATGACCGCCACCGAAGTGACGCAGGCCACCCAGGAGCAGTTCGAGGAGCTCGCCAAGGCCCAGGGCGTCTCCGGCTTCTAGCCCACAGCGGTCAGGGTGGCGATCGAGATCGCCACCTCCCTCAGCCGCCGGGTCCGAGACACCCCCCAAGTCTCGGGCCCGGCTCCCAACCCGTACCACTGCTCCGCATCGGCGCGAAGGAACCACAGATCATGGCAACGACAACGTCCATCCTCCCGAAGCCCCGGCCGGTGAGACTCGATCCGCGCGGGGCGACGGCGCGGCAGAAGCAGGACCATCCTGCATGGTTCATCGCCCCGGCATTGCTGGTCCTCGTCGTGTTCTTCTTCGTCCCGACGATCTTCAACTTCGTCTACGCGTTCACCGATTGGTCGAGCTTCAAGTCCGAGATCAACTTCGTCGGGTTCTCCAACGTGCAGGACCTCCTTTCGAACGGCACACTGCTGCGCGACCTTCGCATCACGCTCGTCTACGCACTGCTCGTCGCCCTGTTCCAGAACCTCTTCGGCCTCATCCTCGCCCTCCTGCTCGAGCGTGACACCCGCGTCAACCGGATCGCGCGCGTCGCCTTCTTCGTCCCCGTCGTGATGTCGGCACTCGCGGTCGGCTACGTGTTCCAGGCGCTGTTGAAGCCCGAGGGCGGCCTCAACCAGGTGCTCAGCGCCCTCACCGGCACGTCGGTGACGACGGCCTGGCTCGGCGACACCACCTGGACGATCGTCGTCGTCGCCCTCATCCACTCCTGGAAGTGGATGGGGCTGTCGATGCTCATCTACCTGGCAGGGCTCAAGACCATCAACGAAGATCTCAAGGAGGCGGCTCGCCTCGACGGCGCGGGCTGGTGGACGACGTTCCGCACCATCGTCTTCCCCCTCCTCGCACCGGCCGTCACCTTCAACGTCGCGACCTCGCTCCTCGGATCCATGAACGGCTTCGACATCGTCCAGGCGACCACGGGTGGTGGGCCGGGCGGGAGCACCGAGCTGCTGAACATCTTCGTGTTCCGCACCTTCGGGCAGGGGCTCTTCGCTCAAGCGACCACCATGAGCCTCGCGCTCTTCCTCATGGTCGCGATCCTCGCCTTCCCCGTCATCCGGTTCCTCCGCAAGAGAGAAGACGTCCTGTGAGCACCCTCACCACCAGTCGCGCGAACGCGTCCGCCACAACCTCCTCGCGGCCCGTCCGTCGGCCAGTGCACCGGTCATGGAAGCACCTCGTCCAACCCGTCGTCGCCCTGACGGCAGTCGTCACGCTCCTGGGCGTCCCGTTCTATCTGGTGATCATCACCGCCGGGAAGTCACAGGAGGAGGCGTTCGACCCCAACCTGGTGCCGCCGACGAACTGGCAGCTGTTCGAGAACTTCGGGCAGGTGTTCACCCAGGGGAACATGGCGCCGGCGTTCTTCGGGAGCCTGCTCATCATGGTGCCCGCGGTGGTCGGCGTGCTGCTCCTGGGAGCGATGGCGTCGTGGGTCCTCGCGCGCCGCTCCAGCCGGGTCATGGCGATCGTCTACGCCCTCGCGATCAGCGGCATCGTCCTTCCACCCGCGGTCGTCACCGTCGTCCTACTGCTGCGTCAGATCGGCTTGGCCGGCACCGCCGTCGGCATGATCGGCGTCTATATGGGCATGTACCTGTCGACCGTCATCTTCTTCGTCACCGGGTTCGTCCGCACCATCCCGGTCGAACTGGAGGAAGCCGCGCGCGTCGACGGTGTCGGGCCGTTCGGGGTGTTCTTCCGGATCATCTTCCCGCTGCTCGGACCGACCCTGGCGACGGCGACGATCCTGATCTGCCTCTACATCTGGAACGACGTCTTCTACGCCCTCTTCGTGGTCGGCGGACGGCTCGACACCTTGCCGCTCAACCTCTACGAGGTCGCGAGCGCGGGGCTGTATCTGCAGAACTGGCACCTGATCTTCGCCTACATCATCCTGATGAGCCTGCCGTTGCTGATCACCTTCGTGGTGATGCAGCGCAAGATCATCTCGGGCATCACCAGCGGAGCCGTAAAGTAAGGGACCGTGACGTCTTGGGGGTTCGTAGCGTGAGTGCAGGTGAAGACGGTCGTGGACGCGCGATCGTCATCGGTGACGTCGCCCGTCTCGCCGGGGTCTCCGTGCCGACCGTGTCCAGGGTGCTCACCGGAGCGGCTCGGGTGAGCGACGAGAAACGCGAGCGGGTCGAGCGGGCGATCAAGACGCTCAACTTCCGGCCCAGCGCCGCGGCGCGCGCGCTCGTTGCACGGCAGCCCAAGATGATCGCCGTGTTCGCCGGGGATACGTCCCGCTACGGGTATGCGGAGACCATCCGCGGCGTCGAGGAGAGCGCTCGCAACAGCGGCTACCTCGTCTCGATCACCAAGGTGGAGGACAACGCCGAGGATCGCCTCGACGACGCCGTCGACCTGGTCCTCGGGCAGAGCATCGCCGGGATCATCGTCCTCAAGTTCGACCCGGCAGGTGTCGCCGTGCTGAAGCGGCTGCCTGAGGACATCCACACCGTCTCCATCTCAGGCGTGCGCGAGAAGGGGGTCCCGCAGGCCCTGCTCTCGGAGTCCGCGGCTGCACAGAAGCTCATCGCCCATCTGCTCGACCTCGGCCACGAAACCGTCCACCACGTGCGGATCCCGCCCTCGCGTCGCGAGGACGGCCGGACCACCGGTTGGCGGAACGCCCTCAAACTGCGCGGCGCATTGATCCCGCCGGTCATCGATGCCGGATGGGAGCCGGCGAGCGGTCGGAGCATCGGGACGGAGCTCGCGGCTCGCCCCGACGTCACAGCCGTCTTCTGCGGCAACGACGAGATCGCGATGGGCGTCATCCGAGGGCTGGCGGACGGTGGACGCCGGGTGCCGCACGACGTCAGCGTGGTCGGCTTCGACGACCATCCTCTCGCTGAGATGTGGGTGCCCGCACTCACCACCGTGCGACAGGACTTCGCAGAACTCGGCTCGCGCGCCTTCGGTCAACTGCTGTCGCTGATCCAAGGAAGGCCGACGGCGTCGATCACCACGGTCGAACCACAGGTGGTCGTGCGCGAGAGTTCAGGCCCGAGAGCCTGACGTCGCTGCTCCGGACCACCGGTCCTGGTCTTTTGCTCTTGATACCGTTATCATGATAACGCTATCAATTTGAGCCGTGCTTTCCATCGCGGCCCCACCTCAACGAAAGCAGCTCTCAATGAAGAAAGCTCTCCTCTCGCTGGCGACCCTCGCGGCAGTCGTCGGCGGAGTCATCACCGTCCCGCCCGCCGCAGCCCCGGCCGCCGCAGCCGCGGCGGGCTCCGAAACCCTCGCCGTCGACTTCTCGAGTACGACCGGCGCGTTCCGTGGCGGAGCCAGCGGCACGCTGTACGGCCTCGGCGACGAGGGAGCGCCCACTCAGGCCCTCATCAACGGTGCGCACATCACCAACACCTCGCAGAAGGCGCCGTTCGGCACGCAGCACCCCAGCGGCGACGCCTTGAAGATCGAGGACGGGTTCTTCGCCAAGAACGGCAAAGACCTGGACATCTATGTGCAGGACTACTACCCCGATTGGGCCTACAACGGTGGTCGGCGTCCCGGCGACGACCGCACCTACGACCAGGCGACGGGCACCTACGTCGACGGCGGGAACGGCGTATGGGATTACCTCGAAGTCGTCGAGATCGTCACCGAAGCCGTCGCCACGCAGTCCTCCTACCCGGAGCGGTACGTGTTCATCCCCTTCAACGAACCGGACGCCGGTAACTGGTACGGCGACGGCAACGTCTTCGGCCAGTACTTCATGGCCGACTGGAAGGCCGCGTACGACAAGATCCACGAGGTCTACGCGCGCCATGGACTGGCTGACCCGGTCATCGGCGGCCCCGGTGATGCCGCCTGGCGTGCCGAACGCACAGCGGTCTGGCTCGACTACGTGAAGGCGACCGACACCATCCCGGAGTTCATGATCTGGCACGAACTCGGGATCGACAACCTCGCCACCTACCGGTCGCACTATGCCGAATACCGGCAGATGGAGCAGGCGCGGGGGATCGCACCGCTGCAGATCAACATCACCGAGTACGGCCTGCTGCGTGACATGAGCGTGCCGGGCCAGCTCATCCAGTGGTTCTCGATGTTCGAGGACACGAAGGTCGACGCGCAGACCGCCTACTGGAACTACGCGGGCAACCTCTCCGACAACTCCGCGCGCACGAGCGCGGCGAACGCCGGCTGGTGGATGTTCAAGTGGTACGGCGATCTCGCCGGGAGTCAGACCGTCGCGGTGACGCCGCCGCAGCTGAACGTCGCCGACACGCTCCAGGGCATCGGCGCCGTCGATACCGTGAACGCTCGCGCGACCGTGCTCTACGGCGGTTCGTCAGCATCGACCGTGTCACTCGACCTGTCGGGCCTCGACCCGCAGGTGTTCGGCGCGAACGTCGACGTCGAGGTCCGCGAGGCTCCGCTGACCGGAGCCGAAGGGCTCTCCGCGACCCCTCGGGTCGTCAGCGTCTCCGAAGGTGTCGCCTTGTCGGACGGATCGCTCGCGCTCGACGTCCCGAACTACGACCGGTACGCCGGCTACCAGGTGGTCGTCACGCCAGAGCAGGACCGGACCCTCGTGAACGACCCGGTCTGGTCGACGAGCATCGAGGCCGAGGCAACGCAGCTCACCTGGGCACAGACCTACGAGCAGAGCCCGACAGACAAGGGCGGGTGGAACTTCCTGGCCTCCGGCTCACGCGACGTCGGATCCTTCAACAACGTGAACGCGAAGTCGGAGTGGACCGTCGAGGTCCCGCGAGACGGGAAGTACCGCTTCCAGGTCATCGGGGCGACCCCAGGAACCCCGGGGCGCCACGTGCTCTTCGTGGATGGAACCAAGTCGACCATCGTGCAGTACACAGCCGACCTCGCGCTGAACGACACGAGCCGCTGGAAGTACCGGGGAAGCGCTGAAGTCGTCATCGACCTCACGGCCGGTTCCCACGTGTTGTCACTTCGGGCAAGCGAGAACGGCACCAGCGTTCTGGCGAACTCCGACATCACGCTCGACAAGTACACCCTGACCGATGTCACGGCGGGAGAGCCCACCACCTATCCGAGCAGTGTCATGCGTCTGGCAGGAGGAGCTCAGCTCTCCTACGCCGTGGACGGTGCAGAGGGAGCGGCCGCTCTCGCGGGGGACGGACGTGCCGACGTGTACGCCACCGCATGGGACTCCGGCTACTACGATGTCGCCGTGCATTATGCGAGCGAAGCCGCCACGGCGGTGACGATCGACGTGAACGGTCGACGCGTCGCCGACATCGCTGCCGACGCCGCAGGTGACTGGATCTCCACGGCTCGTCTGCATCTGTCGCAGGGCATCAACGAGATCGAGATCCGCTCTGCCGACGGTGCGCTCGTGAAGGAGGTCCGCACCACGCGGTTCACCGAGGCCGACAGTGCAGCGGTGCGAGTCGAGGCCGAGGCGGGAACGGTCGCCGGTGCAGCACGGAAGAACCCGATCGCAGCGTCCACGGGCACGAACGCCTCGGGTGGGACGAACGTCGACTTTGTGGGCAACGGTGCTGGCAACACGCTCACCGTTCCGCGAGCTGCCGGCTTCGACCAGCCAGGGCTGTACGACATCGTCGTCGGGTACTCGAACGCGGAGTTGGCCGGAAGTCACGACTACAACCCGCAGGTCGTAGACCGCCGCCTGCAGGTGAACGAGTCCGGGTCGGACGCGAGTGCCGAAGCCTACTTCCGCTACACCTACTCGTGGAACAGTTTCTGGGAGCGCACCATCCCGATCGAGCTCGCCACGGGCGACGGCGCACTCACCTTCGGAAACGCGTCGGCCTACGCACCGAACCTCGACTACTTCGTGATCGCTCCCGCGGTCGTCGGAACGCCGAGCACGGTGTCGGCGGTCAACGTGGCCCCGGCGATCAGCGCGGAAACCGCGCCGGCTCCCAACGCCGCCGGTTGGAACACGGGAGCGGTGACGGTCCTCGCGACTGCCACCGATGACTCCGGTACCGCTCCGACACTGAGCTACAGCGTGGACGGCGCCGCAGTGGAGTCGTCGCCGCAGGGGGTGCAGGTCGCAGGCGACGGCACCCACGCGGTGACGATCGTCGCGACCGACGCGGCCGGCGGCTCGTCGACCCAGGTGGTCACCGTGTCGATCGACGGCGCAAAGCCGGTGGTAACGGCCGTCGTCGACGCCGTAGCCCGGACCGTGTCCGCCTCCGCGGCTGACATCACCTCGGGTGTCGCAAGCCTGGAGTTCAGCCTCGACGGTGGCGCGAGCTGGACCCCCTACGCTTCGCCCGTCGCGGCCGCTGCCGAGCGGACCGAGGTGTGGACCCGAGCGACCGACGTCGCCGGGAACGTGTCGACGCCCTCCTCGGTCATCGTCGACGCGGTATCCGCCGGAGCGGTCGCGACCATCGTGGCGACCACCGATCCGGGGGCCGGCGGCTGGTACCGGCAGAACGTGCTGTTGCAGCTCGCAGTGCCATCCGGTGTCACCGCCAAGATCCAGTACCGCGTCGCGGGTGGAGCCTGGAAGACCTACTCGAGGTCGATCTCGCTGGGCACGACGGGTGAGACCCTCGTCGACCACCGTCTGATCCGCGACGCAGTCGTGGTCCCGGGCTCTGACGGGACGACCACGGTGCGTATCGACAAGACGACGCCCAAGTCCACGGTGCTGTCGACGCCGACGACGCGGGCGGGAACGCCACGAAACCCGGTCAGCTTCCAGCTGTCCGCGACGGATGCGCACTCGGGCGTGCAGCGCCTCGAGTATCGGATCGGCACCGGCCCGTGGACGGAGGTGACCGGTCCTGTGATCTTCGGTCAGGTGGGTGACTCGGTCGTCACCTACCGTGCGATCGACGCGGCCGGGAACACGGAGGCCGAGCGGTCCGTGACCGTGCGTATCGCCGCCGACCCGCCGACCAAGGTATCGGTCACCAGCAAACAGGTGGCGGCCGGCCAGTTCGTGACGGTGACCGTCTCCGGCTATGAGCGTTGGGACTTCCTGTCACTCACGCTCGGAGACGTGCGGATCGGGCAGGTGTACACCGACGTCAACGGCGCAGCGAGAATCACCCTCAAGATTCCGGCCGACACTCCAGGAGGGTCGTTCGGTCTCGTCGCAACCGGTGAAGCAGGGATCCTGACCGCGACGGTGCCACTCACGGTCACCCGGTAGTCACCACGAGAGCGGCGAGGCTCGGCCGATCTGGGCCGGTGTCTCGCCGCAGTCGCGGTCGCCAGGTGTGAGCTCGTCGGAGCAGGGTGGCAGTCCGATCACGGTTCAGCGTCGTCTTCTCACGCCGAGGGTTGAGTTGATGGTCGCATCAGCAGCCGGTCTCCCGCGCAGCCCGGCTGCCGCGCAGACGCCGTCGGACGTGCTAGAGACGCTCGAAAACCACGGACGTCCGGGTCCGCTCTACTCGAGGGGAGGATCGGATGGCCTCGACGGCTGCCGATATCGCGCCTACCGAGTCGGCTTGCATGAGGAGGACGGCATCTGCGGCTCCGGCTATCGAAGCGGCGAATACCACGGTGGGGCTGGCCGCGAGCAGGCTGCGGAGCTCATCAGTGCTCACATTTCCCCGGCAGAAGACTTCGACGAGGGCTTCCGTGCCGATCGGACCCTGGCTGGAGGAGGTCACCACCGTGAATCCTGTGATGATCCCCCGGGCCTTGAGTGACTCGATTCGTCTCTTGACCGCCGACGCCGCCACTCCGAGTTTTCGTGCGATTGATGCGGATGAGGCACGGCCGTCCTGCCGCAAGAAGTTCAACAGTTTCTCGTCCAACGCGTCCATGTGTTGATCGTAGAGCGATCCGACCGATGGTGGCTGTTTCATGTGATGTTTCGCTCATGCAAGGGTCCTGGGGTGGCACTTTCGCCCTCTCAACCGTGCGATTTGTTGCTTGGCAATACGCCCGAAACGTCCCATTTCTATCCTTCATCTTGACTTGCCGACGCCAAACATTGGAGAAGCTGTGAGCATTTCTTACAAGAGCCGAAGACCTCGTTTCAGCGGAACGCGGAAGCCGGGCCGAGTCGGCCTCGTCAGCCTCCTCATGGTCGGGGTTGGTGTTCCGCTCGTCGGTGGGGGAGCCGCATTCGGTGCCGAGGCTGCCACACCTGAAGTCGTCGTCTCCGTCGCGGGGGACCTTCTCGAGCAGAACGTCGACGGACGACTCGTCGTGATCTTTGCTCCGCAAGGAGCCGACCCGCTCTGGAACACCGAGGCCTCGGGCCCGAACGCGTCCTTCGGTATCGACGTGAGCGACTTCGGGGAGGACAGCTCGGCCTCGTTCAGCGGAGACGACCTTGCGGAGGCGGGATCAGTCGTCGACGGCTTCCCGTACCGCAGCCTCGGCGAGTTGCCGCCGAGCCGGTATCGAGTTCAAGCGTTCCTCACGCCCTACGAGTCCGCGACGAGAGCCGACGGATCCACCGTCAGCCTTCGGTTCCCGTGCGGGGACGGATCCCCGAAATTGGACGGTGCCGGAAGTCTCAGGTCAGAGATCCTGGATGTCGACCTGACGAACGGTCCCCAGTCACTCGATCTGGTGCTCTCCGTCCAGAACGGTCCTGCTTCACCGTCCGGCCCTGAATCAGGCGGGTGCCAGCAGGGGAATTTTGGCGACACGGACACGTTCAAGCACGTCAAGGTCCGGAGCGCCGTGCTCAGTGAGTTCTGGAACCGGGACATGTACATTGGCGCGAATGTCCTCCTTCCCGCTGGCTACAACGCTGCGGACAGCACCACACGTTACCCGGTCGTGTTCTCACAGAGCCACTGGCCAGGTCCAGGCGGCGCTTTCGGCTACCCGGATTGGGACGACTTCCAGCGTTCCTGGGATGCCGGAGTGATCGCCGACTCCGACGGTGCTCCACGCGAGATCCCGAAGATGATTCTCGTGACGTTGCGTCACGAGGCTCCGTTCTACGACGATTCCTACGCGGTCAACTCGGCGAACCTCGGTCCGTGGGGCGATGCGATCAACGACGAGCTCCTCCCGTACCTCGACGCATCCTTCAACACCATTGCTGAGCCGTACGCACGTATCCAAGAGGGCGGGTCCACCGGCGGGTGGATCGCTGTAGCGAACACCGTCTTCCGACCGGACCTGTACGGGTCGACCTTCTCGTACTATCCCGACTCGCTCGACTTCAATCAGCACCAGGACATCGACCTCTACGCTGGCGCCAA
The DNA here is from genome assembly GCF_030209365.1 of Plantibacter sp. ME-Dv--P-095. Classification (NCBI taxonomy): domain Bacteria; kingdom Bacillati; phylum Actinomycetota; class Actinomycetes; order Micrococcales; family Microbacteriaceae; genus Plantibacter; species Plantibacter sp. ME-Dv--P-095. Next base: position 38,072 of record NZ_JARVSB010000015.1, read on the forward strand.
TGCCTATACGAGGCCGGACGGTTCGAAGATCGGCTCCGTTCGCAGCTTCCCCGGCGGTGTCGAGCAGGTGCTCACGACGGTCGAGCAGGAGAACCAGTGGGAGCTCGTGTTCGGGACATCCTCCCGGTCCAACCTCCAGTGGGACATCTGGAACGCTGTCTTCGGAGTGCAAGGCCTGAACGGTTACCCATTGGAACCGTGGGACAAGGTGACGGGTGAGATCTACCCCGACGCGGTGAAGTACTGGAAATCCATGGACATGTCCGAGTACCTCACGCAGAACTGGTCAACGGAGAGGAACCTGGGCGCCGCACTCGATGGCCGACTCCACATTTCGGTCGGCGAACAGGACAACTACTACCTCGACGGCGGCGTCATCGAATTCCAGAAGACCGTCGCAGGTCTTGGCGGGTCGGATTGGGCCGAGATATCCGTTCTGCCAGGCGTCGGACACGGCGGCTTCTACAACAACACCGATATCTGGAGCTATCTCGATCGTATGCACGCTTGGGTGGCCGCGCATGCGCCCGACGGGCCAACGCCGTTGATCTCGACCGACATCGCCGACTCAGGTCGCGGGAACTCCTTCGAAGAGGTCCTGCGCGTGGGAGGGCACTCGGCCGCACTCGAGCGCCAGGCGCACCCGGCGATCACATCGGAGTCGTCACGCTCCCTGACCGGTTCGGTCGGCTCATGGGACCCGGGCGTCGCACTGACCTCGCAGTGGGTCGTCGATGGGATCCCCGTGCCTGCGGAGAGCGACCTGCTCGGCTCCGTGCCGGCGCTGGTACTCGCTCCTTCGGACGATCAGCGAACCGTCCAGCTCCAAGTGACCGGTCGGAAACGAGGGTATGAGACGGAGTCTCGGCTGAGCAACGCGGTCATCGTGCCTGCGAGCGAGGGGCCGTCCGTGCCGACACCCGCTCCGGTGCCGTCCGAAACGAGCGTGCCCGGCGTAGGCGTCCCCGACAGCAGCGACCAGCACGGCGGTTCTTTGCCAACGACCGGCGTGGCGATTCCCCTCTGGCTCGCAGTCCTGGCCGGTATGAGCGTGGCCTCCGGCGTCGTCACGCTGATCATGCGTCGACGGATCACTCGGACGATTGAGACACCCGCGTGATCGGTGCACCGCACCGCCGCGGGTATCGCCTCCTCAGAGGGGGACGGAGAACGCCCCTCGCCGCATCACCATCCACGCCCGCGGCTTCTCACCGTGCAGTGATCCCTGTACCGCAGCCTCCACAGCCTCCAGTTCCGCATGTTCATGTACACCGAAATGGGAGAACCATGACCAAATACTCACGCAATGGTCCAGACGGACCCGCCCGACTCCAACGCACCCTGACCACACTCGGCCTGATGGCAGTAGGGCTCGTCGTCGTGCCTCTCCTGGTCGGGGGGAGCGCGTCGGCACAGGAGTTGCACGACCGGCCCCTGATCGGGAACACCGTGGACGGCCCGGATCGATCTCCAGTCGCTCCGATCGACGACCACGTCGTCCCGATCGACACCGGATCACCGAGCCCAGCAATCGGCGTCTCCGCGGTGTCCAGGAGCGCCGCCGACGCCGACTTCGTGGACGTCGACATTCCGCTGCGCGCCGACATCGTGACTCATCAGGTGACCATCGCGTTGGTCGCTCCGGAGGGCACGACTCCATCGTTCGCAAAAGAAGATGCCAGCCGCGCCCTGGAGCTCGTGGACCGGTTCTACAACCGGGAGACCGGCGGGGCTGTCCGTTTCGAGCTGGAGCGTTTGATCGACTGGCAGGTCATCGATGAACCGATCGGGTGCAGCAACACCGGCGGACTCCACGACTGGATCATTCGCAAGCTCGGCTGGGAACCAGGACCCGCGCGACACCTGGTCGCGATGGTCCCGCCCGGAGACCCCTGCCCGATCTGGGCGAATGGTGAACAGCCCGGGGATCCTGACGATGGCGGGCGAACCTTCCAGGGCGGCCCCGACGCGATCCTGCTCGCCCACGAGCTCGGGCACAATCTGTCCCTGAACCACGCTTCGAGCGTCCAGTGTGCAAGCGGCTGGGACGATGGCGGACAAAGCAATGCCCCGGACTGCCCTCGGAGTGAGTACGGCAACCTCACTGACGTCATGGGTGACTCGTGGACGTTCACACCGCTATCGGCACCGACCCTCGCTCGTCTGGGGACGCTCTCTGCAACCCGACAACCAAGCTGCGGTGAACCACGCACGACGGAGATCGACTCCCTCGGCGCCGGCCCCGGCGCACCTCGAGTGCTGACCTGGGCGGACCCGCAGAACAGTGCTGCGCTCTATTGGCTGCAGTACAACGACAAGGCCGACGCGCGATCGGATGGCGGCGAGTACAGCAGCCCTTGGGAAACTCCTCGAACCATCTCCGGCGTTCAGATCCTTCGCTCCAGCGTCGACCGTCCTGGTGGCGACCTCCTGGAGCGCCCGGGCGACTCGAGCGTCGGGAACGAGTTCATACTCGCCGGTGAGACGGTCGCCCTCAACTCCGGCATGAACGTTCGCGTCGATGAGATCGACGAGGAACATCACCGGGCAACCGTCACCGTCACCGTCCCCTGCCAGCAGTACCTCGGCGACATCGCCCCGCTCGCAGCGCGTACCGCGTCGTACACCGCCGATCAGACCTCGGTCGACTCGACAGTCGACGGCAGCGCCGACACGTTCTGGAGCTCATGGCCGAAGATCGGGCAACAGTGGATCGGCCTCCAGTGGCCCGAAGTCGTGACGATCGACAGCTTGTCCGTCCGATTCGCAAGCGACTCCACCGACGATGCACGCCAGGGACTCATCCCACCCCGTGCCTGGACGATTCAGCGTCTCGACGAAGCCACCGGCAGCTGGCTAGATGTCGGCTCGACCAACACCGAACTACCTGGTCGGGAACGAGACGTATCGAACACCGTCAGGATTCCTCCACTGACCACTTCCGCGATTCGCGTGGCGTTCGACGCATGGGGAGACTGGGAGTACGGTGGCTCATCGGGCGTCTCCGAACTGAACGTAAACGGCATCGCCCATCCCGTCTCGATGATCCCCGGGGGGGATCGGAGAACGCTACTCACGTCTACTCCGGCGGACCTCGATCAAGGAGTCAGCATCCTGGACGCCACAGGGAATGCAATTCCCAATCGGGAAGTCACGTTTGAGCTCTCCGGGCCAGCAACCTTCTCCGACGGATCCATGAGTGAAACGGTGGCCTCAGGGACGGACGGCGCAGCACCCCTACCTCCGATCATCACGAGCGAAACGTCCGGAGCGGTCGAAGTCCTCGCAAGCTCGCCAGCAATGTCCTCTGTCTCCTTGGCCGGCGCTGAGGTAGTCGCTGCGTCAACCCCGACCCTAGGCTCAGGCCCTGCCCCAGGCCCAGGGCCTGGGGCAGAGGTCCCCAGCCTCAAGGCAGACGTCCCGGAGCGTGAAGGGTTGGCTACATCGGGAACCGATGCCCCAGTCCCGGCCTTCATTGCAGCATTGCTAATTGCGAGTGGTCTCGCTGTTCTCGGATGTCGGCGAATTTCGAGGTCTTTCGCCGGTTAAACGAAGGGTAGTTCCGATAGCAGGGCTAGCCGCGATCGCGGCGTATGGTCCGAACGATCGATCCGAAACAACGTGACTGCCAGCGAGAGTAGAACCCCCGCTGCACTTGCAGCGGGGGTTCTTGTCACGGGCGGTCTGCTCGAGCAGTGAGTCGCGACGGCTGCCGTTTGACCGCTCCCAGCGGCTTGTGCCGCATGCGGATGACCCCAGCGGATTGCGCAAGTATCAGCGCTCTCGGCGCCTGAGTTACTCACAGGTGGCGGCCGGGTCAGCGGACCGATTTTCGGTCCTGAACCAGCCGCGGTACGAGCCGCACGAACACGACCATGCCGATGAGCTCGACGAGCGTTTGCGTGACGATCACCACGGGCGCGAGCGCCAGTGACGCGGGCAGTGCGAGTGCGAGCGGGAGGACGACGAGGCTGTTGCGAGTGGCACCGCTGAACACCAGGGCTCGGGTTGCCGGGATGTCGAGGCGGAACAGGCGCCCGGCGCCCGTGCCGACGAACGCCATGATGACGAGGAACGCCCCGTACACCGGCATGAGCACGAGCAACTGCAACGCCGCGGTGCTCACGGCTCCCGCTTGGGAGGCCGCGACGGTGAAGAGCGTGGCGACCATCAGTGGCACCATGAGCGCCACCATGGTGCGCTCGATCCCGCGCCCGATGCGGTGCCGCTTGGCAAGCCGCTGCGTCACGGCGGCCGTGCTCAGGGGTAGTGCGATGAGCAGCAGGAACGCGCGCACGAACGGGCCGAGCTCGACGGCCGCGACACCGCTGGGACCGATGAACAGCAGCAGGTAGACCGGCAGCAGCAGGATCTGCGCGAGCATCAGTAGCGGAGCCACCGCGAGTAGGCGCTCGGCGGCTCCTCCGGCGAGGCCGGCGAACACGATCACGTAGTCGATGCACGGCGTCAGCAGCACCAACAGCACCCCGAACAGCAGCGCCGGTTGAT
>NZ_JARVSB010000018.1:0-36748 GCF_030209365.1 Plantibacter sp. ME-Dv--P-095
GTTGACCGCGAGGCCGCCCTCGCTGGTCTCCTTGTACTTCGTCGACATGTCGACGCCGGTCTGACGCATCGTCTCGATCACGGTGTCGAGGGAGACGAGGTGCGTCCCATCACCGTGCAACGACAGCCTGGCCGCACTGACCGCCGTCGAGGAGGCGATCGCGTTCCGCTCGATGCACGGCACCTGGACGAGTCCGCCGACCGGGTCGCAGGTCAGGCCGAGGTGATGCTCCATCGCGATCTCCGCCGCGTTCTCGACCTGCCGTGGGGTGCCGCCGAGCACGGCGCACAGGGCACCGGCCGCCATCGCGCACGCGGAGCCGACCTCCGCCTGACACCCGCCCTCCGCACCGGAGATGGAGGCGTTCGCCTTGAACAGCGACCCGATCGCGGTCGCGGTGAGCAGGTATCGGCGGATGCCGTCGAGCGACGCCCCGGGGACGAATCGCAGGTAGTAGCTGCCGACCGCCGGGATGATACCGGCCGCCCCGTTCGTCGGGGCCGTCACCACCCGTCCGCCTGAGGCGTTCTGTTCGTTGACGGCGAGGGCGAACGCGTGGAGCCACTCGGTCGGCAGCTCGCGGCCGCTCTCCGCCTCGGCCACGTCGAGTCGCTCGCGGACGGCGCGGGCGCGACGCTTGACGCCGAGGCCACCGGGCAGCGTGCCCGTGTCCGCGAGTCCGGCCGTGACGCACTCGTGCATGGCCGCCCAGATGGCGTCGAGGCCGGCGTCGACCGCTTCCGGGGTGCGCATGGCCTCCTCGTTCCGCCTGGCGATCGCGTCGATCGGCAGTCCGCTGTCGTCGCAGATGTCGATGAGCGACTCGGCCGTCCGGAACGGCATCGGGACGGGGTGCTGTGGCAGCGCGGACGCCGGGTCGTCGCCGTCGCGCCTGATGAAGCCGCCGCCCACCGAGTAGTACGTCTCCGAGCGGACCGGTACCTCGCTCGAGCGGTCCCAGGCGGACAGGGTCAGCGCGTTCGGGTGACCGGGGAGGCGCGTCCTCGGGACAAAGGAGACGTCGTCTCGGGAGAAGTCGACGGGCCTGACCCCGGCGAGGAGGAGGGTTCCGCCGTCCGGGTGCTCGCTCCAGGCGTGACGGACCTCGGCCGGGTCGCATCCCTCCGGGGTGAGTCCGCGGAGTCCGGCGACGACCGCGTCCGGGGTGCCGTGGCCGATGCCGGTCGAGCCGAGCGAGCCGAAGAGCGAGCACGTGACGCGGACGACCCGTCCGAGCAGCCCGTCGCGCTCGAGTCCGTGGACGAACGCCAGCGCGGCGCGCATGGGGCCGACGGTGTGCGAACTGGAGGGGCCGATGCCGATGGAGAAGAGGTCGAATGCGGACACGTATGCCGTCACTGGACGACCTCCTTCGGTACGACTGGCTCCCTCCACTCTAGGCGCGATCGGTTGCGGTCGGTCGCTGACGGCGACTGTCTGCCCCGGTCAGCGGCCGTCAGCGCCACGTGAGCGATTGGTGAGTGCCGACGAGCACACTCGTGTCCGGGTCGCCCACCGGCGGTCCGCCACGAATCGAAAGGCATCCGCATGAGCATCCGCTCCGACTGGGCGATCGAGGCCCACGGCCTCGTGAAGACCTTCGGCGACAACCGAGCGGTCGACGGCGTCGACCTCTCCGTCAGGACCGGCACCGTCTACGGCGTCCTCGGCCCGAACGGCGCCGGGAAGACCACCACCATCAGCATGCTCGCGACGCTCCTCCGTCCCGACGCGGGCAGCGCGACCATCTTCGGCCACGACATCCAGCACGAATCGCAGGTGGTCCGCCAGCTCATCGGCGTGACCGCGCAGTTCGCCTCGGTGGACGAGAACCTCTCCGCCACCGAGAACCTCGTCATCTTCTCGCGGCTCCTCGGCCTCGGCCGTGCCGAGGCGAAGCGCAAGAGCGCCGAGCTCCTCGAGGAGTTCGGACTGAGCGAGGCGGCGGCTCGTCCGCTGAAGAAGTTCTCCGGCGGCATGCGGCGTCGGCTCGACCTCGCCGCGAGCCTCATCGCGCAACCGCCGCTCATCTTCCTCGACGAACCGACCACCGGCCTCGACCCGCGGACGAGGGCGCAGATGTGGGACACCATCCGACGCCTCGTGGCGACCGGGTCGACGGTGCTGCTCACGACCCAGTACCTCGACGAAGCCGACCAGTTGGCCGATCGCATCGCGGTCATCGACCGAGGTCTCGTCGTCGCCGAGGGGACGTCCGACGAACTGAAGGCCTCCGTGGGGGAGTCGTCGCTGCAACTGCGACTGGCGGATCCGGCCGACCTCGAGGACGCCCGACGCGTCATCACGGAGGTGCTCCGGGTGGAGACGGTCGTCTCGCCCGAGGCGACCCGCATCACGGCGCCCATGCGCGACCCCGACGCCGTCACCGACCTCTTCATCACCCTCCGTGAAGCCGGGATCCGGCTCGCGGAGATGAGTGTCCAGAAGCCGACGCTCGACGAGGTCTTCCTCACCCTCACCGGACACGGCGTCGAGACCGACGACGCCGGCGCCACGTCCGACACCGATTCCTTCGACACCGCAGAGCAGGTCCACGCATGAGCACGCTCACCATCACCCCCGGCACGGACCGGTCCCTCCGGAACCACGTCAGCCTGTCGCAGACGGTCCGCAACTCCTTCACCATGGCGTACCGCGGACTACTCAAGATCAAACGGACGCCGGAGCAGCTGATCGACGTGACGATCCAGCCGATCATCTTCACCCTGATGTTCACCTACATCTTCGGCGGCGCGATCGCCGGCGACGTGGCGAGCTACCTCCCGATCATCATCCCCGGCATCCTCGTGCAGACCGTCATCACGACCTCGGTCGTGACCGGGATCCAGCTGCGCGAGGACATGGACAAGGGCGTGTTCGACCGGTTCAAGTCGATGCCCATCGCCCGGATCGCGCCGTTGGCGGGTGCACTCCTGGCCGACACCGTGCGGTACACGATCGCGACCACGCTCACCTTCGCCATGGGGTTCGTCATGGGCTACCGGCCGGAGGGTGGCCTCGGCTTCGTGGTGGTCGCCGGTCTGCTCGTCATCGTCTGCGCCTGGGCCATCAGCTGGATCTTCGCGTTCTTCGGCGTCATCGCCCGGAGCGCCAGCAGCGTGCAGGGCATCTCCTTCCTGGTGCTGTTCCCGCTCACGTTCCTCTCGAACGCGTTCGTGAACCCGGACACGATGCCATCGTTCCTCCAGGGCTTCGTCGCCGTGAACCCGGTCTCGCACCTCGTCACCGCCGTCCGCGACCTCGCGAACACGGGCACCTTCGGCTCGGACGCCTGGCTCGCGCTCCTCGGTGCTGCGGTCATCGTCGCGGTGTTCGCGCCGCTGACGGTGCGGGCGTACATGCGCCGCGCCTGAGATCGGCTCCGACGGTCGGTCAGCGCGCCGCCAGGACCCGGCTGCCCAGCAGCTCGAGGGCCCTGGCGGCGCTCTCGTTCGCGGACAGGCGGGCGACCCGTGCGGCGATGACCGTGTCGTCGACGTCGCTCAGGAGGACGTTCGCGTCCGGTTCGTGCAGGCGGCGGACGAGTGACGGGATGTCCTGCCGGGACGCGAGCCCGGCGGCGAGGGCGACGAGCTCCGCGCCGACCACCCGGACGTCGTCCTCGTCCGCACGCAGGTGCCAGCTGCCGAGGGCGAGGACGGTGGCGCCGAGGACAGGGCGGTCGAACCGTTCCGGCAGCAGGCGGCCGAGCGCGACCGTCCGGGTCCGGATCCGGCGGGCCAGACGCCCGTGGACCTCGGAGGAGGTGGTGCCGTCGAGCACGGCCGCAGCAAGGGCGGCGGAGGCGACGAGCGCGAACCAGGGCGAGCGGCGGGACTCACCGCCGCTGAAGGCCCCGAGCGCGCGGCCGTAGAGCTCGGTGCCGCGTCGGCTGTCGCCCTGGGCGCGGGCGATCTCGGCGAGGCCGGCCCACACGATCGACTCGCGTTCGGGGATCGGTGTGAAGCCCGTCGACGGCGTCTCATCGGCGAGGAAGCGGTCGAGGACCGCGGTCGCCGACGCGTAGTCGCCCCGGCCGATGTCGCCGAGCGCGATGAGCCAGTCCAGCTGGCGGAGGTCGGCCTCGGCGCCGATCGCTTCGAGGCCGGTGGCCGCCAACCCGGCCCAGTGGAGGGCGGACTCGGATTCGGCGTTCTGGCTGTGCAACTGCGCCAGCATGTGCGCGCTCATCGCAGCTCCCCAGACGTCGCCGATCGACACGGAGAGCTCGTTCGCCCGGAGCGCGGCCACCTCTGCTGATGCCGGGTCGCCCTCGTTCTCGGCCATCTGCGCCGCGAGGAGGTTGCCGACGTTGGCGACCCGAGGGTCGGGTGAGGTCCGGAACGACTGCATGAGGTCCACCGACCGATCGGCGCGTCCGGCGGCGAGCATGAGCCCGACGAGCGCGTGCATCCGCGGGTGCTCCGTCCGATGCACGCGTTCGACGCGGCGGAGCGCCCCGATCGCGCGGGCCGACGTCCGGACGTCGGTGGTGAGGAAAGTCACCGCGATGATCGCGAACGCGACCGCCGGGGCGTCACCGGTCACCGAGCCGGCGTCCTGGCGTCGGAGGACGGCGAGGACCGGCTCACCGAACGCGAGCACCTCCTGATGGGCGCTCCGGAAGGTCCAGAACACCGCGAGCGCGGCGAACAGCGGGCCGACGACGTCTGCCCGGTCGTCGGCGAGGGCCTGTCGCAGGATGCTCACGAGGGTGTCCTGTTCGAGGGCGAGGATCGCGAAGGCGTCGAGTTGCTCGGCCCCGTGCATGCGCGGCTGCATCGCGTCGGCGAGGGCGATCGCCCACCGCCGCATGGCGTCCACGACCTCCGCCTCCTCGCCGGCGTCCTGCATCGCGATCATCCCGAACTCGCGCACCGTCTCGAGCATCCGGAACCGGAGCGACCCGGTCGCCGGGTCGTCCCGGACGGTCAGGAGCGATTGTCCGACGAGCGCGTCGAGGGCGTCTGCGACATCGTCGACCTCCGGGGCGACGGCGCCGGCCGCGTCGATGCCGAACCCGTCCGGGAATCGCGACGTGCGACGCAGGACCGTCCGCTCACGCTCACCGAGGAGGTTCCAACTCCATTCGATGACCGCCTGCAGGGTCTGGTGACGCTCGGGCGCGCTGCGGGAGCCGGTGGTCAGCAGGGCGAAACGGTTCCCGAGCCGCCGTTCCACCTCCTCCACGGACATGGAGCGGGTCCGCGCCGCCGCCAGCTCGATCGCGAGAGGGAGCCCGTCCAGAGCGGCGCACAGTCGCGCCGCGGTCTCGAGCGGGATGTGGACGCCCGGGCGGGCGGCGCGAGCTCGTTCGACGAACAGGCGCACCGCCGGGCCGACCTCGTCCGGGTCGTCACCGTCGGTGTGGGCGGCGCCGAGCGGTTCGAGCTGGTAGACGTGCTCGGCCGTGATCGACAGCGGGCTGCGGCTGGTCGCGAGGACGCGGAGGCCCGTCGTCCAGTCGAGGACGTCGGCGATCCACCGGGCCGCCGCGTCCACGAGGTGTTCGCAGTTGTCCATGACGAGCAGCGTGGGACGTTCGGACAGCCGCGCGACGATGCGCTCATGCAGGTCCACGGGCAGGGCGGCGAAGGCCTCGCCGAGGCGCCGGGAGCCGGTGACGTCCCGGATGCCGAGGGCGGTGGCCACCGCGAGCGGAAGGTCCTCCGCATCCCGGATGCTGGCGAGCTCCACGAAGACGACACCCGGTGTGGACGCCGACGCGCGGCGGGCGACCTCCTGGGCCAGGCGGGTCTTGCCGAGTCCACCCGGGCCGAGGATCGTCGTCATCCGCACCTCGGCGACCAGCTCCCGGATCGCCTCGAGGTCCGTCTCCCGTCCGATGAGCTCGTTCGGCGGCGTGCGGAGCCCCAGGACGAGGCGGTCGGTGCGTTCCTGGGGTGGAGGCGGTGCTCCGTGAGCGGAGGCCGCGGTCGCCGGCTGATCGGCGCCCTCCTGCAGCAGGGAGGTGTGGGCGGCGACGAGGGCGTTCGCCGGATCCGTCCCGAGCTCGTCCCGCAGGTGGCGCCGGTGGTCCGAGAACAGGCGCATCGCGTCGGCGCGTCGGCCGCACTGCGCGTAGGCGTTGAAGAGCATCAGGTGCGTCGCGTCGTCGAGCGGTGCCGCTGCGGCGAGCGACTCCAGATCGCTGATCACGGCGACACCCTCGCCCATGTCGATCCGGCTCTGCGCCCTGACCCGGCGCAGCTCGTCCTGCAGTCGCGCCCCACGGCCGGAGAGCTCCTCGGCGAGCGGTGGGTCGAGCTCGGCGCCGGGGTCACCGGTCCAGAGCTGCAAGGCCTCCTGCGAGAGCTGCGCGGCAGCACGCGGGTCGGCGCCTCGCACCGCCGTCGACGCGGCGTCCGCGAGGGCGGAGGCTGCGCCGAGGTCGACGTCGTCCGCGCCGGCCGTGAGCCGGTAGCCGGCGGCCGACGACTCGATGAGTCCTGGCACGGCGACGGCTCGCACCCGGGACACGAGGGTCTGCAGGGCCGCCTTCGCACCGACCGGCGGGGCGTCGTCCCAGAGCGCGTCGATGAGGGCCGTCGTCGACACGGACCGGCCCTCCGCGAGGGTGAGCGCGGCCACGAGGGCTTTGGCGCGGCGCCCACCCGGTTCGACCAGCCCACCGGCACGACCCTCGACGCGGATGGGACCGAGCACGGTCACTCGAGGCGTGGACGCGGGCACCTGTCGAGCATACCCAGCGGGCGGGACGGCTACCGCAGGGTCTTGCGGGCGGTGATCTGCCCGGTGTCGAAGCCCAGCAGGTGCAGGCCGCCGTGGAAGCGGGCGTGCTCCACCTTGATGCAGCGGTCCATCACGACGTTCAGACCCTTCGACTCGCCGTACTCGGCTGCCTCCTGGTTCCAGATGCCGAGCTGGACCCAGACGGTGGGGGCGCCGACGGCGACGACCTCGTCGATGACCTGCGGGATGTCGCTCGCCTTCCGGAACACGTCGACGATGTCGGGGACCTCGGGGAGCGACGCGAGGTCGGGGTACGCGGGCTGCCCGAGGATCTCGGTCGCGTTCGGGTTGACGAAGTAGATGCGGAAGTCGCTCGACTGCTGCAGGTAGGTGCCCACGAAGTACGAGGAGCGCGCGGGGTTGGGGGAGGCGCCCACGATGGCGACGGACTTCGCTTCACGGAGCAGCTTGAGGCGGGCCTTGGCGTCCGGTCCGACCCAGGTGCGCTGGGATCGCAGGAGCTTCGCGAGGGGCGAGCTCGCCGGCAGTGAGCAGGTGAGTCCGTTGGTGAGCCGGACGGTCTCCGTCGCGTCCTGCCCGGTCACTGTCTCGTCCTGCCCGGTCACTGTCTTGCCCTGCCCGGTCACTGAGCTTGTCGACGTGCTCATGCCGTTACTCCTTCACCGCGGCCGCGAGGGCCTGGTCGAGGTCGTAGATGATGTCGTCCGGGTCCTCGATGCCGACGCTCAGTCGGACGATGCCGGGCAGCACGCCTGCATCGACGAGCTGCTGGTCGGAGAGCTGGGCGTGCGTGGTCGACGCCGGGTGGATGATGAGCGTCTTCGCGTCGCCGATGTTCGCCAGGTGGCTCGCGAGGTCGACGGACTCGATGAGTTTCTGACCGACCTGGCGACCACCCTTCACCTCGAAGCTGAAGACGGAGCCCGGCCCCTTCGGTAGGTACTTGTTCGCCCGCTCGTGGTGCGGGTGGGCGGGGAGTCCGGCCCAGTTGACGGCGGCGATGCGCGGGTCGGCGTCCAACCATTCGGCCACGATCCGCGCGTTGTCGACATGCGCCTGGATGCGGAACGGCAGCGTTTCGACGCCCTGCGCGAGCAGGAAGGCCGAGTGCGGCGCGAGCGCCGGGCCGATGTCGCGCAACTGCTCCGCACGGAGGCGGGTGAGGAAGGCGTACTCGCCGAAGTTCCCCGACCACTGCAGCCCGCCGTAACTCGGCACCGGCTGCCCGAAGAGCGGGAACTTGTCGGAGTCCCAGTCGAACCGGCCGCTCTCGACGACGACGCCACCGAGGGTCGTGCCGTGTCCGCCGAGGAACTTGGTGGCGGAGTGCGTGACGATGTCGGCACCCCACTCGATCGGGCGGTTGAGGTAGGGCGTGGCGATCGTCGAGTCGATGATGAGCGGGATGCCGTGGGCGTGGGCGACGTCGGCCAGGCCCTCGATGTCGGCGATCTCGCCGGACGGGTTGGCGACCGTCTCGGCGAAGACGAGCTTGGTGTTCTCCTGGATCGCGGCGGCGTAGTCGGCCGCGTCGGAGGACTGCACGAACGTGGTCTCGATGCCGAAGCGTCGCAGGGTGACGTCGAGCTGCGTGATCGACCCGCCGTAGAGGTTGGCCGAGGCGACGATGTGGTCGCCCTGCCCGGCGAGCGAGGCGAAGGTGATGTACTGCGCGGCGAGACCGGAGGCCGTCGCGACGGCACCGAGACCGCCTTCGAGGCTCGCGATGCGCTCCTCGAAGCTCGCGACGGTCGGGTTCGCGAGACGGGAGTAGATGTTGCCGTACTTCTGCAGGGCGAAGCGCGCGGCGGCGTCGGCGGTGTCGTCGAAGACGAAGGCGCTCGACTGGTAGATGGGCAGCGCGCGGGCGCCGGTCACCTGGTCGGGGATGTTGCCCGCGTGGATCGCACGCGTGCGGAAGCCATACTCACGATCTGCCATGCGTTCACGCTACCCGAGCACTGCGCGCGGCTCGGCCCTGCTGCAACAGAAGGACGCATTGCGCCCGACCGTCCACCACCGTGCCCAGCGCCTGCCCAGGCCGGACGCGTATCGTGACGGGCACAGCCCCGATGGGGTTGCCGGACGAGGGCGCAGTACCCGGAACGCGACAAGACTGACCACTGAGGAGTGATCGTCATGTCATGGATCGTGCTCATCGCATCGGGTGTCCTGGAGGCCGTCTGGGCCACCGCGCTCGGCAAGTCCGAGGGCTTCACCAAGCTCTGGCCCACCGTCACCTTCGGCGTGGCGCTCGTCCTCAGCATGGCGGGCCTGGCCTGGGCCATGCGCGACATCCAGGTCGGCACCGCCTACGCCGTGTGGGTCGGGATCGGTGCCGCGCTCACCGTCGGCTACGCCATGGTCTTCGGCGGGGAGGAACTGTCCGTCGTCAAGGTGCTGCTCATCCTCGGGCTCATCGGGTGCGTCATCGGCCTGAAGCTCGTGGGCGGCGAGCACTAGCCGGGAGGTTTCGGCGAGCCGCTGCCCTCAGGACAGGTGCACTGCTCCGAGCGCCAGGACGGCGATGAGGAGCCACGACCCGAGGCCGACGACGAGCGCCCGCCACCCGGTGGTGATGAGCGTCCGCACCCGGATCGCCGCGCCGAGCGCGAACAGCGCCATCGCGAGCAGCGCGGTCTGCGCGGCGTCCGCGACGTCGAGGACGACCTCGGGCACCGGCAGGAGCGTGCGGACGAGCACGGCCGCGATGAAGCCGGCGACGAACAGCGGGACGATCGGCGGTCGAGCGGTGGCGGTCCCGTCCGCGCCCCCGCCGGCTCCGGCCGACACGGTCTGGAGTCGGCGGCGTTCGATCGTCGCGGCGGCGGCGACCATGGGCGCGAGCAGGACGACGCGCGTGAGCTTGACGACCACGGCGACGGCGAGCGCGCTCGTCCCCGCGATCTGCGCGGTCGCGACCACCTGGCCGACGTCGTGCACGCTCGCACCCACCCAGTGGCCGAACTGCTCGTCGGTCAGGCCGAGCGGTCCGCGGAGCGCGGGGAGGACGAAGATCGCGAGCGTGCCGCAGAGGGTGACGAGCGCGATCGGGGTGGCCTGTTCCTCGTCCTTCGCCTTGACGACCCCGCTCATCGCACCGATCGCCGAGGCGCCGCAGATCGAGAAGCCGGTCGCGATGAGCAACGGTTCCGGGCCGGTGAGGCCGATCGCCTTGCCGAGCCACAGGGTGGTGAAGAAGGTGATGACGACGATGGCCACGGTGGTCGCCAGGGTCACCCAGCCGAGTCCGGCGATATCGACGAGGCTGAGCTTCAGCCCCAGCAGCACGACCCCGATCCGCATGAACCGCTTCGCGCTGAGTCCGAGTCCCGGCTTGAGCACGCCGCTCGCGAGCCGCTGGAAGGCCGGCAGCTGGCCGACGATCATCCCGAGCAGGACACTCGCGGTGAGGAGTGGCACGACCGGCACGAGGGTGTGCAGCCCGAGGGCGAGCAGTGCCGCGGCACCGGCGACGAGCACACCGGGGAGGGCCTTCACCACCGACCGCCCGTCAGACCCACGACGGCAACCAGGCGTGGAGGTGCCAGAACCAGTACGGGACGGTGATCGCGGTCCAGAGCGGGTACCAGAAGATGCTCAGGAGCGTGGTGATCGTCACGAACACGCCGATCACCCCGACACCGGCGACCCGGCGTTCCTCCGGATCGTCACGGGACCCGAGGATCTTCCCGACCGCGAAGACGAGCGCGAGGATCAGGTACGGCTCGAACACGATCGTGTAGAACTGGAACACCGTGCGGTTCAGGTACAGCAGCCACGGGAGGTAGCCCGCCGCGACGCCGAGCACGATGAGCCCCACCTGCCATTCGCGGTAGCGGACCAGACGGTAGACGCAGTACCCGAGAGCGACGGCTGCTCCCCACCAGATGAGCGGGTTGCCGATCGAGGTGATGGCCGAGGAGCAGGCGTCCCAGGCGCAGCCGTCGGTCCCCATCGCGGGGGACTGGTAGTACATGCTGGTCGGCCGGATCATGAGCAACCAGCCGAGCGGGTTCGCCGCGTACGGGTGCGGTGTGCTCAACCCGACGTGGAAGCCGTACGCGCTCTGGTGGTAGTGGACGAGGCTCTGGAACCAGTGGGGGACCCAGGCGAAGGTGCCGGTCCACCCGTTGCCGACGGCGTTCGCCCACTGCCGGTCATAGCCGCCCGAGGTGAGGATCCACCCCGACCAGCTCGCGAGGTACACCACCGCGGCGACCGGGACGAGGGTCAGGAAGGAGACGGGACCCTGCTTGAGGACCGCGGCGCTCGCCCAGAGGCCGAGCCCCAGGCGGCGGCGGAGCAGCAGATCAGTGACGATGACGTACAGGCCGAACGCGGCGAGGAAGTACAGGCCGTTCCACTTGACGGCCGTCGCCGCGCCGAACGCGATCCCGGCGGCGAGCAGCCAGGGGCGCCACCAGAGCACGGGACCCCAGGCCGGTTCCGCGCCACCGGAACGGCTCGAGGCGAGCTTGGCGGCGAGTCGGGACGCATGCCAGGAGCGGTCGAGCAGGATCGCACCGAACCCCGCCAGCACGAACAGCATCACGAAGTTGTCGAGCAGGGAGACCCGCGCCATCACGATCGCGTGACCGTCGATCGCGAACAGGAACCCGGCGAGGACCGCGAGGATCGACGAGGTGAACAGGCGCTTCGCGATCAGGGTCACGAGGAGCACCGCCAGGGTGCCGGCGATGACGGTGGAGATCCGCCACCCGGTGCTGTCGTCGATGCCGAAGACGGCGATGCCGAGGGCGATCAGCCACTTGCCGAGGGGCGGGTGGACGACGTACGACGGGTTCGTGCTCGGGTCACCGGCGTCGCCGTTGGCGAATCCCTCGTCCGCCCCGTCCGGCCAGGTGCTCTCGTACCCGTTCAGCCACAACGACCACGAGTCCTTCACATAGAACGTCTCGTCGAAGACGAGCGAGTGCGGGTGGCCGAGGTTCCAGAACCGGAGGACGAAGGCGAGGAGGGTGACGGCTGCAGGGCCGCCCCAGATCCACAGCTTCCGGCGGCGCTCGGTGCGGAGCATCCGCTCCCACCAACGGTCGAGACGCGATCCCGTCACGGGGGGTTCCAGGAGATCGACCGACACCGTCTCATCTAACCACCCGGCCGGTGGGAGACTGGTCCGGTGATCATCCTCGGCGCGACCCCCATCGGCAACCTCGGCGACGCGTCGCCCCGACTCCGTGAGGCGTTGGCCACCGCGGAGGTCATCGTCGCCGAGGACACCCGGACGGCGATCCACCTCCTGCGGGCGCTCGGCGTGGAGTCGCGCCCCCGGCTCATCGCCATGCACGACCACAACGAGCGGGAGCGTGCCGCCGAGATCGTCGAACTCGCCCGCGAGACCGACGTGCTGGTCCTGAGCGACGCCGGCATGCCGACCGTGTCCGATCCCGGGTTCCACCTCGTGGACGCGGCCGCCACGGCGGACGTCCAGGTCACGGCGATCCCCGGTCCGTCCGCAGTCGTCACGGCGCTCGCCGTCTCCGGGCTCGCGACGGACCGGTTCACCTTCGAGGGCTTCCTGCCGCGGAAGCCGGGCGACCGTCGGAGCGCCCTCCGCGCCCTCGTGACGGAACCACGCACGATGGTGTTCTTCGAATCGCCCAACCGCCTGGCCTCCTCGCTCGAGGACGTCGCGGCGGTCCTCGGCGGCGACCGCCGGGTCGCCGTCTGTCGGGAGCTCACGAAGCTGTTCGAAGAGGTCAAGCGCGGAACGGCCGCCGAGCTCGCTGTCTGGGCCTCGGGCGGGGTGAAGGGCGAGATCTGCATCGTCATCGCCGGTGCCGAGGCCGTCGAGGCCGATCCCGACACCGCGCTCGAGCAGGTGCTCGCCCTCGTGGCCGCAGGGATGCGCCTGAAGGACGCCTCGAACGAGGTCGCCGAGGCCACGGGCCTGTCGAAGCGCGACCTGTACCAGGCGGCCCTGGCCGCTCGCCCGCCGAAGACGGCGCCGGGCGCGGAGCGGCGCCCCACGTCGTAACAGGCACGAGCGCGGTGCCTCCTCGTCCTAGGATTGACCCCATGGCCGACGGCACCTCGTTCTACATCACCACGCCCATCTTCTACGTCAACGATGCTCCGCACATCGGGCACGCGTACACGGAGGTGGCCGCCGACGTCCTCGCGCGCTGGCACCGTCAGGCCGGCGATCGCACCTGGTTCCTCACCGGGACGGACGAGCACGGCCAGAAGATCCTGCGCACGGCGACCGCGAACGGCGTGACGCCGAAGGAGTGGGCAGACCGCCTCGTCAGCGAGTCCTGGTACCCGCTGCTCGACACGATCGACATCTCGAACGACGACTTCATCCGCACGACCGACGAGCGCCACGAGCAGAACGTCCAGCTCTTCCTGCAGCGTCTGTACGACGCCGGGTACATCTACACGGGCGAGTTCGAGGGCTACTACTGCGTCGGGTGCGAGGAGTACAAGCAGGAGAGCGACCTCGTCCAGGGCACCGGCGAGTACGTCGGCCAGCTCGTCTGCGCGATCCACTCCAAGCCCGTCGAGCTGCTGCAGGAGAGCAACTACTTCTTCCGCATGAGTGACTTCGCCGAGCGACTGCTCGCCCTCTACGAGGAGCGACCGGAGTTCGTGCAGCCGGAATCGGCACGCAACGAGGTCATCCAGTTCGTCCGCCAGGGCCTGAAGGACCTCTCCATCTCGCGCTCCACCTTCGACTGGGGCATCAAGGTCCCGTGGGACGAGAGCCACGTCGTCTACGTGTGGTTCGACGCCCTGCTCAACTACATCACCGCAGCCGGCTACGGCTCCGACGAGGAGGCGTTCGCCGAGCGCTGGCCGGCCACGCAGATCGTCGGCAAGGACATCCTGCGGTTCCACGCCGTCATCTGGCCGGCCATGCTCATGGCCGCCGGACTCGAGGTGCCGAAGCGCGTCTTCGGTCACGGTTGGTTGCTCGTCGGCGGTGAGAAGATGTCGAAGTCGAAGCTCACCGGGATCGCCCCGAGCGAGATCACCGACACCTTCGGCTCCGACGCGTTCCGCTACTACTTCATGCGCGCCATCGCCTTCGGCCAGGACGGCTCCTTCAGCTGGGAGGACCTCTCGGCGCGCTACCAGGCCGAACTCGCGAACGGCTTCGGCAACCTGGCCTCGCGCGTGCTGGCGATGGTCACCCGCTACTTCGAGGGTGTCGTGCCGCCGAGCGGCCCCGCCGAGCCTGCCGACGTCGCGATCCAGCAGACGGTCGCCCGCGCCGCCACGGACGCCGACGCCGCCATCGAGCGACTCGCCATCCAGGACGCGCTCGCCGCCATCTGGCGGATCGTCGACGAGCTGAACGGCTACATCACCGAGCAGGAGCCGTGGGCGCTCGCGAAGGACGAGGCCAAGCGCGAACGCCTCGGCACCGTCCTCGCCACGGCGGTCGAAGGGCTCCGCGCCCTGTCGGTCCTGCTGCACCCCTTCGTCCCGAAGGCGACCACCAAGCTCTGGACCGCACTCGGTGTCGAGGACGCCCTGGGTCAGCTCGGCGCGCAGCGCATCAGCGAGGTCGGCACCTGGGCTCAGGTCCCCGCCGGCACCACGGTGGCCGGGCTCGAGCCGCTCTTCCCGCGGATCGAGGCCGTCGCGGAATGAGCGGGGCCGTCGCACCGGATCCAGCCGCCACTCCGCATCTGCGGCAGCGGGAGGCGGTGGAGCGCAAGCAGTTGAGCTACCCGGAGACCCCTGGGCCGCTGCCGGTGGCCGTGTACGACAACCACACGCACCTCGAGCACGCCGACGGCGACGCGCCGCTGACGCCGACCGAGCACCTCGACCGCGCGCTCGCCGTCGGTGTCCGCGGGATCGTGCAGGTCGGCACCGACGTCGAGACCTCGCGCTGGTCGGCGGCGCTCGCGGCAAGCGACCCGCGCGTCCTCGCGGCCGTGGCGATCCACCCGAACGACGCTCCGGACCTTGACCGCGCGGGAACGCTCGACGACGCGCTGGCCGAGATCGACCGCCTGGCAGCCCAGCCCCGTGTCCGGGCCGTCGGCGAGACCGGCCTCGACTTCTTCCGCACCGAGGACGATGGCCGAGCCGCGCAGTTCGCCTCCTTCGAGGCGCACATCGCGATCGCGAAGCGGCACGGCATCGCCCTGCAGATCCACGACCGCGACGCCCACGACGAGGTCGTCGAGACCCTGTTGCGCGTCGGGGCTCCGGAGCGCACCGTCTTCCACTGCTTCTCCGGGGGCCGCGAACTCGCAGCGCTCTGTGCCGAGCACGGCTGGTACGCCTCGTTCGCAGGCACCGTGACGTTCAAGAACGCCGCCCCGTTGCGCGAGGCGCTCGAGGTCATGCCCCGCGAGCTCGTCATGGTCGAGACCGACGCGCCGTACCTCACACCGGCGCCGTTCCGCGGTCGGCCCAACGCCCCCTATCTGCTGCCCCACACGGTCCGTGGCATGGCCGCACACCTGGGCGCAGACCTCGAGGGGTTTGCGACGCAGCTCGCCACGAACACGGAGCGGGTCTACGGCTCCTGGTCCGACTGACCGGTGGGCGGCCTGGAGCCGCGGCGCGATCGGGGCCACCGGCGATCGGGGATACTGGGGGGATGACCGCTTCCGTCGCACTGCTCGGCCCCGCCGAGATCCGAGACCTCGCCACCCTGCTCGACGTGACGCCGACGAAGAAGCTCGGTCAGAACTTCGTCATCGACGCGAACACCGTCCGCAAGATCGTCTCGGTCGCCCATGTCGCGCCGGGCGACGTGGTGGTGGAGATCGGTCCGGGACTCGGGTCGCTCACGCTGGGCCTCCTCGAAGCCGACGCGAGTGTCGTCGCCGTCGAGATCGACGGTCGCCTCGCGAAGCAGCTCCCGATCACGGTGGGGGAGATGGCGCCGGGCATGATCGATCGGCTGTCGGTCGTGCACGAGGACGCCCTCCGCATCGAGGAACTGCCAGCGTCGCCGAACCGGCTCGTCGCCAACCTGCCGTACAACATCTCCGTGCCGGTCCTGCTGCACTTCCTCGAACACTTCACCTCGCTCACCGCCGGCGTGGTCATGGTGCAGGCGGAGGTCGGGTACCGACTGGCCGCGGTCCCCGGGAGCAAGGTCTACGGCGCGCCGAGCGCGAAGGCCGCCTGGTACGGGACGTGGCGCATCGCCGGGCAGGTCAGCCGCCAGGTGTTCTGGCCGATCCCGAACGTGGACTCCGTGCTGGTGGGCTTCGAACGACGGAGCGACGTGATCGGCACCGAGCAGGAGCGGGTCGAGACCTTCGCGCTCATCGACGCCGCCTTCCAGCAGCGCCGGAAGATGCTCCGCCAGGCGCTCGGCAACGTCCTCGGCAGCTCGCAGGCGGCCACGGAGCGCATGGAGGCCGCCGGGGTCAAGCCGACCGCGCGTGGTGAGGAACTCACCGTCCACGACTTCCTGTCGATCGTCCGCGCAGGGCGATAGCGTTGGTGCATGACCGCTGATGCTCGTTTCCCGCTGAACGTCCCCGACATCCACCGCCCGTACGCCGCTGCGGACGACCGCTACGCGCGGAACGACTACCGCCAGGTGGGTACCTCCGGGCTCTTCCTGCCCCCGATCTCCCTCGGCCTCTGGTACAACTTCGGCGACAACCGGCCGTTCGACGGGCAACGTGCCCTCCTCCGGCACGCGTTCGACCACGGCATCACCCACTTCGACCTCGCGAACAACTACGGGCCGCCCTACGGCTCGGCGGAGACGAACTTCGGCCGCATGATGCGCGAGGACTTCGGCCCGTACCGCAACGAGCTCATCATCTCCTCGAAGGCCGGATACGACTTCTGGCCAGGCCCGTACGGCAACTTCGGTTCGAAGAAGTACCTGACCGCGAGCCTCGACGAGTCCCTGGAGCGTATGGGCCTCGACTACGTCGACATCTTCTACTCCCACCGGGTCGACGAGGTGACGCCCATCGAGGAGACGGTCGGTGCGCTCGACGCGATCGTGCGCTCGGGGAAGGCGCTGTACGTCGGCATCTCGTCGTACTCGGCCGAACGGACCGCGGCCGCGCACGCCGTCGCCCGTGAGCTGGGGACCCCCCTCGTGATCCACCAGCCGTCGTACTCGATCCTCAACCGCTGGGTGGAGGACGGACTCACCGAGGTGCTCACCGAGACCGGGTTGGGCGCGATCGCCTTCGTGCCGCTCGCGCAGGGCCTCCTCACCGACAAGTACCTCGGGGACGGCCCGGCGGAGCGCGCCACGAACCGTCCGTCACTGCCGGACCGTCAGGTCAGCGAGGAGATGGCGACGCGGTTGCGGTCCCTCAACGACATCGCGACCGAGCGCGGCCAGACGCTCGCGCAGATGTCACTCGCCTGGGTGCTGAACAACCCGGCGATCACCTCCGCGCTCATCGGCGCCTCCCGGCCGGAGCAGCTCGACGAGAACCTCGCCGCGCTCGACGGGCCGGCGTTCACGACCGAGGAGCTCGAGGAGATCGACCGGCTCGCCGAGGGCGCGGACGTCAACATCTGGGCGGACTCCTCGGACAAGTAGGGCGGTCCGGGGCGGTTCCCGGATCGACTAACTTGGAACAATGACCACCGAGGCCATCCTCAAGCACGTGCACGTGCGCGCACCGGGGAAGATCAACGTCTTCCTGAAGGTCGGCGACGTGATGGACGACGGCTACCACGACGTCGCGACCGCCTACCAGGCGATCTCCCTGTACGAGGACGTGCACGCGTACCCGGCCGACGACTTCAGCGTCTCGTTCTCGGGGTCCGTCGACGTCTCCGGGGTGCCGACCGACACGAGCAACCTGGCCATCCGCGCCGCCAAGGCGCTCGCGAGGCGGACGGGGTTCCGTGGCGGCGTGCGCCTCGAGATCGAGAAGCACGTCCCGGTCGCCGGCGGGATGGGCGGTGGCTCGGCGGACGCCGCAGCCACCCTGCTCGCCTGCGACGCCCTCTGGGGCACCGAGCGCAGCCGGGACGAGCTCCTGGCCCTGGCCGCGCGTCTCGGCGCGGACGTGCCGTTCGCGTTGCTCGGCGGGACGGCCGTCGGCACCGGTCGCGGCGACCAGCTGAGCAGCGCGCTCGCCAAGGGGCAGTTCGAGTGGGTCCTCGCGCTCGCCGACTTCGGGATGTCGACGCCGCTGGTCTACCAGGAGCTCGACGCGCACCGCGCCCGCCACATCCTCGACATCTCGCCGTCCGGTCGCCAGCCGACCGTCGACGCGGCGGTGCTCCAGGCGCTTCGGGCCGGCGATGCCCACCTGCTCGGCGACGTCCTCTACAACGACCTGCAGGCCGCCGCGTTGCAACTGCGGCCCGTGCTCGGCGAGGTCCTCGAGTTCGGTGATTCGCAGGGTGCGCTCGGCAGCCTCGTGTCGGGCTCCGGTCCCACCATCGCCTTCCTCGCCGCGGACACCGACGACGCCCTGGAACTGCAGGTCACGCTCGCCTCGTCCGGGCTGAAGACCATCCGGGCACACGGGCCGGTCCACGGCGCCCGCATCGTCTCGCAGAGCTGAGGCATACCTCCGCGAACGACGGAACCCCGGTCGGATCATCGACCGGGGTTCCGTCGCACGGGCTCAGGCCGCGACGCCTCGCACGCGGAGGGAGTTCTCGATGATCGTGAGCCCCTCCATGCCGGGCAGCTTCGC
Organism: Plantibacter sp. ME-Dv--P-095; assembly: GCF_030209365.1. Lineage (NCBI taxonomy): Bacteria > Bacillati > Actinomycetota > Actinomycetes > Micrococcales > Microbacteriaceae > Plantibacter > Plantibacter sp. ME-Dv--P-095. The sequence goes on from NZ_JARVSB010000018.1 coordinate 18,345, forward strand.
GATGTGACCGTCGATGCGGCGCACCTCCGCCAGACCCTCCTCGTCGCCGAACAGGTGCCCCATGACGTGGGTGACCTCGGAGTCGGGCATGACGCCGGAGCCCACAGGGCCCCACACCTTGCGGAGCAGGAAGCGGGTGAGGCGGCGGGCGCTCTTCGACGACTCGAGGCGGGCCCTGGCCTGGCTCGCGTAGAACGCCACGTGGCGGGTCTCCTGCTTCGCGATCCGCTTGAGGAGCACGGAGAGCACGGGGTGCCGCTCCAGCTGCGCGAGGCGGGTGTACGCGGCCGTGGCGGACCACTCGTTGGCCGCACCCCAGCTCATGTGCACAGCGATGAAGTCGGTGCCGACGAGGTTGCCGAGGATCGACTGCTTGATCGGGTCGAGGCGGTCCTTCCAGCCGAGCTTCAGACGGGTCGCCTTGAGCTCGTCGAAGTCGACGGTGATGTCGTGGGCGGCCAGGACGGCGGCGAGCGCCTCACCGTGCCAGAACTCCTCACGGTTCCACATCGTCATGAACGCGCCGACCTCGTCGTCCTCGTGGGACGGCGTCATGAGCATGTCGCGGAGGTAGCAGACCGTGTGGTACTCGATGTCGCACATGTACCGCAGGCTGCGGAGGGTGGAAGCGGGGAGCGGATTCGTCTTGAACTCGTCGAAGTCGAGGTCGCTCCAGTTCACCGAGACGCTCGTCTCAGTGAACTTGTCGATGTCAAACGCCATGTGCGTTGGGGCGGTCGGGGATCGTGTCCTCGGCCGTCCGCTCTCCTCTCGGCTGTGCGGGGCGCGGTGCGCGGGTCAGTTCGTCTTCGGAGCGGACGCCCCCGGTGGTTCGTGCCCATTCTCGCACCGTCCACCGGCCGGCCTGCGCCAGCTGGTAGAGGGTGTGGTCGGGGTTCACGGCGACGGGATTGCCGACCAGCTGGAGCCAGGCGGCGTCGGCGTGGGAGTCGCCGTACCCGTAGGAGTGGGCGAGGTCCATCCCGTGCTGCTCCGCGTACTGCGTGAGCCAGGCGCCGCGGGCCTCGTCGACGAGCGGCGGGCTGTCGAGGTACCCCGTGAGGCGACCGTTCTCGGCGTGCATCGCGCCGGCGACGACCTCGTCGAAGAATGGGGCGAGGGGAGCGGCCATGAGGTCGATCGTGCCCGTCACGAGGATCGTCCGGTGACCGGCGGCGCGGTGCGCGGCGATCTGTTCGAGCGCCTGGGGGAGCAGTCGCGAGCGGACCGCCTTGCCGAACCCGCCTCGGACGAGCTGCTCGAGCTGCGCCACGTCGACGCCCTCGTAGCGACGCATGAAGGTGCGGATGAATTCGCCGCGATCGCGGAGCTCGGCACCGATGTAGCCGGGCATCGACGCGCCGAGCGCGGCGATCTCGATGGGCCACCGCGAGCGCGAGGTCGCGGCGAGCCGCAACCACAGGTACTGCTCGATGAGGTTCCAGGCGAGCACCGTGCCCTCGAGGTCGAACACCGCGAGGACGTCGTCCCGCACGGGGAGGATCTTCTGCTGCTTCGCCGCGCCGGCCTTGCGGTTCGCGAACGCGCGGGTCAGCGTGGTGACGGCCGGGAAGTGGATCCGCTGGAAGTAGTCGTCCCAGTCGATCGTCGTGACGTCGAAGCCGCGGTCCGCCTGCTGCTCAGGGGTGAGCGAGGCGTGGAGCTCGCGGGTGCGACGGTCGTCGAACACGATCTCGCTCTGGACGTACGAGCGGTAGAGCCCCGTGAAGTCGCGGAGCGACCCGAGGTCGCTCGACGCCTTGCGGATGCGGTCCTGCCAGCCGCGGGTCCGCGCGTTGGCCGGGAGGTGCGACACGATCCGCCCCGCGGCGCTCGTGGCCTTCTGCCGGCGGTCGATGGAGCGCTCGATGGCGCGGCCGCCGGGGAAGTTCCAGGTCGGCACGCTGATGTCGCCGGCGTCGGCGGGGATCGGGTGCTCCGTGAAGTAGCTGTGCACGTTCGCGTACATCTTGTGGAACGGCAGCGGGTTGCTCGCGCCGGAGCTCACCTGGAAGTAGCGCGGGGCGGCGGGCTCCGGAGGGGTCTCGGCCGCGGCGAGGATGGCGTTCACGACGAAGTCGACGGGGATGATGTCGAGGACGCTGTCCGGCAGGCCGGGGAAGTCGGGCAACTGGCCTCGGCCGTAGGCGATGATCAGCGGATCCGCCACCTTGTAGCCGTCGATCCAGCCGGGGAACGGGTGCGCGAGGGCGCTCTCGATGATGGAGGGGCGGACGAAGGACAGTCGGTTGCCCGTACCGGCCCAACGCTCCTCGGCGACGCGTTCCGCCATCGCCTTCGTGAAGGTGTAGACGTCCGTCCAGCCGAGGCTCTCCGCCCTGGCACGACCGTGGGCGACGAGTCGGGCGTCGACCCAGGCGATCCGTGCGGCCTCCGCGGCGGTCGAGACCGCCTGCGGGCCCGCCTTGCCGTGGTCGCGGCGAGCGGTCTGCATGAGCTTCCGCAGGACCTCGGGCCGGCGGGAGGACTCCTCGGCGCGGACCCGGGCGGAGCGTGCCGCCTCGGCCTCGGCGCGCCAGTCCACGTCGTGCACGAGGCTCCGCTCCGGCTGGATGCCCTTGCGGGTCCCACCGACGTAGGCCGTGGACACGTGGACGACGTGCGGGGTCGCGCCGCTCTTGGCGAGCGCCGCGTAGAGGGTGGTCGCACCCCCGACGTTCGTGGCGAAGGCCTCGTCGATCGGCGGGTCGAAGGAGACGGTGGACGCGCTGTGGATCACGACGTCGAGATCGGACGGGAGCGCCATCTCGTCGAGGCCGCCCTCGATGACGTTCACCCGCTCGGCGACGATGGCCGAGGCCGCCTCGGTACCGACGCGCTCGCGCCAGGCCTTGAACACCGGCTTCCGGAGGAGGGTCTGCAGTCGATCGCTCCCGCGGACGGACCCTTTCTTGCGGATCAGCAGGCTGACCCGGGTGGTGGGGTGGTCGGCCAGCAGGCGCTCGAGCACGGCCTGCCCGAGGAAGCCGGTGCCGCCCGTGACGAGGACGTGGGCGCCGTCGAGTGCGCTGGGCGAGGCGGACGGTGCCGGGCTCGCGGTCGGCTCCGGCTGCGGAGCCTCGTCGGGGGTGGTGGCGTCGGTCATCGGTTCTCCTCGGTGCTTCCGTGGCGTCCACGGTGGGCGAGCTTGGCGGCGAGATGGAGGCCCGACTGACCGGGGAGCGCGTCGATGGCCGCGTCGATCCCGATCACCGCCGGGTCGCTCCAGGTGGCGGTACTGCGGAACACGAGTGCGGCGAACCGAGCGGTCTGCCGGGCACCCGTCACGTCTGATCCCGTCGGCCAGACGGCGGAGCGGATGCGGCGGCGGGTGATGCCCTGCGCGCGGGGCGACGCGGCGAGCCGGTCGCCGGCCTGGGCGCTGAAGAACTCCAGGTGGCGTGCCTTGGTCTCGAGGATCTCGTCGATGAGGCGGTCGAGGCCGGGGTGGGCGGCGCGCTCGCGGACGGCCCGGTAGGCCGCAGCGGTGATGAGGTCGTCGATCGTCCCGATCGTCATGTGCCACGCGATGATGTCCTCACCGAGGACGTTCGCGATGAGGGCCTGACCGATCGGGGTGAACCGGTCGCTCACACCCCGGAGGGTGCGGCGGAGCCCGGTCGCGCGGACCTTGACCCGCGGCGTGCCGTTCGCCTTGAGCACCGTGTCGATGGTGTCGGTGATCCAGTACTTCTCGTACGCCCAGGTGATGAGGAACGCGGTCACCCTGGCGTCCTTGTGGGTCGGCGTCACGAGCACGCCGCGCAGGTACTGCATCGTCGCGCGCTCGATGTCGGAGAGGGCCCGGAGCAGCGCGACCGTCTCAGGGGAGAGTGGCGTGGAGGAGAAGTCCTCCGCCTCGATCTCCTTGCGACGACTGCCGACCGCCGAGGTGGCGTAGTCGCGGACGCTGAACCCGTGGGCGGGGCGCAGCATGGCGCTCTCCTGCTCGACGTCGTCGAGGGCGGCGGGTGCTGCTGGGCGCGGCGATTCCCGGTTCACCATGGCGTCTCCGTTCCGTGACGATCCGACCTCATCACTGTAGCTTGCAACGATACGCAACGCGTAGCGTATTCTGATCCACATGGCTACAGCTCTCGTCACCGGTGGGACCTCCGGCATCGGTGCCGCGTTCGCCACGGCGCTCGCCGGGCGGGGCTTCGACCTGGTGCTCGTGGCACGCGATGCACAGCGTCTGGAGGCGTCGGCCGAACGGCTCCGCGCGACCGGACGCACGGTCGAGGTGATCTCCGCCGACCTCTCCGACCGCGCCGACGTCGCACGACTCGCCGCCCGCATCGAGGACGCCGCAGCGCCGATCGACGTCGTCGTCAACAACGCCGGCTTCGGGGTGCACGCACGGCTGACGGATCCCGACACGAGCGAGCTCGACAACGCGATCGAGGTCATGTGCCGCAGCGTCGCCGTGCTCTCGGGCGCCGCAGCCCGAGCCATGCGGGAACGCGGCGGCGGCACCATCCTCAACGTGTCGAGTACCGCCGGCTTCATCACCACCGGCGGGTACTCGGCGGTCAAGGCCTTCGTGACGACCTACACCGAGGCGCTCGCGGTCGAACTCGCCGGCACCGGCGTGCACGTCACGGCGCTCTGCCCGGGCTGGGTCCGCACCGAGTTCCACGACCGCGCCGGCATCAGCACCCGTTCGATCCCGTCCGGTCTCTGGGTCGACGTCGACCGACTCGTCGCCGACGCCCTCCGAGACGCCGGTCGTGGCGTCGTCGTGTCGATCCCGAGCCTCCGGTTCAAATCGCTCATGGCCCTCGTCAAGTTCGCGCCCCGATCCTCGATCCGATGGATCTCGGGCCGGATGTCGTCGAGCCGTCGTGCCGCGAACGCCGCCCAGTCAGGAGCCCACCGATGACCGCAGAGCCGCGGTTCACCTCATCCCTGCACGCGAACGCGCGCTTCGTGGCCCAGCGCCTCCTGCTGAAGCCGCTCGTGTGGTCCTTGACGCGTGTGCGCGTCACAGGCCGCGAGCGTCTCACCGGGGTGGACGGTCCGTTCATCGTCGTCGCGAACCACCAGTCCCACCTCGACGCGCCGCTCGTCGTCGGCGCCATGCCACGACGACTCTCGCGCTTCCTCGCCGCGGGTGTCGCTGCGGACTACTTCTTCGACGTCCCCGCCCGCCGACTGTTCGCGGCCCTGTTCTTCAACGCCTTCCCGGTCGACCGCTCCGGCGACCGCAAGCGGGCCGGTGTGTCGAGGGAGCTGCTCGAGAGCGGCGTCCCGATCCTCATCTTCCCCGAGGGCGGCAGGTCCCGGACGGGAGAGCTCGGCCGCTTCAAGCCCGGCGCCGCGGCCCTCGCGACCCGTCAGGGCATCCCCTGCCTCCCGGTCGCCGTGCTCGGCACCCACGCCGCGATGCCCAAGGGCCGGAACTGGCCCGTCCCCGGACGGCCGCCCGTCAGCGTCGTCTTCGGGCGACCGATCCACCCGCAACCGAACGAGACGCCCGTCCAGCTCATGGACCGCGTCGTCGCCGAGATCGTGGCCCTGCGTGCCTCGGTCGAGCCGGAAGCACACCTGTCGATCGACACACCACGAAAGGAAGCCGGATGACGTCTGTGGAGCACATGAAGTGGTGGGGCTGGGGTGTCGAGGGTGTCGCCTTCGAGCACAGCAACAAGCCGGACTTCGCGCCGTTCGTGAAGCAGGCCGTCGGCCTCGACCTGAGGAAGCCGGCGCAGTCGCACCTCAGCTTCGACGAGCTCACCGTCCCGGCCTCGCGCGCGACCGAGGAGTTTGTCGCCGAGCTCTCGCTGCTCGTCGGGCAGGGCCACGTCACGGCCGATGACGAGGAACGCGTCGTCCACACCTACGGCAAGAGCATCCGCGACCTGCTCCGGATCCGTGCGAACGACCTTCCGCGGACGCCCGACCTCGTCGTGTACCCGGCCGATGAGGCCGAGGTCGCGTCCGTGGTCGCGGCGGCCGTCGCCGCGGACGCCGTCATCATCCCGTTCGGTGGCGGAACCAACATCGCAGGCTCGCTCGACCCGCAGCCGACGGAGGAGCGGGTCATCATCTCCCTCGACCTCGGCCGCCTCGACCGCGTGCTGTCGATCGACGAGGGCTCCGGCCTCGCCACCATCCAGGCGGGTGCGCAGGGACCGTCGATCGAGGAACAGCTCGGCGCCAAGGGCTGGACGATGGGCCACTTCCCCGACAGCTTCACGCACTCGACCCTCGGCGGTTGGGTCGCGACGCGCTCCTCGGGCATGCAGTCCGACAAGTACGGCGACATCGCCGACATCACCAAGGGCCTGCGCATGGTCCGGCCGAACGGGATCGTCGCGATCCGTCCGGTTCCGAGCGCCTCCACCGGACCGAGCGTCCGCGAGATGATCATCGGCAGCGAGGGCCGCCTCGGCATCATCACCGAGGTCACGGTGCAGGTCCACCGCACGCCGGCGGTCCGCGAGGTCCTCGGCTACTTCTTCCCCACCTGGGAGGCCGGACTCGCCGCGATGCACGAGATCGCGGAGAGCGACGCCAGCCCGTCCGTCACGCGCGTGTCGAACGCCCGGGAGAGCGGCTTCTCGCTCGCGACCCGCAAGGCCAGCACCGGCGTCTCGGCGCAGGTCACGAAGGGCCTCATGAAGGTCCTCACGGCCCGTGGCTGGGACCTGGAGCAGCTGTGCCTCTCCTTCATCGGCTACGAGGGCAGCGCCTCGCACGTCCGGTACGAGAAGGGCCTCGTCGGCTCGATCGTCCGGAAGCACGGCGGCATGGGCGTCGGCAAGGGCCCCGGTGCCCTGTACGACCAGAAGAAGTTCGACACCCCCTACCTCCGCGACTTCCTGCTCGACCGCGGCGCGGCGGCAGACGTCTCGGAGACGGCCGCACCGTGGTCGCGGCTGCAGGAGGTCTACGACGCCGCGAACGACGCCGCCAACGCCGCCTACGACAAGCTCGGCGTGCACGGCTGGATCATGTGCCACCTCTCGCACTCGTACCACTCGGGTGCCTGCCTGTACTTCACCTTCGCGTTCATCACGGGAGAAGACCCCATCGGTGAGTACGAGCAGGTCAAGTCGGCCATCCAGCAGGCCTTCGTCGACCACGGCGGGACCCTGTCGCACCACCACGCGGTCGGCGTCGAGCACGCTCCGTGGATGGAACAGGACATCTCGAGCGAGGGCGTCGCGATCATGCGTGGCCTCTTCGAGAGCGCCGACCCGGGATCGAACTTCAACCCCGGCAAGATCCTCGCCGACTGAACTCGGCCCGGGATCGCGCTCCGGTCCCTGAGCCGCCTCCGGTCCCTGAGCCTGTCGAAGGGCGGCTCAGGACCCGAGGCGGGTGGAACGCGAGGTCGTCACCGGCAGGCGCACGAGCAGTGCGCCCGCATCGACGGTCACGCGTGCCGCGGCCACCAGGCCGATGCCGTCGCCGTCGGCCTGGAACGCCGCGGGTGGTGACACCGTGACGTCCAGCCGTTCCGCCCGCAGGTAGCGGACCGCGCCGCCCGCGGAACCGGCCGTCTCGACGGCGCTCGGCCGCGGGCGTGGCCGCGCGAGCTTCGACCTCGTCAACCGGGCGACGGGGTTGTTCGCGCGATGCAGCCAGCGGGTCACCCGGACCCCGTCCCATCCCTCGAGCGAGCGCACCATGAGGACGTCGAGGACGCCGTCGTCGATCAATGCGTCGGGCAGGACGTCGAGTCCGGCCGAGACGGTCCCGCAGTTCCCGACGAACATCGTGTGGGTCCGCGCGCTGCGCATCGATCCGCCGTCGACCTTCCAGGACAAGCGCGGCCGGTCCCTACGGAAGAGTCCCCGGACGATCGGGCCGACGTAGGCGACCCAGCCGAACCGGCGCTTGAGGACGGGATCGGCGTAGGCGACCATGTCGGCGTCCACCCCGAAGCCGGTCATCACGAGGAACGGGGCGCTCCGCTGGACGCCGTCGACGCGTCGGTACTCGATCGACCCGACGTCGATGCGGCGTTCCTCCCCGGTGAACGCCGCTCGGACGGCTGCGGCCGTGTCGATGGGGATGCCCGCGTTCCGCGCGAAGAGGTTCGCCGTGCCGAGCGGGACCACGGCGAACGGTGTCCGCGTGTGACGCATGGCTCCGGCGACCTCGCGGACGGTCCCGTCGCCGCCCGCTGCGATCACGAGTGCCGCGCCACCGTCGAGGGCCTCGGCGACCTGTTCGACGGCGGCGGACCGCTCGCGGGTCGGGATCCAGGTCGTCGGGCCCCAGCCGGCGTCGCTCGCGGCGTCGTCGACGAGGCGGCGGAGACGCTCGAGCTGGACGCGCGTCGGGTTGTAGACGACCGCGGCGTGCGGCCTGGTGCTGCGAGGGTTCATGCCGCGAGTGCCGGCCAGAGCACGGAGAGGACCTGGTCCGCCCAGTCGTCGTCCATATCGGCACCGCGGACGAGTTGACCGAGGACGGCGCCGAGCAGGAGGGTCGCGACGAGCCGGCCGTCGAGACCGGGCTTGAGATCTCCTGTGGAGATCCGCTCGTCGACGAGGTTCGACAGGGCACGAGCACGGTTGCGGGTGAGGTCCCGGAGCAGGGTGGAGAACTCGGGATCGTCCTGGAGCAGGATCGACGCAATCGTGCCACGGCCGACCACGTCCTCGATCATCGCGCGCGCTTCGTGGAGCAGCCAGGTGAACGTCTCGTACGTCGGCAGGTCCTCGGGGATCTCGACCGGGGTCTCCATGGCGCGGGCGACGGCCGCCGTGAGCAGTTCGGAGCGGTTGCGGTACCGCCGGTAGATCGTCGTCTTGGCGACACCGGTGGTCTCGGCGACCGCCTCGATGTTGACGGCGACCGAGCCGCGCGAGCGCATGAGGTCGAGGGCTGCGTCGAGGATGCGGTCGCTCATCTGCTGCGCTCGGGAGACGCGTCGGGAGACGGGCACCGACCAACCTCCTCCGCGCGAGAGCCGATTCCGGGTGGATCGGTCGATTGCGCTACGCCCACCGTAGCGCAATCGGATGGGGGTGCAAAGGACGGCCGTCAGTCCCAGCGTGGGTCGTCGGGGTCGGGGGAGTCCTCGCCGTCGGCGTCGGTCATGACCGCCGCGCCGTCGATCCACGCCGTCAGTGCGTCACCGTGCATCTGCTCGGGGGCCGGCGCGCCGAAGAGCTGCGGGTGCGTCACGGCAGCGAGTGGTGCGTCGCTCGCGAAGACGACGACGTTGCCGAGCGGCCCCTCGTCGTCGACCGGGTCGAAGTCGAGGACGACGGCCACATGCGCGAACACGGTCCGGAGGGTCGCCGCCTGGCGCCTGGCGTAGTCGAAGGGGCTGCCGTCGAGCAGGTTGACCGCGATCACACCGTCGGCTGCGGACCGCGCTGCGACCCGACGGTAGAACTCGAGGCTCGCGACCCGACGGTGGATCACCGCCGCATCCCAGAGGTCGACGACGGTCACCTTGGCGTCCCGCCACACCGTGCCGTCCGCGGCGGTGGCCGCGATGTCGTCGACCGGCTCGTCCGCCACGGCTCGGGCGTCGCCGAACCGGACCTCCACGCGCGAACCCTCCGGCAGCGGGAGCGCTTCGAGCATCGCGGCGTACAGCTCCGGCTCGAATTCGACGACGAGCTGCGGAGAGCCCGGTCGGGTCGCCTGCACGTAGCGGGGGAGCGTCAGCGCCCCGGCCCCGAGATGCACGGTGAAGAGCGGCTCACCGGCCGGGCCCTCCGCGTCGATCACGCGGGCGATGTGCCGGATGTAGGGGTACTCGAGCGAGCGCGGGTCGGTGAGTGACACGACCGACTGCGGGATGTCGTCGACGGAGAGTTCGTAACGCTGCATGCGCTTGTCGAGGAGGGTGAGCCGCGCGTCGCGCTGGTCGAGCGGGAGCCGGCGGGAACGGGAGAACAGAGCCACCTGTGCAGCCTAGGGTGCACGGAGGCCGCGCGTCGCCGGAGCCGGTATCGTAGACCGGATATGGCACACCTTCTCGGCGCTGAAGCGCTCCACCTCGAGTACCCGACCAAAGTCGTCTTCGACGGCATCACGATCGGGGTGAACGAGGGCGACCGCATCGGCATCGTCGGCCGCAACGGCGACGGCAAGTCCACGCTCCTCGGTCTCCTCGCGGGCCGCAAGGAGCCCGACTCCGGTCGGGTCACCGTGCGCAACGGCGTCACGGTCGGCGTGCTCGACCAGTCCGACACCCTCGATCACGACAAGACCGTCGGCCAGACGATCGTCGGCGGGTTCGACGAGCACGAGTGGGCGGGCGACCCGAAGGTCCGCGACGTCATCTCCGGCCTCGCCTCCGACATCGCCTGGGACGCCCTCGTCGCCGATCTCAGCGGTGGTCAGCGTCGTCGGGTGGCGCTCGCGGCGCTCCTCGTCGGCGACCACGACATCCTCTTCCTCGACGAGCCGACCAACCACCTCGACGTCGAGGGCATCACCTGGCTCGCCGAACACCTGAACCGTCGGTGGTCCAGGAACTCGGGCGGCCTGCTCGTCGTGACCCACGACCGGTGGTTCCTCGACGCGATCTGCACCGCCACCTGGGAGGTGCACGACCGCATCGTCGAGCCCTTCGAGGGCGGGTACGCGGCGTACGTGCTCCAGCGCGTCGAGCGCGACCGCTCGGCAGCCGTGTCCGAGGCGAAGCGTCAGAACCTCATGAAGAAGGAGCTGGCGTGGTTGCGCCGCGGCGCTCCTGCACGGACGGCCAAGCCCAAGTTCCGCATCGAAGCGGCCAACGCGCTCATCGCCGACGAACCCCCGGTGCGGAACGCGGTCGAGCTCGCCGGTATGGCGACCGCCCGACTCGGGAAGGACGTCGTCGACATCCTCGACGTCACCGTGTCCTACGGCGACCGCACGATCATCAAGGACGTCGAGTGGCGCATCGCCCCGGGTGAGCGCACCGGCATCCTCGGCGTCAACGGCGCCGGCAAGTCGACGCTCCTCGGACTCGTCACCGGCGAGGTCGAGGCCACCGAGGGGCGTGTCAAGCGCGGCAAGACCGTGCAGGTCGCCACGCTGACGCAGCAGCTCGACGAGCTCGCCGAGTACGAGCAGGACCGCGTGAGCGACGTCATCGGACGCAAGCGCACGAGCTACGTCGCCGGTGGCAAGGAGATGACCCCCGGGCAGCTGCTCGAACGCCTCGGCTTCACGAGCGCCCAGCTGTCGACCCCGGTGAAGGACCTCTCGGGTGGCCAGCGTCGACGTCTGCAACTGCTGCTCATCCTGCTCGACGAGCCGAACGTCCTCGTCCTCGACGAGCCCACCAACGACCTCGACACGGACATGCTCGCGGCCATGGAGGACCTCCTCGACTCGTGGCCCGGCACCCTGCTCGTCGTCTCGCACGACCGGTACTTCCTCGAGCGCGTGACGGACCAGCAGTACGCGATCATGGACGGCCACTTCCGCCACCTCCCCGGTGGCATCGACCAGTACCTGAAGCTCAACGCCGGGACCGCCGGCAGCCGCTCGCAGGAGCACGACCGCCCGACGGCCTCGGGCGGCGGTCCGACGAAGAAGACGCCGACGTTGAGCGGTGCGGAGCTGCGGAACGCGCAGCAGGAGATCAAGGCGATCGACCGCAAGCTCCACAAGCTCAACGGCCAGATCGAGCAGGCGCACGAGAAGGTCGCGGTCCACGACCAGAACGACTTCGCCGGGATCACGGCGCTCGGCGCCAAGATCCAGGCCATGTACGGCGAGATCGCCGACCTCGAGGTGCGCTGGCTGGAGCTGTCCGAGCTCGTCGAATGACCCAGCGCTATCATGGCGCTCGAGAAGGTTAGTATCGGAACCATGGCTGGCCAACCTCAACGCGAATCAAAGATTGTTCTCGCAGATGTAGGGCGACGGCTTACGGCGCTTGGTGTACCAGCTCAACTCGTTAGGGATACATTAAAATCGCTCCCTCAAGCTTCGTTTGGCGTGGTTCTCTATGGCAGTCAAGCGCGAAGAGATTCCAATTCTCAATCGGACTTAGATCTGCTCGTGGTTGCGCGATCGCATTGTCCGACCAGGGGAACTGGCCAAGTCAATGTGTCGACCTATGATATGGAACAGTTCCTTTCAGCGAAAGGCACACTTTTCGGAATGCACTTGTCTCGCGACGGAGTCGTTCTTCATGGGGGTCCATCGGTGAGCGAGATTCTGCACCAGTTCGCAGCGATCGACCTACCCCGAATACACGCTCGTCTCTCTCAATTGGTTCCGCTGTTGCACACGCGGGAGCCGGAGCGATCTCGTTATGCAGTAGGTCTGGTGCGATTTGCGCGATACTTACTCCGTACGGCTACCTATGTACGTGCCATTGAAGAGGGAAATCCGTGTTTCTCCGTTCGTGAGCTCGCGATTCGATACGAAGACCCGGACCTAGTCGAACTGCTAGCATCTCGACAAGAAGCCGATTTTAGTAGTGCTCTAGAACAGCTTGATGAACTAACCGAGCGAGTCGATGCGCTTGTACCGATGCAATCGATCGAACCAGTAAATCTAGCGGATCTCGTTGTAGGTGCACTATATTCGGATCCTATAATATCTGATTCCGCACTGATGATTATGGCAGATGCTCCCGGCGAAACCTACTCTGACGCTAGGCGAGTAATACTGTGACCCGCTCGGCGTTCATTGGCGATATTCATGGGTGTCGCGGTGCGCTGCGCCAAGTGCTCGCTCGGCTTCCCGCGGACGGCCGCGAGCTCGTATTTCTCGGGGATTACGTAAATCGTGGACCAGAGTCGAGGGGTGTTATCGAAGACTTGATCGAGTTGAGTTCCTCGAGTCATGCGAAGGTGTCGTTGCTTGCAGGTAACCACGAAGAAGTCTTGCTAGCCCTACTCGAAGACGATGCGGTATTGCCCCAATTCTTGGGAATGGGTGGGGGTGCCACAATCCGCTCCTACGTCGATCCGCCCTATAGAGATGTTCTTACGCAATTCCGGCGCGCGTTTCCCGATAGTCACCGCGCCTTCCTCCGCCGATTACGGCCAGACTGGCTTGGTGATGGTGTCGTGGCGGTGCACAATTCGCGCAGCCTGCGTACGCGAGAGGCGGGGAGTTTTGTGGTGTCGGGACACAACGTCAGGACGGCGCTCGTGCCTGATGTTACCGACGCTGGCGCGCTGATCGATACTGGTTGTGGCACACTGAGCGGAGGGAAGCTCACTGGTCTGCTATACCCAGAGATGACTTGGGTTCAGTCGGATGTGTCCCCCTCGAGTACGGTCTGACTAATGGTCGCGAACAGAGCGACGTTCCCCGTTCTTTCGGCCAGTTCGATGGACTTTTCAAGGAGCGAACGCGCATGACGGAGTTCGCCTTTGGAGGCTGCATCCAGCGCCTGAGCCCACTTAGCAGTAGCCAATCCCACTACATTCCCTGAAGCTTCGCTCTGCTCAAGAGTATCTTCAAGTGCCTCGGCGGCCCCCTCAGAGTCCCCCAGCGATGCACGGGCGCGTGCAAGAAGGCCGCTAGCAATGCCGATGCCGTCGGAGTTCTTCAAGACCCGGTTTAGGTCGAGAGATTCGACAAGTGGAGCGACTGCGTCTTTCGGCCGACGTAAGTCGAGCAGCGCGTTCCCGAGGCCGGCTAGGCAATTTGCGAGCGCATGTTGGCCGGATCTTCGAGCCTCGGAAAGGTGGTTCTCGAATCCCTTCAGAGCCTGCCTCGCCTGACCAACGCGCAAGGATTGCCAGGCGATATTCAGCTCTGACTGGAGGATGTCGGCCGGCGAACCCGTGGTTCTCCGGTACTCGAGGGAAGTCTCAAAGCATTTGAATGCCCGGTCGTGATGGTCGACTTGATTTAGCGAGTGACCAAGGTTATCCAAGGCATAGGCGAGGGACTCGTGAAGCATGTGCGGTGAATTGTCCCCAACACGAATGGCCTCCTCGAGCGAATCGATAGACTTGTTTAGATTCCCCTGCTTTCTCTCAATGACGCCGATATTCGACAGAGCGTCCATGAGATTTGCCGTCTCGATTGCTGTCTGATCTTGTCTCAGTGAAATAGCCCTGATAACGCGCTCGTTGAGTTTGATAGCGTCTTCGAGCAATCCTCTGCGACGCGAAAAGCGAGCATACTCTAGCAGAGCCGACGGATCGTCATCGCGGCAAGCCTGAGCAAATAGGACCTCCGCTTGAACGACCATGCCGTCACTTGCATGCGCGACGGCTCTCTCCAGTAAACTTGTCCCTTGTTCCTGAACAACAGATGGCGCGGGTGAGAATGAGATCGTGATAGGAATCTTGATCTCGAGCGGTTCGACCCATTTTCGCAGTGATCCGTCTATCTTGACCTTCAGGTTTTCGATCGAGTCGAACTGTGAGTACAATATGCCGTGGCATTCCTGGAGTTTCGTCTTAAATTCAATGACCTTCTTCAGCTCTTCGCCTGGGTCTGCGAGTCTGTCCGCCGGCAGACTTTGGAAGTAGACATGTATGTCTCTCATGCTGGCGTCTGCCTTGGCAAGCAAGCTCACAGCTGTGTGAAATTCTTCCTCGGTGCCGGAGGTGTACGCATCTCCGCCAGGTGGTGATCCCCAACGGTCCGATAGGAGCACAATCACGTAGTCGCACGGCGCAAGAAGCTCATTTATCTGTGTTTGACCGCGTCCGACTCCTGGCGGTGTCTCCTCCCAACCTCGATCGATGAATATTGCGCCCTTATCGATCGCCGTTGACCGGTTGAAATGTTCCATCGTCGCTCGCACGGCATTACGCTCCGCCTCTAGCCCGGTGGGCGAGGCGATTAAAACCTGGCGCCCGACGATTTGTAGTGTCATAGCAAGAATGTAGCGTCATTGGAGCTTCTGATGCGGGTCGTCGGGGCAGCTTCAGTAAGAGCTCCACGGCCAGATCGAGCAGGCGCACGAGAAGGTCGCGGTCCACGACCAGAACGACTTCGCCGGGATCACGGCGCTCGGCGCCAAGATCCAGGCCATGTACGGCGAGATCGCCGACCTCGAGGTGCGCTGGCTGGAGCTGTCCGAGCTCGTCGAATAGTCGCCGTCGTCGACCGCGATCGACCGCGTCCGTCGCTCTGTTCCGAAGTGTTACGCACCGGTTCGTCATCCCTGCTAGGCCGACGTACCGTCGAATCAGCGTCCACCGGCGCGCACCACCCGAAAGAGGAATCACAGCAATGACCTTCTCGAAGAAGCTTCTGGCCGGACTGGCCATCATCCCCGCCATCGCGCTCCTCGCCGGATGCGCCGGCGGTTCAGGCGCCGCCGCCGAAGACAAGGGCACCGAGGCGAACCCCGTCAAGATCGGCGTCGTCGGCGCGAGCGACCCCTACTGGGAGACCTACAAGGAGGCCGCCGAGAAGGAGGGCATCTTCGTCGACATCGTCGACTTCGGTGAGTACACGCAGCCGAACCCCGCGCTCACCGAGGGCGAGATCGACATCAACCAGTTCCAGCACATCGTCTACCTCGCGCAGTACAACGAGGCCTCCGGCGAAGACCTCACGCCCATCGGTTCGACCGCGATCTACCCGCTCGGTCTCTACTCGACCAAGGTCGACAGCGTGAAGGACATCAAGAAGGGCGACACGATCGCCATCCCGAACGACGAGAGCAACCAGGCGCGCGCCCTCCTCGTCCTGCAGTCGGCCGGCCTCCTCGAGCTCAAGGACGGCGGCAACATCTTCTCGACGCCCGACGACATCATCGCCGACAAGTCGAAGGTCACGGTCACCTCGCTCGAGGCTTCGCTCACGCCGACCTCGCTGCCCGACGTCACCGGTGCGATCATCAACAACGACTTCATCAACGACTCCGGTCTGAAGGCGTCCGACGCGATCGCCGAGGACGACCCGTCCGACCCGAACGCCCTGCCGTACGTCAACATCTTCGCCGCGAAGGCCGCTGACGCCGACAACGAGACGTACGCGAAGCTCGTGAAGATCTACCAGGACACGAAGTCCGTCGTCGACGGCGTCGTGGAGAACTCCGGTGGCACGGCCGTGCCCCTGAAGACGCCGGTCAAGGACCTCGTGCAGTCGCTCGAGACCGTCCAGAAGGACATCAAGGCCAAGGGCTGATCCAGCGTCCGATGCGTTCCTGTGGGAGGCTGTCACCCGCCCCCGCAGGAACGCATCGTCGTTTCCCCGCCCGCTGACCGCCCCACCCCGAGGACACCCGCATGCCACTCGTCAGCCTCCGAGACGTCGCGAAACGCTACCCGTCTCCGCAGAAGGGCGCCCCACCGATCGCAGCGATCGACGGCGTCGACCTCGACATCGAGGCCGGTGACGTCTTCGGCATCATCGGCTACTCGGGAGCCGGGAAGTCCACGCTCGTGCGGCTCATCAACGCGCTCGAGCCGGCGACGTCCGGCAGCATCGTCGTCGACGGGACCGAGGTGACGACGCTCTCGGAGAGCGGGCTCCGCCAGCTGCGACTCGGCATCGGGATGATCTTCCAGCAGTTCAACCTCTTCAACTCGAAGTCGGTCCGCAAGAACATCGCGTACCCCCTCGAGGTCGCCGGACGCTCACGCTCCGAGGTACGAACGCGGGTGGACGAGCTCCTGAAGTTCGTCGGCCTCGCCGATAAGGCGGACAACTACCCGGACCAGCTCTCCGGCGGACAGAAGCAACGCGTGGGCATCGCCCGGGCGCTCGCGACCTCGCCCCGGATCCTGCTCGCCGATGAGGCGACGAGCGCGCTCGACCCCGAGACGACGCAGGAGGTGCTCGCCCTGCTCAAGCAGGTCAACCGCGACCTCGGCGTCACGATCGTCGTGATCACCCACGAGATGGAGGTGATCCAGTCGCTCGCGACCAAGGTCGCCGTCATGGAGCGTGGCAAGGTCATCGAGCAGGGCGACGTCTTCGAGGTCTTCTCCGACCCGCAGCACGCGGCGTCGAAGCGCTTCGTCTCGACGGTCATCAAGGGTGTCCCGTCGCCGGCCGAGCTCGCCGTCCTCCAGGAACGCCACGTCGGCCGCATCGTCACCCTGTCCTTCCGTGACGGCGACGCGTCCCAGGCCGGCGTCTTCCTCACGCTCGCGCAGGCCGGCGTCGACTTCGAACTCGTCTACGGCGGCATCAACGACATCCAGGGGCGCGCGTTCGGGCACCTGACGCTCGCGCTCCGCGGCGACGACGCCACGATCGACGGGGCGTTGACCGCCATCGGATCGCAGGCCACCGTGACGGAGGTGCGCTGACATGGACGCCCTCATCGACCTCCTGCCGAAGCTCGGCGACGCGACCGTCGAGACCCTGTACCTCGTCTCCTTCAGCCTCCTCTTCGGTGGCATCGCCGGCCTCGTCGTCGGTACCGGTCTGTATGTCACCCGGCCCGGCAACCTCTACTCGCACCCGGTGCTCTACGGCGTGCTCAACGTGATCGTGAACATCTTCCGGCCGATCCCGTTCATCATCTTCCTGGCCGCCGCGCAGCCGCTCTCGCGACTTGTGATCGGCACCGGGATCGGGGCGAACGCCTTCATCTTCATCATCTCCCTGGCCGCGACCTTCGGTATCAGCCGCATCGTCGAGCAGAACCTGCTGACGGTGTCGCCCGGCGTCATCGAGGCCTCACGGGCCGCGGGTGCGAGCCGACTCCGGACGCTCCTGAGCATCGTCCTGCCGGAGGCGCTCGGGCCGCTGATCCTCGGGTACACCTTCGTGTTCGTCGTCATCGTCGACATGTCTGCGGTGGCCGGCTTCATCGGCGGCGGTGGGCTCGGCGCCTTCGCGATCCAGTACGGGTTCCGGCAGTTCGAGCCGGTCGTGACCTGGGCCGCGGTGATCATCATCATCCTGCTCGTCCAGCTCATCCAGTTCTTCGGCAACTGGTTGGCGCGGAAGGTCCTCCGCCGCTGATCGGTCCCTGAGCCTGTCGAAGGGCTAGTCGAAGTCGAGGCTGAGCTTCCGGAGCAACACGGTCAGCCTGGTCTGCTCGGCGCCGCTCAGGCCACCCAGGAGGTCGGCCTCGGCGTCGACCAGCCTGGTGATGGCGGCGTCGACGGTGTTGAGGCCGGCATTGGTCATCTGGACGAGGATGCCCCGGCCGTCGTTGGGGTCGCCCTGCCGCTCGACGAGTCCGCGCTCGACGAGACGGTCGATGCGGTTCGTCATCGTCCCGCTCGAGACGAGCGTCTGCTGGAGGAGCGCCTTCGGGCTCAACCGGTACGGGGAACCGGCACGCCGGAGGGCGGCGAGGACGTCGAACTCCCAGGGCTCGAGGTTCGACCGGGTGAAGGCCGCCCGACGCGCGCGGTCGAGGTGGCGGGACAGCCGGGCGACGCGGGAGAGGACCTGGAGTGGCGAGAAGTCGAGGTCCGGGCGCTCGCGATTCCACGCGTCGACGATGCGGTCGACTTCATCGGTGCTAGCTGGCATCCCACCATTATCGAGGCAGCGCTGACGAGGCTGCTGCCCATCCATGGCAGAATTGACCACGCTCCGCCGTC
>NZ_JARVSB010000021.1:0-21159 GCF_030209365.1 Plantibacter sp. ME-Dv--P-095
CGGTTGACACCTAGGTGTCAACCGCTCGAGGAAGGACCACCATGGATCAACCGCTCAGCATCCCCAACCCGCCACCGACCCCGCCACCGATCCCGTTCCTCGTGGACGTGCACTGGTTCTTCTTCTGGGTGACCATCGCCGGGATCGTGGTCACCGCAATGGCTATCGCGGTGCTGATCTACGGCAGTCGCAGCAACCGGCCGGACGTCGCCACCTTCGGTATCCGGGTGGCGCTCATCGCCGTGTTCGTGTCGCTCGCGACGGGCGTCATTTCGGGACTGTTCCCAGAGTCGTTGCCGACACCGTAGAACACCTACAATCGCCGTCCGCGGCGCAGTGCCCGCCCTGTGAGGCGGGCACTGCCGTTTAACCAAACCGTTGTACAGACTCCACAGGCCGGCGGCGCGGCCGCGGTCGAGCTCGACGGCCGGCGACGTCATCAGCCAGGAGGTATCCCACAACCGGGCACCTGGCCGACGTCGGCCGCTCGTGGCAGCATGAGGGCATGGGGATGGAGAGCATGACGCGGCGATCGCCGGGAGCGTTCCGACTGCTGAGCGTCGCCCTGGTGCTCTCCGGCTTCACCGGCCCGCTCAGCGCCCTACAGATCATCCCGACGCCTGTCGCCGTCGCTCTGCTCGCCCTGGCGCTGCTGCTGGCAGTGTGGGCCATCGTGATCGACCGTCGGCGGGCGCAGCGGGCACGCCGTGCCGTCGCGGAGCGGATGAGCGATCGCGAACGGCGCGAATCGCGGGTGCGGTTCCGATGAGCGCCGAGCACATGCAGCAGCTCGTCGACGTCGCTCGCGCGGAGTACGGCGAGCTGATCCAAGACGCGCTGTACTACCCCGGATCAGGACAGCTCACCGTGATCCTGGTTGGCAACGAGCGCGCCGTCTACAGAGGCGACGGCGAACGCATCTGGCCGAACGCGCCGCGCGTCAACCGCCGCCGCCGCACGCGCTGAGAGAGCTACGCTGGGCGGCGACAGGACCCCCCTCCTGTCGCGGGCTCCTGGTGGCCGCATTCCCCCGCGCCCTGCCAGGGGCCACCTTCGTGTCTGGGGTCGATGGAAAGATGGGCGGCATGGGGAAAATGACTGCTGAACGCATAAGTGCAACCATGCGCGTCGTCGCTCTTGCGCTGGTGCTGCCCGTGCCGCTCCTACTTGGCCTCGGCGTAGCGGTCCCTCTGGCGGTCCTGCCGATCGTTCTCGCCTCGATCCTCGCGCTCGTCGCCAACTGGGTGACTGCTCAAACGGAGCCGCTGACCGAAGACGCGAGCGAGGCCAGTTCGCAGGTCTGAGACCATAGCGGCATGGCACAGCGCACGATCACCACGCTCGTCGACGACCTCGACGGCACAGAACTCGAGCGAGGATCTGGCGAGACAATCCGGTTCGGCGTCGACGGCCGCGCCTATGAGATTGACCTCAGCGACGACAACGCCGCCGCGCTCCGCGAGGCGCTGCAGCCGTACACGGAGGCCGGTCGACGGATCGTGCGTTCGCGTCGACGTCGCCGGTAGAGTGCGAGGACGGGCCGGGGGCCGGTCCGAACACACAGGGGGAACTATGTTCGTTCGCGTCGAAACGCAGCAAGTGCTTGGCGGCGGTACCTATTGGGCGCAGAGCTACATCAACGTTGAGCAGATCACGAGAATTGTGCGCCGTCCCCAGTCTGAGAAGGACCAGGCGGTTACGGCCGACGTCTCAACGGCGGACGGTGCAACGGTCGTCGTGAAGCTGGGCGACGTCGCCAAGGTCTCCGAACCGGACGTGCAGACAGCGATGGCTACGCTCACCACGGGTGGCTCTCTCGTCAAGTAGTTATCCACAGAGGAAACACCCAGACTGTCATAATTCAACGTTATCCGCGTATTTCAGTCGGGTAGTTATCCACAGGCAAAGGGGCATGGCGTGGGGCTCGAATTCGCGATCTGCGAGCAGTGCGGCGAGTCCCACGCACTCCAAGCCAACGGACGGCAATCGATCCACACAACGGCCGCAGGAGAGCGCTGTGCACCCCCTGCGCAGCAGCCGCCGCCGTCGCAGAAGCGGGGCGCTGCACCAGGACGTCGAGACGATGACGACGACCTGCAGGCCGCGTTCGAGGTCAGCCGAACCCAGCCGCCTCGACGAGGCACGGACGCCCCCGACAAGCTCGACCGGCGCATCTATGCCACCGAGCGGGCTGAGGTCCTACGCGGTGGCCTGCCGACGCTGGGACGTCGGCCGCGCTAGTCGACGACGCGCACAGAGAGCACGAGCTGTTCCGCGGGCACCATGGCGCTGAGCGCAGCACGCGCGGCCGGGTAGCCGACACGGATCCGAAGGCGCTCGTTCAGACTCTGAACGGTTGGAGCGCGACAGCGGCCCCCGGCGAACCGAGGACCGCTGTGGAGGTCTAGCCTCCCAGCACCATGAGCATCACGGCTACGAGGATGCGAGTGGTCGTGTGAACGACCAGCCCGACAATCCAACGCACGCGAGACTCAGCACCACAGTTAGAGCACTTGCTCATTTTGTGACCTTCCGTCAGCGTCAGGTGACAGAAAGCTGGTCCTGCTTGGTGCACGGTTCGTCCACTCGCGGCGGTTCCATGGAAGCCCGTACGAGCCCGTGGGGGCTTGAAAGAGGCTGTATGGAGTTGCGTTGAAGTTTGCGAACACGTAGAATTTCCGTAGTTCAACCGGGAAATCCTTACTCGATTCCCAAGCTTTCTCAGCGGAAGCAAGAAAATGCTCGGATGCCAGTCCGGGCTTTTTTCTTGCCCGAAGCAGGGTCAGGCCTGACGCCCCTGAATGCTCCGTGTCTCTATTCTCGCAGATGAAACCGACACCGTCACGGAACGGTGACGACGCTAACGGCCGGCGGTCCGCCGATCTATTGCCCGGTCCGTAACGGCGGGAAGTCGCCCATCCGTCCGCGCTTCGATGCTCAGAATCTGAGCGCAGATCGCTTGTTCTAGTCGAGCACCCGCACCGAGAGCACGAGCTGTTCCGCGGGCACCATGGCGCTGAGTGCAGCACGCGCAGCCGGGTAGTCGCGCCCCTCAGCCTCGACCGTGCTCGTCGACGTCGACCGGAAGACAGCCGTACCGACGAGGTTCCCGTCGACGCGGCCACGGCCGCGGAGCTGTGCCAGCTCGTGCCCGGGCGGCGTGAGCGCGAGCACCGCGGCGCGCAGCTCCGCGACGTCTGGCGCGGACGCCTCCGTCTCGACGGTGGCGCGATCGCGGACTACGGCTTGGAGTTTCACCCGTTCAGCCTACGCACCGGCCAGACCTCATCGGAACGGGATAGCGGAGCCAGGAACGCGCCCGGAGGGGGTGTCAGGATCGAGTGTCCCGGTTCGAGTGGGAGCTACCTCGAGCGACTTGACACCTAGGTGTCAATGCCGGCGCCAGGGTCGAAATGTCGACTCGCGCCACACGGCGTGTCCAGCTCGACTTAACTCTAGGCCTAGAGTTAAGTGGTCGTATGGCCGACGCCCAGAAGCTCCCTCGACGCCCTCGCGGATCACTCCGCGAGCCCACCAGCCTCGGCTGGAACGTCGAGCTGGACAACAAGGAGAAGTGGCAGAAGATCGCCGCTCACGCTGGCGTCTCGGCCGCCGCCCTGTTCGACATGATGGTTGAGACGTTGGAGCTGGACCCTCGCGGATACCCGAGCTGGTTCGTCGCGCCTCCCCTCGACGATGGAGAGCTGCCTATCGACACCGCTTAACGCATTAGGCCCGCCGCTCTCGCGACGGGCCTAGAAGCCTTGGCTCAGAACCCCCACAGTTTGGCGACTAACGGGTTCAGAGCAGTTGTTTCGACTCAGACCGGCTGGTAACCGGGCCTTTGTCGTACCCAACCGGTGACCCGGAAGGATGACGCAATCATAACCCAGATACACACGCGCGCAGAGATTTCGGCCGACAAGCGTCCGACGGGCGTGTCCCCCACTCTGCCGACGCTGGAACTGCCCTCGCAGGAGCCTGCTGGACGGGCGTTCCCGACCGAGCTGACCCATTCACCCTGGGAGCCTGCTCCCGGCTCCTACGGGCTCGTTGTGGCCTGGCAGTCGGGCACGTTCTGGCTCAGGGATCTTCGCGCACTGCTCGCAACCGAGGAAGGCGACCGAGCGCGGAAAACCGAGCACGACACGATCGCGGCCAGCACGCTGTACGCGATCGCCGCCGCTGTCGCGCCCTACGCAGACCGGGGCACCGGCCGCAGCGTGACGGTGGCTCACGCGACGATCGCCGCTCAACTCGGCGTCTGCCGACGCACCATCGGTCGAGCGTGGCGAGTGCTGGAACGACTCGGGCTCGCGCAGACTGTCCTCAGCGGCCGGTACCTCACAGCCGCGGAGCGGTCCCTCATCAAGAGCCGTCATGGACGGCACCAGATACGTCGCGCATCCACGCGCGCACTCACTGGAATCAGAAGGACTGTCCACCTACCTCCGGTAGAGACCGGCACCCCTCAATCTCCCGTTTCAAAGATGGTTAAACACCAGCGCGCGAGCGCGCGCAACGCGAATGCTACGCATCCGCGAGGCCGGGGACAGTCGAGGGTGAAAGCGAATCAGGGTCGTCGAGCGTATGCACCGTGGCCGTCCGACTTCTTCGAGTTTGGAGCGGCGTTCACCAGGCGGTTCTGGTGGCTCGGAGAGCACCACCCGGCCAGTGTGTGCGCCATGCTCGATCGTGCCGGGATCGACCCAGCACGGTGGACGGCAGATGCTCTCGCGGACGCGATCAACGCCGGGATGACTGCACGCGGCATCACGATGAACCACAAGAGTCGACGCAGCTCGATCGCCTATGCAGCGTGGCTCATCAGCACCACGATCAACCATGACGAACCGACGCCGGTCGAGCTGCAGCGGGACCGGGCTGCAGCTCGCGAACGGGACCGGGCACGGCTCGCAGCGGAGCGCGCAGCGGAAGCCTCGCGGGCTCAGTCGATCGACCACGAAGAGGTCGCCGCGATCATCGCCAGGTCCAACGCGGAGACCGCAGAGCGCAACCGGCTGAGGGCTCAGCAGGAGCGCGCAGCTCGCATCGAGCGCGAACGGCTCGCAGCCGCCGAACTGCTCCGACGACGGGGCACAGCCACACGATCGGCGGTGACCGAATGACTCGCTCACCTGTTCGTAAAACTGCCAGCTTCTCCGACCGGTCGACGGCACCGACGACAGAGGTCCACGCGACGTCGACCAAGCCCGGGCAGCTCGACGAGGCGCAGCGGTCGGCGTTCGGTCGGTCGACGGCCATGGCCGTCGGGCCGACCTCGACGGCAGCGCTCGACGACAACCGCCGTGCAGCGCGCGCCCCGTTGAGCGCTGGTTCTGCCCTGACGTCTGCAGCGGCCGGCCTCAGGCCCGGAGGGTGCCGCGAGGGAACTCGGGACCGACCGCCTCGGGAGCGCGCTGAGAGCGCACGAGGACGCCACAGGGATGAACGGACGGACTGAGTGACCAACCGTGGGTAGTACGTTTGCCTATTCACCGAGCGCGAATAGGCAAACGAACGTTTGTGGCACCTTCTCCCCTGCCCTGCCCCCACCCCCGCGCGGTGCGCGCTTCCCAATCTCAGGCACTCCGCAAGCTATGTGACTGAGATTGGGAAGTAAAGGGGTGGGGGCAGGGCAGGGGAGAAGGAGAAGAGTAGAGAGAGAAGAGAAAGAGAGAATCAAAATCAAAAGAAGACAGGGTTGGGAGGATGGTTGAGTGTTCGGGTGTCCGTTGCGTGAGCGGGCTCTGTGGGCTGGTGGTGTGGGTTGTCGGGTGCCGTGTTGCGTGAGTGAGCCCGGCAGATCGGGCGGTACGGTTCTCGGGTGCTGAGGCGCGTTTTCGAGGTTGGCGCGTCGGGTGATTGCGTCCAGGGTTTGAAGAGCGGCGAGCGGAGCGAGTGCCTTTCCACCGCATCGCGGTGGTGGTCCTGAGGTGGTCAAAGTAGTATCGAACTGACAGGTTTGAGGGGGGAACTGATGCAGCTCACACAGCGAGACGAAGCGATGTTGGAGTGGCTGAGCGTGGTTCGCATGGCCGACATGGAAGCGCTCAGGTGGGCGCTCGGAGGGTTGTCCGGCGCGGGTGTGCCGGTGAGCCTGAGGAAGGCCCAACAGTGGGTCGTGAGGCTCGCGGAAGTCGGCTTGGTCGACCGCGCCCGACCGACGTTCCGGGATGGTTCGATCGTCTGGGCGACGCACCAGGCGATCGGGAAGACCGCCCCGAATCTGTTCCGCCAGACCACCCGGCATGAGGTCGCCGTCGCGTCCATTTCGGCCCGCTACCTCTGCCACGGGTTCGAGTGGAAGCGGGACCGGAAACCGGAGAACGTGAACGTCGACCACCAGGCTGACGGGGTGGCCGTGCGCGGCGATCACGTCGAATTGGTAGAGGTCGAGCTGACACCGAAGACGGGTCAGCGGTACAAGCACATCATGGACAACCACGTCTGGCGGATGACTCGCGAGGGGGTCGCTCGCGTGGTCTATTTCTGCACCGACGACGCCGGTCGAGCGGTGACCGAGAACGCGGATTTGAACGTGTTCCGAACCGAGCGGGGGCGGCTGTTGTCGCTGCCCGTCTTCGACGTCCGGGGACGTCTCATCGGGGACGATTCCCCGGTGTGGGAACAGCACGACGGTATCTCGGTGAACGCCGAGCTCGACGGGTTCAGCTCGAGCAATTGACACCTAGGTGTCAACGCCGGCGCCGAAAGATGGGGGACGAATCATGAGTGACACGCAGCAGTTCGAACAGGGGTCCGGGGACGCCGCGTCCGACACCCTCGTGGTGTTCTTGAAGGTCGGATTTGGGGTGCTCCTGGGGCTGGTGCTCCTGCCGCTCATCATCCCGTGGCTCGTCGTGAAGACGTCCGGGATGATCTTCGCGACGAAGACGCGCTTCTGGATGACTCGGCCACGCCGAGGCCTGTACAACGTCCTCGGGGTTGCCGTCGTGCTCGTGCTCGTGACCGTTGAAGGGCTGCTGCTGTGGCAGTGGATCGCGAGCGGTCAGGCCCGGACCTTCTTCGCCGCGGACGACTGGGCCGCGCAGTTGCTTCCGACCTTTGGCGGCTGGGCGCTGGCCAACCTTCTGTCGGGCGTGCTGCTGGTCCCGGTGGCAATGTCACGGCACCGCCGACGCATCCTCGCGCTCGTGCGGAACCGACGCATCCCCGACGTGCTGATGCAGACCCGGATCGAGCAGGCGCGCAAGCGCGCCGACGATCTGTTATCGGCCGCGAGTGTCGGCGTCACCCTTGACGCCGAGACGGGACGGATCACGGGCACGACGGAGGACGCGACGACGGCTCCCCTGCAGACTGGCGATCACCAGGCGTTCGGCATCGTTCGACGTGCGACTGTTAAGAACCTCGCAGAGCGTTTCTATGACGCCCGACGCGTCCCCGACTGGATCAACGACGACGGCCGGTTGATCGTGCTCCCGAAGTCCGCTGCAGCGGTCCGCGCGCTGCTGCTGGCCGAGTCCGGCACAGGCAAGACCGTCCTGCTGGACGATGCGATCCTCTGTGCGCTCAAATACGGCTGGCCCGTCGTGTTCATCGACGCGAAGGGCGATCCGGACGACGCCGAGAAGCTGGCCAAGCTCGCGGCGTTCCAGGGACACACGGCATCGGTTGGCGGCGGGTGGGACCTGTTCAACGGATCCGCTGACCAGGTGACGGCGAAGCTCATGCGACTGATGCCCGTCGCAGACGGCGCGAATCAGCACTACCTCGATGAAGTTCGAGGCGTCCTGCAGGCCGTCCAGGACCAGACCTCGATATCGAGCGTCGAAGACCTCAGAGAGCGCCTGCTGCGCCCAATGGACCACGTGCGCGACCAGTACGACCTGCAGATGGTCAACCACAAGGTGGACCGTGACGGGACGACAGCGGGGCAGCGGGCGCTGCAGAGCTTGCTGGTGGCGCTCCGGCCGCTAGAGCGCTGGCTCGATGACGAGGGATGGTCCTACGGCTCCCCCAGGGCCGATCTGACGATCGTCCCCCTCTCCCCCGTCGACGACGCCCAAGCGCGCTTGGGCGACCTGCTGCTGATGGACCTCCGCAACTATCTGTCGACGCGACTGGAACGGCGCGACAAGTCCCCAATGCTGCTCATCGTCGACGAGTTCCCCCAGCTCGTCACGGGCACCAGCGACCCAGGCGACACGGCAGGAAGCCTGTTCGAGACGGCGCGAAGCGCCGGGGTCGGGCTCATCCTCGCCGCCCAGAGCACGGCAGGCGTGTCGAATGACGAGGTGCGGCGTCGCCGCGCACTGTCCAGTGGTGCCGCGCTCATCTTCGGCCGGTCGAAAGACCCGGAGGACGTCGTGAAGTTCGCGGGCACCGTGATGCAGATGGAAGCCTCCGGCGCGGCCGGTGGCGAAGAGCTGCGATCGGCGCGAGCCCAGCACACCTACGTGGTGCCCCCGCAGGACGTCCGCGAAGCGTCGGCGGGATCGTTCTGGATCGTGCAGGGCGGCGCGATCGCTCCATTCCGGGCGCTGCCGCCCCGCACGATCCCGAAGGACACCGCGGAGACGTCGGATCCCGACGAGCCCGTGGACGAGGCCGCAGAGGGCGACGTCGAGGCAAAGGCCGGCCCTGCAGAGTAGTTCGAACATACGTTCGAACTTTCGATCTATCCTGGTCCGGTGGGTAGGAACAAGCGATACGCGGACTGGTACGACCGCCAGATGAGCAAGCACGTCACTGAAATGCTGGTGCGCCCCTCCCCCATCACGCTCAGCCCTGCCGAGCTAGATACCGCGGCCGACCCGGTTGAGAGTGGCGATCCGGTGCCGGTGCGCGCATGGGTGCGGTACCCGGAGACGCCAGCGAGGATCGAGGGCCGTGCCGTCGCCTGGACGTCTCGCGCGGTTCAAGTCGAGTGGGAGAACGCACAGGGCCAGACTCAGAGGGCTTGGGTCTGGGCCTCTGCGGTCGATCGCCTCTGAGTCTCAATCTCGTCGACGTCGCAGCAGTATCGACAACACCTTGCGAGCTGTCTTCCCTCGCGGCCCGGTGTTGAAAGCAGCCACGTAGGCGATCGGGGCTAAGGCGACTGCGAGAGCAATCAGAGTGAAGCTCGGGGCGTATGGAGCGATGTCCAGCATCGCGTCTCCCAACTAGCGAAGAGCCCAGGACTAGGCGCTGATGGTTGACGTGCTACGAGTACGAAACGGTTGTGTGGCCTACGAGAGCGGTGAGCTTCTGAACCGCGATCAGTCTCCTGGGGACCTGCAGCGTCAGTCTCGGCCGTTCTCGCCAATCGCTCCCAGCACACCCGGTGCTCCCAGCGAAGCCAGGGAGAGCACCGCTCAACCTTGGCGTTCCTGCTCACCTGCCTGGCATCGCACCCCGACAGATGTCGCGTGAGCATCGCGCTCACACTGTGTACCCTCCGATACCCGCGGCGGCAATCTGCCGGCCGCGCCCTGTCCGACCCCTGACGGGTCGGTCTGCTCCTATGACAGGTGCAGAACCAGTGCATCCAAGATAGCAGGGGTATTCGATAGAACGACGCATGCACGGCGCGGCGTGTCGAACATCAATCCGACCGGCCAGAAACCGAGGATGCCGCTGCGCGGCTAGTGCTCATGGGCAACTTCGTTGCCTTTTGGGCGTTTGAGTGTACGCACCGAGCAGTCGGCATCAAGCCGTCGCCGCAGTTTCGTCACGATTCCCTCCTCCGCTTCGCTCCCCCGAGATTCGCTCCTGCAACCGCGCTTTGGGCTTGACCCCGACTGCTCGGAGCTGTGACGGAAATTCCGCCAAAAGGCAATGAGGTTGAGGGAGAGGAAATCGGCTCATGGGACACGTCACCACTGCAGACCAAGACACGCGAGCAAGCCGCTACATCAACGAGAGGACGGCTCCCGTCGTCCTGTTCAGCCGCCCCGGATGCGGACCGTGCATCGCAACGCGTCGAGCGCTCGACCACCGCGGACTGCGGTTCGACACCATCGACACCAGCCAGGACGAGTGCGCGGCGAGTTACCTCCGAGCACTGGGGTTCACGGAGTCCCCCGTCGTCATGGTCCACGACGGCAAGACCTGGACCGGCTTTCGCCCCGACCTCATCGCGGCGATCGAGGTCGGCCACCGCGATACCCACCAGACCTACGAACACGGCCAGTTCATCACCTGGTGCACCTGCGGTCAGGGCTTCACCGGCGACGACCCGGACGACGCCGACGCTGCAGCCATGGACCACACCAACCCCGAGGAAGCATGACCATGACGAACACAGGCACCGTCACCGCCCCGCTTGTCGCGGCGATCGAAGCAGCATGGCGCGCGATCCAGACCCGGCACCAGGACGTGCCCGAGGTCGTCGTCACGCTCGGATCGGGCAGCGCGCGCAACGGGATGACCCTCGGCCACTTCGCGCCGAACCGCTGGGCGCGCGGGGATGAAACCGTGCACGAGCTATTCGTCGGCGGCGAGGGGCTGCAGCGCGGCGGCGAGGCCGTGCTCGGCACCCTCATTCACGAAGCGGCCCACGGCGCAGCTCAGACGCGTGGAATCAAGGACACCAGCCGCCAGGGACGGTTTCATAACCAGAAGTTCAAGGCGATCGGGGAAGAGTTCGGGCTGTCGCTGGAAAAACACGACAGCATCGGATGGTCGCTGACCACCGTTCCCCCGGCCACTGCAGCCCGCTACGCGGCCGAAGTCGCCATGCTCGACGCCGCATTGGTCGCGTACCGGCTCGTCGAGCTCGGAGGCTCCGAGGGCAAGAAGAAGACCAGTAACGGCGTCGTCGCGCTCTGCGACTGCGGCCGGAAGATCCGACTTTCCCAGTCGGTCCTAGACCTCGGCCCGATCGTCTGCGGAGTGTGCGACGCTGAGTTTCAGCCCGAGGACGACGGAGAGTGAGCACATGCAGGCGATACAGACGGCCTCTCTAGCCGTCTTCGCCTGCGGCGTCGTCGTCCTCGTCGCCTCGCTCTCACCGCTCATGGCCCCGTTCCGATCCATCCGGCGCGGGGCCGTACCGCGGATCGTCTTCCGTATCGGCCTCGTCGCGATCATCGTCGGCGCAGTGGGGTTCGGGCTCCCCCTCGTGCTCGGACTCCTGCTGCAAGCCGCCTCGCGGCTCTGAGAATCGCTTAATCGGCTCCCCTCCCAGCACTCCCCCGAAACGCGCCCACCCTGCTCCCTCGTGCTCGACGCGGGAACAACCCGAGACCCGGACGTCGTGACCGAACTCCGGGGACGCTCACGCAAAGGCCGGCCGTTTGCGAGACACCACCCGATCCCCTCAGGGCGTGGGTTGCGGAGCAACCCGCGGCACCCCCGATGCAATACCCAGCCGCCTCGACCGGCGCCGACATTGACACCTAGGTGTCAACGCGCTCGAGGTAGCTCAGTCGTCCGTAGCTCAGGAACTACCAGTGTCTGTAACTTTGGTAGTTCCAAACTCTGTAACTCTGTAGTGACAGAGTCTGTAAGTCTGGTAGTCTGTAAGTAACAAACTACGGAAGTTA
The DNA here is from genome assembly GCF_030209365.1 of Plantibacter sp. ME-Dv--P-095. Lineage (NCBI taxonomy): Bacteria > Bacillati > Actinomycetota > Actinomycetes > Micrococcales > Microbacteriaceae > Plantibacter > Plantibacter sp. ME-Dv--P-095. The sequence goes on from NZ_JARVSB010000021.1 coordinate 11,496, forward strand.
CAGAGTTGAGACACGCCCAGTCTGTAACTCCCAAACTTCGGTACTTACAGATTGGATAGCCCCATGCGGATCATCACAGTGACCAACCAGAAGGGCGGCGTGGGGAAGACCACCACGCTCATGAACCTCGCGGCCGTCTTCGCCAAGAACTCACGGGTCCTCGGCGTCGACACCGACCCGCAGCGATCCATGAGCGATTGGGCGGCGGCGGCGGCGGATGACCTGCCGTTCGACTTCACCAACGACACCGATCCCGGAAACCTGTCGCGGCTCCGCGAACTTGACTACGACGTCATCTTCGTGGACACCCCGGGCAGTCTCCGCGACGGCGATATCCTCGCGGCCGTCCTCGAATCGGCAGACTTCGCGATCGTCCCGTTCACCCCGGAGGGGTTGACCGTTCAGCCGACGTCCCGCACGATCAGCAAGTTCATTACGCCCGCGAACGTGCCCTACCGCCTCCTGCTCAACAAGATCGATATGCGCGTCTCCGGCCAGTTGGAAGAGTGGCGCGAGGCCGTCGACGAGCAGCTGCAGATGCCCCGGTTCCGCCAGCACATTCGGCAGTACAAGTCCCACAGTGACGCGCCGCTCATGGGGCAGGTTGTGACCCAGTACCCGGACACCCGGCAGACCGCCAACGCGATCTTCGACTACTCATCCGTTGCGCTCGAACTCACGTCCATGTGGGCGCACGAAAACCAGGGAGGCAAGTAATGGCCAGGAAGGTCAATCTCAGCGAGAGTCTGGCGCGAATGCAGGCCGACGAGCCGGAAGAGGCTAGCGCGGCTCCCGCAGTGCCTCAGGCGTCGCCTCCCGCGACGGCCCCGCCTCAGCGCCCCGTCGGGGCGGCGGGACCGGCAGAAGCTCCCGAGCGGGCTCCTGAGCGCCCACAGGCGCGAAAGTCAGCGGGGGAGGGGCGCGGGGCGCGGTTCGATGAATTCGTACGCAAGGAGGCCCGGTTCCGTCCCGACCAGCTCTCGGCTCTGACGGAGCACGCGCGCGCCCTCAATCGGGCCAAAGGGCCGGCCGGAGATCGCATCACCGAAAACACGCTGATCCGAGTGGCAGTCGACCTGCTGCTAGCGGAGCCCGGACGCCTACACGGGCGATCCGAAGCGGAGCTGTTGGACTCGGTGACAACCCACGATTGACACCTACGTGTCAACGCCTCGAGTAGCGAGGAACGAGAGAAGGGGCCGCGCGATTGCGCGGCCCCTTCGTCGTTGCTGGGGGGTGTTACCGGAGCATCCAGGCGACAAACGATGTGAGGTCATCGGTCAGAGCTGACCGGTTGGCCGAGTAGCGGACCGTGCGACCGTTCCGCGGACCCTCGACGTCGGCCGTGACGTATCCGAGCCCTTCAAGGTCGACGAGTGCGACCCGAGCGGATGCCGTGCTCATGCCCGTGGCCTCCGCGATCTGGGGGCGCGTCGACGCCGGGTGATCGAGCAGGTAGCGCAGCGTCGTCATGCGCGTGGTGCCTGCAATCGCCTGGTGCGCGGCAGCAGCCCGATCGGGCATCTGTGGGGCATCTCGGCGGGCGGGCATCCCCCCATTGTGCCCGAGCAGAGCGCTGGACGTGTCGAGGATCGTGCTGAGGTCATCCGATTGTTCAGTCATGAACTCACTGTGCCTACCTTTTAATTGAATTGCAAGGTAGCGTAGATTTCGACCGATGACAGACCAGAGGGTTAACCTCAGAACGCAAGACTTTCGGGGGGAAAAGTTTTACAGATCAGTTGTCCTCTTAAAGGGGGACGAGAACCGGCTAGTCGTCAGACTGATGGGTTCGCCCCCAAATGGGGGCCGATTTGTTACTTGCTCTCCTGCGGACGCTTGCTGGTACATCGCCACCGCTAGGAGGAACCAGTGAACAACGAACAAGAAGTGCAACAGCCATTCGGGGGAGCGAGGCGAGCCGCTGGCTACGTCGAGGCTCCCACCACGAGGGCCGACGTCGAGGACGTCGTGTCGCCTGCACCGACAGAACCGCCGGTCGCGGAAGTCGTGCCGATTTCCGGCGCGGGTGAGACGACGGAACAGCCGGAGCTGCAGGGCGACGCCCTCGTGTACACGCCGGGTGACGACCTCTCAGTCGTGACTACCGATGATCGGCCGACCGTCGCCACCGAAGGGCTCCGCGGAGTCCTCTCGAAGCTCGGTATCCGCATGGCTCCCGGCATCGAGGAACGCGCACGGCTGCAAGCCGAAGAGTCGTTGCGGCGCGACGAGCAGACCATCCGGCAGGCGACCTGGACGCGCGCACAGGGCGTCCTCATCGCGAACCGGAAGGGCGGCACGGGGAAGACCCCGACCGCTATCGGGGTCGGGGGAGTGCTGGCCGCAGTTCGCGGCGGGTCCGTCGCGATCATGGAAGTTTCCGACGATCGCGGAGGGCTGTCCTTCCGCGCTGAGGGATCACCCAAGCTCGGCATGGGCGAGCTGGTGCGGGACGTCGACAAGATCAGAAGCGCCGGACAGCTCGCGGGCTACACCGCTCCGCAGACGTCGTTTGCCGCAGTCATTGGATCAGTCGGCAACCGTCCGCCGCTGACCGGCGAGGACGTCGAAGCCGTCAGCCGCGTCATCGACGAGTATTACGGCATCCGCGTCATGGACAGCGGGAACCAGCCGTCAAGCTCCGCGTTCCAAGCCGCAGTAGCGACCGCCGACGCCCTCGTGGTGCCCGTGTTCAACTCGGCCGACAGCGTGTTGGAAGCGATCGACCTGCTCGACCTGCTCCGCAGCTCTGGGGCGCACGCCGCGCAGCTCGCGGAAAACGCCGTCATCATCCGGATCACAGACGGCCGGCCTGAGTACCCGCAGATCGTCGAGCGCCTGGATCGGCTCATCACCGGGGCTCGCGTCCGCGAAGTCCACGCGGTGCCGTTTGACCAGCACATCGCGGAGCGCGGACAGATCACGCTCGACAAGCTCTCACCGGCCGCACGGAGGGCATTCACCGCCGCAACCGCGGCCGTCGTCCGCTCGCTCCAAGCCGTAGCCAACTAACCCTCAGACGAAGGACAAGCACATGAACCCCATCATCCGACCCAAGTCCATCGACAACCCGCTCGACGGCGTACTGCCCGATTTCAGCATCTTCGGAGCAGAGTTCACGGAGCTGTGGCAGAAGCTCCTGGCGGGCCTCTGGGGGCTCGCGATCGTCGCCTCAGTCGTCTTCCTCATCATCAGCATTGCGGGCATGGCGGCGGCATCCAACGCGGGCAACCCGCAGGAGTACAAGACCGCCCGGAACAAGGCCCTTGGCGCGGGTATCGCGCTCGGTTGCCTCGCAGCGCTGGCGGTCATCGTGGGCGCAATCCTCGCGATCTTCGGATAGTCGGCCATGCGTACCGAAGCCCGCCCGCCTCGGCGTATCTGGCCCTGGATCGCGCTGGGAAGCGTGGCGATCGTCGCGGCTGCAGCCGTCGTCATCGCGTTCGCTGTCAACGGCAGCAACTCGAGCGAGACACCTGCAGCAGGACCGACCACGCAGGCACCACAGCCCAGCTCAACGAGCGTTCCCGACTCGGCCCCAACTGGGTGTCTCGGAGGGTCCGCACGCGACGCGGCGATGCTGCTCGCAGCTCAGCAGCAGGCGCAGCACACCAGCAATGGAGCCGTCGAGCTCACAGCATCATTCGTGCGCTGGCTCTACCAGTTCCCGCAGCCCACGGGCGAGGAAGCTGACCAGGTGAGCGCCGCGCTGTTCGCCTCCACCGCAGCTCCGGGATTCACGGATCTTCGCGCGGGGTTCGCCGCTGTTCCCAACTCATCGAACGGCGTCGTCGCGGACGGCGTGCCGTTCTACCGCTCGACCGTCCCCGGCGTCTGGCACATCGAGTCGGCCGAAGCCGATCGGGTGACGGTCTCTGTCGGAACCGCCTACGTGATCGACGGCGCACTGAGCACCACATTCCGGTCCGTCTCGACGTTCACGCTCGTTTGGGAAGACAACGCGTGGAAGGTGGAGGGCGGCGACATTCAGCGCACCACTGAGGAAATGTTCCAGATCGGAACACCCTTCACGGGAGGTTGCTAATGGCATGCGATAACCCGATCACCTGCACCGTCGACGGCGTTACCGACGCGATCAACGGAGCTGCAGGAGCGGTCAACTACTGGTCCGACCCGTGGGGCAACACCTACAAAGCGCTGCAGGACTCGGCGGCGAGCTTGGCGAAGGACATCCTTCCCGCGCTCACTCAGGCGACCCTGCCGGACCTCACCTTGGAGTGGTTCATCAGCGCCTACCGAATCTCGTTCGCAGCGGCGATCCTCGCCGTTGTGGTGCTGCTCATCCCGCAGTTCCTCAGGACCGCACGAGGCACCCAATCGGGCCGGGACACCGCCGAGTCAGTCACGCTGTACTTCCCCCTGTTCCTCACCGGGGCGATGTTCGGCCCGCCGTTCGGCATGGTGCTCGTGAACTTCTTCCACGCGCTGTCCGATGCTTTCGCATCGTGGGGGATTCTCGGGTCGGTCGACACGATCGGGGCACGCTTTGACGCGATCATCAAAGACGGCGACTACACCGGCTTGGCCGGGGGAATCCCCGTCGCCGCGGTGATGATGTTCCTGATGCTCGTGGCGCTGCTCATGGTGCTGCTCGTGCTCATCGTGCAGCTCGTCACGCTGTACTTCGCTGGCGTGCTCGTACCGCTCGGGTTGCTGTGGATCGTCGACCCACAACGACGCGACTTCGGAAAGAAGCTCATCGGTGTCTGGATCGGCATACTCGCCGCTCACCCACTGCTGTTCTTCCTGCTCGGATTCGCGTTCAACATGTCCGCGGGATCGGTCAACGTCTTCGGGAACTCAGCGAGCTTGGAAAAGCTCGTGCAGTTCATCGTGGCGATCATCGCGCTGTTCATCGCGGCGCTCTCGCCGCTCATCCTCATGAAGTTCGCGCCGGTCATCCCGGTGGGATCGGGTGGCACCAACGGACCCTCGATGCAGCCGGGCTCGTGGGGCTCCAACAACATGAGCGACGCCACCAACAAGTACCAGCCGCAGAGCACCAGCGGCACGTCCGAACCGCAGACGCAGACCCAGAGCACGCCCGCATCGTCCGACGATGCCCCACAGCCGGCCTCAGGTGGCGGCGGGCTTGGGGAAGCCGCAGCGACCCGCGCAGCAGGCTCCAAAGCCGCAGCAACGGACGGCGAGGAAGCGGCAGCAACCAGCGGGGCCACGACAACCGGCGCCGCAGCGGGCGCCGCAGGCGCATCCACAGCGGCCGAGGGAGCTGCAGCCGCAGGCGCAGCGGAGTCCTCGACCGGCGTCGGGGCCGTCGTCGGCGTTCCGACACTCATCGCAGCGGCAGGTATGGCTGCAGGCTCAAAGGTCGTCGAGGTCACCCAAGTAGCCGGGGACCAGGCGACAAGCGCCATGGACGAAGAATCGGGGAACTGATGACCAACACAGCGACCAGCGGCGTAGCCCGCTACATCGGGGGAGAGAGCGGACACCGCTCCTTCTTCGGCGGCACCCAGTCCAAAGCCCGTGTTGGGTTCATGGGACTGTTCTTCATCGCCACGCTCGTGCTCACGCCGATCATTGGATTCTGGGGGCTCGCGATCGGCGTTGTCGGGGGCGGCTTGACGATGCTGCTCACCGCGAAGACGCACCGAGGATCGGTCGTCGACCGGCGCAAGAAGCGCACACGGTGGGCCAGCCGCGTGAAGCTCGGAACCGACGCATACGAGCCCTATGACGTCGCGGAATGGGACCAGCGGGAACAGGCCCTCCGCGAAGCCAAGGGCCGCGTTGCGAAGTGGACCGCACGCCGAGAGCTGGCAGCGATGCGCACCAACCCGGACGGCGCGGACGGGATGGGCTGGCTGCAGTTCGCCCGTGCAGAGCCAGGCATCGCCTGGCACGCACCGACCGGAGAACAGTCCTACCTCTCCGTTGCGTTCACGGTCACCGGCCAGATGAGCGGCGTCGAATCGGCGTCGGTCATGCGACGGGCGGCAGAGGCGTGGGGGCAGTTCCTCGCCTCACGAGCAACGCCGTCCAACCTCGTCGGGGACGTCCAGACCCTCACTCGTGTGTTGCCCGCCGACTCAGCGCTGCAAGAGTTCTGGGTGCTCAAAGCCCTCGACCCGACCGCGCCCGCCGACGCGATCAAGTCGTATGAGGACGTTCTCAACCTCACCGGCCAAGACGCCATGGTGCAGCGGCACTACGTGATCGTTCGGTGGCCCCTCAATGCCGCGTTCCGCGACGCCGCCCGCAAGTACGGCGAGGGTCGCGACGGCTGGCGCGGCCTCATGCGCCAGGAAATCGCGTCGACCGTCCGCGGCCTCACCGAGGCCCGTTTGGGCCAGGTCGAAACGCTCACGGCCCGCAAGCTCGCCGCGGTGATCCTGCACCAGCAGAACCCGTCTCGGCCGATTGACTACGTGACGGACGTCGACCCGGCATCGTTCGGCATCCGCTCGCATGACGAGTTCTCGGCGCACGTCGTTGAGGGCACCGACCCGATCACGGGCGCGGACGTCGAGTGGTGGCACCGCACCGCGGTGGTCAAGTCCGAGAACCTCGCGGTCGGCGCACGCAGCCAACTGTGGATGCTTGACCTGCTCATCGGGTCCGACATTCAGTTCGTCCGATCGGTGTCGTTCCATCTGCACCTGGTGCCGAAGAACGAGGCGCGAGCGTCCGCGAAGATCGACCTCACCCGCGACCGCGCAGCGGCGCTATCCAACGCCGAAAAGGGCCAGGTGGCGGACGACGAGACGAGCATGAACATGAGCGCCGCAGCGCGCCGCTCCGCGGACCTCGCACACGGTTCACCGCACCACGGTGGGGCATGGGTCGGGTACATCACCATTTCCGAGCGCAACCGTGACGCGCTCATGCGCGCCTCGCGCGCACTGGAGGAAACCTGCTCCAGCGGCCTCGGGATCGACCGCCTCGAATGGGAGGACTCGTACCAGTCCGCAGCGTCCGGGACCACTTGGCCGATCGGCCGAGGCCTCGCAGCAGCACCCCCATCACTCGCCGCCCGGTTCGCTACGAAGCTCGCGGGCAAGTCAGAGAAGGAAGCTATCTCATGAGCGCACACGCCCAGCCGAAGAAGAAGACTCGCGGCATCTGGACACTCCCCGGGCTCAGTGCCTTCGCGCCTCCGGTCGAGCTTGCAGTGGAGGTCGAGGAGAGCACCGAGGAACCTACGGAGGTCACCCCGTGGTCGCGGCCGGGTTCCCGGCTCCGGGTCAAGACCAGCGCTGCAGCGCGTGGCCTCTACGCTCCGGCGCACATCGGCGCACCGACCAGCACCCGGCAGGCCGAGGTGTTGAATACCGCCGTCATCGGAGCGCCGACCGGTACTCGAGGCGTGGTCATCGCGCGCGACGTCCTCTCGCGAACGTCGATCGCTCATGACCCGGTGACCGGCTACAACTCGACGCCTCGACTGGTGTCGAGCCCCAACGTCGTCGTGATGGGCGACGTCGGCTCCGGCAAGTCGAGCCTGACGAAGACGGCCTATGTGCTCCGGCCGCTGCTGCTGGCCAAGCGTCGTGCCGTCGTGTTCGACAAGAAGGACCAGAACGGTGAAGGCGAATACTCCAACGTCGTCCGGCACTTCGGCAGCGAACCCATCCGGTTTACAACGGACGGCACCGGAACCCGCCTCAACCTGCTGGATGAGACGATCAGCCGCGGGAGCGGTGTCCAGGGCCAGATGCGCCTGCTCAACGTCGTCGCCCGCCTCGCACGGGAGGGGAACGCGCTCAACGAGTGGGAGGAAGAGGCGCTTCGCGCCGCGCTGCTCCGGACGATCGCGCAGGCTGAGGACGGGCGCACGCCCGTGCTGGCCGACGTGCTGCCGAACCTCAGCAGGGTCGCGGACCTCGACGCCTACGAGGGGCTGTCACCGACCGCGATCGACGAACTGCACCAGGCCGGCCTTTCCGTGCGGTTCACGCTGAACAGCCTGCTGCAGGACTACTCAGGGTTGCTCGACGGGGAGACGTCCGAAGAGGTCGACCTGAAGGGCAAGCTCACATCGTTCGATATCTCGCAGCTCCCCGAGGACGGCCCCGCCGTTCCCGCGGTCATGGCGATCGGTCACATGTGGCTGCTCGGCCGACTCCGGGGTGACCGTGGATGGGCGACAAACTGCGTCTACGAAGAGGCATGGCACATCGCGACTGGGCCGACTGCAGAGCTGGCGCGCTCCGGGCAGAAGCTCTCGCGAGGGCTCGCGCTGTCCAACATCTTCGCGTTCCACAAGGGATTCGACGTCCCCGCAGGATCGCCCGGCATGGCGATGATCCAGGAGGCCCAGACGGTGCACGTCTACCGTCAGTCCCGGCCGGAGGACGCGGCCTGGTGCCAACGCACGTTCAGCTTCGCGCCGGAGACGGCGCAGCAGATCGAGCGCCTGGCGGACGGGCACCACTTCTTCAAGTACGCATCGCACCCGGAAACGCTCGTGCAGCACATCCGCTCGCCGTGGGAGAAGGCCCTCACGGACACCGACGAGGCGTTCCAGGCTGCAGCGTCGGCAGGCTAGATCATGGGCTGGAAGAAGCACGCACTCGCGGGGCTGGGCGCGGTCATGTTCGGTGCCACCCTCGTGTTGTCGGGCGGCACCGGCAGCGCCGGATGCGGAGCCGGTCAGGTCGAAGCGGCCACCCTCGCAGCGAGCGGGCAGAGCATCGCCGGATACTCCGGCGACCAGCTCGCCAACGCCGCCGCGATCATGAACGCCGCGACGTCGCTCGGCCTGAACGTGCAAGCGCAGACCATCGGCGTCATGACCGCCATGGGAGAGTCCGGGCTCCGCGTCGTCGACCACGGCGACGCTGCAGGGCCCGACAGCCGCGGGCTGTTCCAGCAGCGGGACTCGTGGGGCAGCTACGCCGACCGCATGGACCCGACGAAATCGGCCCTGCTGTTCTTCAAGCGGCTGCAGACCGTCCAAGGGTGGGAGACGATGACGCCCACGGCCGCAGCGCACGCCGTCCAGATCAACGCCGACCCCGACCACTACACGAAGTGGTTCGCGCCCGCTGGCGAGGTCGTGAAGGCCCTGAGCGCGACCGGTGGGGCCGGGAGCTGTGGCGTCGGCGGCGACAAGGTCGCCCTCGCGCAGCAGCTCGTCGACGCGGCCGACGCTGGCACGCTCCGCGGGTTCACCCCCGACCACATCAAAGAGATCCGCTGGATCGCGCAGGGCAAGGAAGTTGCCGACTGTGGCATTGACGTTCCGATCCTGCAGATCATGGTGCTCGCGCTCAACGAGTTCGAGCGCATCGGCGTCAGTGACATCAACCGCAAGTGCACCGGCCAGATCGAGGGCGCGGGACTCACGTCCTCCCACTACATCAACGGTGGCGGCGGAGCCGTCGACTTCTACTCGCTCGGAGGAACGTCCATCACCGGCGCGGACGGTCCCTCGATCCGGCTTATCAGCCTGCTCGACCCGATCGTGCCGAAGGGCGCACGCATCGGGCAGGAAGACTGCCGCGCTGACGCCGGAACGACGATCGCCACTCAGAACTTCTCGCAGATATACGACTCGTGCAATCACCTGCACGTCGACGTCGCATACACGAACGGAAAGCCGCTGCTACTCGGCGGGCAGGCCGGTTGACACCTAGGTGTCAACCGCTCGAGGAAGGACCACCATGGATCAACCGCT
>NZ_JARVSB010000020.1:0-20437 GCF_030209365.1 Plantibacter sp. ME-Dv--P-095
CACTTCTCCTGTGCCATGGTGCGCTTCCTTCCGATTGAACGCGATATATCGCGTTGAGCTGGAACTCACGATATATCGCGTTCCGTCGCGCGGCAACCCCGGGAGCCTCCGGGATCACCCTGAGTCGACCCTGGGATCGGCTGGGGTCGCGACCGCGGCGTCTGCGGTCTCCCATGTGTGGTCTCGGGTTCGCGACTCGTGATGTACAGTTTGCTATACGCATAGTTCGCTATACATGGAGGAAACATGATGATTCGCTGGTTCGTCGCCGTCCTGATCGGAGCGGCGGTCTCGACCCTCGCCGGGGTGGTGGCCTGGGCGCTCTCGCCGATCGCCGCCGGTCTCTCGGGGATCGTCTTCGCCCTCGCCGCCCTTCCGTTCGGCGTGATGCTGGGCTGGATCATCGCCGTGGCCCCCAAGAGCCAGCCCTCGCCGCACACGTCCGAGACTGCGGAGGCGACCTGGATGAACACGGCGCTCGCCGGTACGGCGACCGACGTGGTCCTGGCGGTCGGGCTCGGGCTCGCGGCGATCTCGATCGTGCGGTCGGAACTGCCGACACAGCTCGTGCTGCTCGGCGTCCTGCTCGTCGCCTTCGCCTCGACGGCCACGCGGTACGCGATCGCCCGCACGCGTGCAGTCCGGGCGTGAAGAACTCGCTCAGGGAACGTCGTCAGGACGCCGGTTGGTCGCAGGCCCACCTGGCTGAACTGGTCGGCGTCACGCGTCTGACCGTCATCTCGATCGAGAAAGGGCGATTCGACCCCAGCCTGCCCCTCGCATTCCGCCTCGCGGCGCTGTTCGGGATCCACATCGAGGACCTCTTCGAACCGGATGGCGAACCTCCCCGGCGATGAGCCGCACCTCAGCGGTCATGGTCGGACGAGTCGGGTCATGATCGCCGCCGTTCAGTACCAGCGCGAGATGTTCAGCTCGTCGGGCAGCGGGACGTTCTCCGGAAGCGGGGCGTCCTCGCCGGGAGCCGGCGCGGTGTCGAGGCAGCTGTCGCCAGACGCGACGGGGGCGGTCGGCCGCCACGGATCCGCATCCTCGTCGTGGAAGGGCGCGTAGGCCACACGGTCGGTCAGTCGGAGGGACACGTGCGACTCGAACGCCGCGGTGAAGTCACCGAGCTCCTTCACGGCGAACACGCGCGCCGCCCCGAGCTCACCGGAGCGATCGAAGGAGCAGGAGACGGCGACGGGTGTCCACCCGGCGTCCCGAACGGTCGCGAGCAGCGAACGGGCCTCCTCCAGGGTCGCCCCCGGCACCACCGTCCCGTCCTCGGCGAGTGGTGCCTCCCACTCGTCGGAGCCCGTCACGCTGCCGCGCTGCACCGTGACGTTCGCCGAGGTGTCGGGTGCATGCGCCTCCTGCACGTCGCCGTCGGTGAGCAGCGGATCTGACGCGAGTCGCATGAGTCGAGCGTCGTCGACGTCGTTCGGGGCCACCGCCGGGCGTCCGATGCCGCAGCCGGTGCACAGGGCGGCGAGGATGACGATCGTGATGGCGGAACGCATCGTGCGTCCCCGGGTACTGCGCTGGGTCATGGCGTGTCTCCTGTCGTCGGCAGGTCGATGCCCCACCACGCTAACCGACACTTGTGCGATGCGCCCGGGATCAGGCGAGCCGGTTGCGCCGACGGGTGATGAGGATCGCTGCTCCGACGGCGAGCAGCATCGCTCCGGGCAGGGCGACCGCGAGCGGGACCCCGAAGGGGACGTCGAGCATCGCGGCGACGGCGAGGGCGATGGCGAACCCGAGGCCCACGCCGGCGCCGGTCATCGCGCTCATGACAATGGGGTCGATGCGGGCGGGTCGAGCGGACCGGGGTGAGGAGGTCGTCTTCGAGATCATGGTCCGAGCCTAAGCAGCGCGCCCTCATCCGACATCCGTCGGCTGGTGGAGCGGTCGGTCGAGATCGACTCCACCGAGCGGCGGAGGCAGGAGCCGCGCCGCGTCAGCGCCAGCGGTACTCGAGCTCCGGTCGCCCCGGGGTGCCGTACCGCGGTGAGCGTTCCACCGCACCGGTCTCAGCGAGGTACTCGAGGTAGCGTCGCGCCGTCACCCGCGAGAGCGAACCGGCGGTGGCGGCCTCGCTGGCGGACAACGGATCGTTCGCCTGTCGCAGCAGCTCGGACACCAGCCGGAGGGTGTCCTCCGACAGTCCCTTCGCCAGTTGCGGCCGCGACGACGGCGCTCGCAGCGTGGCGAGGGTGAGGTCGACCTCGTGCTGACTCGCGACGGCACCCTCGGCGGTCATCGTGCGACGGAAGGTCCGGTACGCCTCGAGCTTGTCGGCGAACGCCGGGAAGGCGAAGGGTTTGATGAGGTACTGGACGACCCCGGCCGACACCGCCGCCCGCACGATCCGCAGGTCGCGCGCCGCCGTGATGGCGATGACGTCGACGTCGATCCCCGCGGTCCGGATGCGCCGGCACAGTTCGAGACCGTGCGCGTCGGGCAGGTTGAGGTCGAGGAGGACGAGGTCGATGCGGTCGTCAGGCGAACGGTGGGCGTCCGCGGCCCGCAGCAGGTGCATCGCGGTGGCCGCATCCCCGGCGACACCGGCGAGGGCGAAACCGTCCACCCGACGCAGGTAGGCGGCATGCGCCTGCTGCGCGATCGGTTCGTCCTCGACCACCAGGACGCGGATCGGCTCGCTCATGCCGTCGCCTCGTCCCGGACGCCGACGGCCGCCGGCAGCGTCACGACGAACGCCGAGGCCGGTTCGCGCACGACCTCGATGGTGCCACCGAGGCGGGTCACGGCCTGACGGACGAGCGCCAGCCCGAACCCGCGACCGTACCGGCCGGGCTCCTTCGTCGACCAACCGCGCACGAAAGCCAGGTCGAGCGCCTCGGGATCGAGCCCGGGGCCGCTGTCGGTCACCTGGATCACCAGCTCCGTCGCGTCCGTGCCCGACGTCTGCTCCGCGCCGGACGGATCGGCCAGCCCCTGCCCGAGGTAGACCTCCACCCAGGGGCGCTCGCCGGACGCCGCGTCGATCGCGTTGTCGATGAGGTTCCCGAGGATCGTGACGACGACCGCGGGATCCACGCGGACCCGTCCGAGTGCCGGGTCGCTCTCCAGGTGCAGCTCGACCCCCTGCTCGGCGGCCTGCGCCGTCTTCCCGAGCAGCAGGGCGGAGATCACGGGTTCCTGCTCGGCGGCGAGGACCCGGTCCGTCAGGCGCTGGCTGGCCCCGAGACCCTGGGCGGCGAGTTCGAGCGCCTCGTCGCGGCGATCCAGTTCGATGAGCGAGACGATCGTGTGCAGGCGGTTCGCGAACTCGTGCGTCTGCGAGCGCAGGGCGTCGCTCATGGTGCGCATCGAGGCCAGCTCGCCGCTCAGATGCTCGATCTCGGTGTGGTCGCGCAGCGTCATCACCCAGCCCCTCGGGTGCGGGCCGCCGGCGTCGTCCGGGCCGACGGCCGACTCCTGGTTCACCACGAGCACGTGGTCCTGCGTGAGATGGATCTCGTCGACCGCCTGTCGTCCGCTGCCGAGGAGCTCGCGCAGGCCGGCGTCGATCGGCAACTCGTCCACCGGGACCGCACCGGGCGAACGGTCGCCGAGCGGGAGCCCGAGGAGCTCGGCGGCCTGGTCGTTGACGAGCACCAGGCGCCGTTGCCGGTCGACGAGGACGAGTCCCTCGCGAACGGAGTGGAGCACGGACTCGTAGTAGTCGAACATGCGCGCCAGGTCCTCCGGCCCACGGGAACCGGTGACCCGCGACAGGTACCGGCGGAGGGTCCAGGAGGCGATGCCGCCCACGACGAGCACGAGCAGGGCCGTGCCGAGCAGCCACGGCACCCGGGTCTCGAAGGTCTCGGACACGTTGCTCACGGTGACGCCGGCGGCGACGAGCGCCACGACGGTGCCGTCACCGTCCCGGATGGGTGCGACCGCACGCACCGAGGGGCCGAGGGTGCCCGTGTACGTCTCGGTGAAGGTGCGCCCCTCGAGTGCCGGGGCGATGGTGCCGATGAACGGCTTGCCGATCTGCTCGCGCTCCCGATGGGTGTAGCGCGTGCGGTCGGGAGCCATGATCGTGACGAAGTCGACCCCGGTGTCGCGCATGAGCGCCTCGGCGTAGGGCTGCAGGGTGTCCTGGGGGCGCCGGGTCGTGACCTGGGCGACGACGAACGGGTTGTCGGCGATGCCGTTCGCGACGTCGAGGCACTTCGCGACGGCGCGCTCCTCCGTCTCGGTGCGGGCCTGGAACCAGAGCAGGACGCCGGCGACGAGGGTCATGGCGACGACCGCGACCAGCTGCACGAGGAAGAGTCGTGAGGCGATGCTCATGGACCGACCGGCCATCGTGTCACCTCCGTCTGCTCCGTCGCGTCGACCCTCCCAGTATCGCGGGGTGTCGGCGTGCCTGCGGTCGTCATCGGCGACCAGTACGACCACAAGCGGTCACTACGACCACAACCGGTGCGCGACGGCCCACCGGCCGCAGAGTGGGGCCACTCGACCACCCGCTGCCGCAGAGACGCGACACCGACGAAACGGATCCGGAATGGCAATGACGCTCTCCTCCCTCAAACGGCTGGACAAGACCCACTACCTCTACCTCGCGGTGATCCTCGCGGTGCTCGCCGGCATCGTCGTCGGCCTCACCGCACCGGAGTTCGCGAAGGGGTTGAAGCCCGTCGGCGACGCGTTCGTCGCCCTCATCAAGATGATGATCGCCCCGGTCATCTTCTGCACGATCGTGATCGGCGTCGGCTCCATCGCCAAGGCCGCGACGGTCGGCAAGGTCGGCGGTCTCGCGATGCTGTACTTCATCGTCATGTCGACCTTCGCCCTCGCGATCGGCCTCGTCGTCGGCAACCTCATCCAGCCGGGTGCGGGTCTGAACCTCGCCGAGACGAGTTACCAGGTGGAGGGGGAGGCGAAGAGCACGACCGAGTTCATCCTCGGCATCATCCCCACCACACTCGTGTCGTCGCTGACGGGCGGCAACATCCTCCAGGTGCTGTTCGTCGCCCTGCTCGTCGGGTTCGGCCTGCAGAAGATGGGCGCGACGGGTGAGCCGATCCTCCGCGGGATCAAGCTGATCCAGGCGCTCGTGTTCCGCGTGCTCGCGATGATCATGTGGATCGCGCCCATCGGGGCCTTCGGCGCGATCGCCGCCGTGACCGGGTCCGCCGGCGCCAGTGCACTCGTCGGGCTCGCGACGCTCATGGTCGCGTTCTACATCACGTGTGCGGTGTTCATCGTCGTCATCCTCGGTGGCGTCCTGCGGCTCGCCACCGGGTTCAACATCTTCGCGCTCATGAAGTACCTCGGCCGTGAGTACCTGCTCATCGTCGGCACCTCCTCTTCTGAGGCCGCCCTGCCACGGCTCATCGCGAAGATGGAGCACCTCGGCGTCTCGAAGCCCGTCGTCGGCATCACCGTGCCGACCGGCTACTCCTTCAACCTCGACGGCACGGCGATCTACCTGACGATGGCGTCGATCTTCATCGCCGACGTGATGGGGGTGCCGATGAACCTCGGCGAGCAGATCTCGCTGCTCGCGTTCATGATCATCGCGTCGAAGGGTGCGGCCGGCGTCACCGGTGCCGGGCTCGCGACCCTCGCCGGCGGCCTCCAGGCGAACCGTCCCGACCTCGTGGACGGCGTCGGCCTCATCGTCGGGATCGACCGCTTCATGTCGGAGGCTCGCGCCCTCACGAACTTCACCGGCAACGCGGTCGCCACGATCATCATCGGCACCTGGGTGAAGGAGGTCGACCGTGCGCAGGTCGTCGAGGTCCTCGCCGGCCGGTCGCGGTTCGACGAGGCGACGATGAGTGTCGACGACCACACGGGTGCGGTGGCGGTGGCGAAGCACTGATCGAACCCGTCGACAGGCTCAGGGACCGGACCTCCGGACCCTGAGCCTGTCCGCGTCCCTGAGCCTGTCCCGGACCCTGAGTCCGCCTTTGGTCCCTGAGCCTGTCGAAGGGCTAGTTCGCCGGGGAGTCGACGATCGGCTTCGACGGCGGGGTGTCGCCCTCGAGCGCCGCCTCACCGGCGGCCGGGCGCGCGGTGCTCGGGGCGATCCGGAACAGCGGGATCGTGTAGCCGCAGATCGGGCCGATGAGGACGGCGAACAGCACGGTTCCGATGCCGACGTTGCCGCCGAGGAGCCAGCCGATGCCGAGGACCACCACCTCGACGCCCGTGCGTCCGACCCAGATGGGCCAGCCGGTGACCCGGTGGATGCCGGTCATGAGGCCGTCGCGCGGACCGGGGCCGAAGTTGCCACCGATGTAGAGCCCGGAGGCGACGCCGAGCAGCAGGAGTCCGCCGGCGAACAGCAGGATGCGCGCCCAGAGGTCGAGGTCGGCGGGGATGACGGCGAGGCCGATGTCCGCCGAGGGACCGACGAGCAGGACGTTGAGGACGGTGCCGACACCGGGGCGCTGCTTCAGCGGGATCCAGGCGAGGAGCACGACCCCGCCGACGATGATGGTGATGAGGCCGAACGTCAGGCCGGTGCGCAGGTTGAGGCCCTGGGTGAGGACGTCCCAAGGGGCGACGCCGACGGCTCCGCGGACGATCATGGCGATGGCGATGCCGTACAGGAAGAGGCCGATGAGGAGTTGGAGCACACGACGGGTCATGGTGGACAATCCAATTCCACGATTGGCTTTGGCGCTAGAGGCCAATCTGGCTATCGTGGTTCAATGGCCTCCATCACCCTGAGTGCACGCTCGCTCGCCGCCCTGCTCGGACAGTGGAAGAACGCCGCGCCGGCGTACCGCGGTCTCGCGGATCGCATCCGCCTACTCGTCCTCGACGGCCGCATCCCCGTCGGCACCCGGCTTCCCGCCGAGCGCGAGTTGGCCGAGCGCCTCGGCTTGAGTCGCACCACGGTCACCGCCGCCTATCGGGAACTGCGCGAGGCGGGGTATCTCCGCAGCATCCGCGGCTCGGGGAGCGTCACCCTCCTGCCGTCAGCCCCGGTCTCGCTGGCCCCGGTGCCGCAGGGCGGGTTCCTCGACTTCAGCAAGGCCGCCGTGCCGCCGTGCCCGGAGATCATCGACGCGGTCCAGACGGCCGCCGCCGAGCTCCCGCGGTACATGCACGACTTCGACTACGACCTCGTCGGCATGCCCGAACTCCGGCAGGCGATCGCCGACCGCTACACGGCTCGCGGTCTGCCCACCGACCCCGACGAGATCATGGTGACCGTCGGCGCGCAGCACGCCATCGCCCTCATCGCCCGCACCCTGCTCAGCCGTGGCGACCGCGTGCTCGTCGAGATGCCGAGCTACCCGCACGCCTACGAGGCACTCCGGGCGGCAGGAGCCCGGCTCGGCGCGGCCACGGTCTCGTCGGAGACCGGGTGGGACGTCCGGGAGCTCGAGCAGTGGTTCGAGCGCACCAGTCCGGCCATGGCCTACCTCATGCCCGACTTCCACAACCCGACCGGCGCCTCGATGCCGCTCGAGACCCGCCGACGCGTCGCTGCGGCCGCCCAGCGCCACGGGACGGTCCTCGTCATCGACGAGACCACGGCCGAACTCGACATCGACCGGCCGACGGACGAGGGCCTCGACGGCACCCCGTTCGCGGCGCTCCCGGGTGCGCCGGCGTCGATCGTCACGATCGGGTCCGTCGGCAAGACGATCTGGGGCGGCCTCCGCATCGGGTGGATCCGCGCCGAGCGGGGCACGATCAGGAAGCTCGTCTCGGCGCGGTCCCTGGGCGACCTCGGCACGCCGATCCTCGACCAGCTGACCGTCCAGCAGTTGCTGCCGGCGATGGACGGCATCGTCGCGCGTCGGGGCCAGGCCCTCGGCGAGACCCGCGACCGTCTCGTCGACCTGCTGGCCGAACGGCTGCCGGACTGGACGGTGCCGCGCGTCGACGGCGGCATCGCCACCTGGGTGAACCTCGGTGAGGCGGCGTCCTCCCAGCTCTCGCTCGCGGCTCGCGGTCACGGGCTCGTGATCGTCGCCGGACCACGGTTCGGCATCGACGGTGCGTTCGAGCGCTATCTGCGCATTCCGATCAGTTATCCGTGGGCGCAGACCGAGCAGGCGGTCGAGCTGTTGACCGAGACGTGGAACTCGGCCATGTTCGGTCACGTCCCCGCGCTGGACTACCTCGAGGACGTGGTCTGACCCGTCCTCGAGGGGCGACATCGCTCCACAGGACACGCGAATGCACGCGGTGTCCACCGTCTGCGGGAGACCGCGGTCGGAGCGTTCTGCGGTGACATACTTGCAGAGTCGGCACCTCTCGCATCAACCGAAAGCGGCTCCGTGCATCTGCTCTCCGTCCTCAGCATGAAGAACCGTGCGTTGATCGCGCTCGTCACCATCGTGGCCGCCGTGTTCGGCGTCCTCGCGGTGGGTGGTCTCAAGCAGGAACTGATCCCCTCGGTCCAGTTCCCGCAGCTCGCGATCATCACGAGCTACCCGGGTGCGGCGCCCGAGGTCGTCAACGACGACGTCTCGACGCCGATCGAGACGGCGATCCAGGGCGTGCCCGGCATCGAGTCCACCTCGGCGACCTCGAGCACGAACACGAGCCTCATCTCCGCGACCTTCACCTACGGCACGGATCTCGCCACCGCCGAACAGAAGATCACCCAGGCGATCAACCGCATCAAGTCGACCCTGCCCGACACGGTCGACCCGCAGGTGGTCAGCGGCAGTCTCGACGACCTCCCGGTGATCCAGATCGCCGTCTCAGGCGCGGCCGACCAGGACGGTCTGGCCGAGGTGCTGTCGAGCTCGGTCGTCCCCGACCTCAAGGACGTCGAGGGTGTGCGCGACGCCGCGATCGTCGGCGAGGTGGGCAAGCGGGTGACGATCACCCCCGACGACGCGAAGCTGGCCCTCGCCGGGCAGACGAGCCGGGTCATCGGCACCACGCTGCAGCAGAACGGCTCCCTCCAGCCCGCCGGCGACATCACGGAGGACGACAAGACCTTCTCCGTGCAGACGGGCACGAAGCTCACCTCCGTCGACGACATCGCCGCGCTGCCCATCACGGGCGCCTTCGCCGCCGACGGTTCCGTCCTGACCATCGGCGACGTCGCGACCGTCGCGCTGACGGACGACCCGATCACCTCGATCTCGCGCGTCGACGGCGAGTCGGCGCTGACGATCGCCGTCACGAAGCTTCCCGCCGCGAACACGGTCGAGGTCTCGCAGGGCGTTCGCGACATCCTGCCCGAACTCGAACGGACCATCGGCACCGACGCGAAACTCACCGTCGTGTTCGACCAGGCCCCCTACATCGAGCAGTCGATCGAAGCGCTGACGACGGAAGGCCTCCTCGGTCTCGTCTTCGCCGTGCTGATCATCCTCGTCTTCCTCCTCGACGTCCGCGCCACGATCGTGACCGCGATCTCCATCCCGACCTCGGTGCTCATCACCTTCATCGGGCTCCAGGTCGCCGAGTACTCCCTCAACATCCTGACCCTCGGCGCACTGACGATCGCGATCGGACGCGTGGTCGACGACTCCATCGTCGTGATCGAGAACATCAAGCGGCACCTCTCCTTCGGCGACAACCGGACCGGGCCGCAGCGCGTCGCATCGATCCTGAGCGCCGTCCAGGAGGTGGCCGGAGCGATCACCGCCTCGACCGTCACCACCGTCGCCGTGTTCCTCCCGATCGCGTTCGTCGGCGACGTGACCGGCGAGCTGTTCCGACCCTTCGCCCTCACCGTGACGATCGCCCTCCTCGCCTCGTTGCTCGTCGCGCTGACCATCGTGCCGGTGCTCGCGTACTGGTTCCTCCGCGCCCCGAAGGCCAAGCGGGCGGCCGCGGCCGCGGCTGTGGAGGAGGCGCCGGCGGCATCGAGCGGGTCCGTCCGGAGCCGACGCGAGCGCCGCGTCAGCGTGCAGGACGAGGACGACCTGGAGAAGCCCTCGCGGCTCCAGAAGGGCTACCTGCCGATCATCCACTGGACGCTCAAGCACTCGGTCACCACACTGGTGCTCTCGGCGGTGGTCCTCATCGGCACCTTCGCGCTCATCCCCTTCATGAAGACGAACTTCCTGGGAGACTCGGGCCAGAACACGCTGACCGTCACCCAGACCCTGCCGGTGGGCACGAGTCTCGACGCTCAGGACGCCGCGGCGGAGCAGGTCGAGACCAAGCTGCGCGACATCGACGGCATCGACACCGTCCAGCTGTCGATCGGGTCGAGCGGCAGCTCGGTGCGCGACGCGTTCTCGGGCGGTGGCGGCGGTGCCATCACCTACTCCATCACGACGTCCGAGGACGCCGACCAGACGGCGCTGCAGAAGACGGTCCGCAAGGACCTCGCCGGTCTCGACGACGTCGGTGAGATCGAGGTGACGGCCTCGGCGGGCTTCGGTGGCTCGAGCGACATCGAGATCGACATCACCTCCGCCCGGCAGAGCGACCTGGCCGAGGCCGCCGACGCCATCCAGGACGCGGTCACCGGGCTCGACGGCGTCGACCAGGTCACGAGCAACCTGAGTGAGTCGCGACCCTTCGTCCAGGTGGCGGTCGACCGCGACGCCGCTGCCGCCGCCGGGTACAGCGAGGTCGCCCTCGGCGCCTACATCTCCCAGCTCATGCAGCCAACGACCGTGGGTTCCATCGTCATCGACGACACCACCCTCACCATCTACCTCGACGCGCAGGACCCGCCGACGACCGTCGACGCCCTCGCCGCCACGCAGGTGCCCACGGCCACCGGCCCACGCCGCCTCGACGCCCTCGCCACGGTCTCCCAGGTCGACGGCCCGTCGAGCATCTCGACCGTGAAGGGGCTGCGTTCCGCGACCATCAGCGCGACGCCGGCGAGCGACAACCTGGGCACGGCGAGCGCCGAAGTCCAGAACGCCATCGACGACGTCAAGCTGCCCGCCGGCACCTCGGCGACCCTCGGCGGTGTCACGGCCTCGCAGAGCGACGCGTTCGGCCAGCTCGGCCTGGCGCTCCTGGCCGCCATCCTGATCGTGTACGTCGTCATGGTGGCGACGTTCCGCTCGCTGCGTCAGCCGCTCGAACTGCTCGTGTCGGTCCCCTTCGCCGCGACGGGCGCGATCGGACTCCAGATCATCACCGGCATCCCGCTGGGCGTCCCGTCGATCATCGGCGTGCTGATGCTCATCGGCATCGTCGTGACCAACGCGATCGTGCTGGTGGACCTCGTCAACCAGTACCGTCGCCGGGGCATGACCGTCGCCGAGGCGGTCGAGCACGGTGCCGCCCGCAGACTGCGTCCGATCCTCATGACGGCACTCGCGACGATCTTCGCCCTCACGCCGATGGCCATGGGGCTCACCGGACACGGCGGGTTCATCTCCCAGCCGCTCGCGATCGTCGTCATCGGTGGTCTCGTCTCCTCGACGGTGCTGACCCTCGTCGTGTTGCCGTCGCTCTACAACCTCGTCGAGGGCTTCCGCGAGCGTCGCGAACTCCGCCGTGCAGCGGCGGAGAAGCCCCGGGCGCGTTCCGTGGCCGCGATCGAAGGCCCGCGGGCCACGGCGCCGGTCGAGGAGCCCGCGCTCGTCGGCGCCGGTGTCGGCGGCGTCGGCGCAGCAGAGCGTCCGGCCACGACTGAGACCGGAGCGAGCGAGTCGACCGCCTCGACGGTCACGCCCGGTCCGATCAATGCGACGGAACCGACCGAGGTGACGGAGCCCACCGACACGGTTGCGACGACCGAGGTGGCGGGGCCGACCGACACGACCGGGGCGACCGAGGCGACCGAGACGGTCGAAACGACCGAGCCGGGCACGGACGCCGGATCGATCGACGAGGGCGCAACCGCGGACGCGGGCGAGCCGACGGCTCCCGCGGCCCACGAGGTGCATGGAGCACACGTCGCGGTCGGCGACGAGCTCCCACGGACTGAAGCGATCTCCCTGCCGGACGCCACTGCCGAGACGGCTGCGGCGGAGGTTGCCCACCACGGAGAACACGTCGCCGCCGGAGCACCGACGGACGCCGCGCCCATCGCGGACCCGGAGTCGACCACCCAGGTGGATCAGGCCGCTGACGTCGAGCCGTCGACGGACACGCAGCCGCTGACGGATCCGGAGCCGACCACTGCGGAGCAGCCGACGACCGAGGTTGCGCCGGTCGCCGAGGAGCAGGCGTCTGAGGTGCCGTCCACGGACGCTCCGTCCGCGGATGTTCCGTCCGCGGATGTTCCGTCCGCGGACGAGTCGTCCTCCGAGGCGGCCTCCACAGACACCCCGTCTTCTGACGAGCAGGCGTCTGAGACACCGTCCACGGATGCCCTGCCCGCAGATAAGCCGGTGTCTGAGACGCCGTCCGCGGACGCCCAGTCTCCCGAGGCGCCCTCGCCCGACGGACCGCAGCGGCCCAAGCGCCGTCGCGCCCAGTGGCCGTGAAGCCGGTCGGCGTGAACCCCCTGCGCTGAGCCCTCCCGGCTCAGCGCAGGGCGCCCACCGCCTCCGTCGCCGCCTCGACGACGGCGCCGGCCTGCACCAGGGCGACGACGGCTTCGATCTCAGGTGAGAGGAAGCGGTCGGGTCCTGAACCCGCGACGTCCGCCCGGACCCGCCGGACCACAGCGCCGGTGCCGGTGCCAGGACGGAGCGGCGCCCGCAACTCGAGCCCCCGCGCGGCGGTCATGACCTCGATCGCGAGGACCCGGCCCAAGCCGTCGATCGCCCGCCGCAGCTTCCGTGCCGCAGCCCACCCCATCGACACGTGGTCCTCCTGCATGGCGGAGGACGGGATCGAGTCCACCGACGCGGGATGCGCCAGGCGCTTCAGCTCGCTCACGATGCCCGCCGCGGTGTACTGCGCGATCATCAGACCGGAGTCCACCCCGACCTCGTGCGCCAGGAACGGCGGCAGGCCGTTGCTGCGCGAACGGTCGAGGAAACGGTCCGTGCGACGCTCCGACATGGAGGCGACGTCGGCCACGACGATCGCCAGGAAGTCCAGCACGTAGGCGACCGGAGCGCCATGGAAGTTCCCGTTCGACTCGACCCGCCCGTCCACCGTCAGCACCGGGTTGTCGACCGCGCTCGCGAGCTCCCGCCCGGTGACCAGCTCCGCATGAGCGACCGTGTCGCGCGCGGCACCGTGCACCTGCGGGGCACAGCGCAGCGAGTACGCGTCCTGCACCCGGGTGCACTCCGGGCCACGGTGGCTGGCCACGATCGGGGAGCCGTCGAGCATCCGGCGCAGGTTCGCGGCACTGTCGGCCTGCCCCGCCTGCGGGCGCAGCGCCTGGAGGTCGGCGGCGAACACCGCATCCGTGCCGAGCAGGCCCTCGACGCTCATCGCCGCGGCCACGTCGGCGGTCTGCAACAGCATCCGCAGGTCGTGCACCGCCAAGGCCAGCATGCCGAGCATGCCGTCGGTGCCGTTGATGAGTGCCAGCCCCTCCTTCTCGGCGAGCCGCACCGGCGTGAGTCCCGCGGCGGCCAAGGCCTCGCTGGCCGGACGGCGCGCCCCCGTGGCGTCGACGACGTCACCCTCGCCCATCAGCGCGAGGGCGGCGTGCGCGAGGGGCGCGAGGTCACCGGAGCATCCGAGCGACCCGTACTCGCGCACCACCGGGGTGATGCCGGCGTTCAGCATCGCCGCGTACGCGCGGACGGTGTCGACACGGACGCCGGTCCGACCCGTCATGAGCGTCGAGAGCCGCAGCGTCATCAGCGAGCGCACGACCTCCGCTTCGACGGGTTCGCCGCTGCCCGCCGCATGCGAGCGGACGAGGCTGGCCTGCAACTGCGCCCGCCGGTCGGGGTCGATGAACGTGGTCGCGAGCGCGCCGAAGCCGGTGGAGATCCCGTAGTGGGGCTCAGGATCGGACGCCAAGGCCTCGACGATCCGACGGGATGCCGCGACGCCCTCGAGCGCCGCCTCGTCGAGGTCGATCACGGCGCCGTGCCGCGCGATCGCGACGACGTCGTCGATCGACAACGGCCCTGCGCCGAGGAGGACGGGCCGGTCGTGCCCCTCCGGTCGAGCCGCGCCCGGTGTCGTCGAACCAGCGGGCGTCTCCGTCGTGCCTGGGTGCATGTCCATCCTCCGATGCAACACCCGTGGGCCTGGTGGGGCGTGGCGCGTAGAGTCGTCCGTGTCTGGGATGCCAGACGTTCCGCGCAGGACGGCATGGAGCCGCACCCGGTCGCGCGGACGGGAGCGGAAGGAGCGGGCGATGAGCCAGGTACCGGCAGCGGACGCCACCCTCCGCGTGCTCAGCCATCTCGCGGCCGCCCGTGGTCCAGTCCCCGCCGCAGCGATCGCGACGTCACTCGGCCTCCCTCGATCGACGGTCTACCACCTCCTCGGCGTGCTGCAGCAGCACGGCTTCGTCGTCCACCTGCCGGAGGCGCGCCGCTACGGACTCGGGGTCGCGGCCTTCGAACTCTCCGGTGGGTACGCCCGGCAGGAGCCGCTCAGCATGCTCGGCCGACCGCTGTTGGCGGAGCTGGTCGACCGCCTGGGCGAGAGCGCCCACCTCGCGGTGCTGCACGGTCGTGACGTGCTGTACATCGTCGAGGAACGGGCTCCTCGGCGGCCGCACCTCGTCACCGGCGTGGGGGTCCGGTTGCCCGCCCACCTGACCGCGAGCGGATGCGCGATCCTCGCCGCGCTCCCGACTGGCCAGCTGCGTGCGTTGTTCCCCGACGAGGCGGCATTCGTCGACCGCACCGGCCACGGGCCCAAACGGTACCGGGAGCTGCGCCAGCTCCTCGCCCGGACGGCCGAGGACGGCTACGCGCGGGAGGAGGGCGGCGTGACGGTGGGCCTCGCGAGTGTGGGCGTCGTCGTCCGTGACCACACGGGGTGGCCGGCTGCGGCGATCGCGGTCACCTACGACGCCGACGACGGGCCGGATCCGGCGTGGTTGGCGAAGGAGATCGGGCCTGCGGCAACCGAGCTCTCCCGTCGCATCCGCGGACGCTGAGCGCCCGGATGAGCGCCCGGGAGCAGGCTGCCGGGTCGTGGCTCAGTCGACGGAGCGCAGGATGAGTTCGAGCAACGCGGTCGCGTAGGCGTCGGGAGCGGTCGCCGCACTGAACCGGCGCACTTCGCCGCCGAGCTCGACGACGACCGTGTACGCCTCGGTGTCGCCGAGGGACAGCAGGACGTCGAGTTCCTCGTCGAGCGTCTGCTCCTCATCTGCGGGGTTCGGCACGGTCACCGCCCGTTCGAGCGAACGGAACGAGCCGCGCAGCAGGGCACGCAACTGGTGCTCCGAGGGCAGCCAGAGCGTCTCCTCCTGGTCGACCGAGTCGAGCGCCCACTCGGTCGTGCCGTTGAAACCGAAGCTGCGCCCACCCGGGTGCTCGTGCACCTCGACGGTCATCTCGCTCACGGTGAAGACGTCACCGGCGAGCTCGCCACCGTCGATGGTGAAGCGGTCGCCGGGTTCGGGCGTCCAGCGGAGACCGGCGGTGCGGAGCGCTCTGGCGAGTTCAGCGGAGATCATCCGTCCAGTATCGCCGACCACGGTCCGACGGAACCCGCAACCCCTCGATTCGGAGGGTTCGCTCTGCGAGGGTGGTTGTCCTGTCCGAAGGGTCCGATGATGCCCGAGCACGATGACCGCCAGCCGGCGCGATGTCCTGCGCGCGGACGCGTCACGACCACCCGGCTCTCGGGGGCGCCGGGCATGCAGGAGGCGTCCGGTGCCATGCGCTTCGTCGACGTCGACCCGGACCGCTTTTCCATGACCATCGACGCCGTGGCGCTCGGCGACTATGTCGTCCATCGGAACCTCGTCGGCCCCGGCACCTTCGACGTCGTCGACGCCGCCGGAGCGGAGGAGCCGGTCGCGATGATCATCCTCCTCACCGACGGTTCGGTGAGTCTGATCCACGGACGGCAAGAACTCGACCTGCATCCCGGTGGTGGCGCGCTCGCCGTGTCGGAAGAGGTCTACCGCACGACCGTCGATGAGCAGGCCACCTACCTGTACGTCTTCGTCCCCCTGCGCGCGCTGCGTCGCCTGGGCATCACGCCGACGCCGTTCGGGGCGCTCGCCCCGTCGCCGCTGCTGCGCGCGAGCGCGGCCTTCCTCGAGGAGGTCGTCTCGAGCTTCGAACCGATCGGTGGTGCCGCGCAGGTGCGCCTGTGTCGCGTGATCGACACGATGCTCGCCACCCTGTACGCCGAGAACGACCTCTTCCAGGCGGACGCGGACGCCGGACGCGTCCCGATCCGGTTGCGGATCATGGAGCACATCGCCGTCTCGTTCGCGGAACGCGAGCTGCGCCCGGAGACGCTCGCCCGCCGTTTCAACATGTCGACCCGCTCCCTGCAGCGCGTGTTCGAGGGCTCTGGTACGAGCGCGGCCGGCGAGATCGCCGAACGCCGACTCCAGCTCGCCCTGGCGCTCCTCTCCGACCCCGACCACCGGGCGCTGTCGATCGCGGAGGTCGCAGCCCGCTGCGGATACCACTCGCAAGCGCACCTCCGCCGGGCCGTCGTGGCGCACACCGGGTTCAGCCCGACCCAGGTGCGGGAGCAGGCGACGACAGGCGGCTCCTGAGCGACGCCGGTCCGTCCGTGACGCCGGCGGTCAGCTCGCCGGACGCCGAACCCGACGCGGCGCCGTCAGCCAGGGACGGAGCATCCTCGTGACGAGCGGCAGGAGCCAGTACGTCATGATCGGCGTGAGGATGAGCGTCGAGATGAGGACGTGCAGGAAGACGCCGAGCGGTTCCCACCCGGGCACCAGGCTCGTCACCAGGAGCGTGAAGACGAGGTTCAGGGGGAAGAACCCCAACCAGATGCTCACCGCCTGCTTCCACCGCGGGGGCGCGGGCGGCACGGGGTCGGGATCGTTCGAGCGTTCGGCCTCATCGACGCGAAGGATGCCCTCCGGAGCGTCGAACCACCCCTCGATCCCGCTGCGTCGCTCCACCCGCGACTGCTCCATGAACTCCCGCCCGCTCGACAACCACCAGGCGCGCTCCTTCGACTCCTCCCAGTCGGTGAGGGTCTGTTCGTCGGCGAAGCGGTAGAGCATGTACCAGACGTCGCTCTCGGCGCCCGCGCGCACCCAGCCGGAGCCGAGGAAGCCGGGGTAGCGGTTGGCGAGGTTGATGCCCGCCTGCACCCAGATGGTGGCCTCGGAGATCGACGCCGGGTTGACGCGTCGCTCGATCGAGACGGTGATGGGATCGTGTTCCATCCCTCCAGTAGACCGCACTCGTGTTTCGATCTCGTGTCCCGGCCCCGCGCCGTAGAGTCGAGGCATGGCGACTCCTGACTTCGTACTGGCCCTCCGCGAGCGGATCGGTCACGCGCCGCTCTGGTTGACGGGGGTGACCGCGGTCGTCCTCCGCGGCCTCGGGACGCCTGAGGCAGAGGTGCTGCTCGTCCGACGGGCCGACAACGGTGCCTGGACGCCCGTCACCGGGATCATCGACCCGGGGGAGGAGCCTGCGGTCGCGGCCGAACGCGAGGTGCTCGAGGAGGCTGCCGTGGTCGCCGTCGCCGAGCGGTTGTCGCAGGTGCAGGTGCTCCCGCAGAACGTCTACGAGAACGGCGACATCACCCAGTACATCGACCTCGTGTTCCGCTGCCGGTACGAGTCGGGTGAGCCGTACCCGGCGGACGGCGAGAACTCCGAGGCGCGGTGGTTCCCGCTCGATGCGCTGCCGGCCGAGGTCTCGCAGAACTTCCGCACCCGGATCGCCCTCGCGGCCTCCGACACCCCCGAGGCCCACTTCGTCCGCTGAGCCGTCGACAGCCGTTCAGTGCGCGGCGGCGGCGGCGATGGCGTCGGCTGCGCGGACGAGTCCGAGGTGCGACAGCGCCTGCGGGGTGTTGCCGACCTGCCGACCCTCCTGCACGTCGTACTCCTCGGACAGGAGGCCCAGGTCGTTGCGGAACGACAGCAGGCGGTCCATCAGCGTCCGCGCGTCGTCGAGCCGTCCGGACGACGCGTACTGCTGGACGAGCCAGAACGAGCACGCCAGGAACGGGTGCTCCTCGCCCGGGAGCCCGTCGACGCCGCTGGTAGTCCGGTAGCGGAGGAGCAGGCCGTCCTGCAGGAGGTCCTCCTCGATGGCCGCGACCGTCGTGAGCATGCGTGGGTCGTCCGGCGCGACGTAGCCGATCTGCGCGAGGACGAGGAGCGACGCGTCGACCTCCGTCGTCCCGGCGTGCTGCACGTAGCATCCGCGGGCGTGGTCGACGTTCTCGCGTTCGATGGTCTCCCGCAGGGTCTCGCGAAGCGCCTCCCAGCGCTCGACGGGACCGTCGAGGCCGTACTCCCGGACCGCCCGGACGCCGCGGTCGAGCGCCGCCCAGATCATCGCCCGGGAGTGGGTGAAGTGCTGCTCCTCGCCGCGGACCTCCCAGATCCCCCGGTCCGGGCGGTTCCAGTGCTCCTCCAGCACGCCGAGGAGCGCGCGCTGCAGGCTCCAGGAGAAGTCGTCCTCGGCGAGCCCCACCGAGCGTGCCTCGTCGAGGGCGATCATGACCGAACCGAACACGTCACCCTGGTACTGCGTGTAGGCGCCGTTGCCGACGCGAACGGGCGCGGCGCCGAGGTACCCGGGCAGGCTGTCGAGCTCCTCCTCGACGAGATGGCGTTCGCCCGCGAGGCCGTACATGATCTGCAGGTCGTTCGGGTCGCCGGCGATCGCGCGCAGCAGCCACCCCCGCCAGTCGTGCGCCTCCTCGGTGAACCCGTGCTGCATGAGGGCTTCGAGGGTCAGGGACGCGTCGCGCAGCCAGACGTAGCGGTAGTCCCAGTTGCGGACGCCGCCGAACGACTCCGGCAGGCTCGTGGTCGCGGCGGCGACGATACCGCCGGTGTCCTCGTGCGTGAGGGCCCGCAGCACCAGCAGCGAGCGGACCACCGCCTCCTCGTATTCCGCGGCCGGGTCACAGCGGGCGGCCCAGTCCCGCCACCAGTCGGCCGTGTGGTCGATCCGACGGCCGACGTCGACGGGCTCCGGCACGTCGCGGTGCGAGGGGTACCAGGTGAGCGTCAGGTCGACGGTGTCACCGGCGGACACCTCGATGGACGCCGAGTGGGCGTGGTCGGAGGCGGTCAGGCGCACCCCGCGGAGGACGACGGCGTCGGGACCCGCCACGGCGACGATGCCGGATCGGTCGGGCAGTTGGCGCACCCACGGCACCGCGTCGGCGTACCCGAAGCGGATGCGGACGTCGACGTCGACGGTCACGGTGCCTCGGACGCCCTCGATGCGGCGGATGACGTCGGCTCGGCGGTCCCCGTGCGGCATGACGTCCGTGACGCGGATCTCGCCGTCGCCCGTCGTCCAGGTGGTCTCGAGGACGAAGGTGTCGTCGAGGTAGCGGCGGGTCGCGCGCGCGTCCGCGTCGGCCGGGCGGACACTCCACCGGCCGTGGTCCTCGGTACCGAGCAGGGCGCCGAACATGGAGGCGGAGTCGAAGCGGGGGAGGCAGAGCCAGTCGATGCTGCCCTCCGTCGAGACGAGTGCTGCGGTGTGGCAATCGCCGATGAGGGCGTAGTCCTCGATGGGGCTGGGCATGACCCCATGCTGCCACGCCTCGTCGGGAGCGCCTGGGAGCGATGCCCCGTGACTTCTCAGGGTCGATCAGGTAATGTAGCGAAGTCGGCTCTAGACACCGCGTTTGTACCGCGGAGGGTTATGTCAGTCTGGTGGGCCGGTTTCGTCGGAGAGAACTCCGCGAACACACACACGATGTGAACGGTCCCGGCCATTGATCGCCCGGGTATGAGCATGCCGCAGCGCAGCCGAGGTTTCGGATGGCGCTGTGTGAGTCATGCAGGTCGTTCATGCGAACGAGTTATAACCCGGAAAGCAATTCCCCCATGCCCAAGAACAACACCCCCGCCGGCAAACGCCCGGCCAAGAACTTCGACCCCAAGTCCAAGTACGGCGAGAACAAGCGCCCCTTCGGCTCGCGCCCCGGCGCGAAGTCCGGCAGCAAGAGCGAAGGCCACCGCGGCTACCGTCCCGACGCCGGCGGAGCACCGCAGAAGTCCCGCTGGAACGCCGACGAGCGCGCCGAGCGCGCCGCCCGCTTCGAGTCGGAGGAGCGCGGCGACCGTGCACCCCGCGGCGGCGACCGCAACGAGCGTCCGGCCTACAACCGTGGTGGCGACCGGAACGAGCGTCCGGCCTACAACCGTGGTGGCGACCGCAACGAGCGTCCTGCTTACAACCGTGGTGGCGACCGCAACGAGCGTCCTGCGTACAACCGTGGTGAGCGGACCGAGCGTCCGTCCTACGGTGACCGCAATGAGCGTCCGTCCTACAACCGTGGCGAGCGGACCGAGCGTCCGTCGTACGGTGACCGCAACGAGCGTCCCGCCTACAACCGTGGTGGCGACCGGAACGAGCGTCCTGCGTACAACCGTGGCGAGCGGACCGAGCGTCCGTCGCACGGCGACCGGAACGAGCGTCCTGCGTACAACCGTGGTGGCGACCGGAACGAGCGTCCTGCGTACAACCGTGGCGAGCGGACCGAGCGTCCGTCG
>NZ_JARVSB010000016.1:0-13621 GCF_030209365.1 Plantibacter sp. ME-Dv--P-095
TTGCGGCCGTCGACGACGATCGTCGCACCGTCGGCCTCGGCGATGTCGAGGTAGGAGGCGACCTTGTCGCGGTGCACCTTCGTGACCAGCGGTCCCATGTCGCAGTTCCGACGGCCGTCACCGATGCGCAGCGTCGCGGCGCGCTCGGCGATCTTCGCGATGAGTTCGTCCGCGACGGGCTCGACGGCCACGACCACCGAGATGGCCATGCACCGTTCGCCCGCGGAGCCGAAGCCGGCGTTGATGGCGGAGTCGGCGACGAGGTCGAGGTCGGCGTCGGGCAGGACGAGCATGTGGTTCTTCGCCCCGCCGAGTGCCTGGACCCGCTTGCCGTGCGCGGTGCCGGTCTCGTACACGTACTTCGCGATCGGCGTCGACCCGACGAAGGAGATCGCGCGGACCTCCGGGTGGGTGAGGAGTCCGTCCACGGCTTC
This sequence comes from Plantibacter sp. ME-Dv--P-095, assembly GCF_030209365.1. Classification (NCBI taxonomy): domain Bacteria; kingdom Bacillati; phylum Actinomycetota; class Actinomycetes; order Micrococcales; family Microbacteriaceae; genus Plantibacter; species Plantibacter sp. ME-Dv--P-095. The sequence goes on from NZ_JARVSB010000016.1 coordinate 435, forward strand.
CTTGTCACCGTTCAGCACCGTGAACACGCCATCGGGGAGCCCGGCCTCTTTCCAGAGCTTCGCGAGCCAGATCGCCGCGGACGGGTCCTTCTCGCTCGGCTTCAGCACGACCGTGTTGCCGGCCGCGATCGCGATCGGGAAGAACCACATCGGTACCATCGCGGGGAAGTTGAACGGCGAGATGATGCCCACGACCCCGAGGGGCTGCTTCGTGGAGTACACGTCGACGCCGGTGGAGACCTGCTCCGAGAACTCACCCTTCAGGTGGTGGGCGAGGCCGGTCGCGAACTCCACGACCTCCTGCCCCCGCGTGATCTCACCCAGCGCGTCCGAGACGACCTTGCCGTGCTCTTCGGTGATGATCTCCGCCAGCTCACCCTTCTTTGCCTCCAGGAGTTCTCGGAACTTGAACACGATCTGCTGACGCTTCGCCAGCGACAAGTCACGCCAAGCCGGGAACGCCTTCGTAGCCGATGCGACAGCTGCTGCGATCTCGTCCTGGTTCGCGAGCGCGACGTGCTTGGTGGCGACACCGAGCGCCGGGTCGTAGACGGGGGCGGTGCGACCGGAGGTGGAGGGGGCTTCAGCGCCGTCGATCCAGTGGGGGACGACGGGGAGGGAGTCAGTGCTCATGATGCGGGTGGTTCCAATCTGTGGAGGATCGACGCTCGGAGCGGAGCGGGACGTCAGGACGGGAGGTCGCCGTGGACGAGACCGGCGGCGGTGTCGACGGCGGCGGTGACGTCGCCGTCGGCGGGGTAGATGAGGGTGCGTCCGACGACCAGGCCGCGGACGCCGGGCAGTTCGAGGGCACGCTCCCAGGACGAGTAGACGTCGTCCTGGTGACCGTTCGGCTCGCCGCCGAGGAGGAGTGTCGGCATGGTGGTCGCCGCCATGACGCGCTCCATCTCCTCGACCACCGGGAGTTTCATCCAGGTGTACGCGGAACTCGAACCGAGGCCGGCGGCGATGGCGATCGAGGTGATGACGGCCTCCGGCGAGAGGTCGTTCACGATCCGACCCTCGCGCCACTCGCTCATGAACGGCTCGAGCATGATCGGCACCCGAGCCGCGGCGGCCTGGTCGACGGCGCGTGCGTTCGCCTCGATCGTCGCGACCGATCCGACATCGCCGAGGTTCACCCTGAGGAGGGTCTTGGCGAAGTCGAGACCGTCGCGGACGATGCCGGGAATGTCGTAGCCGGTGAAGCGGTCGTCCATTTCGAATGCGGCGCCGCGCAACCCGCCCCGGTTCATCGATCCGACCACGACCTTGTCGTCGAGCAGACCGAGGAGGGCGAGGTCGTCGATGATGTCGGGGGTGCCGAGCACGCCGTCGACGCCAGGACGCGAGAGCGCGAGCGCGAGGCGGTCGAGGAGCTCGTACCGGTCGGCCATCGCCATCGTCTCGTCGCGTACCCCGAGGGCTCCGCGAGCCGGGTGGTCGGCGGCGACGATGAAGAGCCGGCCGTCACCGCGGATGAGCTCGCGGCGGCGGCGGTCGGTGTGGGCCCGGGTGATCGCTGCCGGGTCCGACGCGCGGACCTCGCGCAGGCGCTCGAACTCGGCTTCACGAAGGAAGCGCGATGTCCTGGTGTTGTTCACGATGGTCATCGGGCACCTCCGAGTTCTGCCGAACCGATGGTCCTGATGCTGTCGAGGATCTCGAGGACCTCGGCGGAGTTCGGCATGGCCGTCGAGCACTCACGCCGCGAAGCGACGATGGCCCCGGCGATGTTCGCGAACCGCAGGATCTTCTCGAGACCCCACCCTTCAATGAGGCCATGACAGAGGGCGCCTCCGAAGCTGTCCCCCGCGCCGAGGCCGTTCACGACGTCCACGAAGTACGGCGGTACCTCGACGGTCTCGTCGCGCGTCTTCGCGAGGACGCCCTTCGGGCCCTGTTTGACGATGGCGAGTTCGACGCCGCGTTCCAGCAAGGCGTCGGCAGCGCGGTGCGGATCGGTCTCGCCGACGGCCACCTCGCACTCCTCACGGTTGCCCACCGCGACCGTGACGTGTTCGAGCGCTCGCCCGACCTGGGCTGAGGCCTGCGCCGCCGAGTTCCAGAACATCGGGCGGTAGTCGAGGTCGAGGATCGTCAGGGGCCGACGGGCTCGGGCTTCCCAGGCGGTGAGATGCGCCGAACGACTTGGCTCCTCACTGAGTCCTGTGACGGTCGCCCAGAACACCTTCGCGCGGTAGATCGCGTCGAGGTCGAGCGACTTCGACGTGATCGTCAGGTCCGGGGCTTTCGGCTTGCGATAGAAGTACAGCGGGAAGTCGTCCGGCGGGAAGATCTCGCAGAAGGTGACCGGCGTCTGCAGCTCGGCCTCCCAGCCGACGAACTCGTCGGCGACGCCGAGACGTCCGAGTTCGCGGTGGACGTATCGACCGAAGGGGTCGTTGCCCGTCCGGCTGATGAGCGCCGTCGGGTGCCCGTGCTGTGCGGCCGCGACGGCGACGTTGGCGGCGCTTCCTCCGAGGTACTTGCCGAAGGTGTCGACGTCCTCAAGCCCGATGCCGTCTTGTAACGGGTAGATGTCGACGCCGACGCGTCCCATGGTGACGACGTCGTAGGTGGTGGCTGATGGAGCGGTCATACGTCTCTGTACAACTTTCTGTGAGCTGTTCGATGAGGCCACGACCAGCATACACAGAATGTCTTAACAAATGAACATGACCTGCAGAATCTCGGATGGAGAGCACGCAGGCCCTGTTCGAGGCAGACCCCCGGCTTGGAACCCATTCGGTCTTGGCCGGCAGGTGACGCGGCAGAATACTGGGTTCGACGAACGAATCCACAGCATCCGTCAGAGCGCTCACCGTCGTCGGGCGATCAACCTCTCCCAATTGCCGGAGCCGATGGCGATCTTCTGCTCGTGGGTGAAGGGTGCGCCCTCGAGGAAGCTGCGACCGACGCCGGCAGAGGTGTCGAGGAACGGGAACCCGCCGGGGCGGGTGCCGAACGTGTACGGATAATCCGTGGAGTAGACCATGCGCTCGGTGCCAACGACCTCGGCGGTCCATCGGAGGTAGCGCTCGGACACGGTGCCACTCCCGGCGATCCAGAAGTTCTGCGTCCAGTAGTCCAGGAGCGGGCGTTTAAGGCCCGCGTTGTGGGCCATGATGCCGGTGTGGTCGAGGTAGAACATGACCAGCTCGCCCCAGTGTCCGGCAACCACTTGGAGGTCCGGGTGGCGGTCGAAGACCCCACCGAAGATCATCCGCAGGTACTGCACGCCCAGGTCGTAGTACCAACCGAGGCCGGCGGTCGCCAGACCCATGCCAGCGGAGCCGAGGCCGGAATAGTAGGAGTCGATGACCCCCGGGACGGGTACCTGCGGATGGAAATGCAGGGGCACACCGAGTTCGACGGCCTTCGCGTAGAGCTCGTCATGAACGGGCGAGTCGGCCAAGACCTCCGCGGTCCGGCCGTAGAGCATCGCCCCGACGAAGCCGAGCCGCGTGACGGCACGATCGAGCTCCGCCGCCGCTGCGGCCGGGTCGGCAGTGGGAATCGTCGCCCACGCCTGGAACCGGTCTGGATGTTCCGCGACGATCTCGGCAAGGTGATCGTTCGCGTCGCGGGCGACGACCGGCGCGTCCCTTCCGGACAGATTCTGGACGCCCGGCGAGTTCAGCGAGAGCACTGCGACGTCGATCCCCTGGTCGTCCATATCAGCCAAGCGCTCCTCCCCTGTACTGCGAAGCCGTCGTGCGAACGGGTCATCGCCCCACCCGGCGTGAGGGTTCGGCTGCACGCCGGAGCGTTCCCAGGCATCGAGCACGAGCGGTAGTGCGATGTGCTCCTCGAGGGCGACGATGGTGATCTTCTCGGACATGGGTAGACCCTCCTGTGGGTGATTTCATCGATAACACTTTTCGCGTAGCGCCGATGTTATCACCCCTAACGTCATTGCGGTATCGTCGTGACCATGAGGGAACAAAGCATGGAGAGCCAACGGGGTCGCACCCGGGAGGCGATCCTCACCGCCGCCAGCGAGCTCATCGCGGAAGGCGGCGCCGGCGCAATGACCACCCGCGCGGTCGCGCTGCGTGCCGGCGTCCAGGCGCCCGTGATCTATCGGTTGTTCGAGGACAAGCAGGGTCTGGTTCGCGCCGTCGCCGCCCACGTCTTGGCAACGTACGCCCGCTCGAAGGACGTGGCCGACGACGACGCCGATCCCATCTCCGCTCTGCGTGTCGCCTGGCAGGCACATATCGACTTCGGCCTCGCCAACGGAGGGCTGTACCTCCTGATGAACGAACCCACCCAAGCGAGTGATGGAGCCGAAATCGATCTGCCTGCGGAGTTCCCCGACGTCCTGGCACTGCGAGTACGAGCGATCGCGTCGGCGGGTCTCCTGGCGATCAGCGAGGAGCGAGCAGTGGGCCTGATCCGCGCCGCTGGGGACGGGGCGATCCGGGCCCTCCTCGCCTCGACGGCCGATGCCGACCACGCATCGGCGCTGTCAGATGACATGCTCCACGCCGTGCTCGCGCGCATCGTCGCGAATGAGAGCAGTGTCACCGCGCGCCCTGTCGATGCCCTGCTGATCCAACTGCGTGCCGTGGCAGACGACCTCCCGGGGCTCAGCCCCGCGGAGCAGGCACTCCTCCGCGAATGGGCTGCCCGGAGCCTCAACCGGGAGACCACCTCGACCCGACACGTCACCTCGTCGTCGGACGCAAGGCCCTAGGCCGGAGCGTCGAGGATCTGGGCCACCCGGTCGGATGTGACGCCCAGCAAGAGCAGGCTCGACGTCGTGACGGCGCGCGCATCGAGCCCAACATCCGCGAGGCCGTGATCGGCAATGGAGAACACCGTCGACCACGCCACCTGCCCGAGCACCGCCGCCGGCAGGTGCACCCCGAAGACACCTTCATCCTGACCTCGTCGCACGAGCTCGGCGAGGGACCGATCCACTGGGGCGAGTTCAGCATGGATCTCCGCCCCAAGCGGGCCGCGCCGAAGAGCGACGAGGACTCTGTACCTGCCCACGAGCGGCCAGACCCGTCCGAGGAAGGCCGCCCACACCACATCCGCTGGGCCGGCGTCGATCGCACCGATGGCATCGTCGATCTCGAGGGCCGCCCGGCGGGTCAGTGCCAGCACGAGGTCGGATCGGCTGGGGAAGTATCCGTACACCGTGCGACGGACCACGCCCGCGGCTGTAGCGACGTCACCCAGCCCAGCTTCAGGATCGACTCCCAGCACCTCGGCTGCAGCGTCGAGGATGCGGTCTGCGGTCTGCGTCACATTGCCTCCTGAAGAGCGATCGCCGGAGATCGATCATTGCACATGCGTGTGCAATCGTCGTACTCTCGATTGCACACACGTGTGCAATGACCGCGCAGGCAGGAGCAAGACCGATGCATGAGACCACCACTTCGGACGACATCGACATCCGACCGTTCCGTATCGCCGTCGCGGACGACGAACTCGACGACCTCGACCGGCGCCTCGACTCCGTTCGATGGCCGACGGCCGAGACCGTGGACGACCGCTCCCAAGGGGTTCGCCTCGAGCGGGTGCGGGAGCTCGTGGACCGATGGCGCAATGGCTACGACTGGCGACGGACCGAGGCGACCATCAATGCCCACCCGCAGTTCCGCACCACCATCGACGGCGTCGACGTGCATTTCCTTCACGTCCGCTCGCCGCACCCGCATGCACTGCCGTTGGTCCTGACGCACGGCTGGCCCGGGTCGTTCGCGGATTTCGTGGGGCTCATCGAGCCGCTGGTAGACCCAGTGTCGTCCGGCGGCCGTGCGGAGGACGCGTTCGATGTCGTCGTCCCGTCGCTGCCCGGCTTCGGGTTCTCGGGAAAGCCGACGACACCGGGGTGGACGGTCGAGCGGATCGCGTCGGCCTGGGTCACGCTCATGCGACGGCTCGGATACCGCGAGTGGGTGGCACACGGCGGAGATTGGGGAGCCGCCGTCACCACCGCTCTCGGGGCATCCCGCCCGGAAGGGCTTCTCGGTGTGCATCTCAGCACGCCGTACGCCTTCCCCACGCAGATCCCGACCGACCTCGATGCGTCCGAACGGCGGGCGGTGGACGGACTCGCTCTCTACGCGGGAGCACTCGGCGGCGCGAACCACGTGCAGGGCACGGTGCCACAGACGCTCGGGTACGGGTTGGCGGACTCCCCTGTCGGGCAGGCGGCGTGGATCTGGGACAAATACGAGTCGAAGACCGACAACGCCGGCCGCGCCGACGATGCGATCGACGTCGATCGGATGATCGACACGATCGCGATCTCCTGGTTCACGAACAGTGCAGCGTCTTCGGCGCGCATCTACTGGGACAACCGATCGGCGACCATGTCCGGCCCCCACCTCCACCTCCCGGTCGCCGTCACCGTGTTCCCGAAGGATGTACCCCTGCTCCCGCGGTCCTGGATCGAGGACGCCTACAGCGACCTCGTCCACTTCGGGGAGGCACCACGAGGCGGCCACTTCGCCGCGCTCGAGCAGCCGGAGTTCCTCGCGAGCGAAATTCGCAGCGGACTGCGCGGGCTGCGCACCTGAACCCGGGGAGCACGCCAGGAGCGCTCTCGGAATCGGCCACCCGCCGGCGAACGCTGGCGCGGCACGCCCTGGCGATCCGAATGCTCTCCGCCTCGCCGAACTCTCATCGTCCTGTCAGAGAGGGCCTGCAGCTATCGCTCTATCCTCGGCGACACTCACGGTCACGAACGGGCACCCCGGCTCATGGGTGAGTCGGGATGCCCGTCGTACTCGGCGGTATGCCGCTCGGGTTACGGCATCGTCCAGCTCATGCAGCAATGGACCCGAGCGGGCCCGACACGGGCCCCCACCCACCATTGTTTGTGGGCGGAGAGGTCGTGCGCGATGAACGTGGCGCCGCAAACGCCTCGCTGGTCAAAGCCGGTAGCGGTGACGCCGGCGGATCTCATCGTGGCTCGGGATGTTTGTTCATCGGCGTTCCACCGACGAGAGGGGTGGGTGCTGGGCTGAGAGTGCTCTCAGAGCTCGGCGCTCGCTTTCCGTGTCATCTCTCGGGAGGCGCGTGCAGGCTCCCGCTCATGAGTGTTGTGACTGCGCCCGCGTCGGTCGTCGCGTCGAAGGTACCCGAGGTCACGGCGGTCTTCTGGGTGCTGAAGCTGCTGACCACGGGGCTCGGTGAGACGGCGTCCGACTGGATGGTGGTGCGCCTCGACCCGGTGCCGGTCGTGCTCGCTACGGCAGCACTCTTCGCAGCCTGTCTGATGATCCAGCTTCAGGCACCGCGGTACGTGGTGTGGCGGTACTGGTTGCTGGTGGGCATGATCGGGGTGTTCGGGACGATGGTCGCCGATGTTGCGCACATCGTCGTCGGGGTGCCGTACATCGTCTCGACGGCGGCGTTCGCCGTGGCACTCGCCGTGGTGCTGGGCGTGTGGTGGCGGTCCGAGGGCACGTTGTCGATCCACTCGATCACGAGCCGGCGGCGGGAGGTGTTCTACTGGGCGACGGTGTGCGCGACCTTTGCTCTCGGCACCGCCGTCGGTGACCTCGCCGCGCACGACCTCGGTCTCGGCTACGGCGGGTCCGCCATCGTCTTCGGCGTACTGTTCCTGCTACCGGGTCTGGCATACCGGTTCTTGGGTTGGTCGGCGGTCGCGATGTTCTGGGCGTCGTATATCGTCACGAGGCCGCTCGGCGCGTCGATTGCGGACGGGCTCGCGGTGGTGCCGTCGCGAGGCGGTCTAGGTTTCGGAACGGGTCCGGTGACGCTGGTCGCTCTCACCATCACGATTGGACTCGTCGCCGTCTTAGCGCGACGCCACACCCGCAACCCGATGCCCGCCGGAAAACGTTCAGGCGGCGCCGGTCAGCTGTCGTGCGACGGCGCCGCCTGAACGGCAGGCAGGCCGATGCGGATCGTCAGCCCGTCGCCCGGCCGGTTGTCCAGCTCGATGCTGCCACCAGCGTTCCGAACCAGTGCGGCGACGATCGCGAGTCCGAGACCGGTTCCTTGACCGCCGGTCCGCGAGGCATCTTGACGGGTGAAGCGGTCGAGTGCGAACGGCTCGAACGCCGGGTCCATCCCGCCGCCGGTGTCAGTTACGAGGAGCCACGCGAATCCTCCTCCAACGGCCAGCTGGACGTCGATCACCCCGCCGTGGCCGACGGCGCGCAGTGCATTGTTGAGCAGGTTGTCGAGGATGCGTCCGAACGCCTCAGCGCCGATCGGGAAGCTGCCAGTGTCCTCGGTCCCGTCGTCGGACGCCAGGAGCTCCGGCCCGTCGTACAGAATCGAGACCTCCGTGTCCTGTGCGCGGAACCGAGCACGGTCGGTCGCGTCATCGGCTTCACGACCGAGGGCTCCGATCGAGCTTCGAACACCGTCGTCGGCAGCTTCAATCGCCGAAAGTTCCAGTAGGGAGGTCACGAGGGCCGCCAGGCGGGTGACGTTTCGTCTGGCACCGTCGACGTCTCGCACCATCTGTTCCACTGAGGACGCTTCAGCGACCGCGATTTGCAGTTGGGTGTTCAGCAACGCGATCGGCGTGCGGAGCTCGTGGCTGGCGTCGGAGACGAGTTGCCGTTCCCGGCGGGCGGAGTCGCGCAGCCGCTCGATGAGCTCGTTCAAGGTGCGGGCGAGGTCCGAGATCTCGTCGCGAGCTTGGCCGACCGCGAGGAGTTCCGAGGACGACCCGGCGCTGAGGGCATCAGCACTCCGGCGAAGGCGACGGACTGGGCCGAGGGACAGACTGGTGAGCGCCCAGGCGGTCCCGGCAGCACCGACGGCGATCACCGCGAGGCCCGTGAACAGCAGCGTTCGCATCTGCGCGAGCACGGTTGTCTCTTCCTGGGCGTCTCGGGCTGCCACCACAATCCAGTCCCCACCGGCGACTGCGACCGTCGTCGACAGGACGATGAAGGACGCATCTCCCACCCGGACGTCGTGCGCCTGCCCGGATCCGCCCACATCCGGCAGCTTGTCGGCCAGCGAAGCCGGCAGTGTGTTGATGGGCGTCGAACCGTCGGGAGTTAGGACGGCGACGAGTTGTGATGGCCCGGGCGCGTCGAAGGAGTCGTCCGGTTCCGTCTGCAGGGCGACGACGTAGGGGGCGCTGTCGCTTGAGAGGACCGAGCTGGTGCCGTCGCGGACGATGCGTTCGATCTGCGCGTTCAGGACGATGCCCGCGGCGACTGCGATGAGGATCGCGATGAGGAGACTGCCCCCGGCGATCCTCATCCGGATGCCGAGACGGTCGATCAGCCTGCGGGTCGTCGCCACGGGGACCCTCACGGACCCTTCGAGGCGACGAGCCGGAAGCCGACGCCGCGGGTGGTCACGATGCGCACGCCCGCCCCGCTCTGCTCGAGCTTCCGCCGCAAGTAGCTCACGTACTGGTCGACGATGTTCGGGTCGATGTGCTCGCTGGTCTCCCAGACCTCTGCGAGGATGTCCGCGCGGGTCACGGTGTCGTCCACGCGAAGCGCGAGGACACGGAGCACGTCGAACTCCGTGCGGCTCAGTGGGATCTCCCGATCGCCCAGCCGGGCGCGATGGCGTGCGAGATCGACCGTCAGGTCGCCGAGCAGGATGCGGGCGGGTGCGTGCAGCGCGTCGCGGCGGCGGACGGCTCTGATGCGCGCGGACAGCTCGGCCAGGTCGAACGGTTTGACCATGTAGTCGTCGGCACCGGCGTCGAGCCCCCGCACCCGATCGTCGACGGCGTGCCGAGCGGTCAGGAGGATGATCGCGATCGTGGGATCCAGCTCTTTCAACCGGCGGCTGAGCTCGAACCCTGACATCCCCGGAAGCATCACGTCGACGACCGCGAGCTCGAACTCCGTGTCCGTCGCGAGTCCGATGGCGTCGATACCGTCGTGCGACTCGACGACCTCGTGGCCGTCGGACGCCAGCCCGCGAGCGAGCAGTTCCGTCATCTCGTGCTCATCGTCGACGACGAGGATCCTCACGACCTGCCCCCTCCCGCCTGTTGCCGGCAATGCCCACCCGGCCCCGTTTCCACATCCTAGGACGCAGCGAGCCGCCGGACGTCGGCTGCCGCTGAGACGGCCGACGGATCGGACGCCGCAAGCTGTCGACGCTGACGCGCGAGCTGCACTGTGAGGAAGACGACGAGGGCGATGATGACGATGCCGAATACCGCGCTCGTGGCGGTCGTTCCGAGCCCCAGCCCGCCGTCCGCGACCGGTTGGGAGGCGAGATCGCCGAGCGATGCGCCGAGTGGGCGGGTGAGGACGTAGGCGATCCAGAAGCACACCACGGCGTTGGCGTGGAAGACGACATACGCGATGGCGACGGCCGCGATGACCGCGGCGAACAGGACTGCGGCGAGCACGTATCCGAGGCCGAGCGCCTCCGACAGGAAGTCTCCAGCCGCAGTACCGAGCGCGAAGGTGAACAGGATCGCCCACCAGTAGAACGCCTCGCGGCGGCGGGTGACGATGGAGTGGATCGACAGGGTCCGCTCGCGCCGGAACCACACCGTGAAGGTCGCCCCGAGCAGGACGGCGAAGCCGAGCGTCGACGCCCACAGTGGCACCCCGACGACGTCGGTGAGGTTGTCGGTGATGAGGGTGCCGACGACGCTGATCAACACGACGGTGATCCAGTAGACCGTCGGCACGTAGCGCCGCGTCCGGAACTGGACCGCGAGGGCGATGAGGAACAGTGCGCCCGTCACGATCGACGTCGCCGTCAGGCCGAAGCCGAGCGTGTCGTTGAAGTAGTCGGCCGCGGTCTCGCCAACGGTGGTGGAGAACACTTTGATCACCCAGAAGGCCAAGGTGATCTGGGGGACCTTGCTGAGCAGCAGGTCACTGACGCGAGTGGATTCGAGTGTCGAGGGCATGCGTCAACGCTCTCGTTCCACCCTGCAGCCGGCCTGACTTTGACGACCCGCGTTCGTGAGGGTGCTCACAGAATGCGGTGCGCCCGCGCGTCCCGGACGGCTGGTTCAGCTGTCTGTGCGTCCCGCGCGACGACTTCGGATCACGCTGACGATGATCGAGAGGATGGAGATGACGACGATGCCGCCGAGGATCAGGTCGATGTATTGCGACACGAAGTCCGCGACGCCGGGGATCTGTCCGAGGAAGAACCCAGCGAGGATCAGCAGGGTCGGCCAGGCGATGCCGCCGACGATGTTGAAGAGCAGGAATCGTGGATAGTGCATGCGGGCGGTTCCTGCGGCGACCGGTGCAACGGTGCGGACCACGGGGACGAATCTCGCGATCGTCACCGTCGCGGGACCGTATCGGTCGAAGAATCCGTTCGTGCGCTCGAGGGTGGCCCGGCTAATGAGTCCCGCGGCCTTCCGCTCGAAGACCCGAGGGCCGACCCTCCTCCCGATGAGGTACCCGAGCTGATCCCCTGCGACCGCCGACACGGCGACCGCGAGAATGACGACTGCGACGGGCACCCCGATCACGCCGGAGAACGTCAGCACACCCGTAAAGAAGAGCAGGGTGTCGCCCGGAAGCACGAACCCGATCAGCAGTCCCGTCTCGACGAAGATGATCAGACACACGACGGCAAGCGCCCACCCGCCACTGCTCTGGATGATGGACTGAGGGTCGAAGAGACCGGTGTGGATCATCTCCCGAGGCTCGCACGTCCAGCGGAACTGCGCCCTCGAATGCGCACCGACACCCTGAGAGTTCTGACAGAACCGACGCCAACGCGCGATCCACCAGACCTGCCGGTGACACACCCGCTTGTCGAGACACGTGCCGGCCGAGCACACTGGAGCACGACGGGCATTCGAACCCGTGATCGTCGCGAAGGAGTGCCCGGTGCAGTGGAGTCTCGAAGTCGTTCCTGTCAGCGTCGCCGACGTCGACCAGGCGAAGGACTACTACGCCCAGCAGGTCGGATTCCACGTGGACCTCGACGTCCGGATCAGTGACGAGCTCCGCATCGTGCAACTCACACCGCCCGGCTCACGTAGCAGCATCCAACTCAAGACTGGCGAGACCCGTCTGGAGGGCCTGCAGCTCGTCGTCGACGACATCGATCAGGCACGCGCCGAGTTGGCCGACCGCGGTGTCGACGTGAGTCCAGTGACACACTTCGAAGACGGCGTCCGCCTCGAGGGCCGAGGTGGCGACTGGAACTCATTCGTCCTCTTCGCCGACCCCGACGGGAACACCTGGGTCATCCAAGAACGCCCCCAAACCAGCTGACGGCCACCGCGTGTGCATTTCGCCCTACAGTCGGATGGGTCGGTAACCGAGGAGGAACCAATGTCGTACGTCGTCGATTTCGCCACGGTGTCGGAGGTCGGGCTCGAGTCGTCGCCGGTGGCTGCGGCACTGGCCGGACTGCGGGCCAACGAGGCCCGCTACTTCCAGAACAAGTACGACCACGTCTTCACAGTCAGCCCCGCGAGCCAAGTGCCGGAGATCATCGAACGAGTGCACCGCATCTTGCAGGACGAGCGCAGCCTGACGATCGAATCCAGACCGCTCGAAGCCACCAGGTTCGAGGTGGAGGGCATCGACATGTCCTATGTGTTTTACGAGTCCGGACTCTCCATCAACGTCATGTACACGATCGAGGACGGTGGGAAACGCGCCGTCGGGTTCAAGCTCTCCGACGGTATGGACGTGCCGGCCGAACTCGAGTCGAGGTTCAAGTTCGCCCGCCAGAAGTCGAAACTCGCCGGCACCATCCGCGGCTCGTATTTCGTGATCAAGAGCTTGTACTGAGGATCGACCCACGGCGCTTGAACCCTCACCGGTTGTTCGCGCGTCAGTACCGCAGTCATGGCTACGCTGGCGACCATGACCACGATGACGGCCTGCCGCAGGTGCGAACGTTGCTAGCGGGCAGCGACCAAACGCATTCGGAGCGGAGCCGTACGCTGCCCGGAACCGATTGCGTTCGGTTTTTGCCTCTCCTACGCGCCGCCGCTCGACTCCTCGTGGGACGTCATGCAGGTGTCCACGCAGGCGTGGGCGGGGATGCTCGGTCGGTGAAGCGCTACCTGACTTCGACAGCGGGTGTGGTCCGGGTGCGGAACACGCACTCCGTTGAGCAGTGGTCGTCGCGGTCTGGACACGCTGCGAGCCCATGATCGGCCTGGTCGAGGCGGGCGCGTTTCTCGTCGATCTGCCGCACCCGTTCCGCCAGAAGTGGGCGGAGCTGGTCGCGGACGTCGGTGCAGGAGTCGTCCTCCAGCGACCGGAGAT
>NZ_JARVSB010000019.1:0-5672 GCF_030209365.1 Plantibacter sp. ME-Dv--P-095
CGTTAACGCAAAATGGCCACCCAAGAACCTTGGGTGGCCATTTCAACGAAGAAGTCCGGCGGTGTCCTACTCTCCCACAGGGTCCCCCCTGCAGTACCATCGGCGCAAAGAGTCTTAGCTTCCGGGTTCGGAATGTGACCGGGCGTTTCCCTCTCGCTATGGCCGCCGAAACACTATTGATGTATCAAAGTGAACAAGCAAACCAACACGCTGTGCGAACACAGTGGTGTTGTTTGCGGGTTCTCGACCGTACATCGAGAACCACTCAGTGGACGCGTAGCATCTTCGTATTCAAACAAAGAAAGTGTTATCAAATTATCGGCTTATTAGTACCGGTCAGCTCCGAGAGTCTTTCGTCCTCTCTTCCACATCCGGCCTATCAACCCAGTAGTCTGGCTGGGAGCCTCTCGCCCGAAGGCATGGAAATCTCATCTTAAGGCCGGCTTCCCGCTTAGATGCTTTCAGCGGTTATCCATCCCGAACGTAGCTAATCAGCGGTGCTCCTGGCGGAACAACTGACACACCAGAGGTTCGTCCAACCCGGTCCTCTCGTACTAGGGTCAGATCCTTTCAAATTTCCTGCGCGCGCAGCGGATAGGGACCGAACTGTCTCACGACGTTCTAAACCCAGCTCGCGTACCGCTTTAATGGGCGAACAGCCCAACCCTTGGGACCTACTCCAGCCCCAGGATGCGACGAGCCGACATCGAGGTGCCAAACCATGCCGTCGATATGGACTCTTGGGCAAGATCAGCCTGTTATCCCCGAGGTACCTTTTATCCGTTGAGCGACAGCGCTTCCACAAGCCACTGCCGGATCACTAGTCCCGACTTTCGTCCCTGCTCGACTTGTCAGTCTCACAGTCAAGCTCCCTTGTGCACTTACACTCGACACCTGATTGCCAACCAGGTTGAGGGAACCTTTGGGCGCCTCCGTTACTTTTTGGGAGGCAACCGCCCCAGTTAAACTACCCACCAGGCACTGTCCCTGAACCGGATTACGGTTCGAAGTTAGATATCCAGAGTGACCAGAGTGGTATTTCAACAATGACTCCACCTGAACTAGCGTCCAAGCTTCAAAGTCTCCCACCTATCCTACACAAGCCACACCGAACACCAATACCAAGCTGTAGTAAAGGTCACGGGGTCTTTCCGTCCTGCTGCGCGTAACGAGCATCTTTACTCGTAATGCAATTTCGCCGAGTTCGCGGTTGAGACAGCTGGGAAGTCGTTACGCCATTCGTGCAGGTCGGAACTTACCCGACAAGGAATTTCGCTACCTTAGGATGGTTATAGTTACCACCGCCGTTTACTGGGGCTTAAATTCTCAGCTTCGCCTTGCGGCTAACCGTTCCTCTTAACCTTCCAGCACCGGGCAGGCGTCAGTCCGTATACATCGTCTTGCGACTTGGCACGGACCTGTGTTTTTAGTAAACAGTCGCTTCCCACTGGTCTCTGCGGCCTTCAAACGCTTTCGGAGCAAGTCCTAATACGCCTCAGGCCCCCCTTCTCCCGAAGTTACGGGGGCATTTTGCCGAGTTCCTTAACCACGATTCTCTCGATCTCCTTAGTATTCTCTACCTGACCACCTGAGTCGGTTTGGGGTACGGGCCACTAGAACCTCGCGTCGATGCTTTTCTTGGCAGCATAGGATCACCTACTATCCCTTACGGGTCCGTATCGTGTCTCAGCCTTCACGAGAGACGGATTTGCCTATCTCTCAGCCTACGCACTTACACCGGGACAACCATCGCCCGGCATAGGCTACCTTCCTGCGTCACACCTGTTAATACGCTAAACGCACCAGCATGGGGTCGAGCGTTAGACCGGACCCATCATCCCCGAAGGGAATCAGTCGTCCGGGTTAGGACTCTTAGCACCACTGGATTGTCTTGGGCGGTTCTTCGCGGGTACGGGAATATCAACCCGTTGTCCATCGACTACGCCTGTCGGCCTCGCCTTAGGTCCCGACTTACCCAGGGAAGATTAGCTTGACCCTGGAACCCTTGGTCTTTCGGAGGACATGTTTCTCACATGTCTTTCGCTACTCATGCCTGCATTCTCACTCGTGTAGCGTCCACGGCTGGTTTACACCGCCGCTTCACTCGCCACACGACGCTCTCCTACCCATCAATACGGCTGGACCACGAAGGCCTACCAAAAATATCAATGCCACAACTTCGGTGGCGTGCTTGAGCCCCGTTACATTGTCGGCGCGGAATCACTTGACCAGTGAGCTATTACGCACTCTTTCAAGGGTGGCTGCTTCTAAGCCAACCTCCTGGTTGTCTGTGCAACTCCACATCCTTTCCCACTTAGCACGCGCTTTGGGACCTTAGTTGGTGGTCTGGGTTGTTTCCCTCTCGACGATGAAGCTTATCCCCCACCGTCTCACTGCTGCGCTCTCACTTACCGGCATTCGGAGTTTGGCTGACGTCAGTAAGCTTTTGGGCCCCATCGGCCATCCAGTAGCTCTACCTCCGGCAAGAAACACGCAACGCTGCACCTAAATGCATTTCGGAGAGAACCAGCTATCACGAAGTTTGATTGGCCTTTCACCCCTATCCACAGCTCATCCCCTCCATTTTCAACTGAAGTGGGTTCGGTCCTCCACGACGTCTTACCGTCGCTTCAACCTGGCCATGGATAGATCACTTCGCTTCGGGTCTAGGACATGCGACTGAATCGCCCTATTCAGACTCGCTTTCGCTACGGCTACCCCACACGGGTTAACCTCGCCACATATCGCTAACTCGCAGGCTCATTCTTCAAAAGGCACGCTGTCACACCTACAAGGGTGCTCCAACGGTTTGTAAGCAAACGGTTTCAGGTACTATTTCACTCCCCTCCCGGGGTACTTTTCACCTTTCCCTCACGGTACTTGTCCGCTATCGGTCATCTGGGAGTATTTAGGCTTATCAGGTGGTCCTGACAGATTCACACGGGATTTCTCGGGCCCCGTGCTACTTGGGATACTCCTCGCACGATTGCAGCATTTCGACTACCGGGCTGGCACCGTCTTTGGCTGGGCTTTCAATCCCATTCGTCTATACCACGTTCTAATGCTCCCCGAATATCAGTTCGGAGTGAGAAGTCCCACAACCCCGGACATGCAACGCCTGATAGCTATCACACATGCCCGGTTTAGCCTCTTCCGATTTCGCTCGCCACTACTGACGGAATCACTGTTGTTTTCTCTTCCTGGGGGTACTGAGATGTTTCACTTCCCCCCGTTCCCTCTACCCGCCCTATATATTCAGGCGGGAGTCACCAGGTCACTTAACAGGCCTGGCGGGGTTTCCCCATTCGGAAATCCTCGGATCACAGCTCGTTTATCAGCTCCCCGAGGCTTATCGCAGATTACTACGTCCTTCTTCGGCTCCAGATGCCAAGGCATCCACCGTTTGCTCTTAGAAATTTGAAATCACATGAGTTTGAATCGATCGTCACCAGTTACCTGATGAAGATTGACCAATGATCAACATCACTTCCGAAGAAGCATGTTTTGATCTTTGTGATCCACAACCCCGAAGGGCCATGAATCTAAGATGCTCGCGTCCACTGTGTAGTTCTCAAAGTACGGGCGGTACCTGCGTGACGGCGATGTATGCCGACAACAACAGGCCCTGAGGTTCGTCCTCCCCCACCGAGGCGGGAAAGATCCGGTCCCTCAGGACCCAACAGCGTGCATATGCAAACCCTCCAGCCGGCCACCGTTCCAATCCCCCGAAGAAGACGTACTTGCTGGCAGACTCTCACGTCTGCATCAATGTCAATGTTCCACCCATGAGCGCCACCCGAGAACATTCGTCTCAGTGTGACTTGGCAACGTAAACCTCGCTGTATACAGACGAGCGTTGCACATGCTCCTTAGAAAGGAGGTGATCCAGCCGCACCTTCCGGTACGGCTACCTTGTTACGACTTAGTCCTAATTACCGATCCCACCTTAGACAGCTCCATCCTTGCGGTTAGGCCACTGGCTTCGGGTGTTACCGACTTTCATGACTTGACGGGCGGTGTGTACAAGGCCCGGGAACGTATTCACCGCAGCGTTGCTGATCTGCGATTACTAGCGACTCCGACTTCATGAGGTCGAGTTGCAGACCTCAATCCGAACTGGGACCAGCTTTTTGGGATTCGCTCCACCTTACGGTATTGCAGCCCTTTGTACTGGCCATTGTAGCATGCGTGAAGCCCAAGACATAAGGGGCATGATGATTTGACGTCGTCCCCACCTTCCTCCGAGTTGACCCCGGCAGTATCCCATGAGTTCCCACCATTACGTGCTGGCAACATAGAACGAGGGTTGCGCTCGTTGCGGGACTTAACCCAACATCTCACGACACGAGCTGACGACAACCATGCACCACCTGTTTACGAGTGTCCAAAGAGTTGACCATTTCTGGCCCGTTCTCGTATATGTCAAGCCTTGGTAAGGTTCTTCGCGTTGCATCGAATTAATCCGCATGCTCCGCCGCTTGTGCGGGCCCCCGTCAATTCCTTTGAGTTTTAGCCTTGCGGCCGTACTCCCCAGGCGGGGCGCTTAATGCGTTAGCTACGACACGGAAACCGTGGAATGGTCCCCACATCTAGCGCCCAACGTTTACGGGGTGGACTACCAGGGTATCTAAGCCTGTTTGCTCCCCACCCTTTCGCTCCTCAGCGTCAGTAGCGGCCCAGAGATCTGCCTTCGCCATCGGTGTTCCTCCTGATATCTGCGCATTCCACCGCTACACCAGGAATTCCAATCTCCCCTACCGCACTCTAGTCTGCCCGTACCCACTGCAGACCCGAGGTTGAGCCTCGGGATTTCACAGCAGACGCGACAAACCGCCTACGAGCTCTTTACGCCCAATAATTCCGGACAACGCTTGCACCCTACGTATTACCGCGGCTGCTGGCACGTAGTTAGCCGGTGCTTTTTCTGCAGGTACCGTCACTTTCGCTTCTTCCCTGCTAAAAGAGGTTTACAACCCGAAGGCCGTCGTCCCTCACGCGGCGTTGCTGCATCAGGCTTTCGCCCATTGTGCAATATTCCCCACTGCTGCCTCCCGTAGGAGTCTGGGCCGTGTCTCAGTCCCAGTGTGGCCGGTCACCCTCTCAGGCCGGCTACCCGTCGTCGCCTTGGTGAGCCATTACCTCACCAACAAGCTGATAGGCCGCGAGTCCATCCTTGACCAAAATTCTTTCCAGCAACTCACCATGCGGTGGAAGCTCGTATCCGGTATTAGACGTCGTTTCCAACGCTTATCCCAGAGTCAAGGGCAGGTTACTCACGTGTTACTCACCCGTTCGCCACTAATCCACCCAGCAAGCTGGGCTTCATCGTTCGACTTGCATGTGTTAAGCACGCCGCCAGCGTTCGTCCTGAGCCAGGATCAAACTCTCCGTAAATGTTGAATTGCACGATCCGAAGACCGGCACATTTCGCGCACCATGCCACCGGAATAGGTGAACACGATGCAAGTTTGAAACTGACAGAACAAATCATTACTGACTTGCTTTGTTTTGTTTAAATGTTTTCCAAAGGAATCTCCCGCAACATCAACCAACCGAAAAGGAAGGCATCAATTGCACGAGGTTTTTGGCATTTGACATTGTGCACGCTGTTGAGTTCTCAAGGATCGGATGCTCCTGCCTTTGGCCATCACGACCGCCCTGCAGGGCAACTT